>JBDRPD010000015.1:0-33502 GCA_043827405.1 Elusimicrobiota bacterium | reverse complement strand
TGGTACCATTCATTAAGCGTAACCTCTCGGTGTCGGCCAGCTCTAACTGGCCTAAGTTGATTTCATCAACCAGAGGTTACGCTTTTTAAATTTCTCCAGCTATCGGGACGCCGCCTCTTGGGTGCTTTGCATATTGACACTCATAGTGCTAGCACAGGGACTTACACACATCCTCTCAGTTGCCAATTCTGTTAGCCAATACGGAACGGTGCTTTATGCCTGCATCTTTGTCGGAGTATCTGCTATTTGGGGTGGTTTCTTAATACTGGTAGCCTTTCAGTTGTGGCAATTGGTTCGAGGGAGGAATAATCTTGTATATCAAGTGGCTTGCGGGGAAGTCTTTATTAGTGGCGTTTTCGGATGGTTTTTGATTGGTATCGCCCCCTTCCCCGACTGGGCATTTGAGATCGTTTATTTTGCCGGAATATATTCCATCCCGTTATTTACCGTAGCGGCAATTTGCGCACTATGGATTTTGAATAAAGCACTCGGAGAGCTGAAGACAAAGGGTCTTACTTCTCAACAGAAGAGTGGAAAACACGTACAGTGAGATGAAAAGCGCCTAACAAGCGCTTAAGCCGCCCGCTTGTTAGGTCCCGCCGCTGGGTAGCGGCGGCTTAGCGTAATCCGTTAGACGCACTTGATCAAAACAATCTGATTACAGAAATAATGAGGAGTTGATGACCAGTAAATTACCAACCATTTTAGGCGCACTGGTCTTATCTCTGGCATTGCCTACGACCTCGGGATGTTGGGAACTTCGCGGGGTCCAGGTTAATCTAAGGAGTAAAAAGACAATTAATGGCTATGCAGCATGGGACGTTAATACTGCGCGGGAAAACACGGGAGAGACATTAACTTTTGAAAAGTGGCTTCAGCGAAACGATGTTAAAACTTCAATTCGAATCTATTGTTGAGGTTTATACTCTGTGGGACAGTTCGTGCCGTTTAAATCTTTGCGAATCAAGCCGTGTCTGAGGCGGTAAAATAGACACGGAGGCAGTCATGGAAACAGCAGTTCAGGTAGCTGGAAATGGAGATAAGGCTGTAGCGCCCACCGCGGATCATTTCCTGAAGCGTGTGCGGCGTCGGACGAGGAAGAAGTTTCAGGCTGAAGAAAAGATTCGGATCATCATCGAAGGGATGAAGCGAGAGGTCTCGATCGCAGACCTCTGTCGCCGGGAAGGCATCTCGTCGGCGCTTTATTACAGTTGGCTCAAGGACTTCATGGAGGCCGGCAAGGCGCGGCTTAAGGGCGATAGTCTGCGTCAGGCTAACGCGGCCGAGGTGAAGAGCCTGAAGCGCGAGAATAGCCAGCTCAAGGAACTCCTGGCAGAGCACGCGCTCCAACTGGCGCTTTTTAAAAAAAGTCTGAGCGTATCGGGCGAGGCTGGCACCGAAGGATGAAGGCTGTGGAGCGCGCGGGGCTCGTAGAAGCGGTAGAATCTGGAGGACGCGGACGCGAAAAACGGCTCGTGGCCACGAAGATCCCTCGCTCAACCTTCTATCGCTGGCGGAAGAACTACGAGAAGGGCGGGATCAAAGGCCTTGAACGGAAAGGCGGTCCGCCGGATTCCTGGATGAAGCTTCTTCCCGAAGAAGAGAAGCGCTCATTGGAAGTAGCGAAGGCTCACCCCGAATTGAGCCCGAGACTGCTTTCGACGAAGCTCCTCGACGAGGACAAGATCGCGGTATCGGAATCGACGCTGTTTCGGATGCTGAAGGCCCGCGGCCTCATCGAGCCTCGCGCGCTCGCAGACCTGCCTGCGAAGAAGGAATGGCAGCACAAGACGACAGCTCCCGACCAGATCTGGCAGTGCGACGGGACCAACATGTTCGTCGCCGGTTGGGGTTATTACAAAGCCATCCCGGTCGTCGACGACTACTCGCGTAAGATTCTGGCGATGCCGGTCATGCCGGACGAATCCTCGCTGTCGATCGCCGACGCGGTGGAAGAGGCGATGGAGGCGGCCCGAGCAGCCGGCCATGAGCTCAAAGAGAAGCCGTTGCTGCTTTCGGACAACGGCCCTGGCTTCACGGGGTCGCAGTTGCGGCAATATCTAGGGCTGCACGGCATCCGGCACATCTTCGGGCGTCCTTACCATCCTCAGACGCAGGGAAAGGTGGAGGCGGTGAACAAGAAGATCAAGGGGCGAGTGCGGCTCCTGGTCTACTGCTCGCCGGAGGAGTTGAGGGAGGCGGTCGCGGCAGCAGTGGAAGCGCACAATAAGACGCCGCGTGAGAAGTTGAAGAACGTCTGCCCTGATGATGTCTACGCGGGGCGGATGGATGAGATATTGAAGCGGAGAGCCGAGATTAAGCGGCAGACGCTTCAAAGACGGAAGGAATATAACCGAGCTCGGCGGCTCGAGTCGCAAAGATCAAATGACGGAGAAAAGTCCCAAAACGCTTGACCCGCAACACTTCCTTAGCCTCAACAAAACCCTGGATAGTCGTAGGGCCGTGGTATTCCTTTGATTTCTTTTTTTCTGGATCAGGAGAACCGAGGCTCTTTAGCCGAACTCCGCCCTTTTGGCCGCATGATGAGCATCTCAATTTCCCTGAATTCCGGCGCACCCTGCCCTCAACGGCAGTGAGAGAAATTCGCCAAGCGTCTGCGATGCGCTGACGCACACTATTGAGCGATTTCTCGTAGCCACAATTCTTACAAACCAGAAGAATGGATTTCGACATGGGATCTGTACATAATATAAGCTCAGAAAACCCGTTTAGCAATAGCACCTACGAGGGGGGATTTCCCCCCTTGCCCTCCTCCCCGCCGAGCAGTAAACTCCCCGTATGCGCCCGTCAACAACTCGCGACGTTTAACCATGTCCAAAGAAATACCAGCCTTCTTTTTTGTTTGCGCGAAATGTCGACATGAGACTTACATCAACTGCCTCATAAAGAAGCATGGACTGGAGTTGCCTCCAGGCGGCGTTAACAAAGCGTATGCGAATACTATAGCGGCCGAATATCCTTGTGAAAAATGCGGGACTCCTAAACCGGAACCTGTGAAGCGGAAGATGCTTTTGGAAGATGCGCTCAGACTTGTCCATGAGAGCGCCCCGCACCGCCCGAGGAACCCGAGGCATCTGCCCTTGAGGCCTCAGCGCTGTCCCAGATGTGACGAGATGTATACCGACATATCAATGCACATACAAGATTGTCCTGGCCATTCTAATGAATAGGGCCATGAATGTGGTCTTCCTGCTAGCCGTCCTCCTCGTGACGTTCCCCCACAAAAGCGTACGGCTTTCTGCCTAAGTATTGAGTCTGAGAGAGGTCTGGTTGTATGCGCATCCGACATGGGCAGTCCATGATTGGAACGGAGTTATAACACGGCGAGAAGGCAGCGTAGCAAGAAGAAACCGTAGACAAAGAGAGCGAGTTCTCCCGCGAGCGAGAAGCCTGCGCGAAGACGGTGGGATCGAAGCCTGAAAATGTTTCGGAACGTCCAGTAGCAGGCGTCGTAGCTGTAGCCGTTCATCAATATGAAGGCCAACAGCAACAACATGAGAAGCAGAGCGCAGAGATAAACCAGCGCGCCGGATATAAGCGCCATACCGAACATAGCCGTCAAGATTCTCCCCCCCAGCGCCGGCAGATCCGCGAGAGGAACCCGCCACCCAAAGGCCCAGTAGGCTTGTGACGCGAGAACGGACGCCACGATCAGCAGCCGTGTAAGCGGCCACCAGTCTCTTCTCAGCTGTTGGTCGTGTGGGACTGTGCTATAAGTAGCGCTCGAATTCCCCATTGAGATTGAATTTCCTCCTGAGTCGTTTTAGTATGGCTTCCTGCGGCTTGACAATATTCTTCTCATACCTGCACACGCTTACCTTATTAAGTCCTAGAATTTCGGCAAGTTCCCTCTGCTGGAGGCCTCGGCGCAGCCGAAAGTTGCGCAGCCAATCTCCGAAGCTCGTGGATGGAAAAAGCAGGTCGAAGATGTCCTGAGTCCCGGGAAATGCCTCGGCCAGGGCGGGTCCGAGCGCCCGGAGGACGCGGCCGACCACCGCGTCGATCGCCTTACCCTCCCCCCTCTCAAGCCGCGTCAGGGTGTTGTTTCCGATCCCGGCGCGGCGTGCGAGTTCCTTACATGAGAGCCCCAAACGGCGCCGGACATAGCGGATTTTCTCGCCCAGCGAGGCCGTGCGCAGGTCTGGTGGAAGGATTCCGTCGATATTTACGACGGTTTTCAGTGTTCCCCTTTTCGTCCTACCTGGGGAGAATCTTTGGATAGGGTAACTTCGGCCCTTCCCTGAATTGGGAAGGGCCGATTTTTTATGACTTTTTTGTCCAGTTACCCTTTTGGTCTTACTTGCCCCTGCAGGTAGGGCACTGAACTTTTTTGCATGGTTTTCCTCTCTACGGTTCTCAGCGGCCTCAAGCCGCATCGCCGCCTCCCTTTTTGCCAAGATAAGATGAGACAGATTTAGGTTCCGGAATTAGTGAGTAGGGCGGAGGAGGACGTACCTGTGAAAGCAACGAGAATTGTTGGAGAGATGGAAGAAGCGGGGCTGGCCCTGGAGGCGAGAGAGGCCAGATACGCTTTGACCGCGTAGCCATAGGTCTCGATGCTACGAAGGAAGTACCGGCGCTGCCGGGCAAGATGCTCAGTGAAGCGTTCGAGATATGAAGCCACTTACTCCATGACTCTAGCGTGGGTTTACCAAGAAAGCAAGGCGCAGCCGGCTGGACTTGCGATTTTGCTTGTTTTTACTAATAGAATATTTGCTATTGACAAAATATGTTCCGTAATTTATACTGTTCCATATAACGGAACAGAGGCGATATGCGGAACATGACCCCATTCATCCAGGCTTGCCTTGGACACCTCCGGGATGCCCTAGGCCCCGATCTGCCCGTAGATCTGGACCAAATCAACAGGGGGCCCCATGATTTCTTCCTCCACATCGGCACAAGGCCACCCCTAAATTTGACTGGCGAGGCCAAAGCCCAGCCCACAACTAGAAACCAGGCAGGCCACATCATCCTCCATATGAGACCCCTGGCGGGCGAGGCCGTGCTTTTCGCGGATTGGATTCCAGAGCCGGTCGCAGAGGAGTTCCGTAAAGCCGGGGTATTCTTCGTTGACGCGCAGGGAAACATCTTCATCCGAAAGCCTCCGCATGTGGTCGTGGATATCCGCGGGAAGAAGCCTGATCGTCCGCTCAAGACTGAGCCCGGTAGGCTGATCCAGCCTGGAGGCTTGAAGGTCGTCCACTACCTGCTGACCCATCCGCCCGCAGTGGGCGATCCCTTGCGGACGATCGCTGAACAAGCCGGTGTCGGCCTAGCGACCGTACATGCGGTCATGCGGGAACTCAAGCGGCGGCAGTGGATCTTGCCTGCGGCCAAAGGCAAGCGCCGATTCGGGGATATCAAGGCACTGATCGAGCTCTTCGTGCGGGGGTATGCGCTAAAGCTGCGTCCGACATGCCTCCTGGGACGCTACCGGCACAAGGCGCGCAAACCCGAGGAAATCGTGGATGACTTCGCCCTTCGTTTTGCCAACATGGGAGAAGGCCGCTGGGCGATCACCGGCGGGATGGCCGCTCGTGAGCTGACTCATTATCTTGAGCCGGATGCAATCACGCTCTTCGTGAATGATCGGGCAAGAGAAGCCCTCAAGCAGGAGCCCATGCTCCGCGATGAAGCAGGCGGAAATGTCACTTTGCTGCGTCTGTTCGGAACGGCAGCCGTGGGGGATGAAACCCAGGGGCCATGGCCTCTGGCGACGCCGCTTCTGATCTACGCGGAGCTTCTAGAGGCCGGCGGCGCGCGCGAAGCTGAGACGGCTCAGATGATCTACGAACGCTTCATAGAACCCAAGGTCACCAATGGATAGTGGACTTACGGAAGTCGTCAGGGACGTTTGCCGAGCCGCCGAAGGGCTGGGAGTTGAAGTCGTTTTGGTCGGCGCGTTGATGACGGAGCTCACACCCGAAAAAGGTTCCGATTACCCACAATTCCGCAGGACCAACGATGCCGATTTTGGAGTGCGCGTGCGCGACTGGCCGACCTATGAGAAGCTCCGCGAGAAGCTGCTCGGGCCTGATTGCAAGTTCGAACCCGATCGGAGCATTGAGCATCGGCTGCATCGCAGGACCGCGATGGTGGATTTGATCCCTTATGGTGCTGAGATTGCGCCGGGCGGGACCTTGGTCTGGCCGAAGTCGGAATTCGAGATGTCGGTAGTAGGGTTCGATGAGGTCTGCGCCGCGGCGAGCAAGGTCAAACTAGAGGACGGCCCCTCTGTCTCGGTGATCACTGTGCCGGGATTCGTGCTTTTGAAGATCATCGCCTTCCTGGATCGGAAAGCCCAGGGCAAAGAGAAACATAAGGACGACGCCAAGGATATCGACTACTGGCTCCAAAACTATGTCGGCGGCACCGAAGACGACCGGCGCTACGACCTAGCAAACAAGCCGGGCATCGAGCATGAAGACTATGCGACCGCCGGAGCTGTACTGCTCGGCATGGAGGTCGGGGCGCTGGCATCCGAGGCGGCCGCAGAGTGCGTGGCTCGGTTCCTAAGTGAATCCAAGGACCTCTATTCGCCCTTTCTAGACATCTTAGCGGCAGGCGTTCTCGATGTCGTGGATGAGCAGAAGCGCAAAGAGGGCTTGGCGCTATTGGCCGCTTTCAAGAAGGGCTACAAGCACCGCGAATGACGATTCTGTACGCAACAGACCTCCATGGAGATGAGGTCCCCCCCAACGTCAGCAGATCCGCGAGAGGAACCCGCCACCCGAAGACCCAATAGGCTTGTGACGCGAGAACGGACGCCACGATCAGTCGCCGCGCAAGCGGCCACCAGTCTCTTCTTAGCTGCCGGTCGTGAGGGACCGGACTATATGTAGCGCTCGAATTCTCCATTAAGGCTAAACCTCCTCCTGAGTCGTTTTAGTATGGCTTCCTGCGGCTTGACAATATTCTTCTCATACCTGCACACGCTTACCTTACTAAGTCCTAGGATTTCGGCAAGCTCCTTTTGCTGCAGGCCGCGTCTCAATCGAAGATTGCGCAGCCAGCTGCCGAAGTCCTTGGGCGGGATGATGAGGTCGTACACATCTTCGGCCCCCGGAAAGACCTCCTTGAGCGCGCGCCCAAGGTAGCGGAGAAGCCTGCTGATGGTCCAATCCTGCGGCCGACCTTCGCCGCGTTCCAGGCGCAGCAAGGTGTTCGGGCTGACGCCGGCGCCCGCCGCCGCTGCGGCGTAGTTTATCCTCAATCGGCGCCTCAAATAGCGGATTCGCTCGCCCAAAGGCGCTAAGGAAAGGTCAGGCGGGAAAAAATAGTCTATATTTACAGTGCTTTTAAGAGTTACCCTTTTGGTCCTACTGGGGGAGTTGCTTTAAATAACACTAAATATCACGAAGCCGCCTCGACGTTTGTCGGGGCGGCTTTTTATCGTCTTAACTTGACAATATTAGGCGCATCATATATTATATAACGAATCACGATATCGGTTTTCGTTATATGAAAGACCAGGACTTCTTCTTAGGACTCGTCAAGCTTCACATCCTCCATCACGCCGCCCACGAGACGGTTTTCGGTTTCGGGATCATCGAGGAGTTGTCCCGGCACGGCTATCACCTTAGCCCCGGGACGATCTATCCTCTGCTGCATTCGATGGAACGCAGCGGCTACCTCCGATCGAACCCTGAGGAGAGAAACGGGCGCGTGCGGAAGATCTACCGCGCGACGGCCCGCGGAAAGCGAGTGCTGCGGAAATCCCGCGAGAAGATCACGGAACTCTTCAAGGAGTTAGTTCACTAATGGATTCTGCCGGCCTTAAGCGAGTCATAGGACTTCCGGGAGCAGTCCTTTTGGGCCTGGGTTCGATCATCGGAACGGGCGTGTTCGTCAGCATCGGTCTCGCGGCCGGGATCGTCGGAGCATGGGCGCTGCCCGCGCTCGCGCTCGCCGCGCTGATCGCCCTCTTCAACGGGCTTTCAAGCGCGCAACTCGCCGCCAGCCACCCGACCAGTGGTGGTTCTTACGAATACGGCTACCAATACCTGCATCCTGCCGCCGGGTTCGCCGCCGGCTGGATGTTCCTGTGCGCCAAGTCGGCTTCGGCGGCGACCGCCGCTCTGGGAGGAGCGGGATATATCCTCGCGCTGGTTGGCGCCGAATCTCAAAAAGGCCTGAGCCCCTTGGCAGCGGGCTTGACGATCTCCGTCATGATCCTGCTACTCACCGGAATGCGGCGATCCAATAAGGCGAACGCGGCGATCGTCGGTCTCACGCTCGTTTCGCTTTCGGCATTCGTACTCATGGGGTTCTTCGCTTTGCCGGAGACCGGAATCGCAGAATTGACCTCGGCACTTTCGACACCCCCCGACCCGCGCTCGTTCCTCCATGCGACCGCCCTCCTCTTCGTCGCCTATACGGGTTACGGCAGGATTGCGACGCTTGGAGAGGAGGTCGTCGAACCTGGTCGCACCATTCCCCGGGCGGTTCTGTCCACGTTGACGGTCACCGTCATCCTTTACGCGGCCGTCGCTTTCATCGCGATCGCATCGGTGGGAGCCCATCGATACGGCGAACTCACGCAAACGACGGGAGCTCCACTCGAGGAAATCGCCCGCAACCTAGACCTTCCGGGAATCCCCCTCCTACTAGCGGTTGGAGCCGTGACGGCAATGCTCGGTGTTCTGCTCAATCTAAACCTGGGACTATCCAGGGTATTGCTTGCGATGGGACGGCGGGGCGATATGCCGAAGATTTTCTCCCGCGTTTCGAAAGACGGCGGCACGCCCGTCCCAGCCGTGATAACGACCGCACTCATGATCGTCGGGCTCGTCGCGATCGGAAGCGTCAAGACGACATGGTCATTCAGCGCCTTCACCGTCCTCGTCTACTATGCGATTACCAACCTCGCCGCCCTGCGTCTTCCTGAAGAATCCCAAAGGTATCCGCGATGGATCGCCGGAGCCGGGCTCGCGGGCTGTGCGTTCCTCGCATTCTGGGTCGAACCCGCCATTTGGATAGCGGGACTCGCGACGCTGGCCGTCGGGATGGCATGGCATGGCATGGCATCCCTTCAATGGAAAAAATGAGAGCAAAATCCTATTGGGACGGAATTTACAGGACGCGCCAGCCTGGGGAACGCAGTTGGACGCAAGGGCGGCCGGCAAAATCGCTGGCTCTGATTCGGGCGGCGCGTCTTCCTCAGAATGCGTGCATCCTCGACGCTGGAGCCGGCGCTTCAAACCTGGCTGACCACCTCTTGAAAGCGGGCGGAAAGCGGTTGGTCCTAGTGGACCTTTCCGCCGCAGCCTTGCGCGAGACGAAGAAGCGGCTGGGACGTTCCGGGGCAGGCGTAAAATTCTTACGTGCCGATCTGGCGAGCGAACGCCTCGACTTAAAGGTCGACCTCTGGCATGACCGGGCCGTTTTTCATTTTTTGACGCGCGCCGCAGACCGAAGACGCTACCTGAGCAACCTGAAGCGCTGCCTGAAGCCGGGCGGCGCAGTGGTTATGTCTACGTTCGCGCCCACGGGTCCGGCGCGCTGCAGCGGCCTGCCCGTGCGACGTTACAGCGCGGCTGCTCTCGGCCGGGAACTGGGGACTGGATATAGGGTGTGTCGCCGTCTAAACGAGAAACACCGAAAACCGTCCGGGGGAACACAGGATTTTGTCTATGTCATGGCGATCAAGAAGGGTGTGGCTGGACTCTTGAGTCCTAGGCGACGCGCTTAAGCTGACGATATGCGAGCTGCCACAGCAAAGCTTCCTCCTATTCTTCGCTATAAACGCCATCGCGATGCTCATGTGACGAACCAGATGGCGCCCATGATGCCTTACGGTTTCCCGACTGAGTCGCGGGATTTCGACTCCGGGGGTAAGGTTACCTAGGTGAGGTTAGGCCGCTTCGGTGCTCCCAACTATGCTTCCGGATCAACTGAAGGGAAATTTCATCGATTCCAGCTCAGCAATTCCTTGCTGAACCGCCATCGCATCCCGTATCCAAGTTCGAAGTTTGTCCAACCGGGGGAGAAATTTTAAAAATGTAAGAGCCGCCTCGAATTTTCCGGGGCGGTTTCTTCATTTTCCAACTTCTCAATATATAAAAATAAATTGCGGCGCATTTGGAACCCCGATGTAATCCAGGATCTTTGGGCAGGATCGCCGCCGCCTCTCCCGCTTGTGCGGAAAAGCGCCTCTCTAAAGGGTAAAAGAAGAAAACGCTTCAAACGTCAAAAATCTTACAGCGCATTTCCCACAAGCCACTGTAGCGTCATGCCGCTCGTTGACAACGATGGCGTTGGCGGTCTCGGGATAGCGCAAGAGAAAACGCCTTAGCCCCCTTGAGACTTTAGGATTTGAAAGAGAGCTTTTTACCTCGATCGGGAGGGGTTTGCGATCCTTAAGCAGGACGAAATCCATCTCGTCGCCGTCCTTTGTCCTCCAAAACCTGATTTCCACGTTCGGGGCCAGCAGAGTGTGAAGCCGCAAAAAGACGAATCCTTCCAAGATGGCGCCCTTGTCCGTACGCTCCCCCAGAGCCGAAAAGTCCTTGAGGATCGCGTTGCGAATGCCAGAATCATACATGTAGTATTTCGAAGATTTTTTTAGTTCGTTTCCTAAGTTTCTGGAAAAACTATGCACCCTGAAATTAACGAACGTCTGTTCGAGGATTTCCAGATAGCGGTTGACGGCCTTTGAGCTCATCTGGATTTCTTGGGCTATTGCATGGACCGAGACTACGGACCCCTGGTTTTGAGCCAATAGGCAGAGAAGGTGATTGAAAGCCCGGATGTTCTCTTCCTTTAAAAGAGATTTCACATCCTTGAGGATATAGGCGCTCAGGAGTTCCGACAGGATCAAGCGCTTTCTCTCGGCGGAGTCCGTATGGGTTAGGCCGGGCATCCCGCCGTAACATAGATAGCGGGTCAGGGGCATGGAAAGCTTGGTTTTTAACTCGGAATACTGAAGCGGATGAATTCGAAACAGGAGGCGGCGGCCCGCCAAGCTCTCCTTCAAATGCTTGTGTATCTCGATGGACGATGAACCGGAGGAGAAGACCTTCACTTTTGACGACGAGTCATAGACTGCTTTAAGAATTTTTGAAGCGTTGCGCAGATATTGGAACTCGTCGATAAAAACGACATCGCCGGAGCTCTTGATTCTGGCGACAATCTCTTAATCGGAACGGTTAAACTCCGCAAGGACCTGCGGCTGCTCTAGATCGTAGAAGCTGGTCTTGAGGACGTCAGTTCGCCGGGCCAGTTCCATCAAAGTCAGGCCGCGGCGCTTTCTAAGGTAGCGAAGAATGCCTCCACACTCATATTAACCTGTAGAGGCCTTTGTGAAAGCGTTGATCCCCGCGGAACGAATAGAACGCCGGCTTGGAACGCTCAGAGTCCCTCGATTTTTTTCCGGGCGGCGGCAGCGCTGAAAATCTTCTTCCAGCGTTTCTTTGCGTTCGCGCCTTCCGCCTTGTCCTTCTTCCTGCGCAGGAATTCCAACTCGCGCTTGAGCTTGCGCCAGCTCTGATAGCGCTCCTCGGAGATCTCGCCGGAGGCGAAAGCCTCGGTCAGGGCGCAGCCGGGCTCAGTATCGTGGCGGCAGTCGCCGAAGCGGCATCGGGTCAGAAGATCCTCGATATCCTCGAAGGTCCGCACCATCCCCTCTCCCTCATCGTCCCACAACTGGAGCTCTCGCATTCCGGGAGTATCCACCAGCATCGCTCCGGACGGGAGCAGGAAGATTTTCCGTGACGAGGTCACGTGCCGGCCCTTGGAGTCGTCCTCGCGCACTGCCCCAACGGCCTGAACCTCACGCCCCAGCATCCGGTTGATTAAGGTGGACTTTCCGACCCCGGAAGAGCCTACCAGGGCCGCCGTCTCGCCGGGAGCCATGTGGGCGCCAAGAGCGTCCATCCCTGCGCCGGATTTCGCGCTTAGGGATATGACGGGAACGCCGGAGGCGCAGGTCTGCGCAGCCAGACGCATCCCCTCAGGGTCAGCCGCCGCGTCGAGCTTCGAGAGAACAAGAACGGGCCGAGCTCCGCTTTCCCAGACAGCCGTCAGGTAACGCTCGAGGCGCCGGAGGTTGAAATCCGCGTCGAGCGAGGAGACGAGGAACACAACGTCGATATTGGCCGCGACTACCTGCTTGCGCACCTTCAAGCCGGCCTCCTTTCTGGCGAGCCGGCTTCGGCGTTCCAGCACCGCCTCTATGCGGACGGGACCGTCGTCGCCCTCTCCGGAAAACGCCGCCCAATCACCGACGGCGGGGCGTACGTCTTCCTGGTAACGCATCTTACCCGCGAGCACTCCCCCCCTTTCGCCCTTCGTCGTCGCGACAAGGAATAGTTCCCGTTCCTGGCCGATGATCCTCCCCGGAGAGAAGCCTGCTTCTCGATGGCCTTTGAATTGAGCTTCCCAGTGCTTGTTCCAACCGTACTTCTTCAGCTGCGATGACATGTTAGCCCTCATAAACACAATTTCAAAAGCGCGCCCCAGAAAGAGCACGCGCGGGCCCATGCGGGAGGTGAGGAGACAAATCGCTAGGAGAGATCCCCGCAGGCCGACGGCGATTCCACGTTCAATACAATCACCATAATCAGCCTCCAGGGTCCAGAATTGACAACAGAACTATTATAGCCCGCCCGTCATATAAAAACAACTGCCCTAGCATCCCGCCGACTTGCCGGAGTTTACCGTCGGGGAATCTGCAGACGACCCGGAGACTGATTAAACCGGCAGGGTATTGACAAATTTTCTAATCGGGCTACCCTTGTATAGAGCATGCCCACGGTCGGCGTGCCAAAGGCTAAGACAGCCCCACGCTCATGGAGCGCGGGGTTTTTTATTGGAGGATGCGAGGGGAACATGAAGCGGAGCCGAATAGCCGGGATTCTGTCGTTTTTTCTAGCGCTGGCGCCGGCTTTGGCGAACGCGGGGATGTTCAGTGTCTCCGCGAAAAAGGCCAACGTCCGCTCCGGTCCCGGGACCCAGTATGAAGTGCTCTGGTATATCTGGAAGCACGAACCGCTGCAGTCTCTCCGGCACAGCGGTCCGTGGACCGAAGTGCGCGACTTCGAGGGTTACACCGGATGGATTTATTCGAGTCTGCTGTCGGACTATCCGTCCGTCGTTGTCATAGCCAAGGCCGCGAACATCCGTAGCGGCCCGAGCGCACGTTTTGATATCGTTTGGGAGGTGGACCGAGGCGTTACCTTCCAAGTCCGCTCCGTGAAGGGGCGATGGATCGAAGTCTACGATGAAGGAGGCGATGATGCGGTCACGGGCTGGATCCACCGGTCCTTGGTTTGGGGAAATCTCCTACTCAAAGAGAAAGAAGACGAGGCATACCTCGACGAAACTATGAATCGAATTTGATCTATGCGGCCGGCTAAAACTCAAAACAAAAACACGACCGTTCCGAAAAGGCCGGATAAAGATGCGATCCTTATCGGCAAGGAGCCGGAGCGCATACCTCGAGGCAACATCCAGCTTCTGTGGGACATGTTCAAGCACTTTACCGAGGCCATGATGGTCACCGACCTGGACGGGAAGATCGTCGAAGCGAACCCCGCTTTTTCCAGGCTCTTCGGATACTCGGAGCGGGAGATCGTGGGCCGGTCGATAGATGTGTTGGCCGCCGATCCTTCCTTCGAAAAGGACCGCTTGCTGCATTATCAAGCCGTCGAGAAACATGGCGCGTGGCGCGGAGAGATCCTGCGCAAAGCCAAGGACGGAAGCAGCAGCATCCTGCAGTTGACGATCGTGCCGGTGCACGACCGGAACGAACCCGCCGGATACCTCTATATCGGCATCGACATCACGGAGAAAAAGCAGATCGAGCACGAACTCTCCCATACCCAAGACCTGGCGCGACTGGGCGAAATGATCGTATCGGTCGTCCACGAGTTCAAGAATCCCCTACAGAAACTCCGGTCCTCTGTGGCGCTTCTCTTAATGGAGATGCGGCCCCGGGGCAAGAACTCCCAAATGATCATCCGTTCCCTTCAGGATGGAATCAGTGAGCTCAACAACCTGTTCTCCGATCTTCGGGATTTCTCGCGACCCGTCCGGCTGCACGTCACGCGAGCCGGCGTTAACACCCTACTCGACGGGGCCCTCCGTGATCTGCGCGCGTCACTCTCCGCCAATAAAATCCGGGTTCACAAGGACTATGCGGACATCAAGCCCTGCCGCCTCGATTCCCGCCGGATGGCCTCGGTATTCCGGAACCTCATCGAAAACGCCATGGATGCCATGGCCGAAAACGGAACGCTGTATCTGAAATCAGAGGTCGTGATTCGCCAGGGAGTGCGCCTTGTACGCATCCGTTTCAAGGACAACGGCAAGGGAATGAAGCCCACGGAGATCGAGCAGGCCTTCGATCCGTTTTTTTCACTCAAAACGGCCGGCACCGGAATGGGTCTGGCTATCGTCAAGAAAGTCGTAGAACTCCACGGCGGGGACATCGCCATAAAGAGCGCCCCGAGACAAGGGAGCACGTTCACTTTGACCTTTATGGCGGAAAACACATGAGAAAGAAACTGCGGGTCTTATTGGCCGAGGACGAGCGGGTCATACGCCTGCATCTTAAGACGATGATCAAGAAGCTCGGGCATATCATCGTCGCGGACACCGGAGACGGCCAGGAAGCCTTGCGCCTGGCCCGCAAACTCGATCCGGACCTCGTGATCGCCGACATCAAGATGCCGGGGTTGTCCGGGTTGGATTTGGCCTCGCAGGTATGCCGGGAGAAGGTGACGCCGTTTGTGATTATAACGGCGTATCACGAGGAAGACCTCATCGACCGGGCCGCCGCGCAGGCGCACCGGGCATCGTTTCTCGTCAAGCCGATCGAGGAGAAAGACTTAAAGCCGGCGATCCAGTTGGCTGTTTCCCGCTGCGAGGAACACGAGTCGCTCAATGCCAAGCTGAGCTCCCTGCGCCAGGATCTGGAGGAGCGCAAGATAATCGAGAAGGCTAAAGGATTGGTGATGCAGGCTTCCGGATTGACCGAGGCCGCCGCCCACAAGAAGCTGCAGCAGATGGCCCGGAAATCGAACAAGAAGCTCATGGAAGTGGCGCAAGCCATCCTCCTGGCAGAAGAGGGCCTAAAACCCTGACTCTAGAAAAATGCTTATTTTAATGCTATAATTTAACGCGCGCTCATGGACGGTGCGCAGCCGTAGGCCACGATAGCCTCCACAACCGGGACACTCCGGAGTGGGGCTTTTGTATTTGGGAATGGAAAACTTTTGGCGATTTTGTGAATTGGAGGAGCGAAAAATGAAAAAGACGACCGATGCGTGCATGGCGCGCAACCGCCGCGCGGAAACCCGCATCCAATTATCGTACGAGCCTTCGGGTAATGAGGCTTTCATTGAGGACTAGGCGAACGCTCTTATCCGACGGAAGAGGCGCATGACGGCTCTCGATTTTTCGATTTTCGCCATTTACATGGCAGTCGTTATGGGAATCGGAATCCATTTTTACGGCAAGAACAAGGACGCCGAGGATTACTACGTAGGCGGGCGTTCCGTGCCGGCCTCGCATGTGGGACTTTCCATAGTCGCCACGGACGTCGGAGGAGGCTTCTCTATCGGGCTGGGCGGCCTGGGCTACGCCATGGGATTGTCGGGGAGCTGGCTTCTCTTTACGGGCCTCTTGGGCGCGTGGCTCTCGGCGGTCTTCCTGATTCCACGGATCAAGGCGATCGACGTAAAGGAAAAACTCATGACCTACCCGGACTTTCTGCGCATCCGATACGACGGCAGAGTTGCTCTCGCCGCCGCCGTGATATCGGGAGTGGGCTATCTGGGTTTTACCGGGGCGCAGATACTGGCCGGCGCGAAACTCATGACGGGCACGGTGATGCCGGTTTCCCCTTTCGGAATGGACCCGCTTCAGCTCTCGCTGTGGGTGATAGGCGCCATCATCATCGTCTATACGGTCTTGGGAGGCTTGAAGGCCGTTATCTATACGGACACGCTGCAATGGATCGTGCTTTTATCGGGTCTTATATTTCTCGCCGTCCCCTTAGCCGTCCGCCATATCGGCGGACTCGCGGCCCTTCGCGCGGCGGTCCCTCCGGCGCACTTCAGCCTTACGAACATCGGACCGGTCAAGTTTTTCAACTGGATGGTCACGATCGTTCCCATCTGGGTGGTCGGAATGACGCTGTATCAGCGGATGTACGCCTGCCGCGGCGTCGAGGAAGCTAAAAAAGCCTGGTATATCGCGGGGGTGTTCGAGTATCCAGTAATGGCGTTTACGGGGGTGTTTTTGGGAATCTGCGCCCGCGCGCTGTTCGCGAATGTGGACGCCGAAATGGCATTACCGATGCTTCTTAAGACGGTGCTTCCCGCGGGAATCACGGGGATCGTGGTCGCCTCGTACTATTCGGCCATTATGTCCACCGCCGACAGCTGCCTCATGGCCGCCTCCGGGAATCTCGTAAACGACGTTCTGGAACGTTGGCGAGGACGTCGGTTCTCCGCGAAAACGGGCATCCGCGTGTCCCAGGCCGGCACGCTGTTTATCGGATTCGTTGCGATTCTATTAGCGAGCCTTTTCAACTCGGTCCTCAGCGCCATTCTGTATGCCTACGCATTTATGGTGGCCGGCCTGCTTGTTCCCACGCTGGGAGCCTACTTCTGGAAGAAGCGTTCGACGACCGGCGCGCTGGCGGGGATGTTTACCGGCGGCACAATGGCGCTGGGACTAATTTTAACCGGCGCCCGGCCGCCCCTCGGTCTGGACCCCGCGTTCTGGGGCATCCTCGCTTCCGGGACCGTTTTCGTACCGGCGTCCCTGCTCTTCCCCGACGCCGTGAACCATAAAGCGAGCGAGGCTTCGCCATGAGCACACATAAGAGCATCCCCGTTTTCTTTCATAAGGACCAGTTGGAGCACAAGCCGCTATACGAATGGAGTTTCGGCGAGAGATTGAACCATCCCGAGACGACGAAGAGGGCGGAGTCGATCGTCGCCGCCCTGCAGGCGGACGCGGGCCGCTACCGCTTTATATCTCCGAGCAAGCTGCCGGTCAGCGCGCTCAAGAGCCTGCACCATCCGGACCTCGTCGAGCTTTATAAGCACGCGATGTCGTTACCCGTCGGTGAGACTTTCTATCCCACGATCTTCCCTCAGAGGACGCGGACGAAGCCGAATCCGAAGCGCATCCAGCACGCGGGCTACTACTGCTTCGACTCAGGCACACCGCTGACCGCGACCACCTGGGCCGCGGCCGCGTGGAGCGCAGCCTGCGCGCTGGACGCCGCCAAGTATATCGAGAAGGGGAAAAGCAGGCTCACCTACTCTCTATGCCGCCCGCCGGGGCACCACGCTTCGGCGCGGCTTTTCGGAGGCTACTGCTATTTCAATAACGCGGCCTTGGCTGCCAAACAGCTGCGCCAGCACGGCCGAGTCGCCATCGTCGACATCGATTTTCATCACGGCAACGGGACTCAGGAATTCTTCTATGACGACCGTAAAATCCTGTTCATAAGCCTGCACGGCGATCCTGCGAAACACTATCCGTTCTTCAGCGGCTACGCCTCGGAAAAGGGATTCGGCGACGGCTACGGCCACAACTTGAACATCCCCCTCGAGGACGGATGCGGGGGAGATGAATACCTGCGCATACTGGAATCCGTCGTCGTCCCCAGACTTTTTAAGTTCAAGCCCTCCGCCCTGATCGTCTCCGCCGGCTTCGACACCTATCTGTCCGACCCCGTCGGGACGTTTTCCCTGACGACGGAAGATTTTAACGCCGTCGCCCGGGTACTCGCCGGGCTGAACGTCCCTACCATGATCGTCCAGGAAGGCGGCTACGAAGAATCGAGCCTGGGGCTCAACGTAAAAAGTTTTTTGGAAGGGTTTCTCGATGCGGCGGATTTGTCGAAGGAGGAAGTGCCATGAAACAAGACATGCAAATAAAAGAAGATAACATGGAGTCGATTCGCCTGGACGAAGCGATCGACTCTCTTGAATCCGACGCCTTTAAGCGGGTCACCGACGAATGGAGCGGAGTCGAGCCTTCGAAAAAGGATATGGGAGTCGTCCAGCTTACGTTGGACAAGGGCGTCAAGACGACCGTCATCGGGACGGTCTACGGTCTCGACTTCGAGATCGAGGGGGATGGCTACCAGGTCAACGTGTTTTTCGACTACTACAATAAACGGCTGAAGATATTGGACTACGAGTGCTCCGACTACCGGAATATGCTGCAAAGGCTCGCCTGGCTGGCGGAAACGAATTCCTTCGACAAGATCTTCGTCAAAGCGCGCCACGAGGACTTCCAGCAGTTCCTGTCGCACGGCTACATGAACGAAGGGATCCTCCGGTATTACTTCAACGGCGACGACGCCTATGTATTATCCCGCTTTTCCTCGGCGGAAAGAGTATCCAGCATAAATCTGCTGAAGGAATCGAAGATGATCGAGGACATCATATACAATTCCGCTGCCGCCCCCGCCCGGGAACTCCCATCCGACATACGCATCGTCACGGCGACGGAGGAGCATATCCGGCAATTGGTCTTCATATACCGGCAAGTCTTCGAGACCTATCCGTCGCCGCTGACCAACCCCGACTACATCAATTCTGTTATAAAGCGCGACGTCCACTTCGTGCTCGCGTTCAAGGGCGAGGAACCGATTGCGGCTGCCAGTGCGGACATCAACACGAAATACTCCAACGCCGAGCTCACCGACTGCGCCACGGTCAAAGACGCCCAAGGACAAGGGCTTATGCAGTTTCTCCTCCTAGAACTCGAATCCCTGATCAAGAGAAAGGGCATCAAGACTTCCTACAGTCTCGCGCGGTCGCTGAGCCCGGGGATGAACAAGTGCTTCTTCCGGATGAAATACGAGTATTCCGGCCGCCTCATCAATAATTGCGAAATCTTCGGCGAATTCGAAGACCTGAATATTTGGGTCAAGCGCTTGTGATCGAACTGAGGGGGGCGCATTGATCCCTCGCTGAACCGTTAATACATCCCGCAGCCAAGTTGGAAGATCTACTTAGAGTCGGCAGAATCCTTACCGCCTCGAAGGATAAAGACGGCGGCAAATAGTCCCAGGATGAAGCCGAGCCAGGTGTTGAAAGCGAGAATCCCGCCGGCGGTCGCGGCCGCGACGAAGAATGCTTCGCGTTCGACACAATCCCTGGCCGGCAAAGTGAGTTCGAGTCCCGCGAACACGAGGAGTATCCCCAGGATGGAAGCAGGATAGGCTGCGAGAACGATCATCGCGGCGCCGCCAAAGACCGCTCCGATGAGGATTTTCCCAATTCCCAGCATGACCACGCTGCCGCCCGTACGCGCGCCAAAGCGATGCTGGCCGGCAAGACCGCCCGAGCCATGGCAGGCAGGCATCGCTCCGAAAAGGCAGGCACCGACGTTCATAAGCCCGACGCTCACCGCCATGGGACGCGTTCCGATGCCCTTGCCGGGATAGAGATCGGAACTCAGTGCGCAAACCGCGATTACCGAGTTCAGCAGCGTCAACGGCACTTGGGGCAAGGCCCCCTGGAGGATCCCGGTCTGCCATTGAGCCCAATTAGGGAGAACCAGCCGCGGCCCAGCCCACCCCCAAGACAGTCCCTGAAGAACCTCCGCCCGGCCAACGAGAAAAATCGCCAGCCCGGCGACGAAGATGACGAGGGCGGCGGGAAATCTCTTCCGTTGGCTCGTTGCCAGGACTATCCCCCCCGCGACTACAGCGACAAGACGGCCATCGAGACTCAGCCAGTCAAGTCCAAGGACCATCCCGATTCCCTTTGCCGCGAGCTTGAGCCCCACGCCTAACTGGATGCCGCGCACCACCGGACGGGGGATAATCCTCTCCGCCCAGCATACCAGGCCGCTGAGTCCGAGGACCAGAACGACAGCGCCCGACACGAAGCCCGCGGCGGCGATCTCTCCGGGCGCGAGATGCTCAGCGATCGCCACGGCCGCGATGGCCTTCATCGGCTGAACCGGGAGGGGCTGATTGAACGCGATCCCTGTCAAGACGTTGAAGAGCCCCGCGAAGACCAGGACCGTTCCGGCGTCGAGGCCGCAGACGCTTATCATCGAAACGCATGCTTCGTAAACGGTCTCTCATAAGCGGGATTGCATCACTTGCCATCCTTCATATTTTATTCTCTTTCGTCCCTGAAGCCGCAATACTATACTGTCCACGGGGATGAACCAAAAGTTGAGAGACCGGCTCAAGCGGCTGAGCTTATTCTTCACCCTCGCTCTGGCCGCATTCCTGCTGCTTGAAGGATTGAGCAGCAGCATCTATTTTCTCCGCGCCGTCGCCAAGTCCAGCATCCTGAGCGAAAGAGCTCATACCCGGTACGACAAGGAGCTGGGCTGGAGCCATATCCCGGATCTGTTCATCAAGGACATGTACGGCCGCGGGCTGGACCTGAGCATCAACTCCCAAGGCTTTCGCGGCCGGGAGACCTACTCGCAAAGCGTCCCGAACGGGAAGACGAGGATTATCACCTCCGGAGACTCCTTCACTCTCGGCCTGGGCGTTGCCGACGACGCCGCATGGGGACAGCAGCTCGCATCCGGAAATGACTGCCTGCAGGTGGTCAATATGGGCCAAAGCGGATACGGCATCGACCAGGCATATCTATGGTATATGCGCGACGGCATTAAGCTCGAACACGACATCCACATTTTTGCGTTTATCCAAGACGACCTGCGGCGAATGAAGTATCCGGCCTTTCATGGATATGGCCGTCCTGTCCTGAGAATGCAAAATGGGAAGCTTGTAACGGAGAATGTCCCGGTCCCCCGACGGGCGATCAGCAGGCCGCGCCTGACCTATGCCAAACGGCTCCTCAAGCACCTGTCGACGGCAAAAATCCTGCGCAGTTTGCTCCGCCGGCTGTCCGCCAAAGCGGCTCCCGGACCCGTCCACTCTTCCGACAATGAGATCTACGAGGTTATGCTGAGGATATTCGAGTCTCTGGATGAGGTAAACAAGCGCAAGAACAGTGTTCTAGTGGTCGTTTATCTCCCCGCCAAGGACGACCGGCTGGAAAACGGCACCTTCCCGCTCAGAAAATATCTGCAGGCGGAATTAGCCGCAAGACGCATTCTCTTTGTGGATGCGGCCGAGGAATTCGACCAGCTGTCCAAGGAGGAATTCAACCGCTTGTTTTTGCGCGGAAACGCGCACTACACAAAAGAAGGGCAGAAGCTGGTGGCCGACATTCTCCGGCAAAGACTGCTCGCCTTCCCGGAAACCGCCGAGAAAGCAGCCCAATAAAAAAACCCTCATATTTTGAGGGCTTATTCAGTCGAACGCTTAAAGCGCGCAGCGCGCCCTAATCAGCATCCTCGACCGCGCGAATTTTTGCCTGGTTCTTGTTGCCGATTCGATATACCGTAACTTGTTTTTGGTGCTGCAGCTGACTATACAGTTCCGCGAGGAGTTCCCCGACATCCTCCCATCTCTCCAGCTCGGGGTCGGCCGACTTGCCGATAACGCGATTGACCATTCCAATTTGGTCCTGCAGGTTCGGTAGTCCGACGACGATACGCGGGTGGGGCGAGCGCATCTTGGTTTTGGTCTCATTAGCCATGAATAACTCCTTATCCGTAATTATACCAGTTTTAGTCTTCGCGGATGCGCAATGAAGCCGGCAGTACGGCAGTCCCGCTCTTTGCTACTATCTAAACAACCTGCCGGGAGCGGCTCTATCGGCTGCTGACTATCACGACTACCGCGCGCATCGAGGTATATAATTTGGCTATTGATATCGGAAATATCCTTGCGGAATCGCGAGGACGGAATTTCAGCCTATTCAGCGAACATATCCATCCGCAGTGGGCGAAACTCCTGCGAACGATCGGATTCAACCGGACCTATGTAAAGGCCGAGGGAGCCTACCTCTTCGATGACCGCGGGAACAAATACCTGGATTTCCTAGCCGGCTGGGGCACTTTTAATTTCGGACGAAACCATCCCGACATCAAGCG
The DNA here is from genome assembly GCA_043827405.1 of Elusimicrobiota bacterium. Taxonomy (GTDB): domain Bacteria; phylum Elusimicrobiota; class Elusimicrobia; order UBA1565; family UBA1565; genus JBDRPD01. The sequence continues at coordinate 11,536 of JBDRPD010000015.1, read as the reverse complement.
GGCGCTGCGCCAATTACTGGAGGCGGACTTCCCCGGATGGATCGCATTTGATGCTCCGGCACTCGCCGGAGTATTGGCTGAGAAACTCATCTCGCGCATGCCCGGTGATTTGCGGAAGGTATATTTTTGCAGCTCCGGTACCGAATGCGCCGAGACCGCGATCAAGTTCGCGCGCGCGGCCACCGGCAGGGAGCGCATCATCCACCTCAAAAGAGCGTTCCACGGCCTGACCACCGGGGCGCTTTCCATCAACGGCGACGCATCATTTAGAGCGGGATTCGGCGCTCTTCTTCCCAGCTCGGAAGTACCGCTCAATGATCTCGAAGCTCTCGAGCGGTCGTTGGCGCAAGGAGACGCCGCGGGGTTCATCTTCGAACCCGTCCAAGGGAAGGGCATATTTATTCCCGAGAAGGGCTATCTGCTGGAAGCCCAACGCCTGTGCCGCAAGTACGGGGCTCTCTTCATCTGCGACGAGGTGCAGACGGGGATGGGACGCACGGGGAGATTCCTCGGCATTGAATGGGAGGAGGGAGTCGCGCCGGACATCGTGCTGCTGGCCAAGGCGCTTTCCGGCGGCTTCGTCCCCGTCGGCGCAGTGATAATGCGGGATTCCATCTACAAGAGCGTCTTTAACACCATGGGAAACGGCATGATCCATTCCACGACTTTCGGCATGGGCAATATGGCCATGGCCGCGGGCCTGGCTTCACTGCAGGTTCTTGACGACTACAAGCTCCTGGAGAACGCCCGGCGCATGGGAGCGCTCTTCAGGGAAGGGCTGGAAGCCATGCGGCCCCGCTTCGCGCTCATCAAGGAGATCCGGCAGCGGGGGCTCATGGTCGGCATCGAGTTCGGCAAGCCCGACTCAATCGGGCTCAAGAGCGCCTGGTCGATGATCCACCGCTTGGACAAGGATTTGTTCACGCAGGCGGTCGTTATCCCGCTCTTCGACGACCATCGCATCTTGACCCAAGTCGCCGGACACCACCTGGATGTCCTGAAGCTGTCGCCGCCGCTGACGATCAGCGAACAGGACGTGCGCTGGTTTTTGCACGCTTTCGAGCGCTGCATGGTAAACCTGCACAAGTTTCCCGGGCCGGTATGGGAACTCGCGAGGAAACTGGGAAAAAACGCCGTCACGGCTGTCGCTTTACGTAAGTAGTAGAATCCCCTCATGTCGCGAAGACACGTCGGCATTGTCGCGGCCTGTCTCCTCATCACCGCGACCGCGGTGCTGCGCAGCCTCGACTGCCTGCGCAGCTTCATCCTCTGCGTTGACGACATCCATGGCGCCGTCGCGCTGTTTAACGCCGCCGGCACGAGCCTGGCCGACACCGTGCGCTGGGCCTTCCTTCAGGGCGGCTTCAGCTATTCACCGCTGACGCATTTCGCCTTCCGGCTCCCGCCCGCCCTGGGCTGGGGCTCGCCGCTGGGCTTTCGCGCTCTCGCCGTCACGCTGCTGGCCGCCAACGCCTGCATGGTGTTCTTTATCGCCGCGCATCTCGTGCGCGACCGGCGTTGGGCGCTGGCGGCGGCGCTCTTCTACACCCTGCTGCCCATGCATAACGAGAACGCGACCTGCCTGGGGATACCCATGTATCTGGCTGTCCTGTTCATCCTCCTGGGCTTCTATACGCATATGCGCGGCGGGGAGCGGCAGGCGAGCGTAGCGCGCACCCTTCTGCTGTGCGCGCTGTATCTGCTGGCGATGCTGGCCAAGGAAATCGGCCTGCTGCTGCCGGCGCTGCTTCTCGCCTACGATCTGTGTGATCCCTTGGAGCGCGGGAACCGGCCCTTGGCCGGCCGGCGCTCGCGCCGCGAGTACGCTGCACTTTTAGCGACCGCGCTGCTCTACGGCGCCCTGCGTCTAAGCCTGGCGGGCGGCGCGGCGTCCGTGACGCTCTCGGCGGTGCCGAAGCATCTCTGGGAGGCGGCCGCCAGCTGGTCCGTCCTCGTCTCCGCGGTCCTGCTGCTGTTCGCACGGCGCCGCCAAGGTCCAGCACCGGCGGTTTGGCGCACCGCCGTTTTCTGCGCCGCCTGGTTCCTGGTGGGGACCTCGGTGCTGCTGCTCCTGCCCAACCGCTATATTCTCATCGGCCGCTATCTCTTTCTCTCATATATCGGCGCCGCCTTCCTGGCGGCCGCCGCGCTCGATGCCATCGCCCGGCGGCGGGGCGCGCTGTGGTGCGTGCCGGCCGGCGCGCTCCTCCTGCTGGCGGTCATGCTGGACGGCCGCGGGGAGCTCGGCTGCTCCGGCCGGCGCTCGCAGCTCAAGAACATCCGGGATAACCTCGCGACCTGCGCGGGCCCGGCCGACAAGATCGACTGCGTCAGCGGCGCATTGTCGCTGCCGCTCATCCGGGACGGCGCACCCGGTCTCTACCGCGAGCTTACGGCTCCGCTGCCGGCCGACTTGACGGACTTTTTCGGCAGCGGCCGGCTGGACAGCGGCGACGCCCGCTGGCGCTATCTAGCGCAGGTTTGGGAGCCGCTGACCGGAGCCGACGCGAAGCTGGACGCTTTCCGCACCTATCTGGACGCCGAGCGCCGCTTTCAGGAAGGGAACCGGCAGCAAACGGCCGGGCGCTACGCCCAGGCGTCCCGGATGTACGGCCAAGCCGTCGAGCTGTGGCCGGGGTATCTGGAGGCCCGCTTTCAGAACGCCCGCGCGCTGAGCGCCGCGGGAAAACACGAGGAAGCCCGTGCCAGCTACGCCAAGGTTATGACGGACGAGATGGGACGCTACAGCCGGGACCGGCTCATCAAGGCTTACTGTTCTCCGCCGGACTCCTGCGGCTTTCTGCATCATTGACCGGAGCATAGGACGCCGCGCAGCGAAATCCCCGGCCGCTGTAGCGCGTCGCCTGGCTGCCCTTCATGCGATGCGTCACGCGCAGCAGCGCGGCGCTCAAATAGACCGACCCCCCGCGCACCACGCGGTACTTGCCCTCCACGGCCCCCTGCGGGTTGCGCGTCGGGCTTACGGAATAGTACTCCGGGGCGTACCAGTCGCTGACCCATTCGAGCACGTTGCCGTGCATGTCGTATAAACCGTAATCGTTGGGCTTCTTCTGTCCGACCGGATGCGGACGCTTGTTTCCGTTGCTCGCATACCAAGCATACTCTTCCAACAGCACCTCGGCGGTGCCGAAGCAGTAGTCGTCGGGGGACCCGCCGCGGGCGGCTTTTTCCCATTCGGCTTCGGTAGGCAGGCGCTTGCCGTGATACGCGCAATAGGCCTGCGCGTCGTTCCAGTTGACGTAAACGACGGGATAGTTCTCCTCATCGGGGAAAGGCTGCTTGTTCATATGGTGGCCCGTCGCCTTGGAGAACTCCCGAAACTGCGCGGCCGTTACCTCATGGCGGTCCATCCAGAAAGCGTCCACTTCGACGGTATGCTTGGGGTGTTCGTTCGGATAACCCTTGCCGAGCGAGGAACCCATGGAGAACCCGCCGCCGGGGATCAGCGACATATCTTGGGGCGGCGCGGCCGAAGCGCCGGCCGCGAACGCCAACAGCACAATAGAAGCGAGCGCATATCCCATCGCTATGCAGAATATCCCGTTTGCCCCGATTTGTCAATCAATTCCAAACGGGCTTTTGGTATCATGAGCCGATGGCAGATATCGAGGAAGTGCTCCGCTTCTGGTTCGGCGAGGACAAGTCCCGGCCGCTGGAGAATCGCGGCAAGTGGTGGAAAAAGGACCCAGCCTTCGACGAAGATATCCGGCGCCGGTTCGGAGCGCTGACGGCGCAGGCGCTCAACGGCGAGCTCGCGGGCTGGAAAGCGGACCCGCACGGGGCGCTGGCCCTCATTCTCCTCCTCGATCAGTTCCCGCGCAATATCCACCGCGGCAAGCCGGAGGCCTTCATGGGCGACGAGACGGCGCTCGATACGCTGCTGCGGGGCCTGGCGGAAGGCAGCGACTACCGCCTGACGCTGATCGAACGCTGCTTCTTTTACCTGCCGCTCATGCACTCCGAAGACCTGGAGCGGCAGAAGCAGTCGCTGCAGAAGTTCGGAGTCATCGCCGAAGCCGCACCGCCCGAGCAGAAAGCCTACTTCGAGGGCACCTTGGAGTTCGCCCAGCGGCACCACGACATCGTCGCCGAGTTCGGCCGCTTTCCCCACCGCAACACCATCCTCGGACGCGCCAGTTCCCCGGTTGAGGTAGAGTTCCTCAAGCGGCCGGGCTCTTCGTTCTAAGCTACTTGCCGCAGGTTTTTTCCACCGACTGGCAGGCGGCCTTGGCGGCCGCCTTGACGCTGTCGTAGCGGCTCTGGTATTCGGTTCGAATCCCGGCATGCCGGTCGGCAAGCGACTGCAGATTGCTGAGTTCCCCCTCGATATCGCCGCGGGTCAAATTCCAAGCGCTGGCGGGATCTTCCTGGCCGATAGGCGCGTCGGCGGAACGCTGCAGCTCGCCGCGCAGGGCGGCGATGTTGGACTTTAGCACGATCAGGTCCTCCTGATACTTGTAGTCATAGCTCTGCGCATCCTTGCTCACACTCGCGTAAACCGCCTGCGACTTCTCCCCGACCGCATTGGCCTCGCCCTCCAAGGACTGGCCTTTCCCGACCAAGGCGGTCGTCTTCCCGGAGTACGTACCCATAGCGCCCTGCGCTGTTCCCCACGCCTGCTGCTTCATCGCCGTCTGCTCGGCCGGGGGCAGAGCGGTCGCCGTATCCCACTGCGTACCGGCACCGCTCATTTGCCCGCTCAGCGCGGAGAGATTCGCATCTCCCCCCGTAAGGAGCTCGGTCTTGACGTAGGGCACCACCTTCCTGCTCAAACCGACATTCAGCTCGTTTTGCTCCAGTACGGCGCGACCGCTGCGTCCAAGCGCATCTTTGTAGGCATTCCCGCTGACCAGAGCGGCTTGCTGCGCACTGTGCCCATCGCCGATCAGGTCTTGCGCCTTCTTGATGTCGTATTTGAAGCTTAGCGTGATCGGCTTGTCGGACTTAGGCGGCTCGGGAACGCCGTCAAGGCCTCTACGGGCGGCCTTTTCGACATCGTCCGGCTTATAGTCGCTCACGGACTGCAGCTGATTTTTCGGGCCCGAGGCGCGCGCCATGCAGGCGCCGCCGGTATAGCTCGGCCGCGTCGCTCCCCCGCCGTCATCAGAACACCCTTTTTCACCGGCCTTCTGCAAAGCCTTGCCGTATTCGACGGCGGCCTTCATATCGCCGTGCAGTCCCGCTTGGCTGACCCCGGTATTGATTCCCTCTCCTTCCTTCTCGCCCGGCGGCGGCTTCTTCTCCTCTTCCGCTCCCGGGCTTCCCGCGCTCGGCGCGGAGGGACTGCCGCTGCCCGGCTGCGACTCGGGCTTCTTGGCGTCCTTCTTCTCGACCGGCTTGCCTTCGATATCCTTCGGAACGTCGCTCTGCGCGGTCTTGCCGTCGGGCGCGCCCTTCGCGAGCGAAGCGCCGGCCGAAGGCTTGCCGTCCGCCAGACTCCCCGGCAGCAGGTTCTTGAAAACATTGGCCGCCTTCTCGCCCGCGGCCGCCAGGATGCCGTCTCCGCGTTCGGAATGACGCACCGCCCCGGGATCCGAGTTTTGATACACCGCGCGAAAATCCGGGGAAGAGTCTACCTGATGCATGGTGCCGGGGCCGCTGCCGCGTTTGGCGAGCGCGCGCGCGCTGGGGGCGGCCAAACCGGCGGAAGAACCGCTCCCCGAAGAGCCGCCCCAGCTCGACAAGGCCGACTTCATGCGGGCGATGATCCCGCGCTCCTTCCTGGGCTTTTTTGCCGGCGGCTCCGCGGCGATCTCATTGAGCGCCTCGATAAAGTCCCCTTTTTCCGCCGCCTCCTCCGCCGGACCGGGGCTGTCGTCGAAGCCCGGCGCCAGGCCGAGCGAGCCTCCCACGTCCTCCGCGCCGTACGGCCTGCCGGGGGCAAGCCCCCCACGGTCTCCTCTCGCCGTGAGCGGTCCCTCATTGGTCGGAAACAAAAAAGCGCCGCGCCGCGCCGGCGGGCCGCTAAACGCCGCGTAGAGAACCGCGATGGTCAGCACGGCGCCGGCGGCCCACACCGCGGGCTTGCGGGAAAGCTCCTTTAACCTATAGTCCCAGTTCTGCACGGTCCTGCCACCTATTTTGCGCCATCCCGCCCGCCCGCGCAAGGGTCCCGCAGCCCCGAATATTTAACAGGGCGGCAGGCGGAAGCTATATACGGCGGACCCTACAGTCCGGCGAGCGCTTCCGGCGTCCCGATTTCCTTGAGCGTGAGCGCGGCGCCTCTTTTCAGGGCGTCGCGTCCTTCGGTCAGCGCATATTTGAGCGCCGGTACCGCGTCATTGCCCATACGCGCCAGGATGCTCCCGGCGGGGCCCCGCGGACCGGCCGCGTCAAGTTCCGCGATCAATGACGGAACGGCTTTGGGCCCCATCCGCAGCAGGGTATCGGAAGCCAGCGCCCGCGTTGCCTTGTCCTTCAGTGACGCCGTGAGCGCCGGCGCGGCGGCGGAATCGAGCATCCGCAGCGCGTTCATGGCGCCCGGCGAAAGCGGCGAATCCACCTTGACGGCGGCCCGCAGCAGCGGCTCGACGGCCGGCGCGCCGAGACGTCCGAGCGCCGCCGCGGCGGCGAACCGGACGCCGGCGTCGGCATCCTCAAGCACCCTGATCAAGGCCGGAATCGACTGCTCGGACAGGCCGGGATTTGCCCCCAGCGCCAGAGCGCTCTGGTAGCGCACCCCGGGATCTTCCGCCTGAAGCGCGCTAAGCAGCACGACGGGAATGCGCTCATGTCCGGGCGCAAGCTGGGTGAGCATCAGCGCCGCACGAAACTGCAGCGGATTCATATCGTCGTGCAGCATCCGCGTCAGAGCCGGCACGGCCGCCGGGCCGATTTTGCGCAGAGCTTCAGCCGCCCACCAACGGACGGGTTCGTCTTCCAGCGCCGCGATGAGGTCCGGTACGGCGCTCTTCGCCTTCTGGTCCAATGCCCCCAAAGCGAACGCGGCGCGCTTGCGCACCCCGGCATCCGCATGCCGCAGCAAGGCTTCGCGCAGCGGTTCGATCGCCTTCCTCGCCGGCTCACCGATAAAACCCAGCGCCTCCGCCGCCGACCGGCTGTCGGCCTGGACCGGGCTTCTCAGCGCCGCCGTCAAAGCCGGCACCGCTTGGTCACCCAAATCCTTGATCGCGATCACCGCGAAATCGCCGATGCGCTGGTCGGTGTCGTGCAGCGCGACGATGAAGGAAGGAACGGCCTCCTCCGGGACCGGGCTCAATTGCGCCAGGGACTGGAAGGCGAGCAGACGTATCTCCGGACTTTTATCACGCGTCGCTTCAATCAGCGCCGGTGCGCCGGCCGCGCCGAAACGCCATAGCGGGTAGAGCTCGACCTCGGAGCGGTGCTTCTTAAGCACTTCAATGAAAGCCGGCAGCGCATCCGCGGCGGACGGTCCCATTTGGCACAGCGTCAAGCCGCTGCTCTGGCGTATTTTTTCCTCTCGCTCGCGTAAAGCGGTGATCAGCAGCGGCACCGCCGGCCGGCCAATGCGCACGAGCACCGCCGACCGGTCTTTATGCTCCCCGGCGGCGAAGCTGTCGAGCAGCGCCGGGACGGCCGGGGCGCCGATCGCGGCCAAAGCGTCGGCCGCGCGGCCGGCGGCGCCGGCGTCGGCGAGCGCCTGGGCCACGGCCGGCGCCGCCGGCCGCCCGATGCGCACCAAGGCCTTCCCCGCCGAGCCCTGCGCCGCGTCATAACTCAGCGCTTTGATCAGCGCCGGGACCGCGGGCAGCCCGATATTGGAAAGCGCGGTAACCGCACCGTCCTGCGTCTTGCCGTCCAAGCAGGCATCCATCAGCGCGGGGATTACGGAATCGGTAACCGGGCCGATAACGCCCAGCGCGCTAACGGCGTTTTGCCGCACCTTCGCGTCGGGATGCGTCAGCGACAAAATCAGCACGGAGGCGGGCTGCGCGCCCAGCTCCTTCAGCGTGCCCGCGGCCGCCGCCCGCACCGCATCGTCCGTGTCATTGAGCGCGACATGAATAAGCACCGGCAGCACCTCGGCGTTTTCCGCCTCCTTGAATTCCAAATTGGCGACAGCCTGCCGGCGATACTCCGCCTCCGGACGCGACAGCGCGCGCACCAGCTCGCCGATACTGATGGGACCGGAAATCATGGCTTGGGGCGCCGGCGGCGGAGGCGCCGGTGCGGCCTGCGGCTCGACCGCCGGAGACTCTTTCTCCACGCGCTCGCCCTTGCTCTTGCGTCCCCAGCGCCAGAACTTGCCCTTGCTTGCGGCCTTCCCCCCGCTCCGGCGGCTGATAACGTTGATGGCGGCATTCGCCATCGACTGGATATTGGGATCGCTTTCCTGCGCCGCGTTTTGCAGCGCCGGCAGCGCCGGCGCGGCCTGCCCGCCCATCTTCGCCAGCACGGGAAACACCCCCTGCCGGATTCCCGGATAGCGCTTGTCCTTAACCGCGGCGATCAGGGGCGCCACCGCGCCGGGACCGATCTTCACCAGCGCATCGGCCGCGGATTCACGGACCTTACGTACCGGATCGTCCAAGAGGAAAATAAGATCGGGAGCGGCGGTCTCCGCGGCCGCGCCCAGCTCATCAATCGCCACGACCGACTTGTAGCGGATCTCGGGGTTATCGTGCTGCAGAGACTGCACGAGAACCGGAAGGATATTCGCCGCCGAAGACGCCTTGCCGCTGCTGCGGCTCGCGCTCCCCTTCGGCCCCCAGCCCAGCCCTCCCGCGCAGCCGGCCAGCAGCAGGACGGGCAGCATCAGCAGGAAGTCCGCCCGGATGGATCGACGTAAAATTGTGCGCTTCATAGCTCCTCCGCAAACGGAAGCAAACGTCCGCTGCGCATGTAGTTTAGAGAGTTTGCGCCGCGCCTGGCAAGGCCGGCGGAGCGGATATTAGTCCAGCGACTGGAGGTTCAGGCGGACTTTACGCTCGCGACCGTCGCGCAAGCAGGCGACCTCGACCTCATCGCCGACTTGATAGTTGTCCAATGCCTTGAAGAGGTCGTTGAGTTCCCGCACCGGGCGGTCGTCGATGGCGGTAATGACGTCTCCTAAATGGAGGTTCCCCTGGCTGTCCCGGCGCGTCGGCCGCAGCTGGGCGCGATCGGCGACGCTGCCGCTCGTCACATTCAGGATCAGCACGCCGTTGACGCCGATCTGGCGCGTCACGTCGTCGCGAGCCGGCAGAATCCCCAGCCCCGGCCGCATCACTTTGCCGTGTTTGATAAGCTCGGGAACGATCCGTTTGACGATATCGACCGGCACGGCGAAGCCGATGCCGGCGAACGCCCCGGAAGGGCTGTAGATCAGCGTATTGACGCCGATCAGCCGGCCCGAGCTGTCCAGCAGCGGCCCGCCGGAGTTGCCGGGATTGATGGCGGCGTCGGTCTGGATGACGTCCTGGATCGGACGCCGCGTGATGGACTGGATTTCCCGGCCCAGAGCGCTGATGATGCCGGTGGTCAAGGTGTGATCGAGACCGAAAGGATTGCCGATCGCATAAACCCGCTGCCCCACCTTAAGATCATGCGATCGACCGATGCTGAGCGCCGAAAGCTTCTTTCCCTTTACGTCGATCTTGAGCACCGCGATATCCTTGTCCGGGGCCGCCCCGATCAGCCGTGCCTCATGCGTGGAGCCGTCGGCGAGAGTAATGCGCGCCGCGTCGGCCCCCCGGATGACATGGTAGTTGGTCACGATATGGCCCTTATCGTCCCATAAGAATCCCGAGCCGGTGCCGGCCGGGACCTCGGTCGCGTTGAGATTGAAAAAGCCGCGGCGGACGACCAAGGTCGTGATGTAGACGACGGAATTCATGGACCTTTGAAAGAGCCGTATCGTCGACCTTTCCTCCGGCGACAGCCCCTCCTCTTGAGCTGCGGGGGCTTCGGCCTTGGCCGCCGGCCGGGGCAGCTCGAAAGCGGGCGGCGTCTCGCCCGCCGGCCGCGAGCGCGCCGCCCAGAGACCGAGTATAAAGGCCGCCGCCAGAGGCAGCACGAACCACAGGTTCCGTGTCCGCCTCATATTGAGCCGCCGCTCGATGCTGACTTTCGCATACCGGAGCATATTCTAGTACATGACGCGGCGCGCGCGTTATGCCTGATAGTAGTCCTGGAGCCCGTTGTTTATCCGGGGATCGCGCAGCTTATCCAGAGCCTCGCATTCGATCTGCCGTATGCGCTCACGGCTCACGTTAAAGCGGCGCCCGACCTCGCGCAGGGTATGCGTCCGCGGCGCGTCCAGGCCGTAGCGCAGCCGCAGGATCCCCGCCTCGCGCGCCGACAGACGCGCGATCGCCCGCGCCAGCGCCTCGTTGCGGAACGTCTCGCAGACGGTGTCCCACGGCGACGGGGAATCATGGTCCTCCAGCTTTTCGGCCAAGTCCTCCGGCCTTTCGCGGGCGGTGTCCGAGAGCGACAGCGTCACCTGCATCAGCGCCAGCGCCAGCCGAATCTTATCGCAGCGCACGCGGAGCCGGCGGGAGTAATCACGGACCTCGGGCTCGCGGCCGTGCCGCTGGCGGTAGCTGTCCGAGAAACGGTGCATGCGCGCGATCAGCTCAAGGACATGCACCGGGATTCTGATCGTGCGCGCCTTGTCGGAGATCGCCCGGCTGATCGACTGCCGTATCCACCACGTGGCGTAGGTCGAGAAGCGGCAGCCCGCACCGGGGTCGTAGCGCGCGACCATCCGCATCAGGCCGACCCCGCCTTCCTGGACCAAATCGGACAGCTCGAAATGGCTGTGGAAATACCTTTTCGCGATCGAGATCACGAGGCGCAGGTTCGCCTCTATCAGGATGTTCTGCTCCCGGCGGACGTCATCCTCCAACGCCCTTATCGCGCGGTTCAGACGCCGGCGCTCGGCCGCACCGCGGCGGCCGCTGCGCAGCGCCTCACGCCGCCGGCGCCGGCGGCGCAGTTCCTTTTCCAGGCGGCGAAGCCGCCGAGCGATCTCCTTCTCCTTCTTGCGGCTGAGCAGCGGGGAAGATCCCAAGCGTGCGTAGATGTCCATAATCATAGGACACCACGGACGGACAAAAGTTCCCGGACGGAGAAAACAGCTAGTGTAGTGTCTCCAACACTTCTTTACTTTTGAGGACCTTGGCCATGATACGCCCGGGCGAGGCGGTCCATGTGAAAACCCGCGGGTTCTGGTTGTGATTGTCCAAGTATTCCTCAATAGCGGCAATCAACTCCGGGACGCTGCGGAATACTCCGCGGCGGATTCGCTTGTCGGTAATCTCGCGGAACCATCGCTCGACCATGTTCAGCCAGGAACTTGATGTCGGGATGAAATGCAGATGAAACCTCGGATGTCTTCGCATCCAGGATTTTACGCGGGGATGCTTGTGGGTCGCGTAATTGTCAACGATCAGATGAAGGTCCAGTTCGGGCGAAGTCTCGGCGTCGATTTTTTTGAGGAAACGGATGAACTCTTGATGCCGGTGTCGCGGCATGCAGTCTCCGATCACTTTCCCATCAATCATGCTGAGGGCGGCGAACAAGGTGGTCGTGCCGTGGCGTTTGTAATCGT
>JBDRPD010000014.1:0-4129 GCA_043827405.1 Elusimicrobiota bacterium | reverse complement strand
GGGCTCTCGGAAGGCATGGACAGCTTTAAAGCCTCCGACAGCGGCCGCGCATTCAATAGCCGCAACCAGAAGAGCAATGCCGACGGCGAGGTCGACTGCGACGAATATCCAGGGCACAAGGACTGCCTTAAGAATAAGAATACTACGCCGTGGCAGAGCATGTCGGATATCGCCTACATGCTGTTAAAGATGTGCACAGGCTTGTTTCTGCTCATGGCCGCTCTTTCTCTCATTTCATGGGCGTTCCCTCCGACAAGAGTGGCGATTTTCAAGCTCCAACTTCTTATTTTGAAAGCCATCATCGCTATTGGCTTGATTGTGGCCGCGATGGGCATCGCCATGATCGCGATGGGACAGAAAACCCAAGGTACGATCCATACGGTACTTGGCGCTTTAACCACTACTCTGGCATATGCAGTCATGTCGTGGGATCTAGGACTAGTATGGGCGACAGGAGGCCATTGGCTCACCATGAAGTTGGCCGCGAAGAAAGTGGCGGCTAAGGACAAAAACCTGACGAATCTGTAACGTCGTCCCACATTAGTCACCAATGCCTCAAGACAAGAACGAGGAACGACGCGGCGGGGCGCCCCCCATTCCTGCTGCCAGTTCTTCCAGCGGCGCCACTCTTTCCGGCAGCTTCCAGCAGCTAGGCACCGCTTTCGACGCGTCCGTCAGAGCGGCCGGGAATGCCGCCGCCCGTCTCATCCCCGCCGCCCATCGGGCCAAGGCCCTAAAAGTCGGGACCATCCTTTGGTCAAATCCGCTTTCGCGCGGCTTGATCATCGGCCTGTCCATTGCGGGAACGACCATCGTCATATCCGAAACCGCGCGCTATTTCGGCCGCCACAGCGCGCTTAAGCAGCATAAGAGCGCAGGCGTCTACGATCAAAAGTTCCGCCCCACTCCCGAACATGAGATCGACATGCCCAGTGAAGGTCTAACCGGCGTGATCCCCAACATTTTCTCCATGCGAAGAGGAAAAGACGGCGGGACCATGGACATGGTTAAGGGCAGCCGAGGAGAAGCGGCCATAGTGAAGGTCGAAGCCGGAAAGAGTGCCGCGATAAAGGCCCCGGAGATCGGCAAGGGCGGATTTAAAGGAGCGGCCCCGGGCGGGCTCGGAGCCATTTTTGACGGCAAGGAACAGCCAAAGAAACAGGATGGGCTAGCTGACAAGTTGAAGGGAGCTTTCGCTAAGCCCAAGATGTCGGAATCCGGACGCATCGGCGCCGCCAAGGGATTCGTACGCAACTTCGACAAGAAGACTCTTACGCCCCGCGCCCCGCCAAAGGGAGCAGGCAAAGACGATGAGCCCGGACGCAAAATGACCGCCCGCATCGCCAAGGGCATGTCCACCCAGCGGATCGATGCCGGACGCGCCATGGGACAGCTTAAAGCAAGCGGCAAATTCTCCAAACAAGCCAAGGTCACACCAGGCAACGATGAAGCGGCACAGCTGGCGCTCAACGCCTTCGAGCAGGGCCGCTCGGTGGGCAGCGAAGCCGGCCTAAATGTCGACGACACCAGCAAAGACCCCGTCGGTGGAGGCGGCGGCGGAGGTATTGCCGGCGGTTCCTCCGGCGGCGGAGGTGAGGGCAGCGGCGCCGATTTCGAAACCTCTCCGACAGACGCGCCCTTGCCTGATTTGAAGCCGCCGAGTGTCGGCGCCGGCGGGAACGTCACCGACTATCAAAAAAAGCTCGATGACGCCTATGCCAAGGCCGGTCAGGGACGAAAAGATAAAAAGACGGGGATGTGGTGGATCGCGCTAGGTGTTATCACCGTTTTAGCAGGCATATACGCGGGCGGTTGGTGGGGCGCGCTAATTGCCGCGATAGGAATAGCGATGATCGGGGTGGGAATCAATTACTCAAACAAAGGTGAAAAGGCCGCCCAAGAAGCCCAACTGACCGCTCAGGAAATCAAAGACGAGCACGGCCAGGAGCAGCAGGGACAGCTTCTCGAAGATACCGCCAAGCAAGCTGAAAAGGGCGAAGAGTATATCCCCCCCGAAACCCCGGTCGAGCGAGACAACATCCGGCAGGACGTCGAGGCGGAGCGGAGCGCGACCTATAACGAACAGAAAAAGACATCACCCGACATCGGATTCTTTGCGCCGGGGAAGCCGGAGGAAAAAGAAGAGACCGAGTTGGACGCGACCTTTACCGAGACGCCGTAGCCAGCGCCGCTGTCTCCGCCGGTATTCCCGCCGCCTTGGCGTAGCGCATGAAGCTCTGTTCGGCCCTTTTGTCTTGACGCAGGTAACCCCGCACCGCCAGGTGCAGATCGCGCGGCGCGATGCGCAGGGAATCGCGGACAAAGGCCTGGAACTCCGGCTGGGTGGAGTACTTGGTGACCAAGCGGTAGAAGTTAGGTGAGGCGGAAGCGCCGAGAGCGAACTTGACCGGATCGCGGTCTTGATGGTAGTTGCCCTGCAGACGCCGCAGATCGTCGTGCTGCATCCACTCGCGGCCGTATTCTCGAATAACCGGATAGCGAGCCGAATACTTGCGGCCCAAACGCTCAAAGCGTCCCTCGTACTTGCGCACCGCAGCTACTAATGCGAGCGCGGTCTTATCATATTTGGGTGGAACCCGCTGATAGCGCAGCCACGGACGCTCTTCAAGCGGAGTAAGCGGCGGCAAATCGGAATCCTTAACCGGGAGTGCCTGGGCGGTGCTAACAGCGCGCTCGGGAACGCCCAGTTGAGGCGCGGGGGCGGCGGGCGGCGGCTTAGGTCGAGCCGGCAGCAACGCCCATACCGCCAGCGCCCCGACCGTAATGCCTATGGCGAACTTAAGTGCCGAGCCCGCGCCTTCCGTTGCCACTTATTCGGTAGCGACCCGCTCGCACTTGTCTTTTTCAGCGTTGTACTTGGTGCCGGAGCCGCACATCTTGTCTTTGGCGACGCACTTGGAACCGTCCCACATGGTCTTGTCGCCGCATTCCTCAGGAACGGTGCAGCCCGAACCAGACCCGCCGCCTTGGGTAGTGCCGGTCTCAGCGCAGGAAACCACGCCGAAAGCCAATATCGCGACGATAGGGATAAGCCGAAGAAATGCGCGCATGCCCGCCTCCCGCAAATTTCTTACCTAATATCAGAAGTCTAACAGAGAGCCCCGTTTCCCACAAGGGGGTCGCAAAAATCATCTTGCGCGAACCGGCAAAGCGCTCTATCCTATGGCGATGGAACTCAACTCGCCGAAACCCGCCGGGTGGAAGAAGCACCTTACGGCGAAGAAACTGATTTCCGGAGCCGTCGCCTTCGTTGTTGTGGCCGGCATAACGGTAGCCGTCCTGCAGGAAGACCCCGACGCCCTCAACAAAGAAGCGGAAATGTTTTCCCTAAACAGCGGCCAAGGGGACTTCCGCCGCGCCCCGCGCCCGCCCGCGCTGCCCAAACTCAAAGAGAGCAAGACCGCATCCGGGCTCAGCCTCATCCGCAAGATAACCGGGCTGCTCGATAAAAAGGAAGAGCCGGAAAAGATCGCCGCAGCGGACATGAAGTCGGCGGTCGGCGAACAGGCCGCCGCGGATGCCGTCGACCCGAACGCCATGGTAGAGAAAATGCTGGGCGGCAAGGGCGAGGGCAAGGGAAGCTTAAGCGTCAAGGAAAGCATGGGCGGCAAGAGCGGCGGCACTTCCAAAGGCAGCTTCGGCGGAGGTGGGGCAGGAGGCTTGGACGATGGCGCCGGCATGCAGGGAAGCGGCAGTGTACCGATGCCGTCGCGCGATAAGCCCAAGGGTTTTGTCGCCGAGTTCAAGAAGCGCCTGCGCACCGCCGTGGCGCGCCTGACGGGCAAGGATCAGATGATCTCGCAGGGCTCCAAGACCGAGACCGGCTTCGATTCCGGCCGCGCCGCCAACGCATCGATCGGGAAGGTGACGTCCACGCCGTTCGGCACCGGCTCGGCGCGCCCGGAGATATCGGTCTCGCAGGTATTCGGCGGCCATGAAGCGAGCGGCGGAGCGACCGCGGGCGGATCCGGCGGAGGCGCCATGGGCGGCAGCTCCGGCAGCGGCGGCAGCGGCGGCATCGGCGACCTGGCCCCGCCGCCGGAAGTCGGTGAGGGCGAATGCGCCGACGGCAGCCTTGGCTGTATCCCGAGCAATGAAAAAGAGGCGA
>JBDRPD010000013.1:0-96989 GCA_043827405.1 Elusimicrobiota bacterium | reverse complement strand
TCTCGGCGACTGGCGAACAACGGTTGTCGCCGCGGTGGTGATTCCCACCTCGCTGGTCTCGACGCTCTTTCCCATGGACCTGTCGGGATACACGATCAATTTCATGACGCTGCTGGCGGCGGCCACGGCGCTGGGCACCCTGATCGCCAATGCCCTGGTTGTCATCGAAAGCGTCATCCTGCACCTGGAACAAGGCAAGTCCCCGGAACGCGCCGCCATTGACGGCACCAAGGACGCGACGGTGGCGGTGCTGGCGGCCGCCGGCACCAACCTCGTCGTCTTCACCCCGCTGGCGTTCATGGGAGGGATCGTCGGACAGTTCATGGAACAGTTCGGGATGACCGTGGTCTACGCCACGATATTCTCGATTTTGGCGTCGTTCAGTTTGACGCCCATGCTGTGCGCGCTGCTCCTCAAGCCGAAATCCTCCGGCGCCGGCTGGGCGGCAAGGACATCCGAGAAGGCGCTGTCGTTTCTCGTCGCGGAGTACCGCCGGCTTTTCGACTTCACGCTGCGCCACCCCTGGCTGACCGCCGCGGCCTGCGTTTTGGTCATGTTCAGCGCCCGCTATCCCCTGCGCTATATCGGCAACGAGTTTATGGCGCCGTCGGACCAGGACGTGATCGGAATCGCTATCGAGCTCCCGCAGGGGACCTTGCTGGAAACGACCCTCGACGCCGTCGTCGGCGTTGAGTCGCTGGTCAAGAAGATTCCCGAAGCCGGCTCCTATCTTTCCTATGTGGGCATCGACGGCTCCGAGAACGCCCGGCTCACCGTCAACCTAACGCCTCTCGAGCACCGGACGCGCGGCGACCTGGAGATTATCAACGAGTTCATTCCCCAGGCGGCGAAGGTCCCGGACGCGAAATTCTCCTTCCTGCGCGGCGAATCGGGCCCCGGCGAGGCCGACCTGACGGTCAACGTCTACGGCCCGGACTACGACACCATGATCGACTTATCCGAGCGGATGAAGAAGCTCATGCTCCGCAGCGGATACTTCCGGTCCGTGGAGTCCTCGCACAAAACCCCGAAGGAAGAGATTCGCTTTACCCCCAATGACGCGGCGATGATCCGTTTCGGGGTAAAGAACTCCGATGTGGGAACCGCCATCCGCTGGGCGGTGACCGGCGACGACAAGAACGTCTTCAAGGAAAGGGGGGAAGAGTACGACATCAGCATCACGTACGATGAACTCTATAAGCGCTCGCTCGACGATATCGCCGATATTTCCGTAATGTCCCGGGACGGACTCGTTCCCATTTCGCTTCTCGGCGAAGTCAAAAAAGAGCGCGGGTTCTCCAGCCTGCAGCGCCGCGACAAGGAGCGCGTCATTCAGCTCAGCGCCTTCCTCTCGAAAGCCACCGCGGGGCAAGCGCAGAAGCACCTCGACGCCGTGTTCGCGGAGATCGACTTCCCCAAGGGCTACCGCTACAAATATGTCGGCATGGCCGAGTTTGCAGAGGAAACAAACCGCGAGATGGGCCGGGCGGGCGGGATCGCCGTCATCCTTACCTTCATGCTGCTCGCCGCCATCCTCAACTCGTTCACCTACCCGCTGGTGATCGTCTCTTCGATCGCCACCTCATTCATCGGCGTATTCTACATGCTGTTCTTCCTGGGCTTCTCCATGAACATCGGCTCCATGATGGCCATGGTGATGCTGGTCGGTCTCGTGGTGAACAACGCCATTCTCATGCTGGACTATACGCTCAAGAAGATGGATGAAGGAAAGGACGCGCGCGAGGCGATCTGGCTCGGCGCATCATTTAAATTCCGCGCCATCCTCATGACCTCGCTGGCCGTCATCGTCGGCGCTCTGCCCCAGGTCTTCGACCCCTTCTCGGTAAAATCCTCGATGGGCGGGGTCATCGTGGGCGGCATGCTGGGCTCCATCCTTTTTACCCTGGCGCTCATCCCGGTGCTGTTTCTTGCCGCGCACAAGACCAAGACCTTTGTCGCCGGACTATTCGCCAAGCGCCGATAACCGCGCCGGCGAGAAGCGTCACCTCTACCCGCCCGCTTCGTATGAAATTCATTACAACACGGTGATGGCAATCGGCGCCCCGGTCATCCACTTCCCGCCGATCCGGGCGCGGACTTTGATCCTATGCCTTCCCGGCGCCAGCGGCCACCTCGCGGTATAGGGCGCGCTGACCTTCGCGAAGCTCTCGCCGTCGACGATCCACTCGACCATGTCGGCGCCGTGGCTCACCTCGGGAGTCAGCAGCAGGGTCTGAAATTCGGACCGCAAAACGGGATCGCGCACGAAGACGTCGCCGGCGTCCGGATAGGTCACGCGCACGGACCGCGCTTGCCGGACCGCCGCGGGCTCCTCCTTCCCGTCGTCGACGCACAGCGGCGAGTAGCGCAGGGGAGGGATGGGGACGTCGTGCTCGATGCTCCAGGTGCTGTAGATCGGCGGATAGACCTCGAACAGTCCCTTCTCGACCCACTGCGGCTCGCAGGTGTCCCTGGCGAGGAGGCCGTTGCGCGAATCGATCTCGACTAGCTGATGGACGCCGCAGGTCTCATGCGGCGCCGTGCCGGGGACAAACTTCTCGGTGATCGTCGTGGGGCAGGTCGGCGACGCCTTATGCCCAGAGCGCGGGCAGATATGCTCCTTCGCGAGCCCGACAGGCTCCCCGAACGCGTCGGGCCGCCTGCTCCGGTGCAGGTGCATCATGACGTTGCGAAACAGCGGCGCCGCCGCGCTCGCCCCGGTCAGACCCTTGCTCGGCGTGCCGTCGAAGTTCCCCAGCCAGATACCCACGGTATAGTCCTTCGTATAGCCGATGGTCCAGCTGTCGCGGAAGTTCTTGGATGTCCCGGTCTTCACCGCGCAGGGAAACGGAAAAGACAACGCGGAATACGCCCCGAAAGCGGGTGCCCGCGCGTCGTCATCCGACAGGATGTCCGTGATCACATGGGCGACGGCCGGCAGGAACACCGGCTCCGCCGGTCCCGGCGCGATCGCGGACGACAGGACCGTCTTCTCCTCAGAGTACATGCCGTCGTTGGCCAAAGCGGAATAGGCACGCGCCAACTGCAGCAAGCTCGCCTCCGCTCCGCCCAAGGTGAGACCGAGCCCGTAGTGCGAGGCCGGCCGGGTGAGGAAGCGGAAGCCCGCCCGGCGCAGGCGGTTTAGCAGGACCTCGACGCCCACCTGCTCGAGCACGCGCACGGCCGGGATGTTGTAGGAGCAGGCCAAGGCCGTCCGCAGCCGCACGGGGCCGTGGAAGCGCTCGTCGTAATTACGCGGCGTGAAGTCGCCGCTCATGGTCATGGCATGGAGCGGTATGTCGGCGATGATCGAGGCCGCCGTCATGCCGCGCTCGACGGCCAGCGCGTAGGTGAACGGTTTCCAGGTCGAGCCCGGGGGACGGGGCGCCAGGGCGCCGTTCACCTGGCCGGCTGTCGCCTCGTCGAAATAATCGGCCGAGCCGACCATGGCCAGGACCTCGCCCGTATGGTTGTCCAGGACCACGGCCGAGCCGTTGCCGATCCCCGCCCGCTTTAAGGTGCGGACATGGGTGGAGACCATCTTCTCCAGCTCCTGCTGCAGCGGCAGATCAAGGCTGGTTCGCACGACGGACAAGCGTCCCCGCTTATTGTGCGGCAGCCTGGAGAGCACCCAGTCGGCAAAGTGCGGCGCCTGGAAGCGCCGTTCTTTGGGTACGAGCGCCAGCGGCTCCCGGCTGGCCAACTCGAAATCGCGGCGGTCGATGCGGCCGGTCGCGAGCATGCGCTTTAACACCCAGCGCTGCCTTTTGCGCGCCCGCCGCGGATGGCGATAGGGATCGAACCGCGTCGGCGACTGCGGCAGGCCCGCCAGAAACGCCGACTCCGCGAGAGACAGATGGGCGGGCGGCTTGTCGAAGTAGATGCCGGCCGCCGCGGCGATCCCAAAACTCTGGTTGCCGTAGGGGGCGCGGTTAAGGTAGTGAGCCAAAACCTCCTTCTTGGACGTGACGAGCTCGAAGAGCACCGCCTCGGCCGCCTCGGCGACCTTGCCGGGCAAGTTACGCGGATAGTCGCGAACGATCCGGACGAACTGCTGGGTCAAGGTCGAGCCCCCGGCCACGACCCGCCTGGAACGTATGTTCTGGCGGACGGCGCGCGAGATCGCGAACGGATCCACGCCCGGATGGCGGAAGAAACGCTTGTCCTCGGCCGCGATCGTCGCCTCCGAAAGATACGGGGAGATCTCGTCCAGCGGGGTCCACGCGCTCGTGCCCTCCCGGTCCGAGAGCACGGTGCGCAGAGGAAGACCATTCCGGTCGGTCAGCCGGAGCGACCGGAACTCCCGGTAGGAGAGCATATGCCGACGGTATCCCCACATGGCCGCCGCCGCGAGGACGACGACCGAACAGAGGAGCAGGACCCTCCCGCTTTTGCACCTAGCGGATATCAAACCGTCCCTCCTTGGTGCGGCCGAAGACCTCCGGCGTGTACATCCCCTCCGCCTTGGCCGCGGGCAGCGAGAAGTCGCCGGGCGTGACCGTGGTGACGAGATATCTGGCGGTATGGCTTCCCTGCGTCATATAATCGGCGTAGAGGACCACCCGGTCATCGTAGAACTCCCGGTGGTTGAAGCTGCCCCACCAGCGGCCGTCCGGCCTTCCCGCCGCCGCGAGGTTCGCGCCGTCCTCCGCGCTCGCGGTCTTGAAGCCGGTGTGGATCACCTGGAAGCCGGCCGGCAGCGGATCCTCCACGGCGATATAGGTCCGGTCGAACGGCGTGGTGACCGTGAGCTTGACGAGGAGCTTGGTGCCCGCCTGCACGATCTTGGGCAGCGGATCGCCGTTGGCCAAGGTGATCTCGCGCGTCACCTGGAGACCTTCCTCACGGGCCGGCAGCTCGCCCTTGGGTGCGTACACCATCCTTATCCCGTAGTAGAGCCTGCCTGTTCCCTCCTTCGACATCTGCGCCGGGATCTCCCGCCCCAGCGGCAACTCGCTCCATGGGACGGTCTTCTTTTCTGCGTCCACGCTCCGGCCGGCGAAGAGATGCCTGAGCGCTTCCTTCCCCTCCAGCTTGATGACGGCGGTAAAGTCCGGCCGCTCGGACTCGTAGCGGCGGAAGTACTCGGTGAGCGCGTAGAAGACATAGAGGTTCTCCTGAGTGCTCCGCCAGCGGCCGTTCTTGCGCTCGTCCATCAGCCAACGGATCACCTTCGCTTCCTGCGGGAAGCTCTGGCCGGACTCGAGCATGGCCTGCAGGACATAGGCCGTGGTGCGAACGGGCGAGTAGAAGATCCAGTCCAGACCGCCGGGGTCCTGCTCCTCGAAATGCGCCCGGGTCGCATCAACCTTGACGCTGTTGAAGAGATCCCGCACCAGCTCGGCTTCCATGCGCTTGGACATGCCGCTGTGCCGAACCGCCTTCAGCAGCATGGTGCGACCGAAGAGGGGGATGCGGAACCGATCTTCGAAGAGCCGGGTGATGTAGGCCGGCTCCCGCACATTCCATAGGCTCAGCGCGTAGACGATAAAGGCTTCGGTGGCCAGCCTCGCGTTCCGGTTGTAGGGATAGTTCCAGGGGTCGCCCTCCTTCAAGCGTAGAATCCGCTGCAGGAAACCGGTCGCCTTATTCACCACGTTCATGTCCGCGTCGAATCCATCCTTCTTGGCCGCGCGGAGGAAGAACAGGACATAGGCGGTCATATACTCGGAGGGGATGGAGCTGCCGGGCCAATAGGTGAAGCCGCCGTCGGCGTTCTGAAACTTCGGCAGGTCGCGCAGAAGATTCTCCACCACCTCTTTTTTCTCTTTCCCCTTCAGCGCGGAGAGCCCGAACGCCTCCAGCAGGTCGCTGGCGAGCACAAATGGAAGCACCCGGGAGATCTTCTGCTCGAGGCACTCGTACGGATACTCCTGCAGATACTCGATCCCGTCCCGCAAACCGAGCAGCGCGGTGGACGCCGCCTCCAACCTAAGACCTCCGGCCTCGGGATAGATATCCGACGGAATCTTTAGGTGCTCCACGGCACTGCCGTCGGTATTCCCATAGAGCGCCACCGCCTCCGTTATCCTGGGCAGGATCACGGGCAGCTTCAGCTCCAGCCCGTCGCGCTCATTACCCAGACCTGCGGCGAAGCGGAAAGTCGCCATGCCGAGACGGTCGGCCGCGTAGTCGAAGACTACCTCCTGGGCCATACCGTCGCCCAGAACGATCTTCTTTCGCCCCTCGCCGTGCAGAGCGATATCCTCTGCGCCCGCCTCCACGGTCACCTCCCCCCCCTTCCCCGTATGGTTATGAGCCACCACGCCCGCTTGGAAACGGTCGCCCAGCCGGGCGAAGCGAGGCAGGGAGGGCTTCAGCATTAACGGCTTCTTGACCGCGAACTCGGTGTCGCCGGCGCCGAACTTCGACTTCTTCGTGTGCGCCGTTACCATGACCTTGAAGGTCGTGAGGTTGTCGGGGAGTTCGAAGGAGACCGCCGCCCGGCCCTTTTCATCGGTGGTCAGGTCGGCTTTCCAGAAGGCGGAGGCCTTGAATAAGCCGCGTAAATCCGCGTCCGCCAGGAGTCCCGGCGGCACCGAGCGGCCGTCGCCGCCGCGGTTCTCACCCTTCTCGCCGTAGTTGCGCTGTCCGACCACGTGCTGGCGGCTCTCGACCGTCTCCACGGACAGCGGCCGCGGCCCGTAGAAGCTGTCAAACGAATCCGGGGTCTGGTAGCTGATCAGGTCCAGAATGCCGCGGTCCACCACGGAGACCGAGAACTCCGACTCGACCCCGTTCCCCGACGGGTCCTGCACTAAGAAGTCGAGGCTCACCTTGCCCCGCGGCCGGTATTCCTCTTTGTCGGACGCGACCTCGACTTTGAGCCGGCGGGTGCCCGGGTCGACGGGCAGGTTGACGTATCCGATCTTAAAGGAGGGCTTCCCCACGTCGTCGCCCTTCTCGTCGAACTCCCCCTGTGCGGTCCGGCCCTGCAGGAGCACGACCGAGACGTAGACATTAGGCACGAAACGTTCCTCGAGCGGAATCTCGACGATATCCGCGCTTCCTTTCAAGGTGGTCGTGAACTGGCGCAGAATCCCCTCGCGCTCGAGGCTGACCAAGACGAGGGCGCTCTCGTACGGGGACTTGACCATTACCTTGGCCGTCTCGCCCGGCTTGTAGCGCGTCCGATCGGCCACCAGATCGATCTTGTCGTCGTTGGAACGAGCCCAGGCGACGTAATCCGTGCCGGTCACATAAAAGTAGGCATCGGCGTAGATGCGCCGGGAACGGCCGTCCTTGGCCTCGGCATGGATGATGTAGTAGCCGGGCTTATCGGGCTTGAAGCGTACGGTCACCGGCTCCGCCGCGGACTCGAGGGAGTATTTCTCGACCTCGATATCCTTCTTCTCCGTCAACCAGGAGGTCCGACCCTTGATGCCCGCTTTGCGTACCGAATGCCATTCCCGGCGGATGACCTGCAGCCGCACCTTCTCGCCGGAGACCGGCTTGCCGTCCGGGTCCGTCGTGAGCACCGAAATATCCAGCGGGTTCCTCGCCTCAAGGAACGAGGCGGACGGCTTGATGCCGAGGTAGAACTCGCCGGCGTGCACGATCGCCGTCTTGCTGCCGGAGACGGACTGCCGGTCCTCGTCGGTCACCGTCCCTTCCAAACGCGCGGTCAGGCTGCCCAAGAGCGTGCCCTCCTTGAGCGGGAAGCTGACGCGGGCCCCACCCTTCTCGTCGAGCTCGCCCTGATCCGAAGCCGTCAGCACCGTGCGCGCGGCCGTCCCCTTGTACTCCATCAGGTGCCGGCGAGGACCGAACGCGTAGCCTTCATGGCCCTTGGGCGCGAACAAGGTCTCCCAGAGCCGCGCCCGCCAGGTGAACTTCGCCTTCTTCATGGGCGCGCCGAAAAGATACCAGCCGCGGATCGTGCCCTCGGCTTCGTCGCCGAAGATGTAGCTGTCCCGGGATAGCCGGGTCTTCACCTCGAACTTGGCCGGCATGAAGGCCTCTACCTGGAAGCCGCCCCAGAACTGGAGCTTGTTCTTGTCGAACAGGGCTTCGCCGTGCTGCGGGCTCTCCGGCTTTACGGGATCCCTCGGATCGCGGACATGGACATTGTAGTGGCCGGTGACCGCGGTCGGCGGGATGCGGAAATCGGTATGAAAGGACCCGAAGGACGAGACCGCGACGACGCGCTTGTGCACCTCCTCCCCCCGCGAGTTCTCAATGGTCATCTCAACTTCAGCAACGTCGGCTATAACCCAGTCGCTCTTGCGCTTCTGCCGGAGAACGCCCTTAAGCTGGGCGGTCTCGCCGACACGGTAGAGTCCGCGGTCGCTGTAGACGTGCCCGCCGTATTCCGGATGGATCTGCTGGAAAACGTACGGCAGCATGAAACTATATGGATAGATTCCCGTGCCCCAATTCGACGCCACCATCGCCGAGTCCGAGCGCCACTTGGCGATGATCCATACCCGAGGATTTTGCTGCCCACGATGCTTGCCGACCTTTAGGATCGCCCAGCCCGGACTCTTCGCCAGGCCCTCGCGGTCGGTCTTCCCCTGCCAGAGGAGGTCGCCCTTGTCGTCTCGCAGTTCGACCGCGGCGCCGATCACCGGCTTCCCGGTCCGCAGGAAGGTCACCCAGACCAGGTTGTCCTCCGGCGAACATTTGGCCGTTATGCCCAGGTTGGTGACCTGGACAAAAGCCTTATACAGCCGGTTTCTTATGCCGTGGTTGTAGACGGAGAGAGGGTGAGGCTCAACCGCGGGATTGGGGTCCATCGCCCGGAGATTCGCGAACAGAAAGCCGTGCCCGTCCTTATTGAGGCTCGAGTCCAGCTCGAGCGGGAGGACGGCGCTCTTATCCAATGTCCCCTGGATGTTCCAGGCCTCGGGAACGGCGCCGGCGGGAGCGAACAGCTCGTTCTGATGGAACACATACTGGTTCTGGAGCCGCGGGATCGCCTCGATCGCCGATACCGGGTAGAGCAGCTTGCCGACCGTCATCATATTGATCGCCGTCACGGGCAGCCGGTGCTTCAGTTTGGCCTCCACCGTGAGGTTGCCGGTGGGCATCGCCGCGTAAGGCGCGTACGATGTGACCTGGAAGGCCCCCTCCCAGTTATTCTTGAGCTTCTGGCCGAACTTATCCTCGAGTCCCCGCTTAATCAGCACGCTATAAGCCTGCTTCACCTCAAACTTAAACGGGATGCGGTGCTCGTGGGCGTAGTACGTGAAGCGTGCATAATGCTCGGGCATCTGCAGCGACGGATCGACGGAGAGCGTCTCCGCCAACAGCTTGCCCTGGACCGGGTTGGAAAAGGTGATGGGCAATCCCTCCTCCGGATGTACGATTCCCTGAATGCCGAGCACGCGAAAGTGGTTATAGCTCTTGAACTGGAGATGCCGATCTTCGATCAGGCCGAGGAATCCCTCCGCTGCGGGAAGACCGGCCCTTAGGATGAGGCTGTAGGTGTACTCCTTCTTGAGCGGTCTCTGCGGCTCGACGACGAGGCAATAGTTTCTGTCCTTGGCGAACCACTGACGCTGCTTGAATTCCTCCTCGGTCGGCTTGCGGACGCTGACGCGAAACGACTCACGGTAATCGGTCCCGGCATAGGCGCGTATCGGCCCGAAGAGATTCTCCGTTGGCCGCCCCACAAGCTCCAGGAAATCCATCGCCTTCTGCGGCGACATCGGCTGGTTGAAAGCGAGGAGGATCGGGACCTTGAGATCGATGAACTGGGAACCATGGTAAGGATCGGACTGCGAGAACTGCGGCCGGGCCGTCTCGAACGTCCAGCGATAGTCGCTCTGCATGCGGGCGCCGTCTTTCGCGGTGATGCCGGCGTGGAGGGTCATGGTATAGCGGGTCGCGAGAGTGAACGGCTTCTCCGGGGTAAAGACCAAGGTCTCCGTACCCAGCCAGCGGAACTTGCCCGGCAAGGGAGGATCGATCGACAGCAGGCCTTCCGTCTTCTGCTCCGCGAGCGCGGAGAGAGCGATCATCGGCCGATCGAAGGTGACGGTGACGGCCAAGGTCTCCCCGGCGTCCTGGACATGGCCGCTCGGCGCCACGGAAAGGACCCGCGGGCCAGAGGGGTCCTGGATATTGTCGCCGGGGCTGATGACGCGGGGCTCCGACTCGCCGGCCGGCGTAAAGGGCGTGAAGCTGTCGAGCCAGCCGGCGTGGACCGTCCGCAGGCACAGGGCCCCGCCGTAGAGCAGCAAGGCCGAATATAGTAGGGCGCGAAAACGGTATCTCATAGGACGAATTCTCCTTTTTTCCAAGGCAGCGCGGCTGTCCGCTCGCTCTTGACCGGCCGCTCCCTGCCCCTGCAGAGTACGGCCTATTTCGGCCTTTTCTTTCCTATGGAAAGGTTATCGAAGGACGGGGGAGCAGTCAACTAACGGAATCCCGGCGGAGCGAAAGCTATACTATGCCGATACTGCGGAGCGAGGAGCGGACCATGAGCGAGATATTCGAACCGACAACGATCAACGGCATGACTTTGGCCAACCGGCTGGCGCGTTCCGCCACCTGGGAAGGCCTGTGTGAAGACGACGGCCGTCCGACGGAAGAAGTTATTGAGCTCTACCGCGCCCTGGCGCGCGGCGGCGTCGGGCTCATCATCAGCGGCTTCGCATTTGTCCGGCCCGACGGCAAGCAGCTGGCGGGGAAAATGGGCATCCATACGGATAATTTCGCGCCGGACATGAAGGCCCTCACCGCCGCGGTCCACGAAGAGGGCGGCCGGGTTTGCCTGCAAATGGTCCACGCGGGCGGCCAGGCGACGACCAAGGCCGCCGGCCGGCAGCCGCTCGCGCCTTCGGCCGTCAAGGTGCCGCAGTTTCCGGAAGAGCCGGCGGCGATGACCCCGCAGGATATCGAAGAAATCGTCGCCGCTTTCGGCGCCGGCGCCCGGCGCGGCAAGGAGTACGGATTTGACGCGGTGCAGCTGCACGGCGCGCACGGCTACCTCATCAACCAGTTCCTCTCCCCGCTGACCAATACCCGGACCGACGGCTACGGCGGCTCTATCGAGAACCGCTGCCGGTTCCTGCTGGAGGTCTACCACAGCGTCCGCGCGGCCGTCGGCAAAAACTATCCGGTCTGCATCAAGCTCAACGGCTCGGACTTCCTGGAGGGCGGGCTCAGCGAAAGCGACGCGCTCCATGCGGCGCAGGCTCTGGACCGCGGAGGGATCGACATGATCGAGGTCAGCGGCGGCACGCCCGCCTCCGGCAAGCGGACCCCGGCCCGCGCCAAAATCATAGAGCGCGGCCAGGAGGCATACCATCTGCCGTTGGCGCAAAGCATTAAGGGCGTCGTCAGCTGTCCGGTTATGGTGGTCGGCGGCCTGCGCTCCTATGATCTGGCGGAGGAGATCATCCAGCAGGGGAAAGCGGACTATATCTCCATGGCCCGCCCCTTCATTCGGGAACCCGGGCTGCCCAAACGCTGGCGCAGCGGCGACACCGCCCGCGCCAAATGCATGTCCTGCAACGGCTGCTTCATATCCGCTCTGAAAGGAAAAGGACTGTGCTGCGTGATGGAGCTCAAAGAAGAGCAGAAAAACAAGTAAAAATATATGTTTTTCGTAGAGGTCCATCTGCCCACCCCTCAACCGCAAAAGGCCTAGGAAAAATTAGGCCAAAATACATTTTTCATCCGCCCTGAGGACCCATATCAGCCGGAGTACCGGCTGATAAAATATGGTCAGACGCTAAAGCGTGGGGGCAGGATGACTTCCTTCAAAGAAAAACAAACACTTTTCATTAAAATCCTTAGCACGGCCCTATGTGCGGCCTTGATCGTCGCCGCGCCCGGGCCGTTCGCCGTGCAAGCCGCCGCGACCGTTATTCGCGCCAAGGCAGCGCCGGTCAGCAGCATCCCCGGCAATGCGGGCGCCGCCGCGATCGGCGGCATCAACACCTCCTCCGCGCTGCAGAATCTCAAGCTCTCCAATTCCTTGTCCCAGGGCCTGCCCGGCCTGCCGAGCGTCGGCGGCGAAACGATAACTTCCGGCCATGCCAAGACGGTGACCGTCGCCCCCTCGCATGTCGCGGTCGTTGAAGGGCCGGTCAAAACTAAATTAAAAAATACGGTCTCCGCGCCGGCGGCGGACACCGCCGGCCGCTCCGCCCAAGCCAAGCCTGCGGTAAAAAGCACCCTGCAGGACGGCGTCCAGAAGATCGACCAGGCCGCGGGAACGACCGGGCGCTTCAGCGCGCTCAAATCCCTTTTCTCCGGCGCGCGCTCCCGCAAGGGCAGCGGCGATTTTGTTCACGCCGCCGATCAAGCCGCCGCTGATTCCGGACTTTCCCAACTCACCATCGGCGACCTCGAGGCTATAGCGGTCGACTCCGCAAAGCCGCAGGATGAACGCCGGAGCGCGGTCAAGGCCATTATCAAGCAGGGGGGCGCCGAGACGCAGGCGGCGCTCTCGCGCATCGCCGACGCCAACCCGAAGGGCGGCGCCGCCGACTATGAGATCCACCGCACGGCGCTTAAAGCCCTGGCCGAAGATTTCGGCGAGCTGCGCTCGCTGCGCCCGATTACCCGGGCCCATGCCGACGCGATCCTGCAGAAGCTGGAAAAAGACAAGCCGGAAGAAGCCTTCTTCGACTACGACGACACTTTGGCGCCGTTTAACACGCCGATCTCTCCCGAGACCGGCGAGGCGCTCAAGGCCGCGGCCGACGCCGGCGTCGAACCCATCATTCTCACCGACCGGCCCGACGCCAAGAAGCGGGAGCAGGATGTCACCATCGTCGATTCACTAACCCCGCTTACGCTGGCGCAGAAGCAGTCCCTGACTTTGGTCTCCAGCCGCGGTACCCGGACCTTGCTCTACAACCGCAAGGGCGAGCCGGTGCTGGTACGTGAAGAGACCGGCAGCGCCGTCCATTGGACTGAAGCCGAGCAAGCCGGCATTCTGCAGGCGCGGCAGGCATTCCTCGATCATTACGGCTACCACAAGGACGGCAGCGCCAAAGGCGAGCAGGCCGTCAACGGCAAGACGTACGATCTTAAATCCTACAGCTATGCGCACTTCCTGCCGCTGGGCTGGTCGGAGCAGGCGGTGCGCGACGCCGCCGAAAAGCTGCAGGAAGAGCTGTTCGCCCGCAACGTTCCGTTTACCGTGACCCCGCGCATCGCCCGCAACCCGGAAGTGGACGCTCCGTACATGACCGTCTCAAAGATCGACAAACGGACCGGCGTCCTGCCGCTGCGCGCCAACCGCCGCGCCATCGAACAGGTTAAGGATATGCTCCGCTTCGGCTTGCCCGCACGCTTCGCCAAGGCCGCCTGGAAAGCCGTTAACATGCTGGTCAAACGGCCGGTAGGGCTGTCCAAGACGCTGTCGGTCGGCGACCAGTTCTTCGACATGCGCACCGCCGACATGGGCTTCGTTTACGCCTCACCCGGCGCGCTCGCCATCTCGGTGGGCGGCAAGGCCGATCCGCGGCTCGAGAATGTTGTGGTTTGGCCTACCGAAGGCGCCGAAGCCTCGCGTGAAATCCTGCAGGCTCTGGGCAAGCAGGCGCCCAGCGAGATGAACAAGAAGGCCGTCATCGGACTCTTCGCCCAGCGCACGGCTTCCATCGCCGCCTTCATCCTGACTTCTATCGCTTATCCCTTTCTCGTTGTCGGCGCCTTCGGCGGCGCGACCAATCCCGCCGCCTGGGCCACCTACGGCCTGCTGATGTCTTTCGGGCCGCTGGCCGCCATCGCCGCCGGACCGCTTAACGGCCTGATCGCCGACCGCCTGTCGGCGCGCAACGGCATGGCGCTCAACACCGTCATCCGGGTGCTCTCGAGCCTGCTCCTGCCGGTACTGGCGATGTTCGGCTACCTAAACTTTGGAACGTTGCTGATCGGCTCCTTCGTCAACGGCTGGCTGCTCTCCTCGATCATGACCACGGAGAACTCCTATATCAAGCGGCTGGCCGGCGCCAAAAACGTCTTCATGGTCGGCAACCTGGCCTGGATGAACTACCTGGCCATCCAGGTAGTTCTCGGGCTTATTCTCGGCATCGGCACTATCGTCGATCAGTGGAACCCGATGACGGCGTTCTGGATCAACGCCATCGTCAACGCCGTGATCGTCCTGCCGATCCTTTGGTTCACCATGCCGACCCTCTCGCCGCAGCCCAAAACCATTCAGAAAATGGAAGCGCGCCGCAAAAAGCTGCAGGACGCCAAGGGCTCCGACCGGGCCGAGATCGAGGAGATCAAGAAGTCGATCAGCGACCGCGAAGGCTTCCTCAATAAGAGCATCGCGGACAACGAGGCCGTCATCGCGGAGGCCAAGAGCGACCTGGCCCAGCTCGAGGCCCAGACGCCCAAGGGCCTGCGGGCGCGCTGGAACCGCTGGGCGGAGATGAAATCCCTGCAGGCCGATGTCGACCTGCGCGAGAAAACGATACTTGGATTCAAGGCTGAGCTGGCGCGAGAGGTTCTAACCTTCAAGGACCGCCTCCTCAAGCTGGCGAAGTTCCTGCGCCGCAACTGGCTCCCGTCAACGCTCTTGGCCGCCGGGATAGGCGGCTACTTCCTGTTTAATTCGACTTTGCCCATTATCGGCTCGCTGCTCTTTTGGATAACGACGACGACCGGCTTTAAAGTCATGTGGTACGGCAAGGGCTCGGATGTCACCGCCCGCGAAAAGGAATTAGCCGACAAGATCGCGGCGGCCAAGAAAGCCGGCGCAGCGCCGAAGGCTTCGTGGAAAACCGAGCTCTCGCGCTGGAAGAGCCGCCTGCCCAAGGCCCTGCTCATGCTGTCTTTGATCGCCATGATGATGTATCCCTTCCAGTACCTGGCCCTGCCCAAAATCGCGGTTCTTCTGGTCGGGGCTGAAGGCAAGGCGCTGCTTATGGGCCAGCTTCTGGGCGCGCTGTTCTTCGGCAACCTTATATCCAACGCCGCGCAGGCGAAGCTGGGCGAGGTCAAGATTCCGCTCATCGGCCGCGTGGCGCTGCATCGCATCATTCAGGCCGTGGTCGTCGGCCTCGGCATGACCTGGGTCTACACCGGCCTGTTCGCCGGCAGCCTCATCGCCGCGCTTATCGCCGGCGCCGTGATCGGCGGCATGATCGCCATGGCCAGCAAGCTCACCAAGCGGGCCTGGCTGAAGTTTGTGGGGGTCGGCTTTGCCGGCGTCTGGATTCCCTACTTGGTCTGGGGCCTGGGGATGTTCCCCTTCATCCCCGCCACAACCGCGATGATGCTGGCGGTGTTGGGCATCGGCATGGCCTTCGGCCCCGCCTATACCACGCTGATGGGCTACTTCTTCAGCAATGCCGCCCGCGACAAGAGCGGCTCCATGGGCGGCGTGCAAAGCTCGTTCTTCAACGCGGCGGTCGCGGGGGGCTACGGCATCCTCGCCTTGGCCACCAGCCTGATGAACCCGGCGTTCCCGGCGTTCCTGGGCGTGCTCGGCGTCTTCTACCTGCTCGCGGGGCTGCTGTTCTTCGCCGCACCCAAGCGCCTGCCGGGGCTGCCCGAAACCCTGCTGGAACCCAAGCAGAAGAAGTAAAATCCGGACTTGGAACTCCTGGCACTCATCGCGGCGGCGGTGCTGATGTTTCAGCTCGCCCGCAAGCTCTGCGGCGATCCCTACGGCGCGGCGCTCGCGTCCGTGGTCTATGTCTTCTCGCCGGCGGTACGGACGCTCGCGGCCGAGAGCGTCAACCTGGCATTCTGCCTGCCGCTGCTGCCGCTGCTCTTCCTCTTATTCTACCGGACCAACGATATCGCGCGGGACGCCCCGGGATATCGCCGCAAGCTCCATATCGCGGCGCTCACCCTGTGCCTCGGCACCGGCGGCGCGCTTGATTCGCGCTTCGCGCTGACCGCGGGGCTCTTGGTCTGGATCGTCCTGCTGCTCGGCTACCTGATGGATCGTCGGCGGCGCGGCGAAACCTGGGGTCCGCCCTTCGCCGCTTGGGCGGCGGCCACAGTCGGCGGCATCGCCCTCTACGCCCCGTTATGGTGGTGGCACCGGATGCATCCCGCGTCCGCTGCCGTCCTGACCACCGGCGCCGACTTCATGCAGCTATGGCAGCCTTCGCCCTACTATGTCGGCATGGCCGCCTTCGGCATGGCGACCGGCGCACTGATCCTCGCGCAGTCCTATCAGAGCCAGGCCCGGCTCTGGTTCATGGCGGCAGGTCTCATGCTCTGGCTGACGATCGGCCTGCGCCTGCATGTGGCGGGACATGCGCTGTGGTGGGTGCCCGCGCTGTACCGCGGACTGATAAAGATACCGCTCTATGCGGGAGTCGACCCGTACTTCTTCGCCGCCGCGGGTCAGTTCACCTTCGCGCTGTTGACCGCTTTCGGGTTCGGCGCGCTCCTGACCCGGGCGCATCCCACGCAGCTGCGCTGGCTGCGGCCCGCGCTATGCGCCTTCATCGCTCTGACCCTGCTCGGCGACGGCCTGCGCTTCCTGCCCTTTCTCCCCTAAAACGAAAGAGCCCCGGCGGCAGCCGGGGCCCTCTCATTGTTCGGGATTCCTGTCTATTATTTGGTGACGGCATTCCCCCCGCCTTTGGAAACCCATCCGCTTCCGCTTATCGCACTATCGACCCGGCGGAAGGACCATGACGAGATGTAGTAAGTCCCCCGGTCCAGCGCGCTCTTAAGGAACAGCTCTCCGGATTTCTGCGCCGGCATCTTCAGCCTGCCGTCATAAATGACGGGGTCGATGCCGAGCGGATTACGCCAGCTCATCCCGACCTCTTTCTTGATGCTGACGCTGACCTCGAGCTCCTCGCCGGCGTAGTACTGCGCCCACTTGTCGGTCACTACAAGCTTAAGGTCCGAACCATAGAGCTTGATGCCCGCGCCGACGGCCCCCGCGTCCGGCGCGGTCTTGATCTTGCCGCCGGGGGTCAGCGTAATGTAGACCGTGGACTTGTCCTGCGCCGAGAATGAATACGTGATGTCGTATTGGTAGGCGCCGCTGGCCGATTCCAGGGAGACCGTGGTGTCCTTAAGCGAGAAGACAAAAGTCTCACTCTCCCACGGCAGCAGCGGCTTGGTATCGCGGTCCGCGAACTCCACCATCAGGAGGCGGGATCTGCCGCCGATCCGTTTTTTGGTGCGGGTATAATAGATCGAGTCCGACGACTTGGCGTAGTAGAACTCGACATAGTACTGATACTTGCCGCTCGTAAGGTTGAGAACATATGAGCCCCGGTCCCGGGGCGAGGTAACGACCCGGCCGCTCTCGCTCTCATAGCCCCAGCCGTCATGCCAATAACCGACATAGCTCATGTCGTAGGTCGAATAGGTCCGTTCCGCCTTCCGCAGGCGCAGATCATCCTCCGGCAGCGGACCGCCCGGATAGATGGGCCTGGGCAAAGTCCGGGCGGGCGGCGGCGGCAGCGGCTTGCCGTCTTCCTTCGGCGGCGGCGGCAGCGGCTTGCCGTCTTTTTTCGGCGGCGGCGGCAGCTTCTTCTTGCCCTGGTCCGCCTTCTTCTCACCCTTGCCGGGGGGAGGAGGCAGCGCCGCGGGCAGCAGCCGCGCCGATGTTTCCGCCATGACCGAGCCGCTCATCGCGTCACGCAGCGCCCCGCCATCAAATACCGTCCGCGACTTCTGCGCCGTCATGGCGCCGAGTCCGCCGCTGAGCCGCGCGACTTCCGCCCGCGCCAACCGGACGCGGACGGCGGGCGCCGGCTTTTCGGACAGCGGCTCCGCCGCTTCATAAACCACCGCCGTACGTTGCGGCGCGATGAAGCGCACCTTGGCATACGCATGATTGAGCTTCCTGATCTCGTAGGGATAGTTCATCAGGGCAATGCCGAAGGCGGCATCCGGCTTCTTTTCCCCGAATGTCACCACCAGCTCGGCCGGATTCTGCGGGTTGGGCTTCGTTTGCAGCTCGATGACATGCCCGCCCCGCCGCCGCTCGCCCAAGAACACCGCGACGATGGTTTCCCTGGCGAAGTCGACTTGGGGAAGCGCCGGAGCGGCCGCCATCCCCCGCGTATGCTCCGCCCACAGCTCCGCCCAGGCCGCCCCATCCTTCACCGCGACGGTCCGGACCTGCCGGATGCCGCTGTCGAAACCGGCGATACGCTGCCACGTTTCGGCGCTGGCGCGGGGCGCGAAAACGCATGCCGCCGCGAGCACGGAAAATATCAGCTTCCTCATATTCATCACCTCTCCGGACCTACCAGCGGCCGGTATCTCCGATCCATTCGGTCTCGCTGTCGACCATCCGCTTAAAGTAATCCTTCATCTCGTAGTACCGGCGATAGGTTATCTCCCCGCGCCGGTAGCGCTCAGACAGGCTACGGTGCGAAGCGCTCCCCGCATTGGAATCATCGCTCTGCTTTAGAAAACCGAAGAACGGCGAGCGCTGGATGGACCGGCCAGCGTAATAATAGTCATGGACCGCCTCCTTCCAGCTGCCGTAGTAGCGCTCCATGGCATAGGCCCCGTCGACCCGCTGGTCCTTTCCGGTGTCCCACCAGTGGCCGTAGCGCGCCAGGCCGCTGTCGGTCAGCTCGGCGAAGACCCGGACCATATTGCTGTAGGCCATATACCCGCGTTCGGCGGACTCGGGGAAGGTCTCGAAGTAGAGGTCCGACATCTCCCGCGCGATGTAGGCGGCGACGACCTCCTTGGACTCATTATTCACCAGGCTCCTGGTCAGATAGAGAATATCCCGGCCGCTGCCGCGATCGAGCCGCGCATCATAGCTCGCGTTTCGGTCATCATCGACCATAATTTCCAGGTTGTAGTTCTGGTAGACATAGGTGTAGAGATCCAGGCCCACCGGCGAATCCGCCAGGCGCGCAAGCGCGCGGTTGATGCGCCGGTCTTCCGGCCCGTTCGGCGGTCGAAAGTCAGCGGTTCCGGACACCGCATTGGCGCCGCGCCCCTTGAGCCCGTCAAAGAGCTCGCCGAGCTTGCTGCGCGCCGCCTGGAAGGCGCCGGTTTTGACCGACTTGGCGACGCCCTTCTCCGCCGCGCGCAGCCGGCCGCGCACGCCGGCCGCCGCCTTCTTGTCCTTAAGCGGTGCCGGCAGCACGGAGCCCGCCGCCTTCAGGGTCAGCGGCGCCGGCAGCATCTTCACCGACGGCAGGACCGAGGCCTGGTCGAGCTTCACGCCGTCCACGCGAACGCCCGGCAAGGACGGCAGGACGCCGGCGCCGAGCAGCGGCGACGCCATCGTTTTATTCATGATGCCGGCGGCGGGAACGCGCAGGGCGGCTCCGGGTATCGGCATCACGGCCCCCGGACGCACGGCCTTCGCGGCCGCGGCGACAACGGCGGCGGACGCCGCGCCGGCGCCCGAAGGCAGCAGCAGCGCCGCGCCGACAACCATACGCAGCAGTATTCTCATAAGTGGTTTCCCCTCCTAATAAGGTCACCCAACATTAGAATTATGCGCGGCGACACTTTATGGGTCTTCAAGGATGGATCGGCGCAGGATTTCGCCCCGGCCGATTTCGGGACCTTCAGGTATTTTATGCCGCCCGAACGTCCCGGTTTACAGGGGGCCTATCGCCGGCCAAGCCCTACAGCCAATTGCCGCGGCCCGGGTAGTAGACCGGCTTGCGGCCGGGATAAAGGCGGCGATAGCGGCGGTAGCGCTCGTGCCAATACTGGTAGCGAACATCCGTGGACCGCAGCCGGCGATGCGGCATTTTGATGAGGACCTTCTGGATTGCCCAGACATTCCCCGCGGACAGGCGCCAGTCCACGCGGCCGACGGTCCGCAAATCCAGCGTGCCGTAGCCCGTTATGCGTCCGGTCATGTCGACGTAGGGATCGAAGTAGCTGCGGACCAGGTCCCGAACCGACCGGAACACGGGACGCCGTCCAAAAAGGCCGGGATCGCGTGATTTGGCGACCGTCCCCCAGCCGTCCGGCCCGCGAAACAGGAACAGGACATGGTCGAGATTGTCCTGGGATTCGAGGTCGAGCAGCAGCGGCGGATAGCCGTGCCGCTCGAGAATGGCGGCCGCGCAGAGAGCTCCTTCCAGGCAGTGGGCGGAGCCGCTCCTCACGACTCCGCGGAAAGTCCTAATCGTCTCCCCGCCGGTCTCGCGATTATAAGGAATGGATTTGAGCCACCGCTGCACCAGGTACGGCGTCCGGCAGCGAGCCGCTATCCGCGACTCTCGGGGCGTCATCCGGCTACCATTCTTCGCTTTATTGGCCATGGATTGTCGTTGATATTACCAATAAATGCCGGGCGCCCCCCAGCGCCGGGAAAAAGCGCCGCTTGACGGGCATTCCGACGACTGGTATCATGGCCCTCTATGGCGCTGATCATGGTCGCCGACGACACCCCCGACATTCTCATGATGGTTAAGGACATCGTCGAGTCCATCGGCCACCAGGTCGTGACGGCGTCCGACGGCGTGCAGATGGTGGAAAAGGCGAAAACCGTGCGTCCGAAGCTCATTATCGCCGACGTTATGATGCCCGGCGCCTACGGCTCGGCCGCCTACAAAGCCCTGCAAGAAGACTCTCTCACCAGACTTATCCCGGTAATCTTCCTGACGGCGATAACCCCGGAGCAGGCGCGGCAGGTCATCCCCGCGAACGAAAAAATACGCGTCCTGCACAAGCCGGTCGATATGCCGACCTTGGTCCAGACCATCAACGAGATGCTCCCCGCGGGCTAACCTCGCTACGGGATGGATGGTTAGCTCCCGCGGTAGCGGCAAAACATTAACAGAAAAAACCAGCGACGGCCTTCCATCTTGTGGAGAGATTAACCTGCGCGGCGGCAATGCGTCCGGGGCGGGGAGATATCAGCGGAAAGGGGCTGCGGTGGTGAAACCAAGCAACATATTCGGGATTATCAATATATCTTGGCCTACTATCAGCCATCTAATATGAATGATTTTTATTTTTTATTAGCCACACAAACATTACTAACACACTTCATATCATACTCGCACGACATTTTACACATTCGTCCGTTATAGTTTTCGCATTTTTTATCTTTTAGGTTTGAGTATTTTTGAGCGTGTATCTTGTTAATGGGGGTTCCGCAATCGCAGGAGCATTGGGTCATTGTCATGATGCAGTCTTCATCTATTCGGCATTGTTGGTCTGCTTGGGCGACTGGGATTGGGGTGTCTTCTGTTGTGATTACTTCCGGATTTTTTGGGGTACAGGATGTTAAGACTACAAGGATGAATAATGGGAGAGTGATTGTTTTGATGATGTTTTTCATATTGAGATAGGGGTTAAGAAATTGTATTTTTTTAAGGTTAAATTAATTCAAGCTTATTGTCAATTGGGATAAATCGTGTAAATCTATTAGGCAACATAGTTGGAATCACCGCCACCGCCATTACCCGCCCCGCCTGACACGCCCCCTGGCGCATTGCCGCCGCGCGAGCTAACCATTCTGCGGGATTGCAGGCGGCCGATGATCCGACAAGGGAACGATTTTGAGGGCGAGGGGGAATAATGAAGAACATGAGGATTGCCGCGGTCGTCGTCGCCGGGTCGTTGTTGTTGGGCTGCCTCTCGGCGTCCGCCGCCGAGCCGGATCCCCGCCAAGCCGCCGAGATCAAGAAACTCCAAACGGACATCGATCAGGCCAAGAAGAGCATCGCGGACGCGGAGAAGCAGCGCACGGCGCATGACAAAAAAATAGAACAAGACATCGCCTTCTTAAACAGCAAGATCGCGCTGCCAAAGAAGCGGGGATCCGGTCTTCAAGGCCATTTCTTAAAGAAAGCCAGGGTCACTGAATGGAAAAAACAGATTACGCGCCTGCAGAGCAAGTATCAAAAACCGGACTTAGAGAAGAGGTTGGAAGCGGAGAAGAAGCGGCTCGCGGACCTGGAGGCGAGGCTCGTCAAGCTGCAGGACGCACTTCCGCCCAGGCCCGCCTCCAATTCAGACATTCTGAAGGGTCTCGACATGAAGATCCAGAAGACTGAAATACCGATCAAGAAGACCACAAAGTAGCTTGAGATGCTGAAGGAGCAGCTCAATAAGCTGAAGGCGGAGCGCGAGAAGCTGGCCAAGATTAACTAAGGCAAGCTGAACCCGCCCATTGACAACACATCCCCGGGGGGCTAAACTACCACCAGCACCCCGCCGAGTAGATACCCGTGGGTTCGCCCGCGGGTGCCCCGTCGTTTAATGAATATGCTGATCCACCGGGCGAAACATGCTCTGGCGTGGCTGTGCCTTGCCGCCTGCCTCCTGGCGCCGGCGGAGGCCGGCGCTATTCCGTTCCGGGCGGACAGCGGCGTCATCCTTTCCTCCACGACAGGCAATGCGGTACAGGCCATCTTGCCAAAGAGCGGCGGTCAATACCGCATGTATTTCACCAGCGGCAGCTACCAGATACTGTCGGCGACCTCCAACGATCTGTTCAGCTGGACGCTCGAGGCCGGTGTCCGGCTCTCCACAGACCCAGCCAACGACGTCGATTATTCCTCAATCACCTCCTGCGGCATTTATGTCTCTACTAATACCTCCGACTATATGCGCATGTATTATGTCGGGATCAGCTCACTGGGCCTCTATCGGATTCTCAGCGCTACCTCGACCGACGGGCTGGCCTGGTCAAAAACAGTCAGCACCCACATTATCAGCAACAACGGCCTCGGCTTTCTCGATTCGCCGCGGCCTTTTCCCGAATCGAGCGGTCTTATCCGCCTCTACTATGCCGCGGACAAAGACGGCGGCAATACCCGCTCCAGCTACCGCATCCATACGGCTTCTTCAAGCAACGACATCGACTTCAATACCGACGGCCCCCTGCTGGCCTCCGAGATCGCTTATCAGGTCTCGGTAACCAGCCTGACCGATGGGCGGACCCGTCTCTACTACACCTCGCCGCTGACCGGAGAGACCACGGGCAGCCAAATATTATCGGTCATAGCGTCTTCCGGCAGTCAGTCTTTCTCGGTTGAGACCAGCAGCATCCGCTTCTCCACCGCCTCCGGGACGGCGGCGCTGAGCTATCCCGTTGTCGTACGCTCCACCGAAAGCTGGCGCTGGCGCATGTTCTATTCCTACGGCGTTAACGGCGCGACCAATACCGCGGTCGCCAGCGCCTTCAGCTCAAGCCCGACACTCTCCGCCTTTACGCCCGGCTCGGTGCAAAGCGGCAACGCCGGCTTCGACTTCACCATCACGGGGGAGATGTTCTCGGACCCCCCGCCGACGATCTCCCTATATACCACCGGCGATTCCACCGGAGCCGTGACGCTGACGCGCAACAGCGACCTATCGCTGTCCGGCACTATGAGCATGGTGGGTAAAAAAACCGGCTTCTGGACGCTTCAGGTCATGAATTCCGACTATGTCATCGCAGCGCTGGCTAATGTCCTCAATGTGACGCTGCCGCCCGCCGAAATCACTTTGGTCGACAATCTGCTGCGCCCGCTAAACGGCGGCCAGACGACGATATCCATCAAGACCTACGAAGCCGGCCGGGTGTCGGTTAGACTGTACTCGCAGAACGGCGAACTCATCCGCACCCTGGTAGATGAGGACCTGCCCAGCGGTCTGAGTTCGGTGAACTGGGACGGCAGGACGCTGTCGGGCTATGTTGTTTCGAGCGGCGTTTATCTCGTCAATATCCAGGCCACGGGAACGAATGTTACCCGCAAAATCGTAATCATCAAATGACCCTGCGGCTGACGGCGATCATCGTATTATTTGCCCTGCCGGCGGGGGCGGAGTCCGGCCGGACGGCGGCGCCCTTTCTCCAGCGGCCGATGGGCGCGCAAGCGGCCGCCATGGGCACGGCCTTCACCGCCGTGCAGGACCGCGCCGACTCCCTGCAATACAACCCCGCCGCCGCCGGGACCTTGACCAAAAAAACCTTCACATCCTCATACATGAAGGGGCTGGGCGGCGCCACGCACGGCTACTTCGTCTACGCCCATCCTACGGCGCTGGCCACGTTCTCGGCGAGCCTGCTTTATTTCAACGCCGGACGAATCTACCTCAACCTCTCCGACGGCACGCAGACAACCGTAACCGCAGAAGAAAATACGGCCTATGCGCTGAGCTGCGGCCGCCATCTGACGGGCGGCCTGCATGTGGGCGCGACGTACCGCTTCATCCAGCTGGAGCTCGCCGAGACCGCGCGGGCGACCACCTCCCAGACGGATTTCGGTTTTCTCTGGCGCGCACCCTGGAAGGGCTTCTCGATCGGCGGCGCCTACCAGTTCCTGGGTCCCGACATCACCTATGAAAGCGCCGGCGATCCGTCGCCGCGAACGCTGCGCTACGGCGCGGCTTTCCGTTTTCCGGACATCGACCCCGCCAAGATCGACCCCAGCGTCGACCTGCAGGAGTTCGACCTCACCGTCACCCTCGACAACGTACACGTGCTGCATGAAAAGATCACGCCGCGCGCGGGCCTTGAGATCGGCCTCACGCCGCCGTCGGCGGGCCGCATCGCGCTGCGCAGCGGCTGGATTTTCAACCGGGAAACGGAAGGCTTGACGTTCGGCGTGGGGTTCCGCCAAGGAATCGTGGGACTCGACTACGCCTTCGGAAGCAACTCCGCCATGGGGAGCCTCCAGCACTTCACGCTGTCGATTGTTTTCTAGCGCGCGGCAGCACGCCCAGCCGGCACAGGTCCTGCTCCAGCGACTTCGCCCCGCGAAAGTGCAGCGCATGCCAGCCCAGGCTGCGGGCGGCCTCCACGTTCTCTTTCAGGTCATCAATAAACAGCGCCCGCGACGCCTGAACGCGCGCGCGCTTGAGCGCGGCGTGATAAATTCCGGGCTCGGGCTTGCGCACGCGCAGGCGGTAGGACAGCACCGCGCCGTTCACCTGACGCGCGAAGGCATAGTGTTCCCTAATGTGCTCATAGTGCAGCTTATTCGTATTTGAGAGGAGATAGACTTTGCGCCGGCGGCGCACCCGCCGCATCACCCCGACCGTATCCTTGTTCAGCTCGAACGAGTAGCACCAAATCTTCTTAAAGTCATCGAAGCTGCCGGAATATTCGAAGTCCTCGCAAAAGATGCGGTGAATCTGCCGCGAGGTGATGTCGCCGCGCTCTACTCCGTCAAACAGCCTGCTCGACCACAGCAGGCGCGCCACCTTCATCGGATGGCTGCGGACGACCCAGGCGAAACGCCGCAGCACGGCGCCGACGTCGAATTTCAGCAGCACGTTTCCAATATCAAAAAAGACCGCCCGGATGTCGGGTGCCGTGTTCTTGACCGCTGGGTGAGGCTTGTTCATCGTCTCAGTTTCCGCTACTCTATCGCCGTTCGCCGTGTCGGCGAACGGGAGCCAACGCCATGCCTAAAGAGAGAGACCTTTCCAGCATCGAGGACGTTATCGCCCTGATCGCTCCGATCATCAGCCATGAGGTGCGCAACCCGCTGGCCATCATCGGCAACTCTTCGTTTTTTATTAAATCAAAGCTTAGCAAAGACGGCATCTTTGATCCCAAAATCGAGAGACATCTCAGCATTATCGAAATCGAACTGCAGCACGCCAATGATGTGTTTACCCAAATCATCAGCTACGCGCGCATGCCGGCGGCGCAGCCGAAACCGCTGCGCCTGGGGCCGCTCCTTGAAGCCGCCGCCGCGGGCTTCACCGGCGTAACGCTTGCGCCGGTTCCCGACGGGACGTCCGTAACCGCCGATGCCGATCTCGCCAAGACCGCGCTCCGCAGCGTAATCGAAAACGCGGTACAGTCCGCGGGCGACGGCGAAAAGAAAGACGGTCAGGGCAAGGTGACGGTCGCCGTTTCCGTCAAGGGCCGCCGGGTTATTATCGAGGTCTCCGACTCAGGGCCCGGCATTCCTGAGGAGGCTCGGGCCCGGCTCTTCGCGCCCTTCAACACCACCAAGCCTCGGGGAATCGGCATGGGCTTGGCTTACGCCCGCAAGGCTCTCGAGCGTCAAGCGGGAAAGATCGAGCTCGCCAAATCGAAGTCAGGCGCGCTGCTGCGCATCAGCCTGCCGGCGGCATCCCAGGCGCCGGCCTAAACAGCGCTGCGGTCATGCGCTGCGCCCAGCGCGCCAAGCGCCGCCAGCCGGAAGGACGCACCGGGCTGCCGTCGATATCCAGCAGCAGGTCCCGCACCAAGAGATAGGCGTTTTTGTAGTGGCGCAACGAAAACGCGGCGATATTATCATTGGCGCTGTGGACAATATCCCAGATAACGCTGTTGGACGCGCCCATGACCGTCATCGCCGGAATGCCGGCGCGGCGGAAGCTTGAGGAGTCGGCGTCCCCGCCCCATAGGCTCATTTCCTGAAGAGCGCGGCCCGTTCGCCGCGCCGTTTCCTTAATCATCCGCAGCAGCGTCTGGTCGGAATTATTCTGCCAGGAAAATGTCCCATCCACCGCCAGCGTATCCAGATTAATCATCGAATCGATCTTCTTTTGCTCGGCACGAGACAGCGCGCTTAAAAAACGCTTGGAGCCGAGCAGCCCCTCTTCCTCGCGCGCGAAGGCGACAAAAACGTAGGTCGCCTCCGTATCGACGTCTTTGAGCGCCTGGTAGAGATTGACGACCATGGTCGCGCCGGTCCAGTTGTCGATGGTGCCGGCCCCGCGCCGGACCTTGTCATGGTGGCCGCCCACGACCACGACCCGGTCGGTTCGTCCCGGCTTCACGACATAGATATTATTGCGGCCGTCCCCGGCGTCCTGCAGCAGAACCTCCCGCTCCGCCGCCCCGGCGCGATGAAAAAGATCGATAACGACCCGCTCCCGCTCGGGGTTGGTCAAAGGGGACAGCTCAACGCGGTCATACAATTCCTGATCCTCGGGAACCGCCTCAATGCGCCCGCCCTGCCGGCCGGTTTCCGCTACCGCCGGCGCCCGCAGCGCGCCGCCGGCGAAAAGCCGGGCCGCGTACTGCGCGAACCGCTCCGGCCCCAACTCCGGCCCGCTCCCGTCAAACAGCGCGCGGTGAAAACTCTCTTTCTGCGGCGCAAAATCCGCGTCC
The DNA here is from genome assembly GCA_043827405.1 of Elusimicrobiota bacterium. Taxonomy (GTDB): domain Bacteria; phylum Elusimicrobiota; class Elusimicrobia; order UBA1565; family UBA1565; genus JBDRPD01. The sequence continues at coordinate 70,096 of JBDRPD010000013.1, read as the reverse complement.
GCCGCCAGCTGCTGGAACTCCGCCAGCGACTCGACCGCGCGCCCGACCTCCTCCAGCCTATGCGCTAGTTCAGCACCGCGCGTTCCCCCGCGCTTTTCCAGCACCGACCGTACCCGCGCGCGCAGTACCGGCCGGGCGAGCACGCCGCTTAAGTACCGTGCGGTCAGCGCCGATGCCGTCAGCTCGCGGGTGGGCGCCGAGGTTTCCAGCCCCGCACGCGCCAAGTATTGTGCCGCTGCGGCGGCCGGCAAAGACGTTCCGAGACGCAGCGCGGTTTCGTTAAGCTGAAACTCCAGCGACCGCAAAGCCGTCGGCGCACAATACGCCGCCCCCGCGGCGCCGGCGGCGGTCCCCGCAGGCCGGGCGGCATTCGTAATCGAAGCGGCGATGCCGGAAGCGAAACCGTGGCCCGGCAGCGCACAGCATAGAATCAACACCCATAGACGGCGGGATAAACTCCGTTTTTGCATGTCCGGTGATTCTATCACACGGCAGCAGGAGCGGGAAGAGATAAAGGGCCCAGGAGACGGCCGTCTTAGGTCCTAGCCGCGGCGGCTACTTCTTGCGGACTTTAAGGCGCAGGCGGGAGCCGTCTTCGACCACAATCTCCGCACCCTTCCCAAGCTCGCCGGAAAGGGACTCGGCCTCCCATATCTCACCGTGAACGCGGACCTGCCCGACCGGATCAAGGACGTCAAGGGTCACGCCTTCTTCCCCCACCATTCCCTCCATACCCGACGCGGGCCGGCGCCTGTAGACGCGATAGACGACATAGGAAATCAGGAAGGTCAGGGCGGCCAGCCCCCCGATCGAACTAACGATCACGCCCCAGGAGACGCTCAGGCCTCCCATGGATTGCTGAAAGAGCATGAGTACCCCCAAGAACATTGCGGCGACGCCGCCCAGCGCCAATAAGCCGAAACTCGTCACCTTGATCTCCAGCAGCAGGAAAACAATCCCCGACACGATCAGCAGGATTCCGGCATAGCTCGCCGACAGCGTCTCAAAAGCGTAGAACGCCAAGAGCAAGCAGATCGCGCCGATAATGCCGGGAAGGATCAGGCCGGGGTTGTACAGCTCAATAAAAAGTCCGCCGGCGCCAAGGCTCATGAGGATCATGGCGACGTTCGGGTTCGCGATCGCGGCCAGCCACCGCTGCCGCCGCGTCATTTCTTCGCGCACGATCACGGCGCCCGCGGTGCGCAGCGGCCGATCGAAATCGGCCAGCTTTTTTCCGTCAATATCACCGAGCAGCGAAGGCAAATCGGGCGACACGATATCGATCACCCCCAGCGACAGGGCCTCGCCGGCCGGGATCGAGGTGCTCTTGGAAACCGCCGCGTAGGCCCAGTCCTCGTTGCGCTCCCGCTTCTGGGCGATTGACTTGAGGTAGGCGGCCGCATCGTTGACCATTTTCCCTTCGAGCACTTTATCGCCGCCCTTTTTCTCGTCCTTCGGCAGGCTAATGGTCGGCAGCGCTACCGGGTGGGCGGCGCCGATATTGGTGCCGGGGGTCATCGCCGCCACATGCGCCGCCATAGTTATAAAGACGCCGGCGGAAGCCGCCCGGCTGCCGGTCGGATGCACGTAGACGATGACCGGAACCCGAGCGCCCATAATCGCCTTGATTATCTCGCGCATCGACAGGTCCAGGCCGCCCGGCGTGTCCAGTTGCAGAACAACGGCGTCGAACTTCTCGTCTTCCGCCCGGCGTATCGCGCCGCGGTAGAACTCGGAGGCGACCGGCGTGATGATGCCGGTATAGGGCGCCAATAAAACACGCGGCTTGACGTCGGCGCTCTGCGCCGCGCCGACGAGGAGAACGGCGGCCAGCAGCCAATGCGTCAATGGATAAATCCCATACGGGACGGCGGCCAATAAATAAACCAGGCCTTTCCCTTCAAATAGCGGTGCGGGACGGGACCCCAGAAGCGGCCGTCGCAGGAGCGGTCGCGGTTGTCGCCCATAACGAAATAGTCATCCTGCGCAATAGTGATCGGGCCGAAGTTGTCCTTCATCTGCTCTCCCAGCTTTTTATCCAGCAGGCGCTGCTCCCAATATTTCTGGTACTGCGGCGCCGTCAACGGCACCCGCGGCCGCGGCACCCGGCTTTCGCCGGGCATAAAATGCGCGTACGGCTCATTAAGCTGCGGCTCATTATTAAGAATCACAACGCCTTCCTTAACCTCTACCTGATCACCGGGAACGGCGATTACGCGCTTAATAAAATCCTTGCCGTACTGCAGGCTGCCGCAGTGCTCCTCGTCTTTGTCAGCGGTCGGAAAGTCGAAGACCACGATATCTCCCCGCCGCACCTCCCAGAAACGCATAAACCACTTATGCGAAAGCGGCACGCGCAGACCATATACGAAGCGGTTGACGAAGAGATGGTCCCCGATCCGCAGCGTGGTTTCCATCGAACCGGAGGGGATCTTAAAGGCCTGGATCACGAACGACATCAGCAGGCCGGCCAGGAGAACGGCCGAGTAGATCGTCTCGGCCCATTCCAAATCCTCATTAAGATAATGCCCCCGATGCTCGGCCGTGCCGCCCCTGGTCCAGGCGCGCCAAAAACCGACGCCCCCAAGCGCCAGCCCGCCGAGGAGTCCCGGCATAAGATGCCGCAGGCTGAACAGCGTGGAAAAATCCGCCGCTGAACGCATGCGGCTTTCAATAGAAAGGGCCGCCACCATAACAACCAGAAAGCCCGCCAGCGCCAAAAACAGCCCATGCCAGGCCGCCGTCTTCCACCGCGTATCCAGCGCCTTCTTCTTAAGAAAGCGCCGGGACAATAAGGCGTAGGCCAGCATCACGACGCCGGCGCAAAGTAGTCGCATTTCCATAATTGACCGGTATTCTAACTCTTCGCGGCGCCCCGCGCCTATCGCTCGATCTTCAGCACCGCCAAAAACGCCTCCTGCGGCACTTCGACCGAGCCCAACTGCTTCGCGCGCCGCTTGCCTTTCTTCTGTTTAGACAGAAGCTTGCGCTTGCGGGAGATGTCACCGCCGTAGCACTTCGCGGTGACATCCTTGCGCATCGCACGCACGCTTTCCCGGGCGATAACCTTGCCCCGCACCGCCGCCTGAATCGCCACCTCGAACTGCTGGCGCGGGATCAGCTCGCGCAGCTTCTCGCACAGCGCGCGGCCGAACTTATAGGCCTTTTCTTTATGCACGATATGGCTCAGCGCGTCAACCGCCTCGTCATGCAGGAGGATGTCAAGCTTGACGAGCTCTGCCTCCCGATAGGCGGCCGGATGGTAGTCAAAAGAGGCATAGCCTTTAGAGACCGACTTCAGGCGATCATAGAAATCGAGCACAATCTCGGACATCGGCATCGCGTAGCGAACAATCATGCGGTTGCCGGAGATATACTCAATCGACTGATATTCCCCCCGGCGGTCCTTGAGCAGGGTGATAACGGGGTCCTGATACTCTATCGGCAGGATAATGGTGGCGTCGACATAGGGCTCACGCACGCATTCAATGTCGCCGTAGTGCGGAAAGTGCGCGGGGTTGTCGATCTTGCGCCACTTCTTTTCCCCCTTCATGCGCAGTTCGAAAACGACGTTGGGCGCGGTGACGATCAGGTTGAGGTCAAACTCCCGATGCAGCCGCTCGCGGATGATATCCATATGCAGCAGGCCGAGAAATCCCAAGCGAAAGCCGAAACCGAGAGCCTGCGACGTATCCACCTGATACTGAAAGGAAGAATCCTCCAGGTTCAGCTTTTCCAGGGCGGTCTTCAGCTCCGGGTAGTCCGCGGGGTTGATGGGAAATATCCCCGCGAAGACCACCGCCTTGGGTTCCTTGTATCCCGGCAGAGGCTTGCTCACGGGGCGGGCCGCCTCCGTTACCGTATCGCCGACCCGGACCGCATGGATATCCTTGACCCCGCAGACCAAGTAGCCGACATCCCCCGCGAAGAGCGCCGCCGCGGGCATCTGCTTCGGCCGCAGATACCCGACCTCCTCGACCGACATCTCCTGCTTGGTGGAGAAGAACTTGATCCGGTCCTTCTTCCGAATCCGGCCGTCAACGACCCGGATGTAGAGTATAACGCCGCGAAAGGGATCATAGAGAGAATCAAAAATAAGCGCGGCCAACGGCTTGTCGATGGACCCCGTCGGCGGCGGGATCTTCCGAATAATAGCGTCGATGACATTGGGGACGCCCTGGCCGCTTTTCGCCGACACCGGGATGGCGTCTTCGAGAATATTAAGCACGTCGAATATTTGCTCCTCAACGCCCTCCACGTCCGCCGAAGGCAGGTCGACCTTGTTAATAACCGGGATCAGCTTCAGGTCCAGATTCTGCGCCAAGGTTGCGTTCGCCAGCGTCTGGGCCTCCACCCCCTGCGACGCATCGACAACGATCAGCGCGCCTTCACAGGCGGCCAGCGCGCGTGAGACCTCATAGGTGAAGTCCACGTGGCCCGGCGTATCGATCAGGTTCAGGATGTAGTCCTTACCGTCCGCGTCGCGGTATTCCATGCGCACGGCCTTGGCCTTGATCGTGATTCCGCGCTCGCGCTCGAGCTCCATGGAGTCCATGTGCTGGTCGGTCATCTGACGCGCCTGAATAGTGTGCGTCAATTCCAGCAGCCGGTCGGCGAGCGTGCTCTTGCCGTGGTCGATATGAGCAATGATCGAGAAGTTGCGCGTGGACCGCGTGCCCCGCTCGGTCGTCACGATTCGCCGAAGAGCGCTCGAATGGAATCCGAATCCGCCAGCTTCATGGCCTTGGCGACGGCGCTCTTCATATCTTCCATCTTCAGGGAGCGCACGATCTGCTTGATCCGCAAATACATGCGCGGCGTAACCGACAGGATGTCGACGCCCAGTCCGACCAGCAGCGGAACGGCCTTGGGATCGGACGTCATCTCGCCGCATACCGTGACCTTCACTCCCTTTTTCCGCGAGACGTCGACGATCTGCTTGAGCACGCGCACAACGGCGGGATTGAACGGATCATAGAGGTGCGCGACCTCCTCATTGATGCGGTCCACCGCCAGGATATACTGGATAAGATCGTTGGTCCCGACCGAGATGAAGTCCACCTCCTCGAGCAGCAGGTCCAAAATCACGGCGGCGGACGGGATCTCCACCATAATGCCGAGCGGCACTTTCTTGGGCAGCTTGATTCCCTCCGCCAGCAGCTCCTGCTGCGCCTGCAGGAAGATTTTATGCGCCGCCCGCACCTCCATCACCGAGGAGACCATGGGCAGCATCACCCGCACCTTCCCGTGCGGCGCCGCCCGCAGGATCGCACGGAACTGCGTCTTCAGCAGGTCGGAGTGCCGCAGGAACAGGCGGATTCCCCGCAGGCCCATAAACGGGTTTATTTCGTTTTTCGGGCCCTCGAAGCCGAGCTGCGTCAGCCGGTCGCCGCCAATATCGGCGGTGCGGATAACGATCGGCTTGCCCTGCATGCATTTGGTAACCTGCGTATAAATCTTCGCCTGCTCCTCCTCGGACGGCGCCTTGTCGCGATTAAGATACAGGTACTCGGTACGGTACAGGCCCACCCCGTCCGCCTTCAGGCTTTTGACGCTCTTGACCTCATCGGGCGTGTCGATGTTGATCATCATTTTGAGCCGGTGGCCGTCCGCGGTGACCGCCGGCGCACCGCGCAGGCCGTCGAGCACCTGATCCTCACGCAGCGACTTCTGGCGGACCGTCTCGTACTTGGCGATCGCCTCGGGGCTGGGGTGAATAATCACCAAACCCTGATCGCCGTCCAAAATGATCCCATCGCCGGTCTTAACGCGGTGGCTCGCGTCGGAAAGGCCGACCACGGCCGGCAGCTCCATGCTCTGCGCCAGAATGGCGGTATGGCTGGTCTTGCCTCCCAGGTCGGTCACAAAGCCCAGTACGTTATTTTCCCGCATATGCAGCGTGTCCGACGGAAGAAGATTGCGGGCCACCAGGATGGAGGGCTGCTTGATGTGGGAGAACTTCCGCTTCTCCTTCTTCATCAGGTGCGACAGCAGCCGCTTGCCGACATCAAACAAGTCGTGCCGCCGTTCACGGAAAAACTCATCCTTCATCTGCTCGAAAGCGCGGTTGACCGTCTCCAGCGCTTCCGACAAGGCGAACTCCGCGTTGACGCGCTCTTCCTGAATGCGCTTGGTAACGTCTTTGGTGATCAGCGGATCGCGCAGGATATAGCGGTGGGTATCAATGAGCCGCGCATGCTCCTTGCCCAGGGTCTTAAGCGCCCGCTCCTCCACCGCATCCAAATCTTTATGCGTTGCCTCCAGGGCCGTCTTAAACCGCCGAACCTCGTCCTTGACCTTATCGTCGTCAGCGAGCTCGACGCGATTGATCACGATCTCTTCATTTTCAACGGCATACGCTTTCCCGATCGCTATTCCGGGGCTGGCCGCTATGCCTTTAATGACAATCATGCCTGGCCGCTATTCCTCACTAAATTTCTCCGCGAATAAGTCCCCAAACGCGCGCAGCGCTTCCTGCTCATCCGGACCGTCGAGAACGACGCTGACGCGCTCGCCATATGCGACCGCAAGCATCAGGATGCCCATCACGCTCTTGCCATTGACTTCAATCTTGTCGCCGTCGACATTTTTAGTGACCTTCACCTGGCAGCGGAATTTAGACGCCGCGCGGACAAACAGCGCCGCGGGCCGCGCGTGCAGTCCGAGCCGATTCTCGACGGTAAATTCCTGCTCTATCATAGACCCGCCAGCGCCGCGAGGCAGCCCAGAACCACCGCGCCCGCATATATCGTCACCCCCGTCGCACCCATGGTGCGCAGCCAGAGCGCCGCGCCGAAAACACCGGCGCCGACCCAGCTCACCGCGCCGCCCCACGGCGGAACGAGCCATGACGCGGCGAGGATCAGCGCCACCGCCAGCAATCCCGCCCGGCGCAGCCATCGCGCTTTTCGCTGCCAGCGCAGGCCTTCCAGTTTCGCGACGATTCCTTCCGGTTCGCCGTAGCCCAAACGAATGCCGCGCCAGCGCGCCCAGAGCGCCGGCGTATTGAAAACCGTCAAATAAAACACGGCGCTCCAAAAGGCCGCATGCGGCACCCGGTACGTCCACAGCACCAGCCAGAGCAGCACCGTCCAGGCGGCGCATGCCGGCCTCAGTGCCCCCCAAAAAAACGAATCACCGACCGCCGCCAGGGCCGCCGATAATGATTTTTTCATTTGGTCGATACGCCGGTCGAGCTCGTCGCGCGATTCCTCCGCGGTTTCGCAGCGCCGCTCTTCCAGCTTGCCGACGGCGCCGAGCACGATGCCGACCATATACGGATGCGTATTAAAATAGCCCAGATGACGGCGGACCGCTCGCCGGTACTCCTCAGGCTCCCGGTACAGGCGCCGCAGCCATGGATCCAAAGCCATAACAAAACCGAGGTTCTGCATCCCCTCATAGCTCCAGCCCGCCTGCAGCAGAAGCGAGCGGGAAAATACCGCGGCCTGCATATCCTTATCCACCTAGCTCTTCCTCAAAAGCGCGTGCGTCAATACGCCCAGCCCGATGCCCGCGGCGGCCCGAAACCCAAAATCCAAACCCTCGCGCAGAAACAGCGGCGCCGCGCCCCAGAGCAGCACTAATATCGGACCCAGCAGGGCGACCGCCAGATAGACCCATAACGCCGTCAGTGCGGCATACGGACCAAGCCCCCAAAGCAGCACGTCTTCCCAATCCACCCGGTCGTCTTCTTCCAGCGACTGCAGCGCCCGCAGGCCGAGCGCTCCGCGCCATTGCCGGACCCGGCTCTCCATCCACCGGTGCCCCGCGCCGATACCCACGGCGGCGGGAAAGGCCACGGCGACCGGAACGGCGTTGGGGCCGGCGGACATCAGAACCGCACAGCCGGCCGCAACCGCCCCGTTGATGGGAATGACCGTCCCCACCGGCAGCGCCTCCAGGGCGAACAACTCGAACAGCGCGCCGACCGACAAGCCCAAAGGCAGCTGGCCGCAGATCAGGCCCAAGAGCGGTCCGACAAAAAGCGGCCGCGACAGCATCCACTGACCGACATACACCGCGTCCAGCTCCAGCAGCGCCACCCACCCGCTCATCATCGGCAGCAGAATAAAGTGCCATTCGCTCATCTAAGCTACAGCCGTTCCTCGATCATCTCCGCCACATCGGCCGCGCGGTCGGTCGGTACCGCGCGCCCCTCCAGCCGGACGCCCCGCTCGACCAGGCTGCGCAGAGACCGGGCATCCTCCTCGCTCAGGAAGATCGCTTTACCCAGCTGCACGCGGCCGGCGGCAAAATGCAGTCCGCCCACGTTGATCTCACGGATCTCGGCTCCCGCCTCGACCATGGCCAGCGCTTCGGCCGGACCGGGCACCAGAACAACGGTGTTTCCGCCGCCGCGCATCGCGGCGGCGTAGGCCTCCGTCGCCGCCGGCACGGAGCAAATCTCAAGCGCGACGCCTTCCGGCAGCGCCAGCCGCATCAAAGAAGTCTGCAGCGGATCGCTCGCCGCCTGATCGGACACGACAAGAATGGCGTCCGCGCCTAATGCGGGAAGCCAGCCCTCAACAACCTGCCCGTGCACCAGCCGGTCATCGATGCGCACCAGTACGATCATTTGCCGGCCGCCAGCAGAGAATTGAGATCCGCCACGGAGCGCTTTCCCGCGACAATCAGCTTTTCCGCCAGCGCGGCCAAAGACAGGGTCTTCCTGGAGTTGAACGCCGTCACCAGCATATACAGGTTCACGCCGCTTATTACCCGGACGTCATCTCTCTCGCGCACCAGCGGCAGCGTGACATTGCACGGCGTGCCGCCGGGCATATCCGTCATGATGATAATGCCGCCGCTGCCGGTCATTTCACGCAGCGCACACTTCAGCCGGCGGCTCACCTCATCAACCGTCACCCGGGAGGAGATGCCGATGGACGCGATGCCGGATTCCTGTCCGCCGACGACGCCCTCGGCGGCCTCTACGAGATAGGCGCCGAATTCTCCGTGCGTCACGATAATCAAATTAATCATCGGTCCAAGTCCCTATGATACTCTTTCACCCGGTACCCGCTGTCCTTCAGCTCGCGATATATCGCGCGCGCGATGTAAACGCTGCGATGCCGCCCGCCCGTACAACCGATCGCGATAGTCAAGTAGGACTTCCCTTCCCGAATATAGTGCGGCAGCAACGAGCGGACCAGCCGTCCAAACTGCCTGAGAAATTCCTTGGCGTGCGGCTGGCGCCGGATGTACGTCTGCACCGGGCGGTCGAGGCCCGTCTTGTTCTTTAAGGCGGGCTGATAATTTGGATTCGGCATAAAGCGCACATCCATGACCAAATCCGCATCCAGCGGCAGGCCATGCTTGTACCCGAAAGAAACGACAGAGAGGATCATCTCCTGCGTGCGCTTCATCTCCATCGCGGCGGATATTTTTTCCTTCAGCTCGCCGAGCGTCAACTGGCTGGTATCGATGATCTTGTCGGCGAGCGCCTTAATATTCAAGAGGTCCCGCCGCTCCCGCCGGATAGCCTGCTGCAGATTATTGCCCAGCGGGTGGCGGTGCCGGGTCTCGGAAAAGCGCTGCAAAACGACCTTGTCCGACGCGTCGACAAACAGCACCCGGCAATTCCAGCCGCGCGCGCGCAGTTTGGAGATCGACTCGGCGAAGCTTTTCAGATACTCGCCGCCGCGGATGTCGATTCCAAGAGCGACCTTGCGGCGCTGCGGCGACTTCATTAACAGGTCGGAAAAGCTGTCGCTGAGCACTACGGGAAGATTATCCACGCAAAAGAAGCCGAAATCCTCAAACACTTTCAGCGCCTGACTTTTGCCCGCGCCGGAAATCCCCGTAATGATGTAGAGAACCCGCTTTTTCATCTCCCGCGTTTTTCCCGGTGCGCCGTCTTCGCCAGAATGGCGCGATTAAACACCTCCGCCGTGGAATAACCCTGCAGGCGCAGGCGCTGATGCAGCGCCGCGACTTCGATCAGCACCGCCAGATTTCGCCCCGGCCGCACGGGAATCCGGATCATCGGCACTTCCACGTCCAAAATGCGCATGGTCTTTTGATCCAGGCCGACGCGCTCGTATTCGGCGCTGGGGTTCCACGCCTCCAGCTGCACGATAAAACCGATGCGGGTGCTGTTGATCGTGGCGCCGACGCCGAAGAGCAGTTTTACATCGATAATACCCAGCCCGCGCACCTCCATGTGGTGCTCGAGGTTTTCCGGGCAATCCCCGATCAGGATATCGCCGTGCCGCTGGTGGATTTCAACCATATCGTCCGAAACCAGAATATGCCCGCGCTTGATCAGCTCCAGCGCGCACTCGGATTTGCCGATACCCGCTTCACCGACGATCAGTACCCCGAGGCCGTAAACGTCCACCAGCACCCCATGCATGCGAACCATGGGCGCCAGGAGATCACCCAGCAGCGCATTGAGCTCGCCGATAAAGTCCGCCGTATCCAGGCGCGTGCGCAGCAGCGGAACATTAAACTTCTTGCAGGCGTCAATAAGCGATTTGGGGGCGGAGAGGTTCCGGGTAATGACGAGACAGGGGGTCTCCGGTTTGGAGATCATGTTCTTGAGGTTGCGCTCCAGACTCGACGGCGGCGCCTTGCGGCAGTAGGCATGCTCGCCCCAGCCGATAATCTGAATGCGCTCCGCCCGGAAATGCGCGGGATAGCCGGCGAGCGTCAGCCCGGGGCGGTTCACCTCGGGAGTGGTGATAAGACGGTCGAGCGACTTCGCCCCCGTCACCAGGCTGAGTCTCAACCGATCGCGCTGCTCTTTGAGCAGATCGCCGACGGTGAGGTTTATCATTTATGGGCGCTGGCGACTATCGCGAGCCCTTCTTCTCGGGCTCGAGCAGGCCGAAGCTGTCGTCGAGCCGGCGGAAGAGCACATTAACCTGGCGGGATTTATCGTTCTTGAACATCCAAAAATTATAACCCATGGTCTCCATCTCCTGCGCCGCGCGCTCAGGAGACATCGGCGTCATCGAAAGCTGCTTAACGACGGAAAATCGCACAGCAGACAGCTCCGGCTCATCGGGGACGATGTCCTCCGGAGACGGCAGCCACTTATCACGATCCTTCAGCCGTTCTTTGTACTTGCGCAGCTGCGTGTCGATCTTGTCCGATGCCAGATCGATGGCCGCGTACAGGTTGGCGGATTTTGCCATCGCGCGGAAAGTCTGCTTCGACGCATGGATAACGATTTCACATTGATGCGCGCGTTTCTCTACCGCGATCATTACCTGTGCCCAGACAATCTGTTTAAAGTATTTTTGCGCCTTGGGCAGCTTTTTTTCTATATAGGACCTAATTGCCGGGGTAAGACTTATTCGGCGGCCTGTGACATGTATTTTCATGGCTGATAACGCTCCTTAGAGAGCAAGTTTAGCTCTTTGCCGAAAGGCTGTCAATAACACCCTCATCTCATTGACTTTATATTGAAAATTAAATAGGATATCTATAAGTTCGGCTCTTTGCGCAATCATTATTCATAATTGCCGAAATGGTCCTTAAATTACTTTAATAAACTCTTTATTTATAGTTATATTTTAACTTATCCCCACTTGTGGATAACCTGTGAACAATAATACAGCAGCCGACATCTGGAGCGAAGTCGTTGCGGCTCTCAGAAGCGACATCGGCGATGACAATGTCGAGCTTTGGCTGAAGCCCGTTCGAGCCATGAGCCTGGACAAACAGCGATTGATTTTGAAGGTCCCCAACAAGTTTTTTGCTGAATGGATCAAGGATCATTATCAGCCGAAAATTGAAGCGTCTTTGAAAGTAATAACCGGGAAATCGATCGGCATCGATTACGATATAGAAAAAGATCTCAGCAGTATTCTGCCGCAAGCGGATCCCCTGCCGGAAGCGCGGCCGCAAACCGAATTCACGCTGAGCGAGCTGAACCCGCGCTACACGTTCGCATCATTTGTCGTCGGACCTTCCAGCCGTTTCGCGCATGCGACCGCGGAAGCCATCGCTAAAAACCCGGGCCGGCAGTTCAACCCCTTTTTCATTTACGGCGGTGTCGGGCTCGGGAAGACCCACCTAATGCACGCTATCGGCCATCAGCTGCGAAAAAGCCAGCCGCATTCGCGCGTCCTCTATACCACCTCGGAACAGTTCGTCAACGAGTACATAGACTCTCTGCGCTACAACAAACCTGAGGAGTTCCGCGGCAAATACCGCCACCTCGACTGTTTGTTGATCGACGATATTCAGTTCCTGATCGGCAAGGGCCGCAGCGAAGAAGAGTTCTTCTATACCTTTAATTCGCTGTTCGATTCCCGCAAACAGATCGTCATCGCTTCGGACCGGGCGCCCAAAGAAATGGCGCCGTCCGAACAGCGTCTCATCTCTCGACTGGAATGGGGCGTCGTCTCCGATATCAAGGCCCCCGACCTCGAGACGCGGATAGCCATCCTGCGGAAAAAGGCTGAATCGGAAAAGGTTTTTGTTCCAGACGATATTATTTTATTTGTCGCCACGGTGATAAAATCCAATATCCGCGCGCTGGAAGGCGCTCTCATCCGGCTTAGCGCCTTTGCCTCGTTGACGGGTAATCCCTTGACGGTCGATACCGCCAAGGAACTGCTGAAGGATTCCATCGGCGTCGATCCGGAGCCCGTCATCCGGCTGGAAACGATCCAACGCGAAGTTTGCGATAAATATTCAATCGATTTAAAGATGCTGAAGTCCCGCTCACGCACCAATGAAATCGCTTTTCCCCGCCAGTTGGCGATGTATTTGACTTGCACGCTGACCGACATGTCGACAACGGAGATCGGCAAGGCCTTCGGCGGGCGGGATCATACCACCGTTATTCATGCCCGCGAGAAGATAAAAAAGATGCTGGGCAGCGATCCGTTTTTTGTCGAGAACGTTAACAAGCTGACGGAACATATACGCTCTGTGGAAAACCAGTGAGGCGGAAGGCTGTTTTTGGGTATAACCCAACGCCTTGTGCATAAGATGGATAACTTCAACTTGGCGGCGCCGAAAAAAGCGATTTATAAAATTAGACTTTAGAGCTTTATCCACATCCAATTATCCTTGGATGAAGAGGATGATTAAATATGAAAATCAATTGTCGGACAGAAGAACTGTTAAAGGGCGTGCAAACCATCCAGAGTGCCTTGTCGGGCCGTACGACCCTGCCGATACTGCTGAACTTCCTGATGGAAACGGAAAACTCCAAGCTGAAACTGGTTTCCACCGATCTGCAGATGGGCGTTAAGCACTATTTGAACGCGGATATAGAAACGGAAGGAAGTATAACCATCCCCGCGAAGAAGTTTTCAGATATCCTGCGCACACTGCCCGATGAGAAGGATATTTTTCTATCCATGAGCGAAGAGAACCGCGTGCTCATTAAGTGCGGGCGCTCGCGCTTTATCATTAACGGTACGCCGAAGTCCGAGTATCCCATTATTCCTGATTTCGATAAGAAAAAAGCCTTTACGGTGGCCCTCGGCGAACTGGGGGATATGATTCGCCGTACCGCCTTTGCCGCATCGTCGGATGAAACCCGCTATGTGCTCAACGGGGTGTTCTGGGCGGCTTCCGGCGGTGCGTTGGAGATGGTCGCGACCGATGGGCGCCGGCTCGCAGCGGTGAAGCGGAATATTCTGCCGAAGGATAAGGAGTTTCGCGCCATCATCCCGACCAAAATTCTGCACGAGTATCTGCGGATGATGAGCGCCGGTGATGAGAAAGAGGATATTCTTGTCGGCATTACGGAAAACCAGGTAGCGTTTCAGACCCATACGACGACCATGCTTTCCCGGCTGGTGGAAGGAAGCTTCCCCAACTATGAACAGGTTATCCCGACGAAGAAGGATATCCAGGTCGAATTCAATACCAAAGACTTGATGACGATAACAAAGCAGGCATCGCTCTGCATTACCGACCGCGGCGGTTCCATCAAGTTTAAACTGAAGAAGGGGGCGCTTAATGTCTCCGCCTCCAGTCAGACCCTGGAGTTCGAGGATGAGCTGCCGGCGGAATACAAAGGCAATGATTTTGTGATCGCGTTTAACCCGAGCTATATCCTGGATGGATTAAAGGCGATGGGGTCGGAAAAGGTCATTATCAGCCTGACGACGCCCGTTAACCCCGTTCTGATAGAGCAGGAGAACGCGGAAGGGTATAAATACGTCGTCATGCCGATGCGCGCGTAAGAATGGACGGCCGAAAGCCCCGCATGGCGAAAGCCGGGGATATCCTCGGTGCGTGGACCCGGCGTTCCGGCCTCGAATCGGAGCGCATGCTTATTCTTAACCAAGTGTGGGAGAATGAAGTCGGAATGTTCTCCCGGCAGTGGAACCTGATCGGGATACGGCGCGGCGTTTTGTGCGTCAAGGTGCGCTCGCCCGCGGCGGCGCATGAGCTCCAGATGCGCGGCATGCAGCTGGTTAAGAGTCTTAATAAATATTTTAAGCGTTCCTGGATCAAAGGGGTCCGGACGATGAACGGATAACAGCGGATGACAGAGAAGAAGAAAGAGACTACAGAATCGTCGGACCAAAGCGGCCTGGATGCCGCAGCGGAATCCGACGGAGGAAAGAATCATATGCCCGAGTCCAGCGCCGAGCTGAAGCCCGTCGACGAATCTATCGACAACCAGTACGATGCTTCAAAAATTCAGGTTTTAGAGGGGCTGGAAGCCGTACGCCGACGGCCGGCGATGTATATCGGATCGACAGGGCCGTCGGGTCTGCATCATCTCGTCTATGAAGTGGTGGACAACTCCGTCGATGAAATACTGGCCGGACGCTGCAAGTCGGTCGAGGTGTTTATTCACCCCAATAATTCCGTCACCGTGATAGACGACGGCTCCGGCATTCCCGTCGACGCGATGCGGGACAAGCGCCATAAGGGAAAGTCCGCGCTTGAGGTTGTGATGACTATGCTGCATGCCGGCGGCAAGTTTGATGGCAAGGCATATAAAGTCTCCGGCGGGCTGCACGGCGTCGGCGTATCTTGTGTCAACGCGTTGTCGGAATGGCTGGAAGTCGAGGTATACCGCGACGGCCGGGTGTGGAAGCAGAGCTATAAACGCGGCAAACCGCAGGGCAAGGTGCGGGCCGAGGGAAAATCGGATGATCACGGCACCAAGATCACCTTCAAGCCCGATGTGGATATTTTTAATGGTCATCTTTTTTCATTCGATACGCTGACCAGCAGGATGCGCGAGCTGGCATTCCTCAATGCCGGCGCCCGTATCACTCTCATTGATGAGCGTGAAGACAAAAAACAGGTGTTTCAGTACGAGGGCGGCATTTCCCAGTTCGTGCAATACCTCAACACAAACAAGAAGACGCTGCATAAGCCGATATATCGTTCAAAAGAGCGCGAGGAAGGCACGGTCGACCTCGCCATTCAGTACAACGCCGACTATTCTGAAAGTGTTTATGCCTTTGTTAATAATATCCGCACGATCGAAGGCGGCACGCATTTAAGCGGTTTCCGTTCGGCTTTGACGCGCGCGATCAACGCCTATGTTAAGAAGCTGGATCTGCTGAAGGGCAAGGACGTCGCGCTGTCGGGCGAAGATGTGCGCGAGGGCCTGGTGGTGGTGCTTTCAATCAAGATAGCAAACCCCCAGTTCGAAGGGCAGACGAAGGCCAAGCTCGGCAACGCGGAGGTGGAAGGATTCGTTAATTCCGTGACCAGTGAATTCCTTTCCACATTCTTCGAGGAGCACCCCGCCACCGCCAAGGCCATCGCGCAAAAAGCGATCGGCGCCGCGGAAGCGCGCATCGCGGCGCGCAAGGCGAAGGACTTGACCCGCCGCAAGGGCATCCTCGGCGAGAATACGCTGCCGGGCAAGCTGGCCGACTGCCAAGAGCGGGATCCGGAGCACTGCGAAGTATTCGTGGTCGAGGGAGAGTCCGCCGGAGGCTCCGCCAAGCAGGGCCGCGACCGCACGACGCAGGCGATTCTGCCGATTAAGGGCAAGATTCTTAACGTCGAGCGGGCGCGCATGGTTAAGATTCTCTCAAACGAAGAGGTCCGCACCCTGATCTCGGCGATCGGCACCGGGATCGGCGAGGGCGAAGACGGCATGAAGATCGAAAAGCTTCGCTACCATAAGATTATCATTATGGCGGATGCCGACGTGGACGGGCAGCATATCCGCACTTTGCTCCTCACGTTCTTCTACCGCCAAATGAAGGCGCTTATCGAAAAAGGGCATATCTACATCGCGCAGCCGCCGTTGTTCAAGGTTAAGCGCGGGAAGATCGAGATTTATATCGATACGGAAAAGAAGATGAACCAATGGCTGCTGAAGCGCGGCCTTGAAGAGGTCGAGGTGCGGGCATATTCTCCCAACGGCAAGAAGTCGTTGGTGCTGAAGCCCAAGGATCTGGAGCTGATTCTAAAGCATCTGATCGAAGCCGAAGACCTGATTATTCACTTAGAGCGCAAGGCGGTCACATTCAGCAACTTTCTAGAGTGGTGGCAGTCGGGCAGGATCCCGCTGTATCGCTACGAAGAGGCTCCCGGCGAATACATTTTCTTCTTCAGTGAGCAGGAGCTGCGCGCAAAGCAGAAAGAGATATTGGATATCCATCGCCTGAAGATGCGTGAAGAGCTGGAGGCCGACGGTGAAGGGGACGTGGAGGCCGTCGAGCTCGAGGAGGAGCTGGGCAGCGAGCTGCAGGAGCTGTGGGAGCTGTCCCGGCTGTCCAAGCTTTCCGACAGCCTAAAGCAGCTGGGTCTGGATATCGCCTGGTTCGATCGGCACAAGGCGGACAACGACACCAAGCCGCTGTTTCAGTGCAAGACTGCGCGCGGAGAAAAGGACGGCTACGGCCTGCGCGAACTGCTCGACAGCGTGCGGGAAGCCGCCAGCGCCGGCGCGACGATTCAGCGCTACAAGGGTCTTGGCGAAATGAATCCTGAACAGCTGTGGGAGACGACGATGGATCCCAAGACCCGCCGTCTGCTGCAGGTGACGATGGAAGACGAGCCGGGCGCGGAAAAAGCTTTTACGACGTTAATGGGCGAGAAGGTCGCCCTGCGCCGACAGTTCATCGAGGCGCACGCCAAGGAAGTCAAAAACCTGGATATTTAGAGGCTGTATGGCTAACGACGAGAAGACCATGGATATGCTGCCGGGCGGGAATATCGTCACGCGCGATATCGGCGAGGAGATGAAGGCCTCTTACATCGACTATGCGATGTCCGTTATCGTCGGCCGGGCGCTGCCCTTCGTTGAAGACGGGCTTAAGCCCGTGCACCGCCGCATCCTGTACACCATGGAAGAGATGGGCCTGCGCTACAATAAGCCGTATAAGAAATCGGCCCGCGTGGTCGGAGACGTCCTCGGCAAATACCATCCGCACGGCGATTCCGCGGTCTATGACGCGATGGTGCGCATGGCGCAGGACTTTTCGCTGCGCGAGGTTCTAATCGACGGGCAGGGCAACTTCGGCTCGATCGACGGCGACCCGGCGGCGGCCTACCGCTATACCGAGTGTCGCCTGCGCCGCATATCCGATGAGCTGCTTGCCGATATCGATAAGGATACGGTTGATTTCTCACCCAACTTTGACGGCTCCCTCAAGGAGCCCGTTGTCCTGCCGGCAAAATTCCCCAACCTCTTAGTCAACGGCTCGCAAGGGATCGCCGTCGGCATGGCGACCAATATCCCGCCGCACAACCTTATCGAGGTCTGCACCGCGGCCGAAGCGTATATCGACAACTCGAAGCTCAGCACCCAGGAACTGATGGGGATACTCAAGGGACCGGACTTCCCCACCGCCGGCATCATCCGGGGAAAGAAGGGAATCCTTGACTATTTCGAGACCGGCCGCGGCTCGGTGCGCACCCAGGCCCGGACGGAGATCGAGCCTATTCGCGGCAACCGGCATGCGATCATCGTGACCGAGCTGCCTTACCAGGTCAACAAGGCGCGCCTGCTGGAAGACATCGCCGACCTGGTGCGCGACAAAAAGATCCAGGACATCTCGGACATCCGCGACGAGAGCGACCAGCGCGGCATGCGCGTCGTCATCGAGATTAAGCGCGACGGCAACGCCAATGTGGTGAAGAACCTGCTGTTCAAGCATACGGCTCTGGAGACCAGTTTCGGCGTCATTATGCTGGCGCTTGTCGACGGCCGGCCGCGCGTGCTGCCGGTGCGCGACGTGCTGGGCTACTGGGTCGAGCACCGCAAGACCGTCGTTACGCGGCGGACCAAGTTCGAGCTGCGCAAGGCCCAGGACCGGGCGCATATACTTGAAGGATTCCTGATCGCGCTGAAAAACCTGGATCAGGTCGTTAAGCTGATACGCGCCTCCAAAGACCAGCCGGAGGCCCGGCAGAAGCTGATGCGGCAGTTCAAGTTCAGTGATGTGCAGGCGCAGGCGATACTTGATATGCGCCTGCATCAGTTGACGCGGCTTTCTTCTGCCGAGATCAAGAATGAGTATGACGCGCTGCAGAAGCGCATCGCGGAGCTTAACTCGATTTTGGCCAGCATGAGCAAGATCCTCGGCATCATTAAGAGCGAGCTGCGCGAGATTCGGGAGCGCTACGGCAACAAGCGGCGCTCCGAAATAACGACCGAGCGTGCCGAGATGTCGCTGGAGGACCTCATCACGAAAGAAGAGGTCGTCATCACGCACTCCAACAGCGGCTACATTAAGCGCATTCCGCTTAACACGTACCGCGTCCAGGGCCGCGGCGGCCGGGGAGTCACCGGGCAGTTGATGAAGGAAGAGGATTTTATCGAGCACCTCTTCGTCACCGACAGCCATGCGACGCTCTTGATGTTTACCAACCGCGGCAAGGTGTACGCGCTTAAGGCGTTCGAAATACCCGAAGGCGGCCGCACCAGCCGCGGCAAAGCGTTGGTTAATCTGCTGCAGATCCACGGCGAGGAGAAGATCACGTCGATCATCGCGATTCGTTCGTTCGGAGAGAAGAAGGGAAAGGAAAGCTATCTGACGATGTGTACGCGCAAGGGAACCGTGAAGCGGACGGCGCTCGTCGACTTCGCGAATATCCGCCGCACCGGCATCGCGGCGATCGGCCTGGCGGAAGGCGACGTGCTGGTGGGAGTGCAGCATACGCACGGCAAAGACGAGGTCATCATCGGCACCCAGCGCGGAATGGCCATCCGCTTCCGTGAGGACCAGGTGCGCGTTATGGGGCGCAGCGCCCGCGGCGTACGCGGCATCCGGCTCGGCAAGGGCGGCAAGGATGATATCGTCGTCGGCATGCAAACCAGCCCGCCCGGCGCGAAGCCGTCGCTGCTGACCGTCTGCGAGCACGGCTACGGCAAGCGCACCGACCTGGCCGAATACCGGGGGCAAGGCCGGGGCGGCGGCGGCGTCATTACGATTAAGACGACGGAGAGAAACGGCGTCGTCATCGGGGTCAAGCTCATGACCGATGAGGACGATCTTATGGTCATGACGACCGGCGGCATGACGGTCCGCATGCACTGCAAGACGATTAAGACGATTTCGCGCAATACCCAGGGGGTACGGCTGGTGCGTCTTAAGCCGGGCGACAAGGTGGCGAGCATCGAGCCGATCGTCAAAGAAAAAGAGATCATCGCCGAGCCCCAGAGCAAGGATAAGTAGCGGCATGGAAGGATACCGCATCCTTCCGCATACGTCCGAGGTCGGGCTGCAGATCAAGGGCCGGACTTTTAAGACGTTTTATAACAACGCCGCCCGCGGCCTGCTGGATATCCTCGGAGTCGGCGCGCTGCGCGGGCCGTCGAAGCAAAGCGCGGTTATCGTTCTTGAGACCGCGACCCCGGAAGAGCTGCTCGTGGATTGGCTCAACGAGCTGATTTACTACGTGAATACCGAACGGTGGGTGCCGTTGGAAATTTTATTCGACGAGGCCGGAAAGACCGAGCTCCACGCGCGCTGCGCCGGCCGCAAGCTGTCGAGCCGGACGCCGCTCGCCGTCGAGATTAAGGCCGCCACTTACCACGGGCTGGCGGTCAGCCGCAAGAACGGCATATGGACCGCGCGCGTTATTCTGGACGTTTGATCGGGCGGATCGAAAGGATTCGGGCCTTTTCTTCCGGCGTCTCACGCCCCCCGAACTTCTTGCCGATAGCGTCGACGACGTCCATGCCCTTGATCACTTCACCGAATACGGTGTGCTTGCCGGTCAGCCAGTCCGTGTCCACCAGGTTAATGAAGAACTGTGAGCCGTTGGTGTTCGGGCCCGAATTGGCCATCGCCAGGACTCCGCGCTTGGGCGGGCGGGACTTGAGGGTAGCGGAGTATACGTAGCCCTGGTTCTCGTAGGCTTCCTTCAGCGTCAGCTTTTCCAGCTTCTTGTTGAGTTCGTCGCGGCGCTGGTCGAACTCCTCCGGGGTCTTGATGCCGAGCTTGCGGGCGAGTGGATGAATCAGGGTCCGCTGCAGGTCGGCGCCGTTGCGGATCAGCAGCCAGTCATGCGGGGCGCCGTTTTCGCGCAGGGCACGTTCCTGGTGCAGATTCAGCGCCTTGGCGTTGATCTCGTCGGCGAACTGATAGCCGGGGCCCGACGTACCGGTGCCCAGCGGACAGCCGCCCTGCAGCATAAAATTCTCTATGACACGATGGAAAGCGAGGCCGTCATAGAAGGGTTTGTTTACTTTCTTGCCCGACGCGGGGTCCGTCCATTCTTTCTTGCCCGCCGCCAAATCGAGGAAGTTCTCGACGGTTTTGGGGGCGCTGTCCGGGAAGAGCCTGACCGTGATGTCCCCCTCGGAGGTTTTAAGCAGGACAACCGGCCGCATATCTTTCGCGGCGGGGGCCGGAGCCGCCGTGATCGGGAACGGTATCGCGCAAGCGCACAGGGTCAAAATAATTTTTCTCATGGGTAGAGAATAGCATAGACTCTGGGTTGGCAAAATGGGCCATAAACTCAAGAAGATCGGCGATTATCTGTTCGAGCTGGAGCGCTCGGGCGGCATGCGTGTTCCCGGCCGAATATACGCGTCCGCCGCCATGCTGCCCAAGATCGAGCGCGAGCGGGTGGCGCAGCAGGTCGCGAACGTCGCGCACTTGCCCGGCATTGTCGGCTATTCCCTGGCCATGCCCGACTGTCATTGGGGCTATGGCGCCCCGGTGGGCGGCGTGGCCGCCATGGATGCCGCCGACGGCGTGATCTCCCCCGGCATGGTGGGCTACGACATCTCCTGCGGAGTGCGGCTGCTGCGCAGCGCCGTGACGGCCGCGTCCGTTCGCGGCCGGATCGGCGTCTTAATGGACGCGCTGCACGGCAGCGTCGCCTCCGGCGTCGGAAAGGGCGGCCGTCTCAAGCTGAGCCGGGAGGATATGAAGCGGGTATTGCGCAAGGGCGCGCGCTGGGCTGTTGCCGCGGGCTACGGCGAGCGCTGCGACCTCGACATGCTGGAAGACGGCGGCGCGGTGGCGGGCGCCGATCCGGACCGGCCGAGCCGGCGCGCCCTGGAACGCGGCCGCGATCAGGTGGGGACTTTGGGCAGCGGCAACCATTTTCTGGAACTGCAGGCGGTGGACGCGGTTTATGATCCTGTCGTCGCCGAGGCGTTCGGGCTGTTCCCGGGCCAACTCGTCGTGCTGATCCATACCGGATCGCGCGGCTGCGGCTACCAGATATGCGCGGACTCCCTGCAGGCCATGCAGAAGGCGCGCGCGCGCTACAAGATTGCGCTGCCGGACCGCCAGCTGGCTTGTGCGCCGCTGACGTCGGCCGAGGGGAAAGACTATTTCGCCGCCATGTGCGCCGGCTCTAATTTCGCTCTCGCCAACCGTCAAGTCATTACTCACCTGGTCCGCGAAGCGGCGATGCGCGCGCTTTCCCTGTCGCCGCGCGAGCTTGGACTCGATGTCGTCTATGACGTCAGCCACAATATCGCCAGGATTGAAACCCACCGCGTCGGCGGACGCGAGCGGCGCCTTTGCGTGCACCGCAAGGGCGCAACCCGGGCGTTTCCGGCCGGGCATCCGGAGGTGCCGGAGGCGCACCGCCGTGCGGGCCAGCCGGTGCTGGTGCCCGGTTCTATGGGCACGCACTCCTATGTGCTGGTCGGCACCGAGCGGGCCATGGAGCAGACATTCGGGACGGTCTGTCACGGCGCGGGAAGGCTGATGAGCCGCACGCAGGCGGCCCAGAGGATAAGCGGCCGCGAACTCGCCCAGGAGCTGACGCGGCGCGGGATCGAAGTGCGTACCGATTCCTGGCGGGGCTTCGCCGAGGAAGCGCCGTTCGCCTACAAGAACGTGGTGGAAGTCGTCGAAGTCTGCCATCAGGCGGGCCTTGCCCGCAAGGTCGCCCGTATGAGCCCGCTCGGCGTGCTGAAGGGGTAGGTTTAGTACAATGCCCCGGTGAAGAAAACGACTCAGACCTATGGCGCCGCGGCGGCGCTGCTGTTTTTGTTCGCGCCCGCACCGCGCGCGGAGGTCGTGATTCAGGACGTCGGCTGGCAGCTGGCGCTGCCGGTTAAGAAAATCAGCGTCAAGAAGCGGGATGACAGATACCACGACATCAAGCGCTGGCTGTTTCCGCCGTCCTCCAACTGTAAGATTCGGGCGCGCGCGAAAGTTGTGCTGTCGAACCGCAAGAGCAAGGGCGAAAGCGCGGTCCTGCTGAAATACGCGTTCAGTGCGCGGCTGCGCCGGATTGGTAAAGACGAAGAGGGCGTATGGACGGTTCCTTTTCATGTGGAAGAGCGCCATGTCCCCAGGGTGAAGAAGCGCTCGACCAAGGAAGTGCGGCTGCCCATTAATCGGGTCGCGCTCAAGGAGCATCTCAAGCGCATGTATAATGCCGGCTACTGGCCGGACGCCTTTAAGCTGCAGGTAATGATCGAGCCGCGGGCGGGGGAGACCTTCCGCAACCGCGTGCGCGAGGATATCCTGCCCGTTATCTGGGAGACCGCAGCCTCGGACAAGGAGCTCGATGAACGACCCTAAACGAATGCGCACTGAGCCCGAGTGGGCCCAAAAAGGCATCCGCGACCGCGGCGGACGCTACCTGCCCGAGCTGGAGCGGCTGCTGGCCGCCGACGAAAAGCGTCTGCCCCTGCTGCAGGAAGTGGAGGAGATGCGGGCCCGGCGCAATGCGGCCTCTAAAGCGATCGGCCAGGCGATGAAGGAGCAGAACGCGGACGAGGCGCAGCGGCTTAAAGCCGAGGTCGCGGAGCTCAAGGAAAAGATGCAGGCCAAGGAGCGGGAACTTGCGGTGCTCGAAGAGGAAGCGGGCGCTCTGGTGCGCGGCATCCCCAATCTACCGCACGAGAGCGTACCGGTCGGCAAGTCCGAGGCCGACAATGTGGAGGTGCGCAGCGGCGGTGCAAAGCCCGCTTTCGCGTTCACCCCGAAGAACCATGCGGACATCGGCGAGGCGCTTGGAATCCTGGATTTTCAGACCGCGGCCAAGCTTTCCGGATCGCGGTTCTCGATTCTGCGGGGCATGGGCGCCCGGCTGCACCGCGCAATCGGCCAGTTCATGATCAATCTGCATGTGCGCGAGCACGGCTATACCGAGATTTGCCTGCCCCATATCGTGCGCCCCGAGGTTATGCTGGGCACGGGCCAGCTGCCCAAGTTCGAGCAGGACTTGTATAAGACGGGCCAGTTCGAAGCCGAGCAGGACGGCGGAAGCAGCAGCGTGTCCTACTTCATTCCGACGGCCGAAGTGCCGCTGACCAACCTGGTGCGCGAAGAGATCGTTGATGATGGCGATCTGCCGATGAAGTTCACCGCGCTGACGCCGTGCTATCGTCAGGAGGCCGGCTCATACGGCAAGGACGTCCGCGGGATGATCCGCCAGCATCAGTTCGAGAAGTGCGAGCTGGTCTGGGTGGTCCGCCCCGAGGATTCCATGGCGGCGCTGGAAGATCTCACGGCGCACGCCGAAAATGTGCTCAAGCAGCTGGAGCTGCCGTACCGGGTCCTCGAGCTGTGCACCGCCGACATCGGCTTCTCCGCCTGCAAGACCTACGATCTGGAAGTCTGGTTTCCCGGCGAGGACTGCTACCGCGAGGTTTCTTCCTGCTCGAACTGCGGGGATTTTCAGGCGCGCCGCATGAACGCGCGCTTCCGGCGCGGCAAGAAGCCCGAGCTGGTGCACACGCTCAACGGTTCGGGATTGGCGGTGGGCCGCATCTTCGCCGCTGTGCTGGAGAACGGCCAGCAGGAGGACGGCTCCATCCGGCTTCCCAAGGTCCTCCATGACTACTTCGGCGCCGAAACCATCGCGACGTAGCGGGAGCGGTTGAGGCCCAGTGCGGGAAAACCGATTCCGCGAGCTCCTCTCCCTCGCCGTCGACCGCCTGCCGGAAGAGTTCCGCCGGGCGCTCGAAAATATTGAGATCGTCGTCGAGGAGCGCCCCGCCGCGCGGCACCGCGCCCTGCTGCGGGATCGCGGAAAGGACTGGACCCTGTTGGGGCTCTATGAAGGGATTCCGCTCAACCAGCGGGATACGGGCTACTCTGGAGTGCTGCCCGACAAGATTACGCTGTTTCGCAAGCCGATCATGGAGCACTGCGGCGGCGGCGAAGACGCCGTGATACGCGAGATCCATCGGACCTTCCTGCACGAGGTTGGGCACTATTTCGGATTATCCGAACAGCGCCTGCGCGAGCTGGGTTACGATTAAGCGCGGCAAATTGATACAAAGAGGCATGATGAATATACGCTGCCGCCGCGCGGCGCCGCTGGCCGCCGCCCTCTTTCTGCTGGCCGCCGGCGCGGCCTGGAGCGCGGGCCGTGCCGAACTGCTTAAGCACGTCGATAAGGACGCGTCTTATCTGCGCCGGCTCTACGAACATCTGCACAGCCATCCGGAGCTTTCACTCAACGAGGTTGATACCGCCAAGCGTATCGCCGAGGAGCTGCGCCGGGCCGGCTATAGCGTGACCGAAGGCGTCGGCGGCCGCGGAGTTGTCGGCCTGCTCAAGAACGGCGACGGCCCGACGGTGCTGATTCGTGCCGACATGGACGCCCTGCCGGTTGCAGAGAAGACCGGCGCCCCCTACGCCAGCAAAGTGACGACCAAGGACCATAAGGGAAATAAGGTCTCCGTCATGCACGCCTGCGGCCATGACGTGCATATGGCCTCGCTGGTCGGCGCCGCTCGAGCTTTGGCCGCGAGCAGGGCGGCCTGGTCGGGAACCCTGGTCCTGGTCGGACAGCCGGCCGAAGAGCGGGGCAAGGGCGCCTTGAAGATGCTTCAGGACGGCCTATACACGCGCTTTCCGCGGCCGGACTACGCGCTCGCGCTCCATGCCGCCTCCGCCATGACGGTCGGCAAGGCCGGTTATACTGCGGGCTTTTACAATGCCGGGATAGACGCGGCGGACATCACGGTGCGCGGAGTGGGCGGCCATGGCGCCTATCCGCATACGACTAAAGACCCCATCGTGCTGGCCGCGCAGATTGTGAACGCGCTGCAGACTATCGTCAGCCGGGAGCTTAAGCCCACCGATGACGCGGTCGTTACCGTGGGCACGATCCATGGCGGCACCAAGCGCAATATCATCCCGGAAGAGGTTAAGCTCGAACTGACCATACGCTGGCGCGAGGAGCCGGTGCGCGAGAAGATTCTGCGAGCCATCCGGCGTCTGGCCGAGAATACGGCGCGGGCGGCGGGATTTCCTGAAGACCGGCTGCCGGTAGTGAAGTTCTACGAGCCGTATTTGCCTCCGGGCTATAATGACCCCGCGCTTACCGCGCGCCTGCTTCCCGTTCTGCGTGAAGTGTTCGGACCGGACAATGTCGCCGGCAACCTGCCGGGCATGGGAGGCGACGATTTCGCGCGCTACGGGCGAGTCGAGCCGCCGGTGCCGTCGTTTATGTTCCGCCTGGGCGTCGTCACGCCCGCGGCGATGCGGGAGTCCCCGGACGGTCCGCCCGGGCTGCATTCGCCGACGTTCCTGCCCGACCCCGAGCGGGCGCCGCCCGCCGGGGCCAAGGCTCTGGCGGCGACGGCTTTCGAGCTGCTGCGGCCGGAGTAGTTTCCGCCTAGGCGTACGCGGGGCAGGGAAGAAGCGGGACGGCGAAAGCGGTCAGCAGCCGTTCTTTGCGCTCCCGCCACTTGCCGTAGAGCCAGCGGGCGCCGAGGGCGGTCAGCGAGCCCGCCATGCCGCCGAGCATCATTAGGGGTTCGGCGGTGATCATGCCCAAAGAGCCCACGGCGCCGCTGGCATGCTGCACTACGGCCAGCGTCTTTTCAACGCCGTTAAGCGAGGCGTCGCGCAGCGCTTTACGGGTCCGGTGCAGGCCGGAGGCCACGCCGAGGGCGCCCAGGCCCGGGATCATTACTTCGAGCGCCGTGCCGGCCGCCGCGAGCCCCGCGGCCCTGGCGGCGGCGGCGACGCCGGCGGCGGCGCCCACGCCGATCGTGCCGACTTCCATGCCGGTCCCCAGCTTGTCGGCCCGGTAGCGCGCGCGGTAATACGCCTTGACCTGCCGTACCGCATTCGCCAGCGTCTCTCTTTCTATTTTGGGCAGCCGTTCGATTTCGGCGTCAAGTTCGGCGCGGTAGGTCTTGATCACGTAAGACTGGAACTTCTCAAACTCCTTGGCCACGATGCCGGCGGCGCCCTGCATGCCGGCTATCGACTCAGCGCCCCGCTTCTTGTCGTACGCCTGCATGAGCTCGCTCAGCCGGGCCTCCGCCAGCTGCAGCTTATCGCGCCCGGGATATAGTTCGTAGAGCGCCAGCAGGTCGATTTCCGCGATATCTCCTTTTTCGATCAGGCTGCCGAGCGCGCGGCGATCGTTGACTTTGCGGGCATAGGCCTTGCTCGCATAGTGCAGCGTCAGCGCTTCCAGCGGGAGGATCGCGGTAAAGGCGAGCGCGGTGATAACGGGGTGAATTTGGGTCGCCGTGGCGAACTTGGCCCAGTCATGGCCGGAACGGCCGGCCGCAGCCAGCTGCTCGGCGGACATGCCGACGGCACTCCATAAATAGAGCGAGTTCACGAAGTGGTTCATCATCGAGGTGGTCATTAGGGTATAGCCGATCGCCGGATGTTTCTTGCGCAGCATGAAGCCCGCAGCGTAGCCGGCGATGGCGGGAACGTCCTGCGCCAGCGAGCCGGCGGCGGAGATGATCGCGGTGGAGGCCGAATCTCCCAGCCGGGTACCGAGCGGCGTATCCTGAAAGCCGCCGTAGGAAGCGTAGCCGGCGGCGCCGTCCTGATGGGTATCATGGCTGCCGAGGAATTTTTTCAGGCTGTCCCAGGAGGGGGCGCGGCCCACATTGCGCATATTCTCGATGCCGTCGACCTGGACCTCGAGATGCTTGGGGTTGTGCAGCAGACGGATGAATATCTCATGGCCCTTCTCGTGGACCCAGGTCCCGGCGCCCGTGATCTGGTTCGCGTAAAACGATGCCATGCTGCCGAACATCCCCTTGAGGCGTCCCCAGAACTCCTTCTTGGCTTTTATGTCTTCAGGATATTCGAGCGCGGGAGCCGGCGGATCCCGGTTGAGGCTCAGGCCGGAGTGCTTCGCGGTCACGCGCGCCGGGATGACGGCGGCGGTGTAGGATGCGCCCCGTGCGGCGCCGACCGCGACCGCCGGCTTGAGCTCCGCGGCGCCGTCGAAATACCTGCCGCCGTCCGGCTGCGTCAGATTCCGCAGCGGTGTCCCGGCGCCGCGAAGCTCGACCGTCTTCGCCGGCAAGGCGGGACGGGGCCCCGCGGGAAGAAAACGGTACGGAGCGCATTGCGCGGCCGCCTGGATTAGGAGCTGTTTTCCCGGCGGGGTCAGGCGGATCGCGCCGTCGGCGCCGCCGAGCAGCAAACCGGCGAAGCAGTCGGCGCCGCATTCGGGGCGCGCCTGCCGCAAGGCCTTGTGGGTGAGCGGGAAGTCTTCCTGCCGCAGGGGTTCTCCCTGAGCCAGCTGCCCGAGGCGGTTGAGGCCGGCGGCGGAAGGGCAGGCCGCGTAGGCCCGCAGGGGGGCGCTCCAGCCGGAAAGCGCGAGAGACAGAGCCAGTTGTCTCGCCAGGATCCTGCGCATCGCCACCTCCAAAAAGAAACGGGAACGGCTTGTTTACCGTCCCCTGGTGACTCCGGAATATGGTCCGGAGGTGGATGCTCCCATGCCCGATCGCAAGGATTACAAGGGTACCCTAGTAGGGTAGCGGGAAGGCGCAAAACAACGAGGGCCCAGGGACCCAGGATAATGTGGGCCCAAGGGCCCATGCCCATTCTTGTGTGCCGGCAGCGCATCTTGCTAAAGTGTCTGCGACGTATATCCCCCATTCGCGACATGGCAAAAAAGAAAGCACAGAGTAAAAAGAAGAAGGCGGCGGCGCTCACGACAGTTCCGCTGAGCTCCGTCATCGACTCCAATCCCGAGCCGGTTTACGTTATCAATCCCGAGGATTACACCGTGATCTACGCCAATCCGGCGGCCCTGGCTCTATGGAGCCTGCGCCGGCTGCCCGAAGGGATCAAGTGCTATGAGCTGACGCATGGTCGAGCGCTCCCTTGCGATGCGGAAGGGGAAGCATGCACGATCAAGCTGCTCAAGCAGACCAAGCAGTCTGTTACGCTCGAGCATTCCCATAAGGACGAAAAGGGCCGGCAGAAAAAGATGAAGATTTTGGGCCGGCCGATCTATGACGGCAAGAGCCTGCTGTGCGTTATTGAGCATCAGATGGACATGTCCCGGCGGGTGAATAAAAACGAGGAGCGGTTTCACCAGCTCTTCGAGAGCTTGAATATCTGCGTGGCGGTCTACCGCGCGGTGGACGGCGGGCGGGACTTCGTCTTTGTTGATTTTAATAACGCCGCGGAAAGGACCGAGAAGGTGCAGCGCGAGCATGTCGTCGGCCGCAGCCTGCGCGCCTCTTTCCCCGGGGTAGAGATGTTCGGCCTCTTTGATGTGTTAAAACGGGTATGGAAAACCGGGCGGCCCGAACATCATCCCGTGGGCCTGTATAAAGATCAGCGCATTTGCGGCTATCGGGAAAACTACGTCTACAAGCTGCCGATGGGCGATGTCGTCGCGGTATATCAGGACCGGACGCGGCAGCTGCGCGCCGCCGACGATGTGCAGGAAACCAAAAAGACCTATAAGCTGATTTTTGAGAACGCGCCGCATCTTATGCTGTCGGTGGACGCGGACGGGACCATCGCGGAATGCAACGACCGGGCATCAACGATCTTGGGCCGCTCGAAGGAAAGACTTTTGGGTCAGCCGCTGAGCAAGCTCGTCCATCCGGAACTGCACGGCAAGCTCAATGATCTGCTTGAGGAGCTCGGTGAGGCGGGCTTCGCGCGCCGGCGCAGTTTTGTGCTGAAGCATTTCGACGGAACCGATATCGAAGTTATTGTTGACGCCAATAGTCTCGCGGCGCATGGCGAGACGCCGGTTCGGATCATTTTGTCCATCCGCGACAATACGGAGCAGAAGAAGCTGGAGAATGCCCTGATCGACAGCGAGCAGAGATATCGAGCCTTGTTTGAGAATGCGCCGGACGGCTTTGTTATTGTGGATGTCAAGACGCGCCGGCTTACGGGCTGTAATAAAATATTCTGCGCGATGTTGGGCTATTCCGAAAAGGAATTCCTGAAACTTTCTGTTTTGGACTGTCATTCCAAAGAAGCCCACGCCAAGGTGCATGCGGATTTCAAGAAGCTGTTCCGTGGGGAGTCGGCGGTTGTAAAATCGCTGCCCTTTAAACGCAAGGACGGATCAATTATCCATCTCAGCGGCAGTACCTCGCGAGTAACGGTGGGCGGACGACAGTTCGCGATGGGAACCTTCCGCAAAGCCGCCGAACCCCGGCCGGCGAAGAAGTAAGCGAGCCGCCCTCCCCGCCGCTAACGGCCGAGCAGGTCCGCGATAGCGCCCCGCAGTTCG
Source organism: Elusimicrobiota bacterium (assembly GCA_043827405.1). Classification (GTDB taxonomy): domain Bacteria; phylum Elusimicrobiota; class Elusimicrobia; order UBA1565; family UBA1565; genus JBDRPD01. Next base: position 40,294 of record JBDRPD010000013.1, on the reverse strand, counting down.
TCGAAGTCGAAGGGTTTTCTCACCGGTCCCGCCGCGCCCAGCGCGCGGGCTTCTTCTATCAGTTTCTGATCAGCGCCGCCGGTGATTAGAAGAATCGGTGTTTCCGGCAGTTTTTCGCGCAGGCAGCGGATGGTTTCTAGAACGTGATGGCCGGAAATCATGATGTCGAGCAGGATCAGGGAGTAGGAGCCGGATACTTCGGGGGGGCGTGTCGCCGTGTCGACCATGAAGCCTTGGGCGGTCAAAAACTTGTTAAGCACGCGCAGCACTGATTCGTCATTGTCGATGACCAATAGATGTCCCATCTGCGTGTACATTACATGATGCGGAAAAATTAGGGTAGAGTCCTGCAGTCATATTTGCCGTTTTATTTTCTTGAGGTTTATCACCGGTAGATTTGAGGAATACGTGAGCGCGGGCGGCTAAAGTATGCTGAGATGATGGGGCGGGATGCGACCGTGAGGCTGTTCATAAAATTCCGCGCTTGGTGTAGTATTTTGGGACCTACGGCAAGGGGATATATCCATGCTTAAAGCTTTAGGCAAGAGCATTAAGAAGTATCGCTTGGATAGGGGGCTGACCCAGGAAGACCTTAGCGACCGGGCCGGCATCCATTACACCTTTCTCGGCCACATAGAGCGCGGCACCAAGCTGCCCAGCCTGCCCACGCTGGATAAGATCGCCCGGGCGCTCAAGGTTTGCCCCTGCTTATTGCTCGACAAGCATAACTGCTGCCGCTGCGAGCGGACCTCCTAGCCGCCGACCTGTCTCATCGTGCGGCAAGCCACCACATCCGCGCCCTTTTCGCCCAGCAGGTTCTTGAGCAGCACCTGGCCCGCCTTGACCGGAGCCTTGGCCCGCAGTTTATGGATTTCGCGCGCCGCTTCCAGGACTCGCTTCTTATGCACCCCGCCCTTCACCTTGACCGGCAGGCGCGCCCAGAGGCCGCCGGATATCGCCACTGTGGTGCTGAGTTCGCGCCGGGGCTCAGTGAACTCCTGGCGGGCGTATTTGGCGCCGCGGTTGCACTCATTGCCGGAGACCTCGACGATCTTCTTTCCCTCATGCGCGAGCCGCAAGGGACAGCCCATCGGGCAGCGCACGCAGGTGTAGTTTTCGGTCTTAGGCACGCTTAACCTTCTTTTCGGCGGGCAGGATGTCGATGCGCAGGGAGTCGCCCTGAAACTGCTCGAGCACGTCCGGGCGGATGGTGAGCATGATCATTTCGGCGGGGACCACGAAGCGGAGCTTCTTCTCCATAATGCCGCCGACGCGGATCACGCAGGGCTTCACGGCCTCTTTGCAGCGCAGGTAGATCGTATGCTCGCGTTCGGGGCTCAGCGACTGCGGCAGGCAGTAGCGGACATTGTCGCCGGCGACGAGGCGGATATTGTCGGCGGGCCGCCGGATGCCCTGCGCCCATTCTCCGGCGTAGCGTCCCGCCAGCAGCGCTTCCCGGGTGACGAAGTCCACCACGTCGTGAACGTGCAGGACATTGCCGCAGGCGAACATGCCCGGCATGCTGGTCTCCAGAGCGCTCGATACGCGCGGGCCGCCGGTGATGGGGTCGAGGTCAATGCCGAGGCCGTGCGACAGTTCGTTTTCCGGGATCAGGCCGATCGACATGAGCAAAGTGTCGCAGGCGACATCCTTGGCGCGGCGCGCAATCGGCCGCAGCTCCTTGTCGACCGGCGCGACCGTCACCTTCTCCACCCGGTCGCGGCCGTGGATGCAGGCCACGGTGGTAGATAGATGCAGCGGGATATTAAAATCATCGAGGCATTGCACGACATTGCGGGTCAGGCCGTTGGAATAAGGCATCAGCTCATAGACGCCGACCACCTCGCAGCCCTCGAGGGCGAGACGCCGCGCCATGATCAGGCCGATGTCTCCCGAGCCCAGGATCGCAATTTTTCTGCCCGGCAGCAGGCCCTTCATATTGACCAGCTTCTGCGCCAGGCCGGCGGTCATGATCCCGGCGGGGCGGGTTCCCGGGATGCGGATGGCGCCGCGCGTGCGCTCGCGGCAGCCCATGGCGAGCACCACCGTCTTGGTCTCTATGGTCGAGAGGCCGCGCGCCTCGCTCATAATGCGGACGCGCTTGCTGCCGTTGGAGTCGACCGCCACGCCGCAGACATAGCTGTCGGTCGCCAGGTCCACGTCCCGGTCGATCACCTGGGCGAAAAAACGTTCGGCGTATTCGGGGCCGGTCAGCTCTTCTTTAAAGTAGTGCAGGCCGAAGCCCGAGTGAATGCACTGGTGCAGGATGCCGCCGGCTTCCGGCTCGCGGTCGACGATAAGCACGCGCCTGGCCCCGGCGTCGCGGGCGCCCAGGGCCGCGCCCATGCCGGCGGGGCCGCCGCCGACCACTACCGCATCATAGCGTCCTTGCATCCGGCCGAGCATCAGTCCATGGCCTCCGTCAGCCAGGACTTCCCGCCGCGTTTGGTGATGGCATGCAGCGGCTTGTTGAGACGCTCGGCCAAAGTGTCCAGGCAGCGGGTGGTGCAGAAGCTGCCCTGACAGCGGCCCATGCCGGCCCGGGTGCGGAACTTGATCCCATCCAGGGTGCGGGCGCCGCTGTCGACGGCGCTGCGGATTTCGGCCTCGGTTATCAGCTCGCAGCGGCAGACCACCCTGCCGAACAGGCGATCCTTTTTGATCAGCTTCCGGCGCGCTTCCAGGTCGAGCGAGGCGAAGCGCGCGGGTCCCTGATGCTTGGGGTTGAATCCTTTTTTCCGGTCGAGCCGCAGGCCTTCGTCCTTGAGGATCTCCACGACCCGCTCGGCGATGGCCGGCGCCGAGGTCAGGCCGGGGGATTGGATGCCGGCGACGTTGATGAAGCCTTTTACCGCGGTCGGTCCGATGATGAAGTCGTTGCTGTCGCTGACCGCGCGCAGGCCCGCGAATTCGGTGATGGTGTCCCGTTCCGCGATGGACGGGCACATGCCGCGGACAAAGCTAAAGACCTTCTCCGCGCCTTCCGGGGTGGTGGCCAAATCATGGCGGTCCGCGGTGTCCTCGGCGGTGGGCCCGACCATTATGGTGCCGTCGAAAGTCGGGATGATGAGGATGCCCTTGGTCGTCTTCTGCGGCACCGGGAAGATCAGGCGCCGGACCAGGCCTTCAAGACGCTTGTCGAGCATATACTCCTCGCCCTTGCGGGGCAGGATTCTAAAGTCCTTGAGGCCGAGCATGCGCGCGATATCGTCGGCGAAGACGCCGGCGCAGTTGAGCGCGAAGCGTGAGCGGATGGCGGCGGTGGGCGTGCGCAGCGTTAGGCCGTCGCCGTCGCTTTCGATGCTTTGCACCGGGCTGTTGACGCGCAGCTCGACGCCGTTGTCCTGGGCGTTCTCGATCAGGGCGAAGGCGAACTCGTAGGGGTTGATAACGCCGGCGGACGGAGCATGGAGCGCGCCCAAAAGCTTCGGCGAGAGGTTCGGCTCTTCGCGCCGCAGGCGCGCGGCGTCCCAGATCTCGAGGCCGGCGACGCCTTTCTTCTCTCCCTGCGCCTTAAGCCGGTCGAGGACCGGCAGGTCTACCTGCTCGCGCGCGACAACCAGCTCCCCGATGCGCTTGAAGCCGAAGTTCAGCTCGGCGTGCAGGCGGTCGAAAAGCGCATTGCCGCGCACCGCCAGTTCCCCCTTCAGCGTGCCCGGCGGGCTGTGGTGTCCGGCATGGATGATGCCGCTGTTGGTTTTAGTGGTGCCGAAGCCCACCTCTTCGCAGCTCTCGACGAGGACTACCCGCAGCTTGAAGCGCGAAAGCCCGCGCGCGATGGCGCAGCCGATGACTCCTCCGCCGATGATGGCGACGTCATGCATGACGCCTTTGATTATAGCGTTTAGGGGTGCAAAACGGAGTGGATTGCCAGAGCGCGCCGGGCCGCGTCGACCAAAGTCATGGAGGTGTAGGTGGCGCCGGAGATGCCGTCGACTCCCGCGCCCAGCCGGATTTCACTGCCGAGGCTCATGCCGCGCAGACCTTTCAGGAAGGCGCGGGTGGGCGCGCGCTCCGGCGGGCCGTTGAACTCAACGGCCTCGATGCTGCGCAGCCGTCCGTCCGGAGCGACGACCGTCATGATAACGGCGGGCGCGGCGCGGATTATTAAGCGATCAAAATAGGCGAAGCCGACAACTCCCGCCGAATTACTGCCGACATAGTAGGTCCAGATTCGCGACTCGATTTCGGTTGTCGAGTCCGCATTTTCATTGGCCGTTGTCAGCTGCGCCGCGGATAAGTAGGCCGTCCTGCGTTCGACGGCCGCCGCGGGGAAGGCGCGCTGGAGCGCTCGCTCGCGGGAGGAGTCCGCGGCATCCGCGAGCGCCGCTGACAACAGCGCCGCGGATGCCGCGAACCAGACAAGGAATAAGCTAGAACGCATAGCCAACGCCAAAGTTGGTCTGCTCGATGCCGGTGCGCGCCAGGTTGCGCATGAACTGATGGTCGAGCTTTAGCGCCACCCGTGGATGCGGCCGGTAGGTGAGGCCCACCGTATACTCGATGCGGTTGTTGGCCGGGTTTTTGTTCCAAGCGTCCGGAACCTTGTGCTGCGTATCGTAGCGCTCGAAGCGGAAAAACGGTGCCAGATACTGCTCGCCGCTTCCCGGCCACAGAGTAAAGATGTTGTAGGCGGCGTGGAGGTAGACGCCGAACATCTCCGAGCCGATCGAGCTGTTGGAGCCCGCAGCCACGCCCTGGACCACGTTGAGTTCGTCGACGCTGCCGATCTTCACTTTAGCGAAGAGGCCGCGCAGTTCGGCGCCGCGCCATTTGGCGTCAGTATGCAGCTCCCAAATGGTTACCGGGACGGAGGGCAGGCTGAGCTGGCTCTGGTCGGCCTCACCGATGTAGAGCGAGCCGCCGGCGGATAGGCCGGCCAGCGGCGAGACGTCGATGCGGCCGACCCAGGCCAGGTCGTCGGCGAAGCTCTTGGAGCCCTTGGAACGGCCGCTGCGTACGCCGCTGCTGTGATTAAAGCCGCTGACGCTGGAGGCGTTGGCCGCCTGCAGGCCGGCGACTATATAGGAGCGGTAGCTTAGCGGGCCGGCGGTGCCGAAAATGCCGATGCCGTTCTCCCGCCAGGTGCTGGGGATGATCTTTGACTCCACGCTGGGGCGCAGGGCACCGTGGTACGTATTGGGTTCGTGTGTCTCGTTGATAATTCCCACCGGCATCAGCATCATGCCGGCGCGCAGTCCAAACCACTTCTTAAACGCCAGGTCCAGCGCCGCCTGCTCCACTGAGACCTCGCCGCGCGTGCTGTCGGTCCCATGTTCGAACTCAATCTCCGAGTGCAGGGTGATCCAGTCGTTGAACTTGTGGCCGATATAAGCGACGGTGCGATACATGTCGATGGTGTCGCGCTGGCCGGCGACGGCGCCGTCCTGCCGGCGCTGGCGGTAGTTTTGGTAAACCATTTCTCCATAGCCGCCCAGGGTGGTGTTGGCGCCGGCGCTCCCGCCGGGCGATGACGGCGTACCGTCAAGCTTCAAGCGTTCGATCTCCGCGCCAAGAACTTCAAGCTTGCGCTCCATCTCTGTCAGGCGGTCCTGCGCCAACGCCGGACCGGACGCGAGCAGGGCCATTAAGGCGAGCAGCGGGTATTTCATGCTTCCCCCTTCATGATACAGAGTATCAATAGTAATTTAAAAAAACAGCTACCGTGCTTTCCGACACCGCGCGCAGACGCCAAATATTTCATGCCGATGCCAGCGCGGCTCAAATCCGGTTTTCCGACATATACGCTGCTGAATGCGTTCTAATTCGGGCCAGCGAACCTCGTGGATGGCATCGCATTTAATGCAGATTAGGTGGTCATGATGCGGCCGGTTATGTGTTACTTCAAAATTGGAAATACCTTTTGGATCGCGAATATTGCTGATAATGCCGCACTTAGCCAGCATTTTAAGGTTTCTAAAGACGGTGGCGCGGCCGACTCCCTGCCGGCGGAGGGTTTGATATATCGCATCGGTGCTCTGATGCTTGCCGGAGCTGAGCAGGTGGTCTAAAACCAGCAGCCGCTGACGCGTGAAGCGCAGGCCATGGGCGGCGAGGTATTCAATAAAGAGTTCTTTGGCCTGGCGTGCGGGGCTGGTTCTAGCTGTTTTCATAATGATACTTAATATCAATAATGATAAAAAATTAATCCCAGCAAGTCAAGCGGACGGTCACAAGTTGTAAGATAAATAATTGGGAATGAGAACCGATACGGAGTCCGCGCTGATCGCGGCCAGCAAAAACGGCGACCCCGGAGCTTTCGGCAAGCTCATCCGCCGCCACGAGGACAAGATCTTCCGCCTGGCGCAGAGCGTCTGTGCCGGCATGCCCGCCGAAGCGGACGGCGTTTACCAGGAGACTTTTCTCACCGCCTTCAAGGGAATCCGCAAGTTCCGCGGCGCATCGGGCCTGGGTACCTGGCTCTACCGCATCGCCTCCAACCTGTGCTGGATGCGCTACCGCAAAAAGAAGCGGCAGCCCTTCGTCCGCGTCCTGGACGGACCGCGGGGACCGGTGCGCGAGTTCCAGGACTGGGGCGCCTCGCCGGAAGAGGCGGCCAAGAAGAAAGAATTGGGCGAAGCGGTGGCCAAGGCGCTGGCGGCGCTGCCGGTCGAGTACCGCCTGGTTTTGACCTTGCGCGACATAGAGGAGCTTTCCAACAAGGAAACGGCCAAGATCCTTAAGATCAGCGTGGCGGCGGTGAAGTCCCGGCTGCACCGGGGGCGGCTGTTTCTGCGCGAGAAGCTCGACGCTTATTTTCGCGGGCGGCGCGCATGAAAAAAAAGCACGGCTGCGGCGGCATGATCCACCGCTTGTCGGACTATATCGACGGCGAGCTTGATCCCAAGCTATGCCGCGTGATCGACGCGCACGCGCCTAAATGCAAGCCCTGCAAAGCCTTTATCGCCACCTTGCGCAAGTCGGTCCGCATTGTCAACAAGGCGGGCCGCCGGTCCTCGCTCCCCGCAAAATTGCGCCGCAGCCTGCGGTCGCAGCTGAAAGAATGCGCGCTTTCCTTAAAGAAGTCCTGAATCCTTTCCTTCCGTTCTGCATCCAAACAGCAGGAGAAACGCCATGATTTATCGGAACCTTATCGTTGCCGCTTTGCTGTTAATTCCGCTCTCGGCATCGGCCGCCGGGCTGACCGAGGTCGCCGACCTTGTCGTGCGGCGCAGCCCCGCGCTGCGGGGCGCGCGTTCGGGAGCGCGCGCGGCGAAGAGCGCCCTGTGGGAGGCGCGGGCCATGAGCCTGCCTCATATCGCCGCCCGCAGCTCCATTATGCGGGGAGATAACCCCCTCTTCGTCTTCGGCTCGCGCCTCGAGCAGCGCGCCGCCGAGCAGCGCGACTTCGATATCATGAACCTCAACCAGCCGGGCTACCGCACCAATATCAAGACCGCCCTGGAGGTCGGGATGCCGCTTTTTACCGCCTATCAGCTGCACTCTTACCGCCGCATGGGCCGGCTCGCGGTGACGGAAGCGGAGAGCCGGGCGGAGGGCGCCGAGCAGATGAAGCTTTATCAGGCGGTGGAAAGCCATCTCGGGGTGCTGCTGGAAACCGCCCGGTTCGCCATGCTGGAAGAGCGGGTGAAGTCGGCCGAGACCATGGCGGACGATACCCGTCGGCTCAAGAAGAAGGGTTTGGTTCTGGGCTCCGACTTCTACGCCGCCGAAGCCATTCTCGGCAAGCTCCGGGCTGAGCGGACCCAGGCGCGGTACCGCCTTGAGGCCTCGCGCGCGCGCTTGGCGGTGCTGACCGGGACCGCGCCCGGCGAGCTGAAGCCCGCGGGCGCTCTCCTGCCGGGAACCTATTCCCTGCCGCCGGAGGCGGAGCTGGTCGACCGCTCGCTGCGCGACCGGCGCGATTTGCGTATGGCTCGGGTGCGAACTTCTCAAGCGGAGACTGCGCAGCGGCAGAGCTCGATGAGCCTGCTGCCCACGGTCGAGGCCTTCGCCGCCGTCGAGACGGCGACTACCGATTTCGACCGCAATCTGGCGTCGCGCATACTCGGCGTACGGGCCCGGCTGCCGTTCGGCGACCCCGCCTATATCCCGCGCCGGGCCCGCGCCAAGGCGCAGGTCGAGGCCAGCCGCTCGCTGGCGGAGGAGCAGGCGGATGCCGTCCGCATGGAGCTGGCCGGCGCGCGGGCGGGCTTTAACGGCGTGGCGGAGAGCCTGCCGACGGTACAGTGGATGCTGGAGCAGGCGCGCATGTCGCTCAAACTTTTCCGGCCGCTTTATCTCGAGGGGCGGCAAAGCGTTATGGAGGTGCTGCGCGCCGAAGATGCTTTGGCCCAGGCGGAAGACGCCTATCTGCAGACGCTTTATCACCTGCATGCCGGCTATGCCCGGCTGATGTTAACCGCCGGCGGGCTCGACCGCGGCGTCGTAGCGAAGATCGCCGACAGCTTGGAGGCCGTACGATGACAACGCAAGAGGGTAAGACCAAAAAACTGGGGATCGCCGGCGGCATCGCCGCCGCCTTCATCCGCTCCAAGCTCACGCCCCTGATAATTATCGGTTCTCTGCTTTTGGGCGGCTTCGCGCTGTTGAACCTGCCGCGTGAAGAGGAGCCGCAGATCGACGTGCCGATGTTCGATATTTTTGTTCCGTTTCCGGGGGCGAGCGCGCGCGAGGTCGAGAAGCGCGTGATCGACGTCGGCGAGCGTACGCTATGGGAGATCCCGGGAGTCGAGTATATCTACAGCACGGCCGAGCCGGGCTTCGCGATGTTTATCCTGCGCTTCGAGGTCGGGACCAATCCGGAAGAGGCTATGACGCGCGTCTACACCAAGACGTTCGCCAATATAGATAAGCTGCCGCCGGGCGCCGGGCAGCCGCTGATCAAGCCGCGGTTGATCGACGATGTGCCGATACTGAGCCTGATTTTATGGGGCAAGGACAAGGGGCCGCTCGAGCTGCGCCGGGCCGCCGCCTCCCTGCGCCGTGAGATCAGCGCGGTAACCGACGCTTCTGAAATCGACATCATCGGTGGGCGGCGGCGGCAGTTTAATGTGCATATCGACCCCGCCAAACTGGCCCAGCGCCGCCTGACTTTAATGGAAGTCTCGGGCATGCTGCAGGCCTCCAATCAACGCCTGCCCGCCGGACACTATAATAAGGACGGCAAAGCGGTGCTGGTGGAGACCGATGCCTTCATCCGCACTGCCGATGACCTGCGCAGCGTCGTTCTCGGTGTGTCGGGAGGTCGGCCGGTCCTGCTGAGCCATGTGGCCGAGGTGACCGACGGCGTCGATGAGGACGAGCGATCGGTGCTGTTCTCCAGCCGCGGTTCGGATGAGCGCTACCCCGCGGTGACGCTGTCGGTTTCCAAGCGCAAAGGCTCCAATGCCACCAAGGTGGCGGATGCGGTTCTCGAGCGCGTCAATCGCGCGCGCGAAGCGGGCGACCTGGAGGGCATTGAGACCACAATAACGCGCAATTACGGCGAGACCGCCAAGCATAAGTCGGATGAGCTGATATTCCATATGTGGCTGGCGACGCTTTCGGTTACGGCGTTGGTCGCGCTGGCTCTGGGCTTTCGCGAGGCCTTTGTCGTGCTCATCGCCATCCCGGTCACGCTGTCTTTAACGCTGCTGATCTACTTCCTGTCCGGCTATACCCTTAACCGGATTACGCTGTTCGCCCTGATCTTCTCCATTGGTATTCTAGTCGACGACGCCATTGTTGTCGTGGAAAATATTCACCGGCACTATATGATGCAGGATGGCCGCTCGCTGTGGAAGCTGTCGGTGGACGCGGTCGATGAGGTCGGCAACCCGACCTTGCTCGCCACTTGGACGGTGATCGCGGCCATCCTGCCGATGGCGTTCGTCAGCGGGCTGATGGGGCCCTATATGCGGCCCATTCCGATAGGCGCTTCGGCGGCGATGCTGTTCTCGTTGGGAGTGGCCTTTATCGTCTCGCCATGGGCTTTCGCCCGGCTGCTGGTGATGTTTAAGCCCAAGTCGCATGCCGCGCATGAAGAAAGCGCCATGGATAAGCTCTACCGCCGGTTCATGCATGCGATCCTGAGCAGCGCCCGGCTGCGCTGGATCTACCTGGCGGGGGTGTTGGTGCTGCTTTTGGGTTCGGTGTCTTTGGTTTACTTCAAGGCCGTTACGGTGAAGATGCTGCCGTTCGACAATAAGGACGAATTCGAGATTGTTCTCACCATGCCGGAGGGCACGGCGCTCGAGAAGACGACGGCTGCGGCGGCCGAGATCGCGGCTTATATGTGGACCGTTCCCGAGGTGCGGCATGTGACCGAATATGTCGGCGCGGCGGCGCCCTACAACTTCAACGGCCTGGTGCGGCATTACTACCTGCGCACCAGGCCGCACCATGCCGATATCTTGGTTAATCTCTTGCCGCTCAAGGAGCGCAAGCGTCAGAGCCATGATATCGCCAAAGCGGTGCGGCCGCGGATTACCGAGATCGCCCGCGCGCATGGCGCGCGGGTGCAGGTGGCCGAGGTGCCGCCCGGTCCACCGGTGCTGTCCACCATGGTGTTTGAGATCTTCGATCCCAATCCCGAAAGGCAGGAGGCATTCGCCCGCGCGCTCAAGAAAATGCTGGAAGAGTCCGCTGGGATCACCGATGTCGATACCTATATCCCCGACCCGCAGCCGCTGAAGTCGCTGCAGGTAGACCGCGCCAAGGCGACGCTGAACGGCATACCTCCGGCCCAGGTCGCCCAGACCGTGGCTATGGCGCTGCACGGGCATACCGCCGGCTTGGCGCATATTGAAGGCGAGAACGAGCCGGTCGATATCCGCCTGCGGCTTCCCGAAAGCCAGCGGCGCGGCCTGAACGCGGTGGAGTCTCTGGGCGTGCTGTCGCGCAACGGGACCTTGATCCGCCTGCAGGAGCTGACGCGACGCGAGAGCCGCGATGCGGATATGCCCATCTTCCATAAGAACCTGCAGCGCGTCGCCTACGTGATCGCCGACGTTTCCGGACGCCAAGAGAGCCCAATCTACGCGATCCTGTCGCTGCGCCCGCGCATCGCCGAACTGGCCGAGAAAAACGGCATCGAGCTCAAGCAGTACTATACGCGCCAGCCGGACAGTTCCCAGGAAAGCGCGCTTAAGTGGGACGGCGAGTGGCATATCACCTATGAGGTCTTTCGCGATCTGGGCATCGCCTTCGCCTTGGTGCTGATCCTTATGTACGTTCTGGTGGTGGCGTGGTTCCGCTCCTTCCTTATTCCCCTGGTCATTATGACCCCGATCCCGCTGACCTTGGTGGGGATACTGCCCGCGCACTGGGGTATGGGCGCTTTCTTCACCGCGACTTCCATGATCGGCTTTATCGCGGGGGCTGGTATTGTGGTGCGCAATTCCATTATTCTCGTAGACTTCATCCATCTGCGTCTCGATGAGGGAATGCCGCTCAAAGAGGCGGTGGTGGATGCCGGGACGGTGCGCTTCCGGCCGATGCTGCTGACGGCGGCGGCGGTGGTGGTCGGCGCCGGGGTCATCTTGTTCGATCCCATCTTCCAGGGCCTGGCGATCTCACTGATCGCCGGCGAAGTGGCCTCGACTTTGCTGTCGCGGACCTCGGTGCCGATCCTGTACTACCTGTACGGCAGTAATGTCTCCGCGGAAACGGACACTCAAGTATAGGCTGAATCCTTTTTCGGGTTTCTGCATCTAAAGGTTGGGAGCCGATAGAGAAAGGAGCGAAAATGGAAAAGTTAAACGAGAGAAGCTTTAAGCATAAGGTCTTCGACTTTGCGGCCAACGAAGACTGGAAGTTTGTCGGCGAGCGGCCCTGTATTGTGGATTTCTACGCCGACTGGTGCGGGCCCTGCCGTTCGCTCACGCCCGTCCTTGAAGAAGTCGCCAATCAGCACCACGGCGAAGTGGATATCTACAAGATCGATACCGACGCGGAACAGAAACTGGCCGGCATGTTCGGCATCAGCTCGATACCAAGCCTGCTGTTTATCCCCAAAGACGGAAAGCCGCAGATGACGCGCGGCGCTCTGCCCAAGGCGGAGATAGAGAAGCTTATTCGCGAAGTACTCGGCGTGGGGGTTAAGTCATGAGCCTGGAGCGCAGAATCCGTATTATCGCCGGGACCTTCATCCTGCTCAGCTTGGCGCTGGCGCGCTGGGTGGACCCTAAGTGGCTGTACTTCACGGCCTTTATCGGCGTCAACCTGATCCAGTCCGCCGTTACCAGGTGGTGCCTGATGGAGGATATTCTGAGGAAGCTGAAACTCGACGGCGGGGAGGCGGGCCATGCTGCATGCTGTGGAGACAAGTAAGTCGGTAGAAGAAGTCGCGGCCGTCCTGCCGGAGATCGTCGCCAATAATAAATTCGGCATTCTCGGGGTGCATGATCTCCGGGGCAAGATGCGGGAAAAGGGGCTGGACTTCGATAAAGAATGCCGGGTGTTCGAGGTCTGCAATCCGGGACAGGCGAAGAAGGTCCTGGAATCCGATATGGCAATTTCGACCGCCCTGCCTTGCCGCATCTCGGTGTATGAGGAGGGCGGAAAAACAAAGATCGCGACCCTCAAGCCCACGGCGCTCCTGGCGCTCTTCGGCAAGCCGGAGTTGGTCCCGGTCGCCGCGGAAGTCGAGCGGGTGCTGTTTAAGATCATGGAGGAGGCCCGGTGAGCAGGCTTCTTGTTTCCGCGCTGCTCGGTGGGAGCATCGGGTTCCTGTACCAGCGCGTCGTCGGCTGCGCCAGCGGCGCCTGCCCGCTTACTTCGAACCCCTATGTCGCCACGATCTACGGCGCGATGCTGGGCCTGCTGTTCGCCGCGGGGTAGAGACGGCCTAGTGCACCGAGCAGGAGATGCAGGGGTCGTAGGCGCGCACCAGCATCTCGCTCATTAGGGTGATGTCCTGGTCGCTTTTCTTGCGCGCCACCAAGCCCCGGACCAGCGCTTTCAGGTCGTTGTGGATATTGGCGTGGTTCTGCGTCGTGGGAATGATGCAGTTGGCTTTGCTGACCTTGCCCTTCTGGTCGAACCGGTATTCGTGATAAAGGATGCCGCGCGGCACCTCCACCGCCGCGACCCCGCGCCCTGCCCGGATCCGGTACTTGGCGCGGATGTCGGCGCCGTCGTCGTCAAGCAGCTGGTCGATCATGTCGATCGACTCGAGCATCACGTGATAGCACTCAACGAGCTGGGCCGCGTTGTTGAAGTAGGGGTTGTGGCAGACCGGTGCAAGCCCCAGCTCCTTGGCGGCCGTCCGCGCCGGTCCGCGCAGGAACTTGTGATTGTTGTTGAAGCGCGCGAGCGCGCCGACGGCGAAGGACTCGCGGCTGAGCTTGGCGAACTTTGAGGTTCCCACGTCTGTTTTGTACTCATTGGTCATCGCCAGGTAGTCGTCTTCCTTCCGGCGGACGCCGTCGGTGGAGACCAGGTCGCCGCCGATCCAGGGATAGTCCTCGCGGCCCGCCAAAGAGACGAATTCCGTTTCCCGGATGAAGTCGGGCATGGGAAGGGTCTTGAACAGGTCGACCGCCGCCCGCATGTCGCCGAGCCGCTCTTCAAGGGTCCGGCGGAGCGCCTCCAGGCGTTTCTTGTCGGGGAACTTGCTCATGCCGCCGACCGCGAGGCGCAGGGGATGGGTGGTGCGGCCCGCGACCAGGTCGCACAGGTCGTTGCCGAGCTTTTTGAGCCGCACTGCGATGCCGACGACTTCGGGGTGGGACTTGATCAGCGGAATAACGCTTCCCACCTCGAAGAAGTCGGGCGCGGTCAGGAAAAAGACATGCAGGGCATGGCTTTGCAGGGTCTCGCCGTGCTTGGCCAGCAGGCGCAGGCGCCGCGCGGTTTCGGGAATCCTGACCGCCATGGCCCGCTCTACCGCCCGCAGGCTGGTCAGCGCGTGGCCGATCGAGCAGATGCCGCAGATGCGCGCCGTCAGATGGTGCGCCATGTCGTGGGACATCCCCTTGAGCATAACCTCGAAGAAGCGCGGGGTTTCGACCACCTCCCAGGCCGCCTCCTCGAGCCGGCCGTTCTTGATCCGGATGCGGATATCGCCGTGACCTTCGACGCGGGTGAGGTGGTGGACGGTGATGGTCGTGCTCTTTTTCACAGCTTCACCCCATCAAAGGCGCCGAAGAACGCGAGCTTTTCCTTGATCTCGTCCCGCGGGAAGCCGTGTTTCTTGAGGATGTCGGCATAGGCCGCGAAGTTGGCGTCGGGCGCGGGGCCGCGGCAGCCGAGGCAGGCATCGCCGTCCGGGCAGGGGGCGCCGCAGCCGGCGCGGGAGATCGGGCCGAGGCAGAGCCGGCCCTGGTCCATGACGCAGACGTTCATGTTCTGCTTGCACTCGACGCAGACCGGATACTTGGGAAGCCGTACGCCGGCGCCGGTCACCAGGTCGACGACGATCCGCTCCACCTCTTTCTTGGATACGGGGCAGCCGAGGATCTCGAGATCGACCTTGACCACCTCGCTGATCCGGCGGACCTTCATGGTTTCCACCCGGTGCCGCCCGTAGACTTCCTTGACGACCCGCGCAACGGGATACTTGTTGCGCAGCTTGTTGACTCCGCCGTAGACGGCGCAGGTGCCGAAGGCTACGAGGATTTTGGCGTTCTTGCGGATCTTCTTCAGGCGGGCGATCTCGTCCGGGCGCGATATCGCCCCCTCGACGAGCGCGATGTCGTAGTCGTCGCTCCGGTCCGAGGAGGCCTCGCGGAAGTTGACCACGTCGACGAGCGAGAGGAAGTCGACCAAAGAGTCCTCGTTGTTGGTCAGCTGGAGCTCGCAGCCCTCGCAGCAGGTGAAGTCGAACACCGCGAGCCGGGGCTTGCTGGGCGTTATCCCGAGGTATTTCAAATTGCCTCCTTGAGGTTCATGACGCTCCAGTAGTCGAAGACCGGCCCTTCCACGCAGGTGAAGGTCGATCCCACCATGCAGCGGCAGCACTTGCCCATGCCGCAGTGCATGCGCCGCTCCAGCGAGACGAACATGCGGTTCATGGGCACGCCCAGCTTGTCCAGATGCCGGCACACAAATTTGAACATAACCGGCGGCCCGCAGATGATGGCGTGGGTGTTGAGCGGCTTGATCTCGATCTCCTTGAACAGGTCGGTGATCAGGCCGGTGCGTCCTTTCCAGGACTTGTCCCCCTTTTCCACGATGGTCATCAGGTCGAGGTGGCTGACCTTGTTCCACTGCTCGAACTGGTAGGTGAAAAGCAGCTGCGAGGGGTCCTTGGTGCCGTAAAGGATATGGACGCGGCGGTACTTGTCGCGGTGCTCGTTGACCCAAAAGATCGGCGCCCGCAGCGGCGCCAGTCCCAGGCCGCCGGCGATCAGCAGGATGTCGCTGTCCATCATCTCTTCCATGGGGAACGAGGTGCCGAAGGGGCCGCGGATGCCGACCATGGAGCCGATCGCGGCCCGGTGCAGGATATTGGTCGTGCGACCGGTTTTGCGAATGCAAAGCTCGAGGTATTCGTGGTTGCTGGCGGAGCTCGAGATGGAGATCGGCATTTCGCCGAAGCCCGGGACATCGAGCATGACAAACTGGCCGGGCCGGAAAGTGAAAAGCTTGCGTTCCTTGGGGTCCACGATCTTTAAATGGAAAAGCTTCTCCAGCGGCGTCAGCGTGACGATGTTGACGAGCTCGCACTTGTAGACCTTGTCGGTGCGCATGACGATGGTCTTGCGGTTGTACTGCGGCGGCTTGGACATGAACGGATCGCGGTTGATGTCCTGCTTGGGAATTTTAAACCGGGCGCTCATTCTCCGCTCTCCCGCCGCAGGTCGTTGATTACGTCCTTCGGGTTGATGCCCGCCAGGCAGGCGCGGCCGCAGCGATTGCAGCCGACGCATATCTGCTGGTCGCCGTTCTCGGCGAAGCCCCGGTACTGATGGTAGAAGCGGTACTTGAGGCGGTCTTCCCGCGCCGGCCGGAAGTTGTGGCCGCCCGCCACCTCGGCGAAGTCGATAATGTTGCAGGAGTAAAGCATGCGTTCCTTGCTGGCGCAGCGCAGGCTGGTGCACAGCTTCTCCTCGATGCCGTGGCAATAGCAGGTGGGGCAGACCATGGCGCAGGTGCCGCAGTTGAGGCACTTGTCCCCCCATTTTTTCCAGATCGGCGACTGGAACTCGATGTCCAGGTAGCTCGGCAGGCCCGAGACTTCGACGCGGCCGGTGAAGCTCTTTTTAATCAGCTTGCGGCGCTCAATGTACTTGCGGTTGTCGCGCTTGCCCGGCTCGGCGGTCTTGACGTTCTTAAGGAACTTGTAGGCCTTGGAGGAGTCTATCGCCAGGTAGTATTTGTCGCCGATGTCCGAGCAGAAGAGGTTGAAGCCGCGCCGCACGAAGTGCTGGTTCATGGAGTCGCTGAAGCAGTCGGGCGGCGGGAGGTGGTCCATGCCGATGATAAAGGTGTTTTTGCGCCGTGCGATGTAATAAGGGGAGGGATAGGTCCCGAACATGAAGACCTTGTCGAGGACCGCCAGCCCGTTGATGTCATGTGGGCGCAGGCCGATGATGACCCGCGGGTTGACGCGGTACTCGATCTTCTGCTCCCAATCCTTATCGGTGAACTCGTAGCGCGACAATTCCTCCTTGAAGGGCAGGAAGAAGTTCTTGATCGAGGAGTAGGTCAGGTCGTAGTCGAGGTCCATTTCGTCGTAGGAGCGGACCTCGCTGAACTGGTAGATCGGCTTGCCGCGCCGGTCGCTCGCGACCCGCTTGGGACCGATGGCCTGGTTGTCCCGCATCAGGCCTTCGACGAACTTTCTGAATTCGCGCTTGGTGATGACCCGGTAGATCATGGCTCCCCCGACCCCGGCATCCTCTAATACTAGCATCATTCCGGCCACAATAACTAAACCATCAGGAAGGCGCGGCGAGGGGGGCGGATAAATCATAAAATCGGCGGGTGATCCCTTCCTTTTACTTCGCCGGGATGCCGCGGCTGATTTTCGGCCTGGGCAAGCTCGCCGCCTTGCCGGACCTGGTCGGCGCTTACGGCAAGGAAGTCCTTATCGTGACGGGGGCCCAATCCCTGGATCTCTCCGGCCGCCGCGACGCGCTGGCGGCGGTGTTCCGGGAGCGGGGCGTCTCCTGCGCCCGGCTGGCGGTGAGCGGTGAGCCCACCGTGGCTTTGATCGACGAGGCGGTTAGGGCTTTTCGCGGCAAGGTCGACGTGGTGGTCGGAATCGGCGGCGGCAGCGCCATGGACGCCGCCAAGGCGATCGCCGCGATGATTAAAGAGGACGGCTCGATCGCGGATTTCGTCGAAGGCGTCGGCGTCCGGACGCCCAGCGGCCGAACGCTTCCCTGCATCGCCGTTCCCACCACCGGCGGGACGGGCAGCGAGGCGACCAAGAACGCCGTGATCTGCCGGTCCGGCCCCGGCGGGTTCAAGAAGTCCCTGCGCCATGACAACTTTGTGCCGCGCGCCGCGCTGATCGATCCGGAACTCGCGCATTCCTGTTCTCCCGAGGTTACGGCGGCCTGCGGGCTCGACGCCTTCGTCCAGCTGATGGAATCCTATGTCTCCACCCAAGCGAACGCCTTGACCGATGCCCTGGCGCTCGACGGCATCCGGCATGTCGCGCGCGGCCTGATTCCGGCGTATCGGGAGGGCGCGGAGAATATGGATGCGCGCTCGGCGATGGCCTATGCGGCATTTCTCTCCGGTCTGACCTTGGCCAATGCGGGTCTCGGCGTCGTCCACGGCTTCGCCGGGCCGCTCGGCAGCCTCTACAATATCCCCCATGGTTTGATCTGCGGCATTCTGGCCGAGCCGGCGGCGCGGGCGAGCATAGAACGGCTGCGCCGCATGGGTCCGGACGGGGAGGAAGCGCTCCGGAAGTATTCACGGATCGGCGCGATCATCGGCGGAAAGCATGCAGCGTCCGTTGCGGAGGGCTGCGACCTGCTGCTCGCAACGCTGCGGGAGTGGAGCATTATCCTTAAGCTTCCCTCTTTGCGGCTCCGCGGGGCGCAGGTCGACGACGTGGACAAGATTCTCGCCGGCACGGGAGTCAAGTTCAGCCCCGCCCCGCTCGATAAAGACGAGCTCCGCGGCATCCTCAAGGCGGCGCTGTAAGTGGCGAAGCGCCGCCGTGTCTTCGTCGATTTCGACGACGTTCTCTGCGCGACGGCGATAGATCTTATCAGGCTGCTGCAGGAGGAGTTCGGGAAGTCCGTGGTCTATGAAGACCTCCATGACTTCGATCTCGGGATTTCCTTCGGCCTGGATAACGCGGAGCTTAAGCGTTTTTTCGCCGCGGCGCACCGCCCGGAGCGAATTCTCGGCATTCCCCCGATAGCGGGCGCCCGGGAGGCGCTGGCCGCATGGACCGCGCGGGGGCTCGAGGTCTGCATCGTCACCGGCCGCCCTACCTCCACCCGTGAGGCTTCCGCCCAGTGGCTGCGCGAGCGCGGCATGCCGTACGCCGAGATGATTTTCGTCGACAAGTACCGCCGGGCGACTCCCGACTCGGACGCGGTCTCGCTGGAGGCGCTCGCGGACATGGAGTTCGCTTTGGCGGTGGATGATGCGCCGCCGATGCTGGAGTTCCTGCTCGCCCGCATGACGCTGCCGGTCGTCATCGTCGATCGGCCGTGGAACCGCCAGGTGGCCGTTCCGGCCGGCCGGGCGGCGCGCCGCTGCCGCGGCTGGGCCGAGATCGCCGCCGCGGCGGAGGAACTTGCGGTATAATCCGGCTATGGGATACTCTGCGGTCGTATTCGATCTTGACGGTACGCTTCTCGATACGCTCGATGACTTGGCGGATTCGGTAAATGCCGCGCTGCGGGCGCGCAGCTTAGAGGAGCATCCGACGGCGGCCTATAAGGTCTTCGTCGGCGAGGGCGTCGCGCGCCTGGTGGAGCAGGCTTTCCCTGAGCGGGAATGGGGCGGCGGCCTGATCGATCTGCGGGTCAATGAGGTGCGCGCGGAGTACGCCAAGCGCATGTATGACAAGACCCGGCCGTATCCCGGCGTCGCTGAACTGCTCGGCGGCCTCGCCGCGCGCGGCGTTCCGATGGCGGTCCTGTCCAATAAGCCTCAGGAGTATACGCAGAAGACGGTCGATAAGCTTCTCGCTGATTGGAAGTTCGCGCTCGTGCGCGGAGCGCTGCCGGATGTTCCGCTCAAGCCCGATCCGGCCGGCGCGCTGGCGCTGGCGAAGGAGCTGGGCTTGCCGCCCGAGAAGTTCCTTTACCTGGGCGATACCGGCACGGATATGAAGACCGCGACCGCCGCCGGCATGTACGCCGTGGGCGCCTTATGGGGCTTTCGTGAGGAAGCCGAGCTGCGGGACAACGGCGCGCAGAAGCTCATTCGGCGGCCGCCGGAACTGCTGCAGCTGCTCTAGCGGCCCCCTACCAATCTTCAGGAATAGACAGCTTTTCCTTGAGTTCGGAGCGCAGCTTGCCGTAGCAGCGCTTCACCGGCGGCAGGTCGGTCTTGCGGACCTTGAATCGCCGGCTGAACTCCTTCCAGCCGGCGCGCTTATCTCCTTTCTCCTCATAAAGGAAGAACAGCGAGAGCGCATCGCCCAGATAGTCGCCGTAGCTGTCGGTAGCGCGGATGTCGACGCCGTCCAGGCGCTCCCGGGTCTCCTTTATCCGGCGCTGGAGGAATGCCGGGAACTTCCGTGAGGCGGGCTGGTACGCGCCGTCCTGCCAGGCATAGACCCGCGTGCGGTAGGCGTTCTGGGCGAGGCTGTGAAACACCTCCTCGCAGTTTATATTGAAGAACTTGCCCAGCGGCAAAGTGCGCTCCAGTATTTCCGGACGGCCGTCCTCGTTAAGGTCGCGGAACTCGCCGCCGGAAAAGTCCGCCAGGCGCTCGAGCCGGCCGTTCGCGTAGCGCAGAACCAGCAGCGTCGTCTGGTTGATATTTTTACGTTCGGTGAGATAGGCGGCGATGCGCGAGCCGTCGCCGTTAAGATCCGGCAGCTCTTCTGCGGCATGGATGTCGGCGAGGCGAACCGTCTTGCCGAATCCGGGCTCCAGGTGCAGGAGCTTGGCCTGCCCGGCGCCGAGGCGGTAGACGCGCAGGGCGGTGCGCGGACGGGCGCCCTTTTTCTCGAGCAGCAGGACGGCGAGCTCCCCCCCCTCTATGGGTGCGGTTACCTTGCGTACGAGGCGCATCTTCTTGGCGGCGAGACGCTCGAGCTCGCGGTCGAGGGGATTATCGGCGGCGGCGCATATGAGCGGCAGGCAGAGCAGGCTGCATGCGAGCAGGCGCGTCATGGCGCGGCGGCGCGCTCCTCGAATGAGAGCTCGCCGTCGTCGTCGACCCGCAGGGTGCCGGCCGCCGCGTCTTTCAGGGCGACGACTTGCCGTTTTTTCCCGCGCGTGCCGTAGACGCCGACGGCTTCGCCCCAGTCCTCCTCATCCTTAATGTGGCCGTAGCCTCGAACCGCGAGGTAGAGGCCGCGCGGCGAAAGCGCGAAGACGTCGACCCGCCGCCAATGCAGATAGTCGAGCCGCAGCCGCTGTTTTCCCTTGGCGTCGAAGACGAACAGCTGCGGCCGGGGATTGGCATGCGCCGCGTCCGCGTCCTGGAGCAGGATGGCGAGGGTGCCGTCGGCGGCGACCTGCGGCGCCCGCGCGCCCTGCGGATCGTCGAGGGCATGTATGTCCGGCAGCTTCTTCTTCCAGAGGGTCCTGCCGTCGGCGTTGATTAGGTGCAAAGTCGAACTAACGACCAGCGCCCGGGCCGCCCGCGCGCCGCGCCGGGCAGCTAAATGCAGGCCGACCTCGCTGAGCTTTTCATCGAGCAAACAGAAATGCTCTCCGCGCGGAGCGAACAGCACCTTGCGCCGGACATGGTCGCCGGACGCGGGCGGCAGGCGCAGGTTCCGCTTCTTTTTTCCGGTTCGCGGGCTGTAGACCGCTACCTGTTTCCCGCCGGGCTTCCACGCGAAGCGTCCGTCCGGGGATGTCAGGACATCGTCCGCCCGGGCGGGCACGGCGAGAGCCGTGATCAGCAGCGCGCAGAAAAGGCGTGGCATCGCCTAAGTATAGCCCGGGAGCCGGCGGCCGTAAAGGGCGCGGCTAGAGGCCGGCGCCCGGCGGAGGAATTCGCACCGTGAACGTGCTGCCCTCCCCGAGCGTGCTTTCAAGTCCGATCGTGCCGCCGTGCAGCTCGACAAGAAGCTTCACGATGGATAATCCCAGGCCGGTCGAGCTCTCCCCCTGGGTGGGCCGCGCGGCGCCTTTGGCGAAGCGCTTGAAGATGGCGTCCCGCTCCGCCATCGCGATGCCGGGGCCGGTATCCCGGACCCGCAGAATCAGGGCGTCGTCAACGCGGGCCTCGACTTCGACCGCTCCTCCGGGCGGGGTGAACTTGAGCGCATTGCCGACCAGATTGTCGAGCACTTCGGCGAGCCTTTCCGGATCTCCGTGGGCGGAGGCCTCCGCTTCGGGGCGGGTACATGTGAGCGAGATTCCCTTTTCCTTGGCGCGCGCGGTGTGCGGCCCCAGCGATCGTTCCAGCAGTTCCCGGAGGGAAAAATTTCGCGGCTTCAGCCGGATGCCGCCGGCGTTCAGAGACGTTATCTCCAGCAGGTCCTTGACGATCGCGAGCATCGCCTCCCCGGAGCGGACGATCATGTCCAATGTCTCCCGCTGCTCGGCCGTAACCGTGCCGAACTCCTCGTCGCGCAGCAGTTTCGCGGCTGCGAGTATGGGCGTAAGAGGAGACTTGAGGTCGTGGGCCGCGATTCCGACGAGTTCCTCGTCCCGCATGCCGGCGACCAGGACGGCGGATAGCGCCCGCAGAATATCCGTCTGCGTCGCGAGACCCGTTAGCCGTCCGTCCGCATCGACAACCACCGCCCGGCGGATGCGCCGCTCCCGCAGGAATTCCAGCGCCTCCCGCAAAGAGGTGCTCTCGGGATGCGTGAGCACCGGCGTGGTCATGATGTCGCGCGCGAGCTTATCGCACAAAAAGTCGCCGCAGCGTCCCACCTCCCGGAGGAAATCCCGCTCGGTAATGATCCCGACCGGCCTTCCCGCCTCAATAACCGGGACCGAGCCGATATTCTCGCCGGACATAAGCACGGCGACCTGCCGGACGCTCGTTTCCGGGGTGACCGTCGTGACCCCCCGCCGCATAATGGAGGCCAGGCTTGCGGCGTCGACAGGCATTTCCATCAGATCCTCCCTTTCCAGCCGTTTTTCACCAGCAGATTCCCCATGCTAAGCCGTTCCGTGAGCTTACCGCAGCCACTCGAAACGGCGCCTTGAATCACGAAGGCGGTAGATCTGATGCTTGCCTAAATACATCCTGGGCCCCGTTGTCGATAATGGCGAATCTGTGGCCGGAGAGAAACCGCGTCGAAGCAAGTGTCTTCTGCCGGGCGCCGTGCAGCCGATCGCAAAGACGTCGCATGGGATTTTCCATTGCCATTTCTTGCGAAGCTCCGCGCGCAGGGCAAGAAGCACCTCTCTGCGATCGGACGCCTTCTCCGCGAAGAGCGATGAATAGTACATCGCCGGAGTGCCGCCCCCGATCGGGAACGGAGATAGTTGGAACTCGCGGATATCTCCATCGAGGAGCATTTTGTTTTGCTCATGAGAAGTAATCAGCGCGGATGCGACGGCGCTGGGGCGGTCGCGTTGCGGAGACATTTTGGCGACGTAGACAAGGTTCGGGCTTTTGATCCAATGGGAAATATCTTCCCAGCGGCAGCGGAAATCCTCGCCGAAGATGCGGTTTCCGCATTCATGCAGCAGCGGCAGATAGGGCGCCACCTCTTCTCCCGTGAGGATTCTAGATTTTCCCATCCGTGTGTCGTCCTCGGAGGGTCGGCACATGGCTCCTCTTTATCGGTATGGAATGCGCCCGAGCGGACGGCGCCAGGCTGGGCATAATTCTACAAATTGCTGACGGGATTCTCGCCGGGACCCGGAACCGGCGGCCGTAAAGGACGTTGGTTTCATGTCGGGAAAATGGAATAATTGCCGCATGGATACACCGTGGGGAATAAAGGATTCGGCCAAGCTCTACAACCTCAAGGGCTGGGGACAGGAATATTTTAAGATCAACAACCGCGGCCACCTCTGCTTCAAGTCCGAGCGGAAATCGCGCCGCTCGGTCGACATAAAGACCGTGGTCGATGATATCACCGCGCGCGGCGTTCAGCTGCCCGTGCTTATACGCTTTCAGGATATCGTCCGCGACCGGGTGGTCCGGCTCAACGAGTCTTTTCTGAGCGCGATAAAGGAACATAACTACAAGGGACGGTACTTCGGCGTCTACCCTATTAAGGTCAACCAGCTGCGGGAGGTCGTTGAAGAAATCCTCGACGCGGGCGAGCGCTTCAATATCGGCCTCGAGGCCGGGAGCAAGAGCGAGCTCATGGCCGTGCTCGCCATGAACAGTCCGTCGAGCCTCACCATCGTCAACGGCTACAAGGACGCGGCGATGATGCGCCTGGCCTGCATCGGACTCAAGCTCGGCAAGAAGATTATCGTCGTCATCGAAAAGCCCAACGAGTTGGAGCTCTTGCTTAAAACCGCGCGCGAGTTCGGCGTGCGTCCGGTCATCGGTCTGCGCTGCCGCCTCAGTTCCGGCGGCAGCGGAAAATGGGCCACCTCCACTGGCCATGGCGCCAAGTTCGGCCTGACCACGCCGGAGCTGGTGGCCGCCGTCAAGCGCCTGCGCCAGGAGCGGCTGGTGGATACCGTGAAGCTGCTGCACTTCCACATCGGCTCGCAGGTCAACAATATTCAGTCGCTTAAGGACGCGGTGCGCGAAGGCGCCCGCATTTACGCCAAGCTGCGCAAGATGGGCGTGGGGCTCGAGTATCTGGACTGCGGCGGCGGGCTGGGCGTCGACTATGAGGGGACCAACAAGGCCAGCGACTTCTCGATGAACTACACGCTCGACGAGTATGTGCGCGACGTGGTCTACTCCATTCAGGAGGTCTGCACGCAGGAAGAGGTTCCTGAGCCGCATATCGTCACCGAGTCGGGGCGCTCGCTGACCGCGCATCACGCCGTGCTGGTGGTCAACGTCTTTGAGAATATCGCGGTGGGCTCGGTGCTGGACGCGCAAACGAAAAAATCGAAGGAGAACCGCGTGGTCGAGGAAATGCGCGACATTATCTCGGGCCTCACGGTGGAGAACCTCAACGAAAGCTATCATGACGGCCAGCAGCGGCTTAAGGAAGCGGAGACCATGTTCCAGCTGGGCTTCCTGGATTTGGAGGACAAGGCCCGGGCTGAGAACTTGTTCTGGAATCTGTGCCGCGAAATCCACCGGCTGATTCCGCGCGCCGAATCCATTCCGCAGGAGCTGCGCGATCTGTCCAAGATGCTTTACGACCAGTATTTGGTCAATTTCTCGGTCTTTTTGTCGATGCCGGACTCGTGGGCCATCGATCATTTGTTTCCCATCATGCCGCTGCACCGCCTGGAGGAGAAGCCCGACCGCAAAGCCTCGCTGGTGGACATCACCTGCGATTCCGACGGCCGGATCAATCACTACTGCAGCGACAAGAAGGTGAGCCGGGCGCTGCCGCTGCATGCTCTGCGGGGCGGCGCCTACTACCTGGGAGTTTTCCTCATGGGGGCGTACCAGGCGACCATGGGCGACATCCATAATCTGTTCGGCCGGGTCAATGAGGTGCATGTCTTCCGGGACGACCAGGAGCCGGGCGGCTACTACATCGAGGAAGTGCTGCGCGGCCAGACGGTACGCGATGTTCTGGCCTCTATTCAGTACAGCGAGTTTGAGCTGGTTAAGATGATCAAGCACGCTATCGAGACCCAGGTGAAGGCCGGGCGGCTCAAAAGGCGCGAGGGTGTGGACCTGCAGAATATGTACGAGGACATGCTCCACGACTATACCTACATCGACAATGAGCTGCCGCCGCCGCCCGTCGGCGTCCACAACGAGAAAGAGCACAAGGCCAAGGCCTCGAGCAAGAAGTCGGCTTAGGCCAGCCAGCCTTTCTTTAGGAGATATTCGGCGATCTGGACGGTATTGAGGGCGGCGCCCTTGAGCAGATTATCGGATACGATCCACATGGCGAGCTCGTTGGGCGCCGCGCCGCTGGCGCGGACGCGGCCGACGTGGACGAGCGCGCTCCCGGCGACGGCATGGACGGTAGGATACTTTTCCCCCTCCCACAGCCGGACTCCGGGCGCCCGGCGCAGCAGGCGTTTGGCCGCGCCGGGCGTCAGGTGCCGGCGCGTCTCAATGAGCACCGCGAGAGAGTGGCCGCGAAATACCGGGACGCGGACGGCGGTCGCCGCGACGCGCAGCCCCGGCGCCCGCCACAGCTTGCGCAGCTCGTCGCGGACCTTGGTTTCCTCGCCGCTCTCGCCGCCGGCGTCAAAGGAGCCCACCTGGGGCAGGATATTGAAGCTGATCGGCTGCGGGAATACGCCGCTGCGCTGCCGGGGCAGCCGCGGCAGCGCCTCTCCCGGGGGAAGCCGCCGGCCGGCGTTTCGTACTTGTTGGGAAAACTCGAGCAGGGCGTCGCGTCCGGCGCCGGAAACCGCCTGGTAGGAGGCGAGGCGTACGGACCGGGCGCCGCCGGCTCGGTGGAGCGCATGCGCGGCGACCGCAAGCCCGGTGACCGTACAGTTGGGGCTTGCGATCAGGCGGGTCTTGGGGCTGATCGCTTCGCCGTTGATCTCCGGAATCACCAGCGGTACGCCGCGGCGCATGCGGAAAGCGGCGGACTCATCGATAGTCCAGATGCCCGCGGCGCGCGCCGCCGGCGCCCAGCGCCGCGCTACCGCGTCGTCGGAGACGAGGAAGACGAGATCGGATGCCAGCAGCGCCTTGCGGTCGACGCGCGGCGCCGGCAGGCTGCGTCCGCGAAATCGCAGGCGGACGCGGCGCCGACCCGAGCTGAACAGGCGCAGCGCGGTGACGGGGAAGCGCCGCCGCTCCAGGAGCTTGAGCAGCTCGCGGCCGACGATGCCGGTCGCGCCGACGACGCCGACGTTCATTGCGCCGTCTCGCCCGGGACGAATATCTCCTTGCAGTGGCCCTCAACGGAGAGGATGTCGCGTGCCTTGCCGCGGAAATAGGCCCCGCGCACCGGGACCAAGCGGCGTTTGAGCGCGAAGAAATACGGCGGCCGGCGCGCGTAGGGAGAGATGCGCCGCCATTCCAGCTTGTCCTGGGACATCTCAATCCATGCCAGCTCCACGTTCTTGCCTTCGGCCGAAAAGCGGAACAGCATCTCGTCGCTGACGGGCTTCATGGAGAAGTCCGAGACGGCGACCCCCCCGCCCGGCGGCGGCGTCAGCTTGATCGCCAGCGCCGGTTTGAGATTGATAATCGGCACCTGCAGCGTTCCGGTTTCCCGTCGCGGCGGCACGCCCGTCAGCGTATGGTTGTTCCAGGCGCGGTGCTCGACGCCGCTCTCGCCGGGGGCCGCGTCCGCCGCGGCCAAAATCGGCGACTGCTCGGCGCCGCGGAAGTCCGGCGTCGGCGACCAGATAATGAGGTAGTTGGGAAACTCGAAGCTGACGTGGTTGAGCGGCACCTCCGCCCAGAACCACTCCGAGTGCCCGGTTCCCGGAAGATTGATCTTTTCGTCCTGTTCAATGGGGATGTCCTTGGTCTCGGCGAGAAAGAAGCTTTGCTCGGCGGAGAAGGCGGGTTTTTGCGATATCGCCATGTACACCTTGCCGGCAACGACATTCCGTTCCCAGGGACGCTTCTTGTTGGGGAGGGTCTTGGCGCGGCCGATCTTCGCGCCGATAAAGGCGCGCTGATAGTCGCCATGCGCGGCGGGCGGGAGTTTTACGATCCAGGCGTTGTTGAAGCCGATATACCAGTTGGAGTCGGAGCCGCCATCCGCGAAGCGTCCGAAGGCGGCGATGTTTTCCGACAGCGACAGATATTCGGGGATGTCGGAATACCCCCCATCCGCCGGCGCATTTCCCGGCGCCGGGCCGGTAGCGGACGCAGCGTTTTCGGTCGGAGAATCAAGCGCATCGAAGGGGTCTGGGCTGAGATTGCTGAACTGGGCGAAGGCTAGGTGCGGGAGTAGAATAAGCCCGTAAATGATCGCTTGTGATTTGCAAATTATCATTATTATTTAAGGATATTTAGTATTTTATCAAAGTCGTTTAGACTGTAAAAATGGATGACTATGCGCCCGCTCTTTTCATCCTTTTTGGTCTTTATTTCAACCCGCGTACCAAGAGCATGTTCTATTTTTTTCTCGATAGTTAGGATGTCGGCCGACTTTATCGGCTTCATTTTAACCGCCGGAGCTGATGCATCCGCGAGGTGCTTCCCCTCCTCAATTTGCTTTGCCAGCCCCTCTACCGCCCGGACAGAAAGATGTTGTTCGAGGGCGAGCTTAAACAAGCGATCGCGTTCCAGGGCGTCTTTCACCATGAGCAATGCGCGCGCGTGGCCCTCGCTGAGCTGCTCGAACTGTACCGCTTTCTGTATGTCATCTGGAAGTTCTAGCAGCCGCAGAGTATTCGATATGGTTGGTTTTGATTTCCCCAGCTCCTGGGAGAGGTTGGCTTGCGTGACGCCGAATTCCGTCATCAGCTGTTTATATGCCTTCGCTGTTTCAATCGCGTTTAGGTTGTCGCGCTGGATGTTTTCTGCCAGCGCAATCGATAACCGCTCCTTATCAGATTTCGGCATTCTAATGACCGCGTCTATATGAGTCAGGCCGGCCAGTTTGCTGGCCTGCAATCGCCGCTCTCCAGCGATCAGCTCATAGGAGTTGGATATGGAGTCATATGACGCGACGATCGGCTGCGCTAGTCCATGTTCTTTGATCGACTGGGCAAGCTCACTTAATCTTTCCGGGTCAAAATTCTTCCGCGGCTGCAGGCGATTTGGGCGGATGGAATCGACGGATACTTTTCGCAGGTCGCCATGGGATCCGTTTCCACCCATTGATGTCCCCACCTTTGGAAGCAGGGCGTCAAGTCCTTTGCCGAGCGCTTTTCTCTTCATTGATTCCTCTGTGCTTAATTAAGCCGCATCCCCTTCCAGCCGCGGCGAGTTAGTAATTCTCCGGCCAGAGATAGGTATGATTCGCTGCCCTTTGATCTGGGGTCATACTGGAAAATCGTTTTTCCAAATCCCGGGGCCTCCGCCAGGCGGACGGTGCGCGGAATATAGGTTTTGAATAGGGAGTCTCCAAAAAATGCGCCAAGTTCGTTTTTTACCTGAACGGCTAAAGTAAACCGCGGATCAAACATGGTAAGTACGCCGCCCTCGACTTTTAGCCCAGGGTTAAGGCTCTCCTGGATACGTTTTACCGCCTCAATAAATTGCGCCAATCCCTCTAGGGCGTAATATTCACCCTGAATTGGTATTAAAACACTATTTGCGGCGGCTAATGCATTAATCGTAAGCAGTCCAAGTGATGGCGGGCAATCGATTATTATGAATGAATAAGAGTTTTTTATCGATTTTAGCGTTTCTCTCATCCTTGTTTCACGTGAAAACAGGTCCGCAAGCTCCATTTCTGCGCCTATCATGTCAACTGATGACGGTATAATATCAAGCAATTCTACGCTTGTTCCTTTGATGGTTTTTTCTGGAGAAGTTTGCTCTACTAGATTATTGTAGATGCCATGGGTCACCTCGGACTTGTTTAAGCCGAGTCCAGATGTGGTGTTTCCCTGCGGGTCGAGGTCAATTATCAGGCAATCCTGGCCGCAATGCGCGATGGCCGCAGAGAGGTTTATTGAGGTCGTTGACTTTCCAACCCCGCCTTTTTGATTGGCGATAGCAATTATTTCTGACATTTTTATGTTTTCACGTGAAAATTATTTTTATGACCATGTAATGTTAATACAAAACCAACCGCCAGTCAATGATATTTGTGCTAATTTCAATTTTATTAACCATTAGT
The DNA here is from genome assembly GCA_043827405.1 of Elusimicrobiota bacterium. Lineage (GTDB taxonomy): Bacteria > Elusimicrobiota > Elusimicrobia > UBA1565 > UBA1565 > JBDRPD01. Next base: position 11,478 of record JBDRPD010000013.1, on the reverse strand, counting down.
GCTTGTTATTTATCATTTAGTGTTGTTTATATGTTATACGTTGTATGTTGGTGCTATATTTTACCTATAGAAGCCATTTAAAGGTTAAGTTGTTCGTTTCTTCGCAATCGGGTATAATTTCCCAATTCCGCATCCAAAGAGGCTGCCGCGTGCACATTTTACGAGGAATCATCGGGATCGCCGGTCTGCTGGGGATAGCCTATATATTGTCGAACAACCGCAAGAAGATCAACCTCACCACGGTCGCCTGGGGCGTCGGCCTGCAGATCGTGCTCGGCCTTATCGTATTGAAAACGCCGTTCGGTAAAGCGCTTTTTAGCGCGGCCAACGATGTCGTATTGGTTTTGCTGTCCTATGCCGATAAGGGTTCCGGCTTCGTCTTCGGCGCGCTGATTGACAACTCTCTGGTTGTAGAGGCCGCGGACAAGAGCGTGATCGGCAGCGCCGGGCTCAGGACGGCGTTCTTCGCCTTCAAGGTCCTGCCGACCATCCTCTTCTTTTCGGCGCTGATGTCGATCCTCTACTACCTCGGCCTGATGCAGAAAATCATTCAGGTCTTCGCGGTGCTGATGAGCCGCACGATGCAGACCAGCGGCAGCGAATCGCTGTCGGTCGCGGCGAATATTTTCGTCGGCCAGACCGAGGCGCCGCTCGTGGTGCGTCCCTATGTGGCGTCCATGACCAAGTCCGAGCTCAATGCCGTCATGGCCGGCGGTTTTGCCACCGTGGCCGGCGGCGTCATGGCGGCCTATGTCGGATTCCTCAAGGATGTGATTCCCGGGATCGCGGGCCATCTCATGACGGCGAGCATTATGTCGGCGCCGGCGGCGCTGGTTATGGCCAAGATTATTTTCCCCGAGACCGAGAAGTCCAAAACCGAAGGGAAGGTTAAGCTGGATGTCCCCGTCACCGACGCCAATATCGTCGACGCCGCGGCCAACGGCACGCTTAAGGGCCTTGAGCTGGCGCTCAATGTCGGCGCGATGCTGATCGCCTTCATCGCTTTGGTCGCGCTGTGCGACGGGCTTTTGGGGTTGGCCACGTCCTTCATGGACAAGCCGCTGACGCTCAATATCGTGCTGGGCTGGCTCGGCGCTCCGCTCGCCTGGCTTATGGGCGTGCCCGCGGCCGACGTGGTGGCTTTCGGCCATCTGCTCGGCACCAAGATTATGATCAATGAGTTCGTCGCTTATGTCGACCTGGCGGAGGCGGCCAAGACGTTCGTCTCGCCGCGCTCGGCGATAATCGCGTCCTATGCGCTGTGCGGTTTCGCCAATGTGAGCAGCATCGGCATCCAGATCGGCGGTATCGGCAGCATCGCGCCCAACCGCCGTCAGGACCTGGCGCGCATCGCGCCGCGGGCGCTGATCGCGGGCGCCCTGGCGTCGTTTATGACGGCGACCATCGCCGGGGTTCTTATCGGTTGATGTTATGACGCGCGTCCGGGGGGGGATCCTCGCGCTGTCCGCTTCTGCTCGCTCGTCGGCCCGTTTTTGTGCTGGGCGGTAGAACTGTTCTTCTGGCTGTTCGGCGCGCACTACGTCTCGTTCGCGGCGCTGGCCGGCTGCATGAACGCGCTCATGGCGGCCTGCGTGCCGGCCGAGATGAAGTGCCTCGACCGGTGGCTGCGGGAGAAATTCCGCTTGGAACGCCGGATCGGAGAATTTATCATCTATACATGGAACCCCGCATGATCGAATGGGTGAGCCACCGGGTTAACGACCTTGAACGCATCGCCGCGCTTCCCGGCGATCTCGGAGCGGAGATCGATATCCGCTCCCGGGGCGGCACGCTGATTCTCCATCACGAGGCGCACCGCGACGGCCCCGGGCTGGCGGAGTTCCTCGACGTCTACGCGCGCTGCCGCCGCGAGCGCCTGCTGATCCTCAACCCCAAGGAAGACGGCCTCGACGCCGAGATGCTGGCGCTGCTCAAAGAGCGCGATATTGAGAATTTCTTTTTCCTCGACCTGACCCTGCCTTCGACGGTGCGCCTGGCGATGCGGGGCGGCGAACGGCGGGTCGCGCTGCGCGTCTCGGAGTACGAGACCGCCGAGGCCGCCCGGCGCTTCGCGGGCAAGGCGGATTGGGTCTGGCTCGACTGCTTCAGCGGCGAGCCGCCGGCGGCCGCCCTGGCGCGGGAGCTCGGCCGGGACTTCAAGGTCTGCCTGGTTTCGCCCGAGCTCGAGGGTTATCCGGCGGATCGTATCGAGCGCTTCAAGCCGCTTTTGCCCGAGGTGCACGCCGTCTGCACCAAGCATCCGGAGGCGTGGCGGTGAAGCTTAAAGCGGTGCTTTTCGATCTGGATGAGACCTTGCTGCCGGTGGAGCGGGTCTACCGGCGGGGCGTACGCGCGGCCTGGCGCGAGTTCCGCCGGGAGCGCCGCGTCTCCGGGGACCGGTTCTGCAAGCTGTACTGCGCGGCGCGCCGCACCGTCAAGAGCCGCCTGGGCGCCGCGCCGACGGCGCGCAGCCGCCTGCTTTACTTTAAGGAGCTGGTCGAGGCCGCGGCGGGGCGCCCGCGGCCGGCGCAGGCGCTCGCCCTGATGCGGGCCTATGACGGCGCCTGGTCCGCTCTGGAGACGGGGGCGGGACGCCGCACGGCGCGGCGGCTCGCCGGCCGTTATGCGCTCGGCGTAGTCACCAATCAAGTCTGCACCATGCAGCTGCTTAAGATGTCGCGTTTGGACCCGCGGGGCCGGCTGTTCGCGGCGCGGGTGACCTCCGAGGAGGTCGGCGTCGAGAAGCCCGATCCGCGCATCTACCGCGAGGCCTGCCGGCGGCTGGGCTGCCGCCCGGCGGAAGCGCTCATGGTCGGGGACTCCTGGAAAGACGACATTTTGGGCGCGCGGATCGACCGGGAGTTCGGGTCTTGAACGCCGCCCGGCGCGAGCTTGTCCGCCTGTGCCGCGGCTTCGGCTCCGATCTGCTGCTGGTGCAGGGCGGCGGCGGCAATATCTCGGTCAAGGTATCCGCCGACGAGCTGCTGATAAAGGCTTCGGGGCTGCGGCTGGCCGAAGTGAACGTCCGCCGCGGCTGGGCGCGCGCCGACGCCGCGCTGCTGCGCGCGGACCTGCGCCGGATCGTCCGCCTCAAGACCTGGGCCGGACGCGATCGCGCTTACGCCGATCTCCTTACCCGCGCCGGCCGCACGCCCGGCTGGCGGGTTTCCATGGAAGCGGGCTTTCACGCGTTGCTGCCGGACCGCTGCGTGGCGCATATCCACAGTCTCGCCGGCTTCCTTCTGGGGCTGCTGCCCGAGAAAGAAGCGGGGCGGCGCATCCGGCGAGCGCTGGGAAGCGAAGTCGACGTGTACTTCGTGCCGGCCTGCGCGCCGGGCGCCGACCTGACTTTGCGCATGCGCGGGCGCCGCGCCGCCGCGCGTCCCTGCGTCTGGATGCTGAAAAATCACGGCGTGGTCTGGGGCGCGCCCTCGGCGGCGGTTGTTGAGAAGCTGTCGGCGCGTTTCGAGCGCGCTTTCCGGAAAGCCTATGTTCTCAAGCGCTACGCGCCGCCGAAGATCAAGCGTCTGGGGCGAGGGTGGCATGAGCTGAGCCTGCGGCATTGGCCGGACTGCTCTTTCGACCTGCGGCCCCTGTTCCCTGATTTTGTCGTCTACTTCAGCCTGTGGGGCCGCGGCCGGAAGGACCTGATTAAGGATTCCGCGCGTTCGGTGCGCGTGTACGCGAAGGATGACAATAACTTGCGCGCGAAAAGCGAGACCTTTTTCGCCCACGCGCTGGTCTCCACTGTCGCGCCCTGGCTGGGCCTGCGTCTTAGACGGCTGTCGGGGCCGGTGGTGCGCGCGATCGCCGGTCTTGAGACCGAGCGCCTGCGCGTCAAGCAGGCGGCGGCGAAGTGAAGCGCATGCAGGTGGTCGTCCCCATGTCGGGGAGCGGCCGGCGTTTTTTGGACGCGGGCTACAAGGATCCCAAGCCGCTGCTGGATGTGGCCGGCCGCCCCGCCATCGCGCGTCTCCTGGAGCGGTTTCCCAAGGATTGGCGCTTCGTCTTTATCTGCAGCAATGACCACCTTCGGGATACTCGCTTGCGCGAGGTGCTGCTTGAATGCGTGCCGGACGCCGTGATCCGGGGCATCGCGCCGCATAAGAAGGGGCCGGTTTATGCCGTGCTGCAGGCGGCGGACGCCGTCGACGACGACTTGCCGACCATAGTCAACTACTGCGACTTCTCCTTCGCCTGGGATCCCGCCGGCTTCGTCGATTTCACGGAACAGACGGCCTGCGACGGCGCAGTATTCTGCTACCGGGGCTTTCAGCCGCATTATTTGGGCGACACCATGTACGCCTACTGCCGCGAGGAGGGGGGGAAGATCCTCGAGATTCGGGAAAAGGAGTGCTTCACCGACGACCGCACGCGGGAGTACGCCTCCTCGGGCAGTTACTACTTCGCCTCCGGCCGCTTGGTCAAAAAATACTTTCAGCAGACCGTCGATGAGGACCTGAACCTCAACGGCGAGTACTATGTCAGCCTGGTCTATAATCCTCTTATTGGTGCTGGTCTCACCGCCCGGGTTTATGAGATTCCCTTCTTCCTGCAGTGGGGAACGCCGGAGGATTTGGCGGATTATCTTTATTGGCACAGGGCCTTCGCCCGTCTCGCTTCCTGGCGCCCTCCGGTTAAGGCCGGCGGCGCGCGCCTCATCATGCCGATGGCGGGCCTCGGCTCGCGCTTCGGCGCCGAGTATCCGCCCAAGCCGCTGATCCCGGTCGAAGGCAAGCCGATGTTTCTGACCGCGCGCGATTATCTCCCCGGCGGCGGCGCCGCGCCGGTGCTGGTGCTGCGGCGCGAGCTCGAAGAGGGCGTGCGCCGCGCCGCGCCGGAAGCCAAGCTTGTCGTGCTCGATGCGCCGACGGACGGCCAAGCGGTGACCACGGAACGGGCCCTGGCGGACGTCAAGCCGGATGAGCCGGTCCTGGTCTCGGCCTGCGACCATGGGCTGATATGGGATGCGGCCCGCTGGAAGGCGGTCGTCGCGGGCGCGCCCGATATCATCGTGGTGGGCCAGCGGGGCTATCCGGGCGCCCGCCGCAAGCCGCAGAGCTTCGCCTATATCCTGGCCGACGACGAGGGCCGCGTTACCGGCGTTTCGGTCAAGGTCCCGGTCAGCGCCGCGCCGCAGCGTGATCTGGTCCTGGTGGGAACCTTTTACTTCAAGTCGGCGGCGCTGCTGGCGGAGCTCATCGCGGAGCTTAAGCAAAAGGACTTGCGCGTAAACGGCGAACTTTACTTGGATTCCGTTGTGGGGCTCGCCGTCGAGCGCGGACTTGACGTTCGCTGCTTCGAATCGGATTTCTACCTTAACTGGGGAAGCCCGGAGCAGCTCAAGGTCTACGAATACTGGCGAGATTATTTCACCGGAGGAAGCGCGTGAGCCGGATTAAGCGTCTATGGGCCGAAAGCCGTGAATACCTGACCGAGCCGCTGTTTCTGTTCGTGCTCGCGGTCAAGCTGGCGGCCGGTTCCTTCTTCGCCGCGGAGTACTTCCTGCGCCGGCGCTCGCTGCCCTTCGTCCGCCGGGGCCTGGGCGACGCCTTTCCGTACTCTTCCATGATGCTGGCCGGCCTGGCCAAGTGGCGCGGCGAGGACAAGGTTCGGGTCGCCTGGTCCATGGAGCCGACCCTCGAACATCAGGTGCTGGAGATCGAGGGCGGGCTGCCGGCCGACGAGGTCAAGTCCGTCGCCTACAGCATATTCCCCGATCTCGACGAGTTCATGCCCGCCGGTCCCCGGTGGCGCTCCGGCGTGCATGGCATGAACCAGCTGGTTTTCCTCACCCTCTACCGCTGGGCTGTCGGCCGGTGACCCTGGAGCTGTCGGTCGTTGTCCCCTGCTACAACGAAGCGGGAAATATCCCCGGCCTGCTCGAACGCTACCGCCCGCTCACTAAAGACACGGCCCTGGAGCTGGTCCTGGTGGATAATGGTTCCTCGGACGGCACCGGCGAGGCGATCGACCGCGAGCTGGCCAAGCCGGAGAACTCCTTCGCCAGGAAGGCGGTGGTGGAGAGGAATATCGGCTACGGTTACGGCCTGCAGGTGGGTCTGGAGACCTCCATCGCGCCGGTGACGGCCATCAGCCACGCCGATTTGCAGTGCCCGCCGGAGGACTGCGTCGCGGCGCTAAAGATTTACCGCGAGAAGGTTAAAGACGGCCCCTGTTTGATCAAGGGCCGGCGCCGCGGGGCGCGGCCTTTTCTCGACCGCTGCGTGACCTGGTTCTACAACCATTTGGCGGTCTGCGTGCTGGGCCTGCGCGTCCATCCGGTAGAGGGGGGGGGTACGCGGCCGCCGGATCTCAACGCCGAGCCCAAGCTCTTCGACCGCGCGCTGATTCGGGACCTCGCCCATGGTCCCAAAGACTTCACCTATGACATGTACGCTTTGCACCTCGCCCATACCAAGGGGTGGCGCATCTACGAGTTCGATGTGGGCTATGAGACCCGGCAATGGGGCAAGTCCAAGCTGGCGGCCAATCCCTGGGTGCGCTTCAAGACGTCGCTCAATGCGCTGGTGAAGATGTTTCAGTTTCGGCGCGACCCTGCGGCAAAACGGCAAATTCCGCGAGCCTAAGCCGGGGGATATTGTTTTCTTCAAGACGGGCCCGGAGTTTGCGCATCAGTTCTGCAACCATTCCTGGGCGTGTCGTTGGTTATAATTATATGCTTAAGCATATAATGTATTAAGTTATATATATGTTAATACATATATTCTTCCCATTGAAATATATGCTTAAGCATATTATAATTAGGCAGGAGACCGGCGATGCCACGAAGATATGCCCCAAACCCGATTAGTACAAGCCGAATTCTCACCCGTTTCCTGCAGTGGGCCGAACATGCCCCTGAAGGCGCAAGCGTTTATTCCACTTACAGCCTAATCCAGCTAACGCGCAAGCGTCTGGGCATGACGCAGGCACAGTTGGCCAAGCGCTGCGGCTTGCCGCAATCCCATATAGCAAACATAGAAACAGGGAAAGTTGATATCCAGCTAGAAACCCTACGACGGATATTCAAGGCACTTCGCTGTCGGTTGGTTGTTGCCCCCCAGCCCATAGAGGACTTGAAGCGCGTCATGTGGGAACAGGCCGGCAAGCTCGCGCGCAAACGTGTCGCACGCGTGGCCGGAACCATGGCGATGGAGAAGCAGCGGCCGGATGACGATATGCTGGAGGACTTGGTTCGAGCGGAGACGGAAAAGCTGCTTCAGGAACGCTCCTCTGAAATCTGGGATGCCGAATGAGGTTTGACGTCCCCGAAGGCGCGACGCCGATTGAAGATACCGACGGCCTGATCCCGGAGATCGTCACCTACCAAGATCTTTGCGCCGTGGAGGCGGAGAATATTCTACTGGCGATGCGCCGCCACCTGGGGCGTCGCCGGAGCGTGGAGGCTCACTGGTTTGACGAAGCGTTTGTCCGTAAGGTCCATGCCGACATGTTCGGTGCGGTTTGGCGATGGGCGGGGACGTATCGACAGGCCGAGCTCACGGTTGGTGTTCCATCGCATAAGGTCATCGAAGAGATCGGCCGGATGGTTGGGGATTTCCGATATTGGAATACCCTAAAGCCGGAGGATATGTCTGTTCTGGAGCGCGCCGTACGGCTGCATCATCGCCTGGTATGGATACATCCCTTCCGCAACGGTAATGGTCGGCATGCGCGCATAGTGGCCGACATCTATCTTCACTCGCGGGGGCATGTCTATCCCACTTGGCCTAGTACGGATTTGCAAGTGGCCGGTGAAACCAGGGAGCGCTACCTGGAGGCGCTCAGGGCCGCGGACCGTGAAGATTTTAGCGCGCTGCTTTCCTTGACCGAAAGCTTGCTTTAGGGCTGAACCTGCGTCTTGCCCTGGCTGGCCAGGGCCCATCCGGAGAGCTTATAAAGGAGCCGGGCGCCGACATTGGCGTCCCATTCGTTCTTCCCGTCCGGAGCGGGCGCGACCTCGCACAGGTCGAAGCCGATGATATGCCGCCCGGAGCGCGCCACTTCGCCGAGCAGGAAGTTGGTCTGGTTGAAATCGAGCCCGCCGGGAACCGGGGTGCCGGTATGGGGGCAGAAGCGCGGGTCGAGGCCGTCGATGTCGAGCGACACCCAGACCTTCTCCGGCAAATGCTCGACGATCTCGCGCGCGATATTGGACCAGGACTCACCGCCGAAAAGCCGCCGCGAGACCATGCGGTCATAGTAGGCCCGCACCCGGTCCACCTGCGCCGTGCAGTAATCCAGCTCTTCCTCGCAGTAGTCGCGGATGCCGACCTGGACCAGCGTTTCGATGTGCCGGATCTGATCCAGAGCGTTGCGCATGATCGAGGCGTGCGACCAGGTGAAGCCCTCGTAGGCCGCGCGCAGGTCATGGTGGGCGTCGAAGTGAAGAACCCCGTACTCGCCGTGAATCTGCGCCGCCGCCTGCAGGGCGCCGAAAGGCACCGCGTGATCGCCGCCGATTACGCCGACGATCTTGCCGGCTTCCATGCGGCGCAGGCATTCGATGCGGACGAATTCGTTTAAGCGTTCGCCGGCGGCGTTGACGCGCTCCAGCGCGTCGCCCAGGGATTTGCTGTCTTTGCGGTCGCCGCCGACCGCGATGATCTTCTCGGCATCGGCGCGGGCCTCGCGGTTCCAGCCGCGCACGTCCGCCGACTCATCGAGCAGGCACAGCCCGGCCTCGTAGGGGCGCAGGACGTCGCCGTCGTAGAGGTCGACCTGGCGGCTGGCCTTGAGGATCGCGGACGGTGCGCCGGCCGTGCCGCCGCCGTAGGAGGTGGTGGCTTCCCAGGGCACCGGCAGGTAGACGACGGCCGAGTCCGGCTCCGCGTTGTGCAGGCCGAAAATGCCCGAATCCCCGGCCGCGGCCGAGTTCGGGTCGAAGCTGCGAGCGGCGGCGGTTTCGGCCAAGCTCAGCGGTACGCCTGCGGTACGGGCGCTTTCGGGTCGTTGAGCAGCGCGTTCCAGCGGAAGCCCTTGCGCTTCTTCCAGTTTTTCTTATGGAAGGCGTAGGCGGCCAGGAGCGGGAAAGACATCGTCGCTTCGGAGAACACCATCTGCTCGTGGACGGTGTCGACCTTGCCCCAGGAGCAGGCCTCGCGCAGCGTCGAGCCGGAGAGCGCGCCGTCGCGCTCGTCGGCTACGGTGATCTGTATCGCGTACTTGTGCATGCGGGTATCGCGCCCGAGCATCTCGGCGCCCACCGCCGCGTCCTGGGCGAAGTTCTTCGGCACGCCGCCGCCGATCATTAACAGGCCGGTCTCCTTGGCTTCCATGCTGAGGCGGGTGATCTCGCGGAAGTCCTTGGCCGAGTCGATCGAGACATGATTGTCGGGGTTGTGCCACTGATGGTGCAGGAAGCCGAAGCCGGCGGAGCAGTCGGAGAAGGCCGGAACGAAGATCGGAACCTGCTTCTTGAAGCACTCAAGGATGACCGAGTCATTGACCTTGCACTTTTTGACCAGGTACTTGCCCATTTCCTCGATGAACTCGCGCGAAGAGTAGGGGCGGGGCTTGAGCGTGCCCGCGATTTCCGAGACGGTTTTGTCCGAGATGCCGAGCTCGTCTTCGCTGATGAAGGTGTCGTAGATGCGGTCGATGCGGCAGTCGCGCATCTCGTGGTCGTCGACCCACTTGGTGCCCTGGTAGTGCTTGAAGCCGATGGCCTCGAAGAAGTCCTGATCGACGATATTGGCGCCGGTCGAGACGATGGCGTCGACCATATTGTGGCGAACCAGATCGTAGACCACGCGCTTGAGTCCCGCCGAGAGCAGCGAGCCCGCCAGGCACAGGATGATGGAGCAGTCTTTGTCGCTGACCATCATGTCGAATATCTTGGATGCGCGCGCCAGATCGCGCGCGGAAAAGGACATCTTGGACATCGCCTCGATTATCTCAACCGTATTGTGCTGGGTGATGTCGAAGTGTTCGATCTGCGTCTTTAGGAAGTCGGTCTTCTTGGCCATGAGTTTCCTCTCTCGGCTGCCCCGCCGGTCCGTGAACCGGCGGGAAGGATCATGGCCGCGCTCACGCGCGGCAAGGCAAAGTTTATAAAATTCTCGACGATAAAAAAAGGATGTCTTGCGGAAACGCTTTGGCAACAGGCAAATTGTACACTGCGGCCATGCGGCGGATATCCTATTTGGCGCTGGTCTGCTTCTTTGCCCTGAGCCTGCCGGCCGCGGCACCGGGAGCGGAGGGGGCGGTCAGGATGCGCCGGCCCAAGAGCCACCGCTGGCGGGAAGCGGACCGCCAGAGCCGCCAGCGCCGCGCCGAGGCCGAACACGCGGCGCAGCGGGGTAAAAAGAAGAAAACCGGCCGGCTCGAGCCGGGGCGGTGGCGGCCCGAGGTCGCCGACGAACTGGAGCGCGTTCTCGATGAGTACGGGGCCGGGACGCCGGAGTACGACCCGGGCGATCCGCCGGTGGCGCTCTTCGACTGGGACGACGTATCGATTACCCATCACGTGGGGGATGCGCTCTTCTACCATCTGGTCACCGAGGCGGCGTTTAAGTTCAGCGACGAGTTTTGGGATCGCGTGCCGGTGCATTTCGGCCGGCTGCGCATTCGCGCCGGCTATAACGAGTTCCACGAGCTGCCGCCGTCCGTATGGCCGCAGAATTCCTATTACCGCATCTACCGCAAGGAATTCTTCCGCTGCTACCAGGCGGTGTGCCGGGAGTACGGCCGGAGCCGGTGCGCCCTATGGCGGACCAAGCTGCTCGCAGGATTCTCCGAGGACGAATTGCGGGACTATCTCGGGACGGTGCTGGATAAGGAGCTCAAGCGGCCGGTCGGCGTCGAGAAGATCGGGACCACGATCGAGGATCCGGATCCCGTTACGGTGCGCGTGGGCCTGCGCTGGATTCCGGAGATGCGCGACCTCTACGCCAAGCTGCGGGAGCAGGGTTTCGATATCTGGGTTGTCAGCTCGGCGAACCAGTGGGCGGTCGAGGAGATGGCCCAGGCCTACGGCGTCTATCCCAGCCGCGTCGCCGGCATCCGTCTTAAAAACGTCGACGGCGTGATGACCGACGAAAACCTGCTGCCCGTGCCGGTGGGCGGCGGCCAGCGCGAGGCGATCGTGATGTTTATCGGCCGGTCGCCCCGGCTGATCATCGGCGGCGAGGACGGCGACGCCATGCTGGGCTACGGCCGGGGCGCGCGCATCCGCATCGTCGATTCGGCGGAGGCCCTGCCCGGCTTCGCGCGCCTGCGGGGCCGCTCGGACCAGCCGCGCTTTAGTCCTGTTCGCATGCCGCAGACGCGCTAGTTGCCCCCAAAACCTCCAGTAAGCCATAGTTTCTGAACGGAAACGGCTTTTCGCCCCCCTCGTAGAAGGCGTCACTGTTGATAAATTGCCCAACTTGTGTAATGGAAGAGTCAACTTGAATAGCCGCATCCCCATGTGGTGCGTCTGTCCGAATGGCGCGTGTTTCACTTTCTTGCACAGAAATTCTGTACCAGTAAAGG
>JBDRPD010000012.1:0-71673 GCA_043827405.1 Elusimicrobiota bacterium | reverse complement strand
AGGCGTCGGCCATCTTGTGCGCGCGCTCTAGGAGCTCGCCGATATCGGCGCCCGCCAGCGCGGCGGGCACGAGACCGAAGTATGAGAGGGCCGAAAAGCGTCCGCCGATATCTTCAAAGTTAAGGAAGATTTTACGAAAACCGAGCTCCTGGGCCTGCGCCATAAGGGCGCGGCCGGGATCAGTAATGGCGACGAAGTGCTTTCCCGCTTCCCCGCCTTTGGCCTTTTTGAGGACGCCGTAGAAGTAGTCGAAAAAACGCATGGGCTCAACCGTGGTTCCGGATTTGCTCGCCACGATGTAGAGCGTCTTTGCGGGCGGGGCGGCCTGCTCCACGCTGCTGACGGTCTCGGGGTCCGTGCTGTCGAGGACATGCAGGGTCGGATAACCGGATGCCGTCGGCAGCGTTCGGCGAAATACCTCGGGAGCGAGGCTGGATCCTCCCATGCCCAGGACCACGACGTGCTGGAAGCCTTCGTCGAGCACCTCGCGTACGAAGGTTTCGATTCCCTCGATGCGGTCCGGCATGGTCTGCGGCATGCGCAGCCAGCCGAGTGAGTTCGCGATGATCGCCTTATGGGCGGCTTCGTCCTTCCATAGGGAGGCGTCCTTGTCCCACAGCCGCTGAACGATTTCGGCCGGGTCGGGGTCGTTGTGCAGATGGCTGGCCTTGTCGCGGATGCTGTCAAGGAGCGTTTGAAAGGAGCGCATGAAAGCGTCGACGCCGTCTTTCTCCAGCTTGCTGGTGACTGCGTCCAGGTCGATGCCCGCGGCGGCCAGCTCTTTGATCGTCGTTTCCGCAGCCTCGACTTCGGCTGTCAGGCTCGCGGTCGGACTGCCGTGGTCGCGGAAAGCCGCCCAGGTCTTGGGCGGAATGGTGTTGACGGTATCCCTGCCGATGAGCCCATCGACGTACAATACGTCATTGTAGTCGGCGTTCTTGGTGCCGGTGCTGGCCCATAGGGGGCGCTGGACCAGGGCGCCTTTTCCCCGCAACGCGGCGAAGCGCGGCGCGGAGAATATTTCCTGGAAGGTCTGGTAGGCGATTTTGGCGTTGGCGACAGCGGCCTTGCCGCGCAGCGGCGAGCCGGCCGGCAGCTTTTCGTCGATCGCCGTGTCGAGCCGGCTGATGAAGAAGCTCGCTACGGAGGCGACGGCGGCGAGCGGCTTGCCGCTTTTCGCGAGCGCCTCGAGACCTTCGAGATAGGATTCCATGACTTCCCGATAGCGCTGGATGGAGAAAATCAGCGTGACGTTGACGTTGATGCCGCGGCCGATGAGCTGCGCCGCCGCCGGCAGTCCCTCAGACGTAGCCGGCACCTTGATCATGAGGTTTTTGCGTCCGACCTGTTTGAACAAGCGCTCGCCTTCGGCGATCGTTCGCTCGGTGTCGTAGGCTAGTTCAGGCGAGACTTCCAGGCTGACAAAGCCGTCGGCGCCGCCGCTTTCCTCATAAATCGGCAGCAGCAGGTCGGCGGCATCGCGGATATCGCGCACCGCCAGCTCTTCAAACAGCGCTTTGGGCTCCTCTATCCCCCGCCGCAGGGCTCGGGCGATGGCCTCGTCATAGTCGGAGCTCCGGGCGATCGCGGCCTCAAAGATGGAGGGATTCGACGTGAGCCCTTTCAGCCCGTCCTCGTCGCGCAGGCGCTGCAGTTCTCCGGAATCGATCATCGTCCGGCTGATCATATCGATCCACGGGCTTTGTCCGAATTCGGCGAGGCGCTTTAGGTTGTTGCTCATGTCCTTCTCCGCGATTTCAGGTTATCAGCTTGAGGAATTCTTCGCGCGTGCGGGGGTCTTTCTGAAATGCCCCGAGCATGGCGCTGGTCACCGTGGGGGCGTCCTGGCTGCGGACGCCGCGCATCTCCATGCACAAGTGGCGGGCCTTAATGATCACGCCCACGCCGAGAGGGTAGAGCTTGTCCTTGAGCGTCTCGGCGATCTGCCGCGTCAGGTTTTCCTGCACCTGCAGGCGGCGCGAAAAGACTTCAACCAAGCGCACGATCTTGGACAGCCCGAGCACCCGTTCCCTTGGGATATAGGCCACCGCCGCCGTGCCGAAAAACGGGAGCATGTGGTGCTCGCACAGCGAGTAGAAGTTGATATCTTTGACCAGCACCATTTCGTTGTAGCGGACATCGAACAGGGCATCGCCGATAATCTCGTCCACGTCGGCGTGGTAGCCGGAGGTGAGCTCGCGCATCGCGTCGGCCACGCGCCGCGGCGTGTCGCGCAGCCCGTCGCGCTGCGGGTCCTCGCCGACGGCTTTGAGGATATCGCGCACGGAGCCTTCGATCTTGGCGGCGCTCGGGGATCTTGCGGATAATATTTTCTTGGTCATCACAGGGCCTCTAAATAATCCAGCAGCGTGCGGACCATGGCGCCGGTGCCGCCCGGAGGACAGTAATCCGTACCGTCGCCGGTCCAGGCCGGGCCGGCGATGTCCAGATGTATCCATGGCCGCTCATCGACGAACTCCTCCAGAAACAGCCCCGCCGTGATCGTCCCGGCCGCGCCGCGGACGCTGCCGATGTTCTGGATATCGGCGACTTTGCTCTTGAGGTGCGCCTGGTAGTCCTTGACGAGCGGCAGTTCCCATATCTGCTCGCCGCTGCGTTTGGCCGCCGCCTGCAGGCGCGTCAGCGCCGCTTTGCTGTTGGTCATGGCGGCGGTCACTGAGCCGCCGAGAGCGACAACGGCCGCGCCGGTTAAGGTCGCAAGATCGATCATGAGATCGAATTTCTGCTTGGCCGCATAGGCCAGGGCGTCGGCCAGGATGAGCCGGCCTTCAGCGTCGGTGTTAAGAACCTCGATGGTTTTGCCGTTCATCGCCTTAAGGACATCTCCCGGCTTCATCGCGTCGCAGCCGGGCATATTGTAGGTCAGCGGGGTGATGCCGTGGACTTCCGCTCGGACCTGCAGCGCGGCCAATACTTTGAATACTCCCAGCACCGCCGCCGCACCCGCCATGTCGCTCTTCATCGTCTCCAGAGACTGCGGAGGCTTAAGCGACAGGCCTCCCGAATCAAAAAGGACTCCCTTGCCGACAAGGGCGATGCGCTTCTTGATCGGTCCGCTCTTCGGCTTGTACTTCAGGTGCAGCATGCAGGACGGCTTGGCCGAGCCGCGGCCCACACCGAGGAAAGAACCCATGCCGAGCCGGCGCGCCTCGGCTTGGTCGATGACCTGCAAAGTGATGCCGGAGCCGGTCAGTTCTTTCGCCAGCTTCGCTATCGACTCGGGGGACTTGTCCGAGGGTGCGGTATTGACGAGGTCGCGCGCGTAAGTCACCGCCGCGGCGTGCCGGCTCGCCTTGGCGAGCCCCTTCTCGATGCGGCGGCGATCCGCGGCGCCCTGGACGAGAAACCGGACCTCCTTGAGCTTGTGCTCCTTGGCTTTGTCGGCGTATTTGGTAAAAGTATGGGAGGCCAGCAGCAGTCCTTCGGCCGCGGCGGCCGGGTCATCGAACGGGATGACCCAGATGGAAGCGAAGCGGGAGGCGGTCTGGTAGAGTTTCCCGGCGCTGCGCCGGAGGGTTTCGCCGGCGAAGTCTTTGCGCTTGCCGAGACCGGTGACGATATAACGTCTTCCATCGGCCAACCGGAATGAGACCGTCTCTCCCTGTTTGCCTGTGAAGCCTTCGTCCTTAGCCTGCTCAAGCACGGCTTTTCTGGTAGCGGCGGGCAGCGCCGTGACGCCGGCAAGACCGCCCTCTGCAAACGCGAAAAGCGCGAGCGGTCCGGTGAAATCCTTTAATTCCTTCAGCGTCGCGAGTGACAGAGAGAGCATGCTCTTCCTCCTTTATTTTTCAAACATGAATTCGGAAAGGGACAGCCCGGCGATCGCGCCGGCGAGGGGACCAACCCAGTAGACGTAGTGCTGGGTCCAGTAGCCCGAGGCGACAGCGGGGCCGAAGGCGTGCGCCGGATTGAGCGCGGCGCCCGACAGCGGTCCGCCCAAGAGCGTGGCGGCGAACGCGGTCGCTCCCACGACGAGGATCGCGGCGCCGCGGGCGCCATGGTCCGGATCTCCCCAGGCCCGTCGCGCGGCGAGCGCCAGGAAAAAGGTCAGCACCGCTTCCAGCATCGTCGCGCCGCGAAAGCCGAGCCCCGCAGCCATCGGAGTTCCCAAAAAGGGCGGTTCTTCGATAATCGGATAGTGGGCGAACAGCTTCGCCAGGAGGAGCCCCGCCAGCGTCGCTCCGAGCAGTTGACAGACGAGACACAACACCGCTTTGACGCGGTCCAGGCGCTTGATCGCGGCCAGCGCCAAGGTGAAAGCCGGATTGAACATCCCGGGTGAATAGCGGCCGAACAAGCCGAATACGGCGGCGATCGCCAGTCCCTGCGCGGCCGCGATGCCCAACGGTCCGATGCGTCCGCCGAGCGCCGCGTCGGTGCAGACCGCTCCGGCAGCGAACAGGACCCAGGCGAAAGTCCCGAGGAGTTCGGCGAGAAAGGCGCGGAGATTGCCGGCCATCTATATCCCCTTACCCGGGTTGGCCCGCCGCCGCGGCGACGGCCTGGCGTTTGAAGTTCTGCAGGCTCACCTGAGCCGCCACCTGCCGGGCAATGGAGCGCAGTACGCTTGAGGACTCACTGTCAGGGAACGCGAGTACCTGGGGCTCCCCGTTCTCGCTCGATTCGCATATGCGGGGGTCCAGCGGCACTTCGCCGAGAAAAGGAATCTTGTTCTGCGCGAAGAGCTCGCGCGCGCCCCCGTGGGCGAATATGCGCGTGCCGTTATTGCAGTGCGGGCAAATAAACTGGCTCATATTTTCGACCACGCCGAGGATCGGAATCTTAAGCTTATTAAACATGAAGACGGCCTTGCGCACGTCGGACAAAGCGATCGACTGCGGAGTGGTAACCAGGAGCGCTCCCGTGACCGGCGCCGATTGGCACAGGCTTAGCTGAACATCGCCGGTGCCCGGCGGCAGATCGACGATTAAATAGTCCAGCTCTCCCCACCGGACGTCTTTGAGCATCTGCTGGATCGCCGAGTGCAGCATCGGTCCCCGCCAAATCGCCGCGGTATCCGTTTCCATGAGGAAACCCATGGAAAAGACCTTGACGCCGTAGCGTACCGCCGGCTCGATCATTCCGTCAACGCCGGTGGTCGGAAGGTGGCCGTCGAGCCGGAACATCTGGGGCTGATTCGGGCCATAAACGTCGGCGTCGAGGAGTCCGACCTTGGCGCCTTCCAGGGCCAGGCAGACCGCGAGGTTGGAGGCGATGCTCGATTTTCCGACCCCGCCCTTGCCGCTGCCGACGGTCACGAGATTCCTTATGCCGGGCTGGACTTTCTCCATAACGCGCATGTCCTGACGGACATCCGAGGTCATGTTGATCTCGACGGCGGTGACGCCCTCAACCTTTTCCAGCGCCGTGCGCGCCTCGATCTCCATCCGGTTCTTCATCGGGCAGGCGGGGGTCGTCAGCACGTAGTTGAAGGAGACCTTCCCCTCCTCGACTTTCAGATCGCGGACCATGTTGAGGGAGACGATGTCGTTGTCGAGCTCGGGCTCAATGCAGGTCTTGAGCGCGGCTAATGCTTGTTCTTTCGTCGGCATTTTTCAATGGTACAAAAAAAGCCGTATTCCCGCTTATGGGCCCATGGGCCCAGGAACAAGGGGACCCGGCGGCCCTGTCGCAGATGATGCTGACGGCCTAAACTTGAGTCATGGGAGGGATTGGGGCGCTGCTGCTGGCCGTCGCCGTCACGCTGCCGGTCCGGGCTTATGCCAGTGCGGTTCCCGGCCCGATCCCAACGGCGGTCCGCCAGAACGGTCTCTCAGCGGAGGCCTTGTCGCACCTTTATGACCAGACGCGCCGCGCGGTAAAGTCCGAGCCCGGCTTGCGCGGCAGCGAAGCCGCCGCGTCGATCCCTGAAGTCGGCCCGTCTTCCCAGGCCCCCGAAATCTCAGATACCAGCTACCCCCGGCCGAAGAACGTGCCGGCTAAGGGCAGCCTGGCTGTTCCGGTTCCCGGCCAAGCCAATATCTCGCTTTGGGATCGCCTGACCGAAGGCCTATGGGGCGGCGGCAAGGCGGCGAGCGTCGAGGACATGGAGCAAGAGATCGTCCGCATTGCCCGGCAGCGGAACATGAATGTCGAGATCGTCCGCCAGGCTTACCGCGAAGCCAAGCGGCAGGGCGTGGATTACCGGATGGTCCTCTCCGTTATTCAGGCGGAATCGAGCTTCGATCCGAAAGCCAAGAGCCCGACCGGCGCCCGCGGGCTGATGCAGATTATGCCGGCCACGGGACGTGATCTCGGAGTCAGGAATTCCAAGGACCTGTACGAGCCGGCGGTGAACATCCGCGCCGGCATCAAGTATCTCAAACAGCTCTGGGACCGTTTCTCGGAGACCAGTTTCTACGAGCTCGCCTCCATCGACCCATTCAAGCGATATGACGTACAGAAGGCGATCGCCGCCTACAATGCCGGTCCGGGAAACGTGGAAAAATACGGCAAGGTCCCCCCCTTCCGCGAGACGCGCGCCTATGTCAAGAAGGTGCTGCAGAACTACGTCCGCTACCGCACGGCTTTCCCCGTCGCCTAAGCCGTCCCCTCCGGCGATTTTCTATAATGCGCGCATGGCATCGATACTGGTAACGGGCGCCAACCGCGGCATCGGGCTGGAACTCTGCCGTCAGCTGAAAAGCCGCGGCGACGCGGTCATCGCCGCCGCGACGGGGAGCTTCCTGCACTCCAACGGCGAGACGCTTCCCTGGTAGGTCGTTATAGCCGGCGCTCGAAGTGGCCGCGAAACTCCGGCGTCAGTTCCGGCAGTTTGAGGATTTCGCGCAGCCGTTTCTTGTCGGCCTTCTTCGCCGCGAAGAGCGTCATGAGTTCCGCCATCGAGACGCTGCTTTTCCCCTTCTTCTCCAGACGGATCTCGTCGCCGGCAGCGAGCCGGCCTTCTTCGACGATCTTGAAGTAGATGCCCATCCGGCAGGCCTGCAGGAACCTCTTAACGATGGACTGGTCTCGGAAGCGAAAGCCCAGCGTCTCGCAGGGGAGACGCGGCTGCGCCGCTTCCAGCAGCGCCTCGCCCATCCGGAAACGGTCGCCCAGCCGGACCGCGTCCTCGTCGAGCCCCGCCGTCGTCAGGTTCTCGCCGAACATCCCGTAGGGCATATCCGCACGGCCCAGTTCGCCCTTCCAGAACGCGTAATGCTCGGAGGCGTAGGTATAGACGGCCTTGAACTCGCCGCCGTGGTCCTCTTTGTCTGCCGGCTCATCGCCGTCGATGGCGTTGTCGCGGGCCCAGACGCGTCCCGCCACCGGTTCCTTGAAGATCGCGGTCTCGAACTTCTCGCCGTCATCGGTATCGAAGGTCCGCGGCTTGGCGGCGTTGATCGACAGGATGTGCATCGCCATGGGTCTATTTGAGGCGGTCGAGCCCGCCCTCTTTGGCGTCGAGCGCCGCCAGGTCGTCGAAGCCGCCGATCACTTCTTTGCCGTCGAGGAATATTTGCGGCACCGTCCGCATTTTTGAGCGGGCGCACAGCTCTTCCATTTGCTCGGCCGTATAGCCGTCGATGCGAATCTCTGCAAAGGCCACGCCCCGCTGCTCCAGCAGGCTCTTCGCCCGCATGCAGTAGAAGCAGGTGCCCCGCGAATAGACGGTAACGCGTGCCAAGGACTAGTCCTCGATGCTGACGCTTTCCATGACGTCGCCCTTTACTATGGCGTTGACCACGTCCATATCCGTCGTGCGGCCGAAGACGGTATGCACTCCGTCAAGGTGCGGGGTGGCGGTATGGGTGATGAAGAACTGGCTGCCGCCGGTGTCCTTGCCGGCATGCGCCATCGAGAGCGTGCCCGGCGTGTGCTTCTGCTTGTTGATCTCGCACTTGATCTCATAGCCGGGGCCGCCGGTTCCGGTTCCGTGCGGGCAGCCTCCCTGGATCATGAAATTATCGATGACGCGGTGGAACTTAAGTCCGTTGTAGAATCCTTTCTTGGATAGGTCGATGAAGTTCTTTACGGTTCCAGGGGCGTCCTTGTCGAACAGCTCAAGATGGATGACTCCCTTGTTCGTCTTCATGATTGCTTTGGGCATGGTGTTCCTCCTTGGGATCGTGCGTATTATAGATAATTGGCGATGATTGTAATTCGTCGGGATTTTGCATAGAATCTTGACGATGACGGATATGCCCAAAAAGGCCGGCGCTTGCGAAAAAATAAAGGTTTTCGCGAAAACCCGGAGATTTTGGGCCCTGCTTCTCGCCGCGCCGGTGACCGTACTGGTCCTGCCGGCCGCGCTCATCAGTCTTAAGTCCCCCGCCATGCTGCTGACCAGCTTCAGTTCCGGCGAGGTGCTCATCGCCGGGCTGCTCTTCGCCGGCGGGAGCGCCTTAACGGCCGTGCTCGTGCTGGCTTGGACCTGGATCGTCTCGGGACGCGTCCCCGAGATTCGCGAACGCCGGCGCCGCCGCTTCTTTTTCGGTCTGCTGTGCCTGGGGAATCTTGTCTTGTACTACTTCGCCGTTCTGCGGTTTACCGTCGGGGGCTGGGCGACGGGGGCGCTGCTCGCCGCCGCCGCCGTTTGCCTGAGCGGCGGACTGCGCCGCTTGGCGCGGGCGGCAGGGAGTTCCTAACACGTCCAAAGCCGACGAAATCCTGGACACGTTCTGCCGTTTGACGGGATGGGTCACGTTCGCCCTCTCTTTGGTGTGGGGCGTCAATACCCTGTTCCTCTTGCGGTCCGGACTCGGCCTATTCGGTCTGTTTTTTGTCTACGCCGCTTTCGCCGCCGCCGCCGCCTTGGCGGAGATCCCGGCCGGCGCGGCCGCCGATGTTTGGGGGCGCCGCCGCTGTCTGCTCTTCGCGCTCGCGGTGCTGGCGGCGGGGACGCTGCTCTATGCGCTCGTCGGGCTGGCGCATGGCGGCGTTTTCGCGTTCACTGTCGTGTCCCTCCTTCTTGGTCTGGGTGCCGCCTGCTTGTCCGGGACGCTGGAGGCCTGGGCCGTCGACGCGCTGCGGGAGTCCGGCGACCCTCATCCTCTGGAGTACGTGTTCGCGCAGGCGTCGGTCTACTCCGGAGCTGGACTGCTCGCCGGGCTCGTCACCGGCGGGCTGCTCGGTTCGCTGCATCTTGCGCTGCCGTACCTCGTGCGCACGGCAGTCTTGGCGGCGGCGGCTTATTTCGCCTGGGGGCGGATGCGGGATATCGGCTTTACCCCGAAGACGGCCGCCGCCGCTGATTTTCCCGCCGAGGTGCGAAAGGCCATGCGGGCGGCGCTCTTTTTCGGCTGGCAGGACAAGCAACTGCGCTGGCTGCTCGCGGCTTCCGCATTGCAGGCGGCTTTTCTCGCTTGGGGCTATCGCGCCTGGCAGCCCTATTTCCTGGGGATGCTGGCGGGTAGCGCGCCGTGGATCGCCAGCCTGATCGCCGCCGCCGTTGCGACGGCGGTGATGGCGGGCAATGCCGCGGTCCGGCGCTGCGAGAGCTGGTGCGGCCGGCGTACGACGCTGCTGCTGTGCGCGGCCGCGGTTTTCGGCATCGCCGCGGTCGGCGTGGGTGCGGCGGGCGGCTTTGGCGCCGCGCTGGCCTACTACTTGCTCGCCATGGCGGCGCTGGGCGTTTATGCTCCGGTAAAGCAGGCCTATCTCCACGCGGCGGCGCCGGCGGAGTTCCGCGCGACGGTGGCTTCTTTCGACTCTTTTGTCTCCGGCGGTGCCGAGGCGGCCGGCCACTGCCTCCTGGGCGGGGTGGCGAAGCGGCATTCCCTCGATTTCGGCTACGTTGTCGGAGGCTTCATCGCGCTGCTGTGCGTGCCCGTGCTCCTGATGCTGCGCCGGTCGGAAAGCCGGGCGGACGTGATCAAGAAGCACGCCGCCGGCGATTCGCCGCAGGCCGCGGTCGGCCATCCCGTCGTCTGCTAAAAACGGTAGGCGAGAGTGAGCCGCTGGGTATGGCCGAGGACGCCGTAGGGCAGCCAGGCATAGTCGAAGACGAAGCTGCGGTAGCCGAGACCGAGTCCGAAGGAAAATCCCGCCATGCCCTCCAGGGCGCCGCTATTGGTCCGCCCCGACCAGCCGCCCCGGATAAACGTCTCGAAGCGTTCGTCGACCGGGATGCGAACCTCCGTTCCCGCCGCGGCATAGATATTGTTGTCGCGCGGCATCACAACGTCCAATGACAGCAGCCAGAGTTCGGTCAGGCGCAGGGACTGCCCGACGCGGAAGCTCGTCGGCAGCGGGTCCGCCTGTTGGCGAAAGCGCAGCTGCCCGCCGACATTGCGGGCGTTGAGCGCGAAGATATAGGGCCAGTCGAAGAACTGGCCGTTGTAGCGCGCGCCGAGGTCCATCGTGCCGGTGCGGGCCACCGCCTGGATGCGCGAGTCTATATATTTGAGCGTCAGCCCGATGTCGATCGACTCGCTGAAACTGGCGCCCCAGCCGGCGATGAAAGCCGCATCGCGCGGGGTGAACGAGCCGTCGGTATCTTCACCCTGGTTATCCCTCGCTTTCAACGTGCCGGCGTTCAAATAAAGCCCCGCCACGGCGAGGGTGCCGCGCACGCTCGGCCGTATCTCGCGCCGGCGTGTGGGGATCAGCGGTTTGATGGGATGGGCATATGCGGCAAAGCCGTATTTTACATCCTGGTATAGAATCCCTCCGGTAAAGGTCCCATGCCGCTGCGTGAGACGCGCCAAGCCGGCGGGGTTCCAGTAGATGGCGGCGGCGTCCTCGCTCGCCGCGGAAACCTCGCCTCCCATGGCGACGCCGCGGGCATCGGCCCCGAATTTCAGAAACTCGCCGCCGGAGGTGCCGGCGTTGCTCTTGGAAAAACCAGTCCCCGCCGCCGGCGGCGGCAGGAGGAGAAGCAGGAGCAAGGGAAGCAGCCGGATCATCTTTCCACCGCGAATTTCAACAGTACTTCAGCTCCGGGAAGGGGGCGTATATGGGCGAAATATACGCCGCTGGCTACTTTGCGCCCGGCGGTGTTCGTGCCGTCCCAAATAAAGGTTCCGGCGTCGGTGCCGGAATAGGAGAGCGTCACGACGCGCTCTCCCGACAGGGTGAAGATCGCGATCGTGCCTTCTTCCGTGAGATTTCCGAACGCCAGTCCTTGGCGCGCCAAGTCGAGGTGGTGGGTCGCGTTATCGAAGCGTCCGCCGCTCCCCGGCTTCCACGGGATGGGGTAAATAGTCACGCTGTTGGTGTCGAGTTCGATCCCCGACGGACCGAACAGCGCGAAGACCGAGAAATGGTTGGTCAGCGCGACGACCCGCTTGTTGTCCTGATCTACGAAGGACGGCAGGAGGTCCCATCGTCCGGCAACCGCATCATGGAGCCGGTACATCTTGAGCGTGCGCGCCGGCAGGGACGGACTCGTCCCGTCGACCAGGGCGTTCGAGTCCTGGTCCGGGTAGGCGATAGCGAGCGTAACCGAAGAGGCGAGGAGCGTGCCTGCCGGGATTGCGACGCCGGACTGGCTGGGGACGACCTCGATCAGGGTTCCCGGCACGAGCGTGAAGTTCTGCGGCGGTGTGGCGAGGCTGCTGATCACATGCTGGGCGTCGGCGCGGATCGGATTATCGATGGGATCCGAGGAGACCGAGATGGTGGTATCGCCGCCGAAGGCGTCGGGCGGAATGATGAGGCTGACGCCATTGTTGGGCGACGGCATGGTGATGGTGCTGGCGCTCCCCGACTGGTAGTTCGTCGCGGCGGAAGACGCGGTCAGTTCGGCGGTCACGACATGGACCTCGTCGATCAGTCCCTGGAAGGCGAGGTCGTAGTTGGTGGCGCCGGACTTGCGGCTGCCGATGGAGAGGGGATGGCTGTTGGTTAGGCGGGCGGTGGCGCCGCCGTCAAGCGTCACTCCCGCGGCGTTCGACAGCATGCCGTCGATATAGATGCTGAGTGTCGGCGCGGCCTTCTCCTGGTATACGCCGATGAGATGCGTCCAGCGGCCCGCCAGGATGTTCTGGGTAGAGCTGACGGAGTGGAACTCGGGCGTTACCGGGGTGTTGTCGCGGATGAAGAAGCGCGCCTTGCCGCTCTGCAGATCGAGTCCATAGGCCTCGAAGGAACCGCTGCCCTTGGCCACTATGGTCGCCCCCGGGGTCTGCAGCGTGGTGTCCGGCTTGATCCAGGCCTCCAGCGACAAGTGGCCGCTCGTGTTCAGGCTGGCGGCGTCGGGGACGCCGCAGTAGGTGTTCTGGATGCCGGAGAAGTCCACCGCGGTGCCGAAGCCGTTGCGGCCCGCCGTATAGGTCGGTGTCGAGCAGTTGACGAAGGAGCAGGTGAGGACGCCGTCGTTGCTGTAGGACGAAGAGTCGATGACGATCGTGCCCGTGCTTTCGTCGAAATGGTAGACGGCGACGGCGCCGGGGGCGATAGCGTAGGGCGTAGCGGGCGTCGCCGCCTGCGAGATCGGCTCGATCACGTCGGTTACGGCCCATACCGTCGTGTCGTAGGCGGAGGCGGTTCCGTTGGAGCTTTTGGAGCGCACCCGGAAGTAATAGGTCGTTCCGGGCAGCAGACTGGAAAAGCCCAAGGTCGTCTGCGTCGCGGTCTTGGATTCCACCGTCCCGGCAAAGCCGTTATCGGTGGCCTTGAATACCTGGTAAACCGTGTAGGATGGATTGTTGTTGGCGTTCCACGCTATCGTCACCGAGCCGGTGGAGACGTTGGATGCGGCCGTGCCGGTCGGCGGCCAGGTGTTGGTGTAGGCTTCGATCGGATCACCTATGAGGCCGTCGCCGGAGCCGTTGACGGCTTGCAGCTTGGCTTGTACCTCGGTGTTTACCGCGATTCCGCCGACCTGGAAGCTTAGGCCGGTGATGTGCGCGAACACAAAGTTGTCGGGGTGGCGCAGCAGACGGTAGCTGCGCGCCGTCGGCTGCGCCGGCCAGGACCAGGTGATCTCGGTGGCGCTGTCGATGGTCGCGGTCAGTCCCGAGGGCTTGCCGGGCAAGGTCGGGATGGCGGTCGAGAGAAAGCCGGAAAAAGACTGTCCGAGGTTGTCGGTGCTGCGGCCATTCTTGGCCCGGACCCGGATGTACTGGGTCGTCGTCGCCGTCAGCCCGGTGAGGGTCGCCGAGGAGTCCGTATGGTTGTCGGCGATATAGATCGGCGTCGAACTGGCGATGGTGTAGTCGGAGTTCCACAGCGAGACTTCGTAGCGCGTATAGAGGGGATTGCCGTTTTCCCCCCAGTCGACGATCATGCTCCCGGTGCTGACGCTGATAAGCGTTTGACTGTTGGGGACCGCGGCTTGCGTGTAGACCGAGGTGGTCGGGGTGAGGTCGCTCTCGCCGTAGGCGTCGAAGGCCGCGGCTTTGCGGCCGTAGATCGTATTGGTGTTAAGGCCGGATTCGACGAACGGAGTGGGCGGTCCGGCCAGGTTGTCTCCGGTGGGCAAGGTGCTGTGATCGTAGGCGTCCTTGATGCGGTAGAGACCGGGAAGGTCGGGATTGACCTGGCGTAGGCAGATGCGGTCGGACGCGGCCCAGGACCAAGAGATGCGGTCGGTCAATGTGGAATCGGGCGTGCCGACCAGTGATTGCGGGGGCGACGGCGGGTTGACATTAACGCCGATCGAGGTTTGCTGCAGCCGCGAACTGGCGCCGCTGATGTCGCGGAAGGCCAGCGTCATGTCATTGGTCGATCCGGTGGAGAGGTCCACGCCGGTGAGCGTGACCGTGGTGATCGAGGTCCGGCCCTGGATGTCGCCGGTAAGCGGGGTAACCGTCGGGCTTCCCGAGCCGTAGTTGGAATTGGCGCCGGTGGAAAGCAGTACCCGCCGTGCCGGCTGGCCGAAAGCCTCCAGGTCCATATAGCCGCCATGGTAGGCGTTGGCGATGGCGGTCCCCGACAAAGAGCGGCTGGTGACGACGATCTCATCCATGTCGCCGGTGAAGTTCTTGCCCGACGAGACACGCCGGCCGATGTAAAGGTCCCGGTTGGTTTTCAGCGGGACATTGCCGATGGTCTTGGAGGCCACCAGCACGCCGTTGTGATACAGGCTGCCGACGCTGCCGTTATAGGTCAGGGCGACATGCTGCCACTTGGCCGCAGCGCCCTGTTCGACGACTCCCGTCGGCGATTCCACGTGATGCTCGATGCCGGTGGTGGTGACGAAGAGCGCGTACAGGGAGTTGGTCGCGGTAGGCGTCGAATTGCCGACCCATAACTGCAGGCCGTCGTCTGCGGCGCCGTCATTGTATTCGAGAATCGGCATAGCGCCGGCGGCGGTCGGCCGGATCCAGGCTTGAAATGTGAACAGTCCGCCGAAGTCGAGCGTCGCGGCGGCGGGAATGCGGATATGGTTGCTGCCGCTGAAGGTTCGCGCTTGGCCGAAGGCGGCGTTGACGCTGTTGGGGGAGGTTACCTCTGCCGTGCCGTTGCCCCCGACCGAGTTGTTGCCGTGACCGGAGCTGTCGTCGAACTTGTCGTCGTGCGCCCCGGGGAAATCATCGTCAAGGTGGAGCACCAGCACGTTGGCGCTGAGACCGATGCCCGAGGTCCCGCCCTGGGCGATGCCTCCGGTGCTCGGATAGTTGGCGAAGGCCAGGCCGCCGCCGCTGTCCTGCACCAGCACGCGGACATTGGTGCGGGCGGTCGAGAGGGCTACCGAACCCGACAGGAAATTGCCCAGGCAGTCGGTATACTGCACCTGAGAAAGGATAGGTGAGCTGTCGTCGCCGTGCGCCGGAAGCGCGGATAAAACGAGTGCGGCGAGGCAAAGTAGTCTGGCGGCTGATATCATGAAGCCTCAACGCCAGTATAACAGCCGAAAGCCCTTTGTTCCATTAACGTATTGTTAAATGCGCGGCGGGTCCTAAAGGAAGTTGAAGCGCACGAAGCGCAAGGCTTCGGCGCGGCTGCGCACGCGACCCTCGGCCTGGGCCTCGTCGAGAGCTTTGAGTATTTCCCCGACTTTGGGGCCTTCCTCGAGCTTGAAATGCCGCATGATGTCTTTGCCCGAGAGCAGGCGCTTGGGACGGGTCACGTCCGGGCGGGTGATGAAACGGTCCAGCAGGTAGGTGACGACCTGGAGGTGATAGATCGTTTTCTGCGCATCCGCCGACAAGCGGCCCCGCGCGGCATTCGCCCGCGGGGGCTTGCGCGCCCGGGCGAGGTTCTTTTTGAGGGTCGCGGCGTCCAGGTAGCTGGCATGATCCGCCCAGCACAGCAGCAGCAGGCTGACCCCGAAGTCGCCCAGGTCGCGGAAAAAGCGGAACACCGCCTTGTCCGATATGGCCTGGTTGGCCGCCAGGTTGCCCGGCCGCAGATGGTGACGGATGAGGGCGAGCGTCATCTCGCGCTCTTTGGCGGAAAAGCGCAGGCGCCGCAGGATGCCGTCGGCTCTTTGGGCGCCGCGCGCCTCGTGCTCGAAGAAGCGCAGCCGCCCCTCGATTTGCTCGGCGCATTCCGGCTTGGCGACGTCATGCACCAGCGCCGCCAGGCGCAGCAGGGCGCCGTGACGCCGGCCGTCGTCGAAAAGCGTCGCGGTCTGCGCGCGGATGGGCGCGGCCAGATCGGGGAAGACCTCGTCGAGGTGGGACAGGAGAAAATCCATGCGCGCCATCACTTCGAGCGTATGCTTAAGCACTCCGCCCGCCCCGTAGTAGACCTTGGCGCAGGTGCGCGCGGCCTCGAGTTCGGGAAATACCGCCGTCAGCAGGCGCGTTTCATCCATGCGCGCGATCCAGACGGCGGCGTCGGGCGCCGACAGGACGCCCATGAGCTCCATGTGGATTCTTTCGCCGGCGCAGCGGCTGATTCCGGCGCGGTGCTTCTTGATCGCGGCGAGAGTGGGCTGGTCGATCGTCAGTCCGAGCGCCGCGGCGATGCGGAAGGCGCGCAGCATCCGGATCGAGTCATCGGGGAAGACCTGCGGGCTGGTCGCGCGCAGGATTTTTTGCTGCAGGTCGCGGCGGCCGTTATGCGGGTCGATCAGCCCGCCGGAGGCCAGCGGCAGCCGGCAGGCGATGGCGTTGAGCGTAAAATCCCGGCGCCCGAGATCTTCTTCAATGGTGCGTCCTTGCAGCGCCGCCACGTCGATCTGCGCCGCCAAGGCGCCCTTGGCCTTGAGGGCGATGCGGTGGATTTGGGTCGCCTCGTGGAGAACGAAGCTCGTCGCGCCGAGGCGCTTGGCGAGGCTGCCGGCGAACCGTTTGGCGGGGCCGTCTACGGCGATGTCGAAATCGAACGGTTTCTTGTCGGGCGTCCGCAGCAGCGCGTCCCGCAGCAGACCGCCGACCATGTAAACCGGCCGTCCGAGCCGGCCGGCTTCTTCTTCGATCAGGCGGATAACAGGGTGGGTGCGCAGCGTATCCAGCATCAGGTCTTTTTTGCTTTCTCTTGTTCGCGCAGGACCCGCTTGAGGGTTTTCTGCAGGGCGTTCTTGGGCAGTTCGTCGAGAATGTCGATGTCGCGCGGGCGCTTGTAGGGGTCGAGGTTCTCGCGGCAGAAGCTCAGAATCTCGGATTTGCCGGCGGCGGCGCCGGCGCGCAGTACGACGTAGCCCTTGATGGTCTCGTCGCCGGAATCGCCCGGGATGCCGATGACCGCGGCCTCCTGGACATCGGGGTGGCGCAGCATGACGGCCTCGACCTGCGCCGAGAAGACCTTGAGGCCCTTTACGATGATCATGTCCTTGATGCGGTCGCGGATGTAGAGGTAGCCTTGCTCGAGCGCTCCCACGTCGCCGGTTTTGAACCAGCCGTCGGCGTCGATCGCTTCGCGGGTCGCTTCGGGGTTCTTCAGGTAGCCCTTCATGATATTGCTGCCGCGGATCTGGATTTCCCCTTCACCGCCTTCCGGCAGGGTCTTCCCCCCTTCGTCGACGATGCGCACCTGCACTCCGTCGATGGGAAGCCCGACGCTCTCCGCGCGCGGATCCTCGAGCGGGTTGATGGTCGCGACCGGCGAGGTCTCGGTCAGGCCGTAGCCTTCGATGATGCTCATGCCGAAGCCGGCGCGAAACTCCTCGAGCGTCTGCTTCGACAGCGGCGCCGCGCCCGATACCGCGATGCGCACCTTGCGGAAAAACCAGTACTTGAGCAGCAGCCCTTTGAGTCCGCAGGCCTGTCTTGCGAGCACGGCGTAGAGCTGCGGCACGGCGGCAAAGATCGTGACGCGGTGGCGGCCCATGGCTTTCAGCCAGGGCTTGGGCGGAGTGAGCGACGGGATGACCACGTTCTTGACGCCGAGCCGGAGGGGAATGAGGACGCAGGCGGTCCAGGCGAAGGTATGGAACATCGGCAGGACCGTCAGCGCGACCTCGTTCTCGCGCAGGCGCATCGCGGTTATCGAGGCGTCGGCATTGGAGACCAGGTTGGCATGGGTCAGCATGACGCCTTTAGGCACGCCGGTGGTCCCCGACGTATACAGCACGGCGGCCACGTCCTCGGGAAGCACGCCTTCGCCGGCTTCCAGCGGCTTCTGGGCGGCGATAAACTCCCAGAAGTCCTCGGTCTGCTCGCCGCCGTCGCTGGACCATACTCCGCGGAGTCCGGGGAGATCCTTTTTCGCCTCCATGATGCCGCGCAGAAACTCCTGCTGGGTAAGCACTCCCTTGGCCTCGCAGTGCTCGAGCATGAAGCGCAGCTCTGCCGCCTTTTTGACCATGTAGTTGATCGGCACGGCGACGGCCCCCAGCCGCGCGAGGCCGAAATACGCGACGACGAAGGCGGGGTCGTTGCGGTGGATGATCGCGACCGTATCGCCTTTTTTGATCCCGCGCGATTGGAAGGCGGCGGCGGCTTGGCGCACCTTGCGCTGCAGGTCCCGGTAGGTCAGGACCGTCTCTTCGCCGTTATCATTAACGAGTACGAGCGCGGTGCGTTTAGGGTACTTCGATGCGGAGGCGCTGAGTAGGGTGTTAAGGGTGTCTCGCGTGGTCATGTTTTCTGCCTCGGGTCGAGGATGTCGCGGAAGGCGTCTCCGAGAAAGTTCCAGCCGAGCACGAATAGGAAGATCGAGCCGCCGGGAAGGACGACCGTATGCCAGTAGGCGAGCGGGTTGCCGGCGGAGCCGAGAATCCAGTTGCGGGAAAGCGAGATTAGCTGTCCCCAGTCGGCGTAGCCGATCGGCGCGCCGAGCCCGAGGAAGCTGAGGGCCGCCGCCGTGATCACGACGGCGCCGATGTCCAGCGAGGCGACGACAAGGACCGGGTAAATCGAGTTGGGCAGGATATGGCGGAACAGAATCCGGGAGTCGGTGGCGCCCAGCGCGCGCGCCGCCAGGACGAACTCGCGCTCCTTGACCGAGAGAACATCGCCGCGGACCAGGCGGGCATACGCCGGCCAGGAGACGGCGGCGATGGCGAACAGCACGTTCATCAGCCCCGGCCCCGCCACCGTGACGATTACCACCGCCAGCACGATCCCCGGTACGGCCATGACGATGTCGGTCAGCCGCATAAGTATCTCGTCGACCCAGCCGCCGTAGAAGCCGGCGATGCCGCCGAGCAGAATCCCCGCCGTCAGGGAAATCGCGACGACGGCCACGCCGACCTTGAAGGCCGTGCGGGTGCCCCAGACGATGCCGTAGTATAGGTCGTACTGCTGCTCGGTGGTCCCGAAGATGTGCTCGCGCGACGGCCGCACCGGATCCGGGCTGTAGCCCGACTGCGGGATCAGGTAGACGTCGCGCGTGTTCTTCTCCGGCGGCGCCAGCAGCGGCGCCGCGATCGCGACCAGCGTGAAAAAGGAGATCAGGCCCAGGCCGACCAGGCTCAGGGGTTTGCCCCGCAGCCGCTTCCAGATCTCGAGAAAAAACGCGGTGCCAGGTGTTAACTTTCTCATCATTGATCACCCATGGTGTTGGAGAGAAAGTTAACACCTGGCACCGTCATTTGAAGCGTATCCGGGGGTCGGCGACGGCATAGAGCACGTCGGCGGCGAGGTTGCCCAGCACAAACAGGGTCGAGGTGAGCAGCGCCACTCCCATGACGCCGGGGATGTCCAGCTGCAGCGCCGCTTGGGCGACCCAGCGCCCGACGCCGGGGAAAGCGAATACGGTCTCGGTGATGATGACCCCGCGCAGCAGCCCGACAAACAGGATCGAGGAGATGGTGATGACGGGAATCCAGGCGTTGCGCCGCGCGTGCTTGCGGATGATGACCGACTCGGCCAGCCCTTTGGAGCGAGCGGTGCGCACATAGTCCTTGGAAAGCTCCTCGAGCATGGAGGAGCGCGTGATGCGGACAATGAGAGCCATCGAGATGTAGGTCAGTGTCGTCGCCGGCAGGACGAGGTGGCGCATGGCGTCGAAGAAGACGGAGAACTTGAGATTGAGCAGCGAGTCGATCAGCAGCATCCCCGTCAGCTCGCGAAAGCCCGGGCTATGGATGATCGGATCGCTCGCCATAGAATAGCGTTCGGGCGGGAATAAGGGGAACAGCCCGTAGAACAGCATCAGCAGGATCAGGCCGAGGACGAACGAGGGCAGGGAATAGCCGGTGATCGAGAAGAAGCGCGACAGATGGTCGATCCATTGGTCCCGCCGTACGGCGGATACCGTTCCCAGCCAGATGCCGATAATCATGATGGGGATGAAGGCGGAGACCGCGAGCTCGATCGTCGCCGGAAAGAACTGCCGGATCGCCTGGGTTACCGGCATCTTCGCGGTTTCCGAATAGCCGAGGTCCCCCCGCGTCACGTTCTTGATCCAGCGTCCATACTGCTTATGGAACGAGTCCTTGAGGCCGTACTTCTGGATCACCCGGTCGATGTCGTCGAGCTGCCGCGGGTCCTTGATGTAGAGCGAGGCCCGCATCTCGGGCGACAAGGTGTGGAACAGGCCGAACAGCAGCAAGGTCACGCCGAAGAGGACGGCGGGCAGGAACATCAGTCGGCGGAGGACGAACTTGGCCATCCCCTTCCTAGTTCTTGCTCAGGTAATAGAGCGGGCAGTTGTACGGCGAATCCGGGTAGATCGGATTATAGGTGAATCCCTTTACCCAGGTCCGCTGCGTGCGGAAGCGCACCGTAGTGAGCACGAAGATCGTCGTGATGTCTTCGTGAGCGATCTTCTGCAGCTCATGGTACATCGCCTCGCGCTTGGCCGGGTCGATCTCGGTCATCGCCGCCGTCACCAGCTCGTCCGCCTTCGGGTTTTTGTAGCCCTGCAGGCGCGGGTAGTTGCCCTGCGAGTGCATGTAGGGGAAGGCGAAGTTGTGCGGGTCCGGATAGTCCGGCGCCCAGCCGAGGATGAACATCGGAAGCTTTGATTTGTTCTTGCTGTCGAGGTAGGTCGACCACTGCAGCACCTGGGTGTCGATCTTGAACTTCGGGTTCAGCGTCTCCACCGCCCGTTTGAGCATGGTGGCCATGACCTGGCGCGACTGGTTGCCTTGGTTGTAGGCCAGCGTGAACTTGAAGCCGTTCTTCCACACCTCCCCCCCCCAGGCTTTCTTGAAGTATTCTTCGGCCTTTTCCAGATCGTAGGGGTAGACGGGCTGATCAGGGTTGTGGCCGAGGAGCCCCTTGGGGATGAAGCTGGTGGCGCGCTCGCCTTTGCCGCGGTTGACGTCGCGAATGAAGCCCTCGTAGTCGAATGAGTGGGCGACGCCCAGACGCAGATTTTTGTCGTTAAAGAAGTCCGCCGGGATGCCGCGGCCGTCGAGCTTGCCGGAGCCGACGTAGGGATTGCCCTGGGTGTTGATCTTGAAGACGAAGAACATGGCGGGGCTCATGTCGATGCGCGGCAGGTCGTCGATGATCTCCACCCCGTCGATGTTGCGCAGCAGCGGCTGATGGATGTAGTCGGCCACGATCGAGTCCGCGTCGCCCGCCGCCAGCATCAGCTTGCGGGTCTGGAACTCGTCGATGCCCTTAAACTTGGCGGTCTTGAGCTTGGCTTTGCCCAGCCAGTATTCGTCGAAGCGCGTCAGCATAATCTCCTTGCCGCGCTTGTCCCAGCGCTCCAGCATGAAAGGCCCGGTGCCGTTCTCGTGGTCATAGAGGTAGGAGTCGATCTTGTTGGGATCGTTGAACTTTTCCCAGGTGACCTTGCGCCCGTCCCAGCCGCCATGCTCGACGACCCATTCCTTGTCCACGATCGGCGCCCAGCCTGCCAGGACCATCAGGATCGGCGAGAACGGCTTGTGCAGCCGGATGACGACATCTTGGCCCCGCACCTGTACCGCGTCGGCGACCTTGTCGTAGGCGTCGCGGATGATCGCTCCCTTGCTGTCTCGGGTGCTGGCCAGGCCGGTGAGCGGCTGGAGCAGCAGCTCGGACGGGCCGCCGGCGCGGTCGTAGAGCATAAAGCGCATCAGCGAGTAGCGCACGTCGTCGGGCGTGACTTCGCCGCCGAGGTGGAACTTGACGCCTTTGCGGATCGGGAAGGTATAGGTCTGCCCGTCTTCGGAGATGAGTCCGTTCTCGCGCGACGGGATCTTTTCAGAGATCACGGGCTCGAGCTCGGAGATGCTCTCTCCTTTGTAGTTAAAGAGGAACTCGTAGATGTTGGCGATGATGGCGTGGCTCGCCGTGTCGTAGGACCAGGCGGGATCGAGGCTGTCGATGTCGGAGATGGTGGCATGGACATAGGTGGACTTGTCCTTGGACTTGATGATCTTGCGGCCCTGATCGTCGGTCTTGCTGCAGGCGATGAGAAATATCGAAATAACCGCGGGGATCAGCCAGTGCTTGCGGACCATGCCTTGCTCCTTGGGATAGCTTTTTACGACACAAAGATCATACAAATTTAGGCTTTTTGCGAAAGGTGTGGTAGGGATTTCGGCCTATTTCCGGCGCGGGTCCAATGCCCTCGCGTGATGGGACGTAGGGCACTGGGACGGCGGAGTTTCCCGGTTAAGCTATTAGAGTTCAGCGGCCGATTCCACCCCTCCGTGAATCGTCCCCGCCGCCGCCACCTGCCAGGGTGCGGCGGCGCTCTTTTGTCCCGCTGCCGTCGATCCAGAGGGCGTATTGCCTGTCGTTAGGACGTAGACTCGCGCTCAAAGCGCGAATATGAAGTCCTTATCGCGAAGCCGAACGTTGCGGCGTCGGCGTGGCTGACGTCGGGATTTCCGCATGCAGTGCGAGTACTTCGCACCGTTGAAAATTTTGCGAAAAAAGTTTTGATAATTCCGGCAAAATCAACTGGGCCCGGGCCCAGTTCAGACACGATCCCGTAGGACAGATCGAAGCGCGTATAGTGCGGGGCAAAAACCCGCAAGGGGACTCCAGTACGACCTTATGTCAGGCTACTATCGCTATGAGGATGAGGTGCGCAGTTGACGCGGCCGGTCGGCTTGTGTAAATTAACTGCGTGGTCGACAAGAAAGTGCTCAATTCGATCCTGCCGCATATTCTGCGCGAGGCGGGGCGCCTGGACCGCAAGGCCATGAAAAAAGGAAAGCTCTACTGGATATTCCACCGCACGAAGAAGAAGGCCTATGGGCCCTATAACGCCGCGGGGCTCGCCGAGCTGACGTTCTTTCGACCGGAGTCAAGGATCGCGCCCTACGAGTCAATGAGCCGGGACGACTGGAAGCCGGCGAAGGATTATCCCGAGCTGCGGTCCTACCTGACCGACAAGAAGTAGCTTACCCCACCTTCTTCGGATCGAAGGCGTCCTGCAGGGCGTCGGTGAAAAGGTTGAAGGCCATCACCAGGATAAACAGCAGGATGGTGGCTCCCGTCACCTCCCACCATTTTCCGGCCAGCAGATCGAGCCGGGCATTGGAGATCATCAGCCCCCATGAGGGCTCACCGGCTATGCCGAGTCCCAGAAACGACAGGATGACCTCGTTCTTGATGGCGGCGACGAAGTTCAAAGACATGAAGATGAAGATCAGGTGCGTCAGGTTGGGGATGATGTCGTTGAAGATTATGCGCCGCCGCGGCATGCCGAAAGAACGCGAGGCCAGCACGTATTCCATCTCGCGGAGCTTGCGCACCTCGGCCCGGGTGGTAAAGAATGACCCCACCCAGAACGTACACGATAAGGCGATCACCACGCCCCCGAATCCTTTGCCGAAGGCGTAGGAGATCGAGATGATCCACAGGATGAAGGGCACCGAGCAGATCGAGGTATAAAGCCACAGCAGGATATCGTCGAGCGGCCCCGGGAAGAAGCCGGCCAGCGAACCCAAAGTCACTCCGATCATGACCGAGAAAAAAGACACCAGAATGCCGATGGCGAAGGCCTGCTTGACGCTGTAGATCAGGCGGCAGAAGACGTCATAGCCCTGGATGTCGGTGCCGAAGATCGAGCGCCGCTCGACCATGACCGGCGTGATCGCGGGATCGTCGAACTCCTCGGCCGGCCACTCATAGACCTGGCCGGGCTGCACGTGCTGGGGGCCGACCACGGTGGTGCAGGTGTCCAAAGTGCAGAAGCCGCCGAACTTGACTCCGAGCGCGATCAGGGCGTAGAGGAGCACCATGGCCAGCCCGGCCAGACCGAACTTGTCGCGTCGGAACTTGCGCAGCGATTTCCGCGTCAGCGATTCGCCGAATTCCGGTTCTTCTTTATCGGCCATCTACGATTCCAGTTTGACCCGCGGGTCCGCGAGACTGCTTAGGATGTCCGCCAGGGTGTTGGTGATCACGACCAGCAAAGCGATCAGCATGGTGAAGGTTTTGATGACCTTGAAATCGGCGCTCTGGATCGCGTGCAGCAGCTTGAATCCCAGGCCGGGGATGGAAAAGAACGATTCCAGCAGGAATGAGCCCGTAATGAGAAAAGGCAAGGTCACCACGTCGCGGGCGATGATGGGCAGCAGGATGTTCTTGAGCACATGCTTAAAGAGGATGGTGCGCGTTCCCGCGCCGTAGGCCTTGGCGGTGCGGATATAGTCTTTGCTCATTTCCTCGACCGCGACCGAGCGGAAAAAACGCGTATTGTAGCCGAGGGCCACGAACACCGAGATCAGGTTGGGCAGGACGATGTACTTGAGGCAGCGCGGAATGCCGCGCTCATAGCCGGTGATCTCGAAGAGCCTGAAGCCGTGCTCGGTCGGCAGGTACCCCAGCAGGTATTGGCCGAAGATCATGACGGCGACATAAGAGATCGCCATGCCGATCGTCGCGCCGACAATGATCATCTTGTCGACCATAGTCCCCCGCCAGTAGGCGCAGACCAGGCCGAGGATGATCGAGACGCCCGAATAGAGCACCAAGGCCGGCATGGTGAGCGCGATCGACGGCCCGACGCCCTCGATGAACATGTCGGAGATCTTCTGCTGCGACGACATCGAGAAGCCGAGGTCCAAAGTGAGCAGCTCCTTCATGCCGACCAGGTACTGCTTCCACAGCGGCAGGTCGAGCCCCATGGCGTGGCGCATGGCCTCGATATCGGCTAAAGTCGCGTTCTTGCCCAGATACAGGTAAACCGGGTCGTCGCCCACTACGTGGTAGATGAGAAATACGAGCACCGATACCCCGAACAAGGTCGGGATCATGGTGAGCATGCGCCGGGCGATATAGGTCAGCATCGTATTTTGCGCGCTTCGCGCGCTGCTTGCGGATTGCGGTCAAGGACTTCTTGAGCGCTCGTGTTTTGCGCAGCAAAACCGAGCGCAATCGCCCAGCGAAGCTGGGCGAAACATTTAGCAATATCCGTTATTCGTCCCATTTCTTAAGCCGTATGTACTTCGCGTGGTTGTGGATCATCTCTTCCGGCTTGAAATTCAGCGTCCCGTGCGGTATGAGGTAGTCGCGGGTGCGCGCCATCGATCCTGTAAACGGCACGTCTTCGATCACGATGCGGTTGATCTCTTGAAAGATCTTGTGCCGCTCGGGACCCTCGGGCATGACGGCCGCTCTTTCGTAGAGGCGGTTGACGACCGGGTTGTCGTAGTTGGTGCCGTTGGAGCCGGGCGATTTATTGGGGCCGTACATGAGCTGGATGAAGTTTTGCGCGTCGGGCCAGTCGGCGCCCCAGGCCAGACCCATCATCTGGCAGCGGCGCTCCTTGATCTTTTTGGACAGCTCGGCGAAGCGGCTGGCGTCGTAGATGACCTTGACCCCGAGCTTCTTGGCGGCGCCGATAAAATGGGTGGCGATGTTCATCGAGGCGGCGCTTTCGCCGCCGCAGAGCTTGAGCGGCTCGAGCCCGGCGCCGCCGGGGTAGCCCGCTTCGGCCAGCAGCTCCTTGGCGCGCTTGATGTCGGGGCCGTGATACGGGCTCTTTACTCGCGGATCGAAGTCGTAGACCCCCGGCGGGATGATGCCGGCGTATATCTTGTTGAGCCCGTTGTAGAACAGGTCGTTGTTCTCTCCGATGTCGTGGGCCAGCTGCAGGGCCTGGCGCACCTTCCTTCCCTTCTCGCCCCCGATGACCGGGTCTTCATAGTTAAAGCCGCGGTACACGAAATCGATCAGCGGCAGCGGGTAGTAAGCGTTCTTGGCCGCGAACTTTTCGGTAAGCACCCGGTGCCCGCCTGCGCCGCGCTGCCAGACGCGGCGGTTGCCGACGCGCTTCTCGATGCGGAAAACTTCCTCCGAGGCTTCGCCGGGGACGCGGCTGAAGGCGAACTTGCCGGCGCGGAACTGCAGCCAGTAGGGCTGGGACTGACTGAACTCATGGACGATGAGGCGGTCGGCGAAGGGCAGGCGCTTGCCGGCGTCGGCGAGCCGTCCCGCCGCCTTGTCTTCTTCTTCGCCCTTCGCCGGGTAGAGGTCTTCGCGGTATTTCTCGTTGCGCGTCAGGATGTAGCGGGCGTTCTTCTGCCACTCCACCATGCGGAAGGGACCGGTCCCCACCGGATGGTTGGCGAAGTCCTGGCCGTAGAAGCGCGCGCATTCGGGCGGGTAGAGGGCCATGCCGGCCATGGCCAGAATCCACATAATCTGCGGGAAAGGCTTGGTCAGCGTGATCTGCAGCGTGTGGTCGTCGAGCGCCTTGAGACCTTCGACCTCGGCGTCATAGTCGAAGTCCCGGCCTTGGTATTTCTGGCGCAGCTCGTTTAAACCCGCGATGCGGCTGTTGACCAGCCACCAGTTCGTGGAGCGGGAGCCGGCGTCCGCTTTGCGCTTGAGGTTGAAGATGAAGTCTCCGACCACGGCCTCGCGGCCCCGGCCCCCGCGCTCGGCAAAGCATTTGTCGTCGGCGTAGAACAGGCCCTTTTTAAGCTTGATGGTATAGGTCAGCCCGTCCTTGGAAATTTGCGGCATGCCCTCCGCCATGGCCGGCTTGAGCTTATAGGGGCGGACCAGGTACTCGTACTCGTAGAGGGTATCGTAGACCAGGTTGGCCAAGTCCAGGTCGTACATCGAGTTCAGGTTGTTGGGATCCGATGAGCCCGCCACGGCCACGGCGCCGATCTCCAGCACCTTTTCTCCGGGCTTGGGAGCGCCGCCTTGCGAGCAGGCGGCCAGCAGCAGCGCGAGCGCGGCGGCGATGCTGCGCTTCATCGCTCTCCTCTCGCGAGATGGCAGGCGACCAGGTGCTCGCCGTCCTTCCTTCCCAGATCGCGCAGCGCCGGGACTTCCCGGCGGCAGCGCTCCTCGGCCAGCGGGCAGCGGGTATGGAAGACGCAGCCGGGCGGCGGCTTGATCGGGCTCGGGATATCGCCCTGCAGGCTTTGCTTCTTGGCGCGCTTGCGCGGATCGGCGATCGGAATGGAGGCGATCAGCGCCTGGGT
Organism: Elusimicrobiota bacterium; assembly: GCA_043827405.1. GTDB lineage: Bacteria > Elusimicrobiota > Elusimicrobia > UBA1565 > UBA1565 > JBDRPD01. The sequence continues at coordinate 45,098 of JBDRPD010000012.1, read as the reverse complement.
ATAGGGGTGCTTCGGCCCGGCATACAAAGTCTTGGCCGCCGTCTTCTCCACGATGTGGCCCAGATACATCACCGCCACCGCGGTGCTGATATGCTTGACCACGGACAGGTCATGGGCGATGAAAATATAGGTGAGCTTGAACTCCTCTTTGAGCCGGGCCATGAGGTTGATGACCTGGGCCTGGATCGAGACGTCAAGCGCCGAGACCGGCTCATCGGCGATGACCAGCTTGGGATGGAGGATGAGGGCGCGGGCGCTGCCGATGCGCTGGCGCTGCCCGCCCGAGAACTCGTGCGGGTAGCGGTTGGCCATCTTGGAGCGCAGGCCGACGACGTCGAGCAGGTGGGCGACCTTCTCCCGGCGCTCGGCGGGAGTGCCGACGCGGTGTACCCGCAGCGGCGCCTGGATGATGTCGGAGACGGTCATGCGCGGATTGAGACTCGCATAGGGGTCCTGGAAGATCATCGACATCTCACGCCGCACCGGCATGAGCTCCCGGCTTTTGGTGTGGGAGATATCGCGTCCGTCGAAGACCAGGCGGCCGTCCGTTACGTCGTAGAGACGGATGATGGTGCGGCCGAGCGTGGACTTGCCGCAGCCGGATTCCCCCACCAGGCCCAAAGTTTCGCCCTGGCGCAGGGCGAAGGAGACGCCGTCCACCGCATAGACGTGTCCCACCACCCGGCGGAAGACGCCGCCGAGTATCGGGAAGTGCTTCTTGATATTCTGCACCTCAAGCAGAGCGCTCATAGCGGGAAGTGGCAGGCGACGCGGCGTCCGCTCTCCTTGTCGGATGCGAGCTCGGGGTTTTCGCCGCGGCATTTATCCTGCGCCTTGAAGCAGCGATCGGAGAAGCGGCAGCCGGGAGGCAGGCTGTGGATATCCGGGACGATGCCGGGGATGGCATTGAGCTCCCGGGGCTCTTCCCCCTCCGGCTCGTCGATGCGCGGGATGGAATCGATAAGCCCGCGGGTGTAGGGGTGGCGGGGCGCGGCGAAGAGTTCATAGACGCCGGCTTCCTCCACGATCCGGCCGCAGTACATAACGATCACCCGGTCGCAGGTTTCGGCCACCACCGCCAGGTCATGCGTGATCAGGATCGTGGCCATGCGGATTTTCCGCTGCAGCTGGTTGATGAGCTCCAGAATCTGCGCCTGGATCGTGACGTCGAGCGCGGTGGTCGGTTCGTCGGCGAGCAGAATCTTGGGGTTGCAGGAGAGCGCCATAGCGATCATCGCCCGCTGGCGCATGCCGCCGGAGAGCTGGTGCGGATACTCATGGACCCGCTTGTCGGGCGCCGGGATGCCGACCATCTCCAGGAGCTCGACCGAACGCCGCTGGGCCGCCCGAGCGTCCAGGTCCTGGTGGCGCATCAGCACCTCGGAGAGCTGGCTGCCTATGGTAAAGACGGGGTTCAGCGCCGTCATCGGGTCCTGGAAGATCATGGCGATTTCCGTGCCGCGGATTTTCTGCATCTTCCGCTCGGAGAGTTCCATGATCGACTGCCCGTCGATCATGATCCGCGAGCCGGGCAGGATCCGTCCCGGCGGGTCCGGAACCAGACGCATTAGAGACAGCGAGGTGACGGATTTACCCGAGCCCGACTCGCCGACGATGCCCAGAGTTTCCCCCGCCGTCAGATCGAAGGAGACCCCGTCAACGGCGCGGGCGACTCCTTCCTCTACATGGAATTCCGTCGTGAGGTTCTCGACCTCGAGGATTTTCTGCGGCATGAGCGGAGGGCTATGTTACAACTTTTTCCGTTCAGACGCCTTTGAGGGCGGCTTTGCTGGGAGCGTCCTTGAAGGGAAGCACCGGACAGGCGGCGCTGTGGCCGGCCCGGACCTCGGTCAGCGCCGGCTCCACCGTACGGCAGTCGTCGCGCCGGTAGTTGCAGCGCGGATGGAAGTGGCAGCCGGCGGGCGGCTCGATGGGGCTGGGAACGTCGCCGGTTAGGAGTACGCGGTGGCGCTTCCTCTCAATTATCGGATCGGGTACGGGTACGGCGGAGAGCAGGGCTTCCGTGTAGGGGTGCTGCGGGTCGTCGAACAGGGCTTCGGTCTCCGCTGTCTCGACGATGCGGCCCAGGTACATGACGCCGACGCGGTTGCACAGGTGGCGCACCACCGAGAAGTCGTGGGCGATGAACAGATAGGTCAAGTTCAGCTCCTGCTGCAGGTCCTGCAGCAGGTTGAGAATCTGCGCCTGGATGGAGACGTCGAGGGCCGATACCGGCTCGTCGCAGACGATCAGCTTCGGATTGAGCGACAAGGCCCGGGCGATGCCGATGCGCTGGCGCTGGCCGCCCGAGAACATGTGGGGATGGCGGTCGATGTGGCCTTGGGCGAGGCCGACGAGATCGAGCAGTTCGGCGACGCGCGCGCGGCGCTTGGCCGGGTCTTTCTCCAGGCCATGGATAATCATCGGTTCGGCCACTATCTGCTCGACGGTCATGCGCGGGTTCAGGCTCGAGTAGGGGTCCTGGAAGATTACCTGAATTTCGCGGCGCAGGCGCCGCAGCTCGCCGGCGGAGAGCGCGAAGATGTCGCGGCCCTCGATGCGGACCTCGCCGGCCGTCGGCGTCTCCAGCGCCAGCACGGTCCGTCCCAGGGTGGACTTGCCGCAGCCGGATTCGCCGACGAGACCGAAGGTGTCGCCGGGATAGACTTTGAAGGACAGGCCGTCAACGGCCTTGACCGTTTTCTTGCCTTCGAAGAGCCGGTCGGACTCCACGGCATAGTGCTTCTTGAGCCCGCGGACTTCGAGCAGCGGCGTCATACGGCGGCGGCTCGGCGGCGCGGACGTTCGCTCTCGGCGGCGTCCTCGGCGATCCAGCAGTTGCTCATGCGCTCGCCCTTGAGCATGAACTCGGGAGGGTCTGCGGTCCGGCAGCGCTCCTGGACCTGCGGGCAGCGCGGCGCGAACGGGCAGCCGGTGCTCGGCAGGGACAGGTCCGGCGGCTGGCCCTGGATGGTTGCGAGACGGTCTTTGCGGGTGAAGATCGACGGCACCGACTGCAGCAGCGCGCGGGTGTAGGGGTGCTGCGGCGAGGCGAATATCTCCTCGACGCGGGCTTTTTCGACGGCGCGCCCGGCATACATGACTACCGCGTGGTCCGCCATGCCGGCGACCACGCCGATATTATGGGTGATGAGGACGAGCGCCATCCGCAGCTCCTGCTGGAGCTCTTTCATGAGCTCCAGAATCTGCGCCTGGATCGTGACGTCGAGCGCCGTGGTGGGCTCATCGGCGATGAGGATGTCCGGGTCGCAGGACAGGGCGATTGCGATCATGACGCGCTGGCGCATGCCGCCCGAAAACTGGTGCGGGTAGTCGTGGATGCGCTTGGCGGGCGCCGGGATTCCGACCTTTTGCAGCAGCTCGATCGCCCGCTCCTGGGCCGCCTCCGGCGTCTTCCCTTGGTGCAGCCGCACCGCTTCGGCGATCTGCTCGCCGATCGGCAGCACAGGATTGAGCGACGTCATCGGCTCCTGGAAAATCATCGCGATGTGGTTGCCGCGCAGCTTGCGCACTTCGTTCTCGTCGAGCCGCAGCAGGTCGCGGCCCCGGTAGAGAATCTCGCCGCCGGCGATTTCGGCCGGCGGGCGCGGCAGGAGCTGCAGGATCGACAGGGCGTGCACGCTTTTGCCGCTGCCGGACTCGCCGACGATGGCGAGCGTCTCGCCCGCACGGAGGTCGTAGCTCAGGCCGTCCACGGCGCGAACGGTGTACTCTTCCATAAGGAACCGCGTCTGCAGGTTCCGTATGGAGAGGAGGGGCTCAGGCATCCGCTGCGGGCCGGAGCTAGATGGCGGTGGTGACCAGCGACTCCGTGGACAGGACGCCGGGTATCGAGCGGATATCCTCTACGATGATGTTCGAAAGGCTGGCGAGATCGTCGGTCTCCATATCGAGCACGAGATCCCAGCGGCCAAACACCGCGGACACGTGGGCGACGCCGCGCGTCCCTTTGATCTTCGCGAGAGCGTCTTTCTCTTTGCCGGACATCAGCCGGATAAGCACAAGTCCTGTCACCATGGAAGTTATCCTATTGGGGAATTTTACCGATATTTATGAAGTATACTAAAATCGACCAGCGTTCAATAGATGAAGCTATGAGACTGCTGATACAGCGTGTGAGCCGGGCGGCGGTCCGCGTGAACGGCGGCGAGCCGCGTGCGATCGAGCGCGGTCTATGCGTGTTTGTCGGCGTCGGACCGGACGATAATGAGGCGCTCGCCCGCAGGATGGCCGCCAAGGCGGCGAACCTGCGCATCTTCCCCAACGAGCAGGGAAAGTTCGACCGCTCCGTGCTCGATATCGGAGGCGGCGCGCTCGTGGTCAGCCAGTTTACGCTCTACGGGGACTGCCGCAAGGGACGGCGTCCGGATTTCACCGGCTCGATGCCGCCGGAACGGGCCGAGCCGCTCTACGCCGCCTTTGCCGCGGAGCTGGCGTCTTTGGGCGTCGCCGTGAAAACCGGCGAGTTCGGCGCCAAAATGGAAGTGGATATCATCAACGACGGCCCGGTCACGCTATGGCTCGATTCCTGATCCCGGCGCTGGTTTGCCTATGCGCCGCCGCCGCGGACGCGGCGGCGCAGCCCGCGGCGCCGGCCGAAGAGGCGCCCGTGTCCTTTTTCGGCGAGCGGAAGAAGGACCCGCCCAAGCCCCAGCCCACGCCGACCACTTTGGCGATCAGCCTGTCCTTCAGCTCGGCGACCTGGGCGGCGGTCGGCATCTCGACGGACGCGCCGCATGTGGAAATCGCGCGGCTGCTGCACCGCAAGCGCTACCGTTTCGAGCTGATTCAGATGATCCTGCTGGCCGAAGCCGCCGGCAAATCCTTTGACTACGTCGACGCACGCCATGACAAGAAGATGCGGCTGCGCGACTTGGCGCAGGAGTTCGGCGTCGATTTTGATTCGCTGTATGAGCGCGCGGTCGCCAAGCGGCGCGAAGTCGAAAAGCGGGCGGAGGAAGTCGCGCGGGTACGCGGCGCTCCGGTGCCGCGCTCGCCATGAGGTGGGGCGTGCCGCTGGCGCTGGTCCTGGTTCTGGCGGCCTGCCGCGCGCAAGAGGTCCCCGCGGCCGGCGAGCCGGTGGCGCCCGCAGAGATTCGCCTGGGGGGTCCGCCGCCGCCGGAGATTCCGCTGCCGCCGCAGGAGGCGCCGCCGGACCTCTACGGGAAGACAACGCTGACCCTGCCGGACGGACGGCAGCTCAAGGTGGAGACCGCCCGCACGCCGCAGTCCCGCGAGCGGGGGCTGATGTTTCGCGAGTCGCTGGCCCCGGACGCGGGGATGCTCTTCTATTTTGGCCGCCAACGGAAGCTCAGCTTCTGGATGAAGAATACTTTCGTCGAGCTGGACATGGTCTTTTTGTCTCGCGGCAAGAAGATTACCGTCATTCATCCCAATGTCCCCCGGTCCCAAAAGGACACGCCGGACCACCTGATCGCCTATCGCAGCGGCTTCGGCCGCTACGTGCTGGAGCTCCCTGCGGGAGCGGCCAAGCGCTACGGGCTGCGGCAGGGCCAGGTGCTCAAGTTCGCCGATTGATCCGATGATCTACTATCCGCTCGTATTTCTCTCGGGCGCGGCCGTGCTGGTTATCGAATTGCTGGGCACCCGCGTCATCGCGCCGTATTTCGGCGCCACGGTATATGTCTGGTCGGCGCTGATTACGGTAACTCTGGCCGCTTTGGCCGCGGGCTACGCCGCGGGCGGCGTGCTGGCCGACCGGCCGCGCCCGCTGCTCGCGCTGGGGCTCGTTCTCGGAGGAGCTTCCTGCTGGCTGTTTCTGCTGCCCGTGCTCCAGCGGCCGGCGCTCGCGGCGGTTTCGGGCTTCGGGGTGCGGGCGGGCGCGCTGGCGGCGGCGGGGCTGCTGTTCGGTCCGCCGCTGGCGGCGCTGGGCTGCGTCGGCCCGCTCTGTATTCGCCTGCGGACCAAGGCGCTCCGCCGGCTCGGGCGCGAGGTCGGCGCGATCTCCGCGGTCTCGACTGGGGGCAGCGTCCTCGGCGCGCTGGCAACGGGCTTCTATCTTATCCCGCGCGTACCCACGAGCGCCGTGCTCACGGGGCTGGCGGTTCTGCTGGCGCTGCCGGCGGCCTGGTGTATATGGCGTGAAAGGGCGGGCGGTCTGGGAGCGGTCCTCCTGTTGGCCGCCGCCGGCGCGGGACGGCTATGCGCTCCGGAGACGGTTGCGGACGGCAAACTGCGCGCTCGCGCGCTGAGCTTCTACGGCGATATCCTGGTCGTCGACCGCGCGAGCTGGGGGCGGCGCTATCTTTACGTGAACGGAATCGCCAATACCGTCGTCGATCTCGACACCCTGGACAGTACTTCGGACTATATTTCGGCGCTGGAACTTACGGCATTCCTGCGTCCGGAGGCCAGGCGGGCCCTGTTGGTGGGCTTGGGCGGCGGCGCTTTGGTCCATCGATTTCGCGCTCACTACGGAATCGTCACCGACGTCGTGGAAGTCGATCCGGCGATGGAGCGGGTCGCGCGGCGCTGGTTCGGCTTTCGCCCGAGCGGCCGGACCAAGATCGGCGACGGCCGGCGCTGGCTGATGCACGGTGCGGAGTCCTACGACTTCATCGTGCTCGACGCCTTCAACGGCGACCAGCATCCATACCACCTGTTCAGCCTCGAGGCTTTCGCCGCCGCCGCCGAGCGGCTCACGGCGGACGGCGTTCTGGCGGTCAATATTATCGGCTACGCTCATGGACCGCAGGGCGAGCTGCGGCGGGCCGTCGAGCGAACTTTGCGCCGCGTCTTTCCGCATGTCCGCGTACTGGCGGCCAACCGGGATCTCGACTACCAGACAGAGTATGTCAACTTGATATTCACCGCGTCGCGCCAGCCGCTGGTATTCCGGCGCGATCCGGCGCTCGCCCGTCCGGCGCTCGCGCGCTACTATGCGGCGGTCCGCGACAGCTATCTGCCCGCGGCGGAGGCCGCGGGTCCGCCGCTCACCGACGAGCTCAATCCCATCGAATCCTTAAGCGCGCCGGCATTTCTCGCCATTCGCCGCCGGCTGCTCGACGGCGCCCGCGACGTCCTCGCCTACGGGATTTAGGACCCAGTAATCTCTAGGCCATAAGGAGGCGGGAAGAGTCCCCGTCCGGCCTATAACGGCGCCGCCCCGAGGCGATAAAATATCCTTATGAATTTCTCTAAACTGCTTTCCCTAATTGCCGCATCATCTCTCGTCGCGGCGTCCGCTCAGGCGCAGGGAGGAATCGCCGCCTCCGTCGGCAAGGCCGCCTCTCCTATCGGCGCGGTGCCGGCCGCGGTGGGCGCCGGAGCGCTGCTGCGCAGTGCCGTCAATCCGCAGCTCGGCGGCATGCAGACGTTTTCTTTGGGCAGCTCTTTACCGGGCATGAGCAGCCTGCAGTTTAAGTCGCCGGTACTGCCCAGCGTGAAGTTCAATGCCGCGGTTACTGTATCCGGACCGAGTACGGTGCTGCGCCATGTACCCGGCGCGAAGGTCCTGCCCGGCAATACCGTCGCGTCGCCGACGGGCATGCAGGCCAAACCGCAAGGTGTGCGCGCCGCGCTCAACAAGATCTCGGCCTATCCCGAAAGCATCCAGCTGTACTTCGACGGCGCCAAGAAGCAGGCCGCGAATGTCGTGCCATCAGCGGAGAAGTGGTCCAATGTGCCGGCGCGCAAGAAGGCGGCGGTAAATGAGGTCTCCTTTGCCAAGGGCATCTCCGCGGAGCATCAGGAAATGTTTCGGGAAAGCCTCACGCGCCGCAAGGCGGGCTGGTTTCGCGAGCTCGGCCGCATGGGCGTAAACCTGCTGGGACCGGTCGCTCCAGTTCTCACGGTGCGTGAGATCGAGGAGACGCGCGGCGGCGTGCGCTTCGTCGTCGACTGGACGCAGGGCCCGACGCATCTCGGCTCCTTCCGGGCGACCATCGGCCGCGACGATCCCAAGCCGGCGCTGCGCCGCCTGCCGGCGCCGATGCCTCCGGTCGAGCAGCAGCTGACCATACGCTTTAACAGCAAGGTCATCGGGAGCACTCCCGAAGGAATCCACTTCGTGAAGGAAGTCACCGAGCGCGACATCGCCGAATATCTCGAAGAGAACGGCCTGCGTCTGCTCAGCCGTCTGGGCAAGGGTATGTATAAAGTAGCGGTGACCGGCAAAGCTGAAGCCGAGGCCGTCGCCAAGGAGATGTCCGGTCTGGGCATCGTGCACTACGCCACGCCGGCGACAGTCGAGATCCCGGAGGAGAACCAGTTTCACGTTGTTTTTAAGAAGACTCGTGTCGTCGAATTCGAGATCGCGGTAGAAGTCGAAGTCACCGAGCAGGAGATCGGAGCGGCCCTTCGCGCGCAGGGCCTGACGGTCCTCGAAGTGGACCGCGACGGCATCTATCGCGTCGGCGGCGGCGCGGCGGCGCTGACCGATTCCGCTCTGGTCCTGTACGCTTCCCCCGTACTCGCGGCAGCGCCGGATGAGCGGCGGATCGTCCTGCAGTTCGCGGATACCGTCATCGTCGGCGGCATCATTGAGTCCGCGGTCGGCGAGGATCAGATCGCCGACCTGCTGCGCGAGCGCGGCTTGACGGTGCTCGAGGATCTCGGCAGCCGGACCTACATTTTGGCGGTGCCGGAAGGCGCGCTGGGCAAGGACGTCGCGCCCGCGCTCGAAGCCTTGGGCATGGTCAAAAGCGCCGTCGCCGTGGGCACGCTATCCGACGACGTGATCAAGAGCGCCGCGCAGTCGGTCGCTTCCTACAAGGGCCGTCCCTGGTCCTCGACCGAGTACAACATGCACTACGGCATGACCTATGCGTCGCTGGTGCAGCGCGGCGCCACCAAGGCGCAGCTCGAAGAGTACCGGCGGCTGTGCGCCGAGGCGCCGGTTCGCGGCGGCGGCTTCAACCCCTGGTCGGGCGACTAGCCTTACAGCGGGATATTGCCGCGGTTGACGTGCTGGCCGGGCTTCCTCTTGTCGCGCAGGAAGCGCAGGGCGCGGATCACCTTGTAGCGGATCTGCGACGGCTCGATTACCTCGTCGACCGAGCCGGTTGAGGCCGTCTGGTAGGGCGAGGCGAACTTCTGCTTGTACTCCGCGGTGAGCTCCGCCTGGATCCTCTCCCGGTCCTCCGGGGCGGCGGCCAAAATCCGTCTTTTCTCCAATATGTCGATGGCGCCGCGCGGCCCCATCACCGCGATCTCGGCGCTGGGCAGCGAGAAGTTGAAGTCGGAGCCCAGGTACTTGGAGCTCATGGCGATATAGGCGCCGCCGTAGGCCTTGCGCAGGACGACCGCGATCTTCGGCACCGTCGCTTCGGCGTAGGCGTGCAGGATTTTGGCGCCGTGACGGATGATGCCGCCGTGCTCCTGCTCGACGCCGGGCCAATAGCCGGGGACGTCGACCAAGGTTACGATCGGGATATTGAAGGCGTTGAGGAAGCGGATGAAACGCGCCGCTTTGTCCGAGGCGTCGATGTCGAGCGCGCCCGCCTTGACCTGCGGATTGTTGGCGACCACGCCCACGACGTCGCCGCCCAGGCGCATGAAGCCGATGACGAGGTTCTTGGCGAAGTCATGCATGATCTCGAGGAACTTGTGCTCGTCGGCGACCTGCCAAATGACGTGGGTGATGCGGTAGGGCTTGCGCGGGTCCACTTCGCACATGGCTTCCAGGATCGGCGTCATGCGGCGCACCGGATCGGGGTTGGCGACGCGCGGCGGTTTCTCGTCGCGGTTCTGCGGCAGGTAGGACAGGAGCTCGCGCACCTTGCGGAAGCAGTCGGGCTCGGAGTTGGCGAGGACGTGGCAGTTGCCGGATATCTCGGAGTGCGTCCGGCCTCCGCCCAGCTCCTCGAACGAGACGTCCTCGCCGGTCGCGGCTTTGACCACGGCGGGTCCCGTCACGTACATGTTCGAGATGCCCTCGACCATGAAGACGAAGTCGGTCAGCGCGGGCGAGTAGACGGCGCCGCCGGCGCAGGGACCGAGGATGACCGAGATCTGCGGGATCACGCCGGAGCATTTTACGTTGCGGTAGAAAATCTCGGCGTAGCCGTCGAGCGAGTCGACGCCTTCTTGAATGCGCGCGCCGCCGGAATCGAGCAGGCCGACGAGCGGCACCCGGTTGTCGTAGGCGAGGTCCATGATCTTGCAGATCTTCTTGGCATGCGCTAGGCCCAGCGAGCCGCCGAGGATGGTGAAGTCCTGCGAGAAGACGCATACCCCGCGCCCGCCGATGCGTCCAAAGCCCGTGATGCAGCCGTCGCCCGGGATATCCTTGTCCTGCAGATTGTAGTCGTGGCTGCGCGTTTTAATGAGGAGGTCCGTCTCCTGGAAAGAGTCTTCGTCGAGCAGGTACAGGATGCGTTCGCGGGCGGTGAGCTTGCCCTTGGCCTTCTGCGCCTTGACCCGGGAGGGATCTCCCCCCGCCAGGGCCTTCTCCATGACTTGGCGCATTTCCTTGAGGTTGGCGGGCGTCGCGCGGTGTTTGCGCTTGCGAACGGATCTAATCTCAGGCATGGGAGTCTCCTGCGGTATAGGCGATGCTCATAATGTGCGCGTCTCGCGCGAAGGAGTCGAAGCGGATGACGGGCTTGCCGAGGCGTTCCCAGCTCTCGTACGCGCCGCCGTGCAGCTCGAGGCGGCGCGTGCCGTTTACCGGGAAACGAATCTCCCAGAAGCCGACGGAAAATCCGGTTCCGAGCAGCTTGGAAACGCTTTCCTTCAGGGTCCAGATGCGCGTCTGCTCGGCCGAATCGTCGTGGAACTTCTGGTCGCGCTCGCTGGGATGCGCCATCAATTCCAGGAATGAGCGGTCGCGGGGCTCGTTGGTTTCGATATCGATGCCGATGAGCGTATCCTTTTCCGCGGTGGCCGCTCCGCCGATGGGGCCGTTGCCGGCATGGGTGATCGAGAGGGGCTGTTCCCGGTATTCCTTGACCCCGGGCAAACGGATATAGGGCGCCCCGTCCGGGTGGTTGAGTATCTCAATCTCCGGCAGGGACAGGCGGTTCCCTTTCATTAGGAAGCCGGTGCGCAGCAGGCGCTTCGCCGCGAGGCGTCCCGCGAGCCAGTCGCGGCGGCGCTTCTCGGACTTGAAGCTGCGGACGATATCGCTTTCCGCGTAGCTCAGCACGTTCTCGGCGCCGTTCTTCTCGACGCGGCGCATGAGTTTGTCCGCTTCCTGCGGCGAGCAGAGCTCGTAGCGGTAGGGCTTTTTCATGTGACGAAGATCATGCGGTAGTCCTCGATCGCCGCCCACAGATCTTGCCGCTCATCGAAGACGAAGGCGTCGTAGAGACTCTTGTTCTCTCCTCCCGCGCCCTTGAAGCGGACGTGGATGTAGAGGATGTCCGGCGCCGGGCCGTCGCGGAACACCTGTACGCGGCCGACCGAGTCCGGCAGCGACATCTTCTTGGCGAAGTGCAGGTCGCGGTAGCCGCAGGCCTGGAAGGCGGCCTCGATCAGCAGCGGCTGGAACACCAGGGTGCGCCCGCCGTCCGCCCACAGCGGCTTTTTCGGCTTGCGGTAGATCGCCAGCAGCTCGTGTTCGGTGATCTTGTGGATGCCCGCCAGGACCTGGTAGCTCGGGCCGTGGAAGTAGTCCTGGTAGATGCGCGCGGCATCCACCGTCAAGTCCAGGGTCTTGGGCACCGCGGGACGCGCGGTGTCGCCCCAGTCCAGAAACGAGCTCGCGGTGCGGGCCGTGTAGTGGGTGCGGGTGTCGCCGAGCTTCTCGCCTTTGGGCGAGATGAAGTCCGACTCGACGGCAAGAGTCAGCCCGCCGTCCGCCTCCTTGGCGACGGTGCGTACCGTGATCGGCTTGTTGCGCAGGAGCTTGATCGGCAGGCCGAAGCGGATGTCGGCGAGCGCCGCCGGAACTTCGCCGGTCAGCCGGCCGATCGTTTCCGCGAACAGCTCAAGGCCCATGACGCCGGAAACCCAGGGGGTGCCGTCGATGGAATGATCCAGCAGCCAGGGGTCGGACTCGAGGCTGAAGGTCTTGGCGGTCACCGCTCCGGAACCGTTGCCGGAGAGTACCTGGTCGAACAGAATGCCGCTGTCCGGCATGGGGCCCAGCGGCGGCGGCGGCGGCGGATCGACGATGATGCGCTCGGAGTCCAGCTTGCCGAGCGCGCCGGCGATGAGCGTCTCGTGGGTCTTGGTGTTGCTGGTCATCTGCTCGAGCATCAGCGGGATGCCGACGCTGGGCGGCAGGAAGTCGACGCCCATGGACTTGAGGAACTGCGCGATGCCGCCGCGGGTGGCCATGCCGATCTCGCCGAAGGCGGTGAGGGCGTAAGTCAGACCGGAGCGTCCCGAAGCGTTGAGATGCGCGGACACCTTGGCCAGCAGGTCGCAGGCGGAGGAGTAGTCGGCCTGTCCCAGGTTGCCGAAGCGGCTGGCCACCGAAGAGAAGAACACCCAGCGCTGGGCGTCGGTCGGCGGTATCGATTTAAGCAGGTTGAAGGCGCCGTGGGCCTTGGGCCGGAAAACGCGATCGAAGCGCACCACGTCCTTGTCGGGCAGGAGCTTCGACTCCTCCAGGCCGCCCGCGTGCAGGATGAAGTCGATCCGTCCTTGCGGCTTGAGCGCCTGCTTGATCGCTTTGGTGACCGACGGACCGTCGGTCAGGTCGGCGGCGAGGTAGTTGGCCTTGGCGCCCATGCGGATGAGGTCTTCGATCGTCCGGTGGAGGAAGATTGCGCGGGTGATATCGGAGAACTCGCGCTCGAGCATGGCGGGCGTCGCGCGCCGGGTCTTGTCCGCTTTCATCTTCGTCCACATCTCCGCTTTGAGCGCCTTGAGCTCTTCCGCGCTCAGGCGCGCCCAGACGGTGGCCTCCTGCGGCAGCGGCGCGATATCCATGAGGAAGATCGTGCACTTGGCGGCTTGGGCGATTTCTTTGGCGATGGTGGAGCCGAGAGCTCCGCTGCCGCCGGTGATGACGACCACGGAGTGCTTGGTGAGCTTCCACTTTTTCTGCCGCTGGGGCTCGGTGCGTACCAGCCGCAGGGCGTGGCGCTTGCCGCCGCGGTAGCCGACTTCACGGCGCGGATCGGTCGAGCCCAGCTCGGTGAGCGCGGTCGCGGCCATATAGGTCGGCTTGGCGTTGTGATCGAAATCCACGATGCGCACCGTCGCTTCGCCGAATTCGTGGGAGAGGTTCTTGGCCAGGCCGGTCTGCGCGCCGGACATGGGCTGAAACGGCTTAGTGGCCCCGCAGCCGTGCGTCCCGCCCATCTGCGTGACGACGACGATCCAGGCGTCCGGTCCCGCCTCTTTGAGGTCTTGGTACAGCGCCTGTGCGGTCAGAAACAGCGCCCGCGTCGACTTGCGGTAGTTGCGGTCGAAGCCGGAGGCGGTGAGCTCGTCGAAGTTCTCAAGGTCGAGAGCGGTGACGTCCATGATCGCGCCGGGCTTCTTGTCGCCCAGCGCCTTGCGCAAGGCTTTATCGGTTTTGTCCTTGGTTTCCCAGTCCGCGGTCTTGACGACTACCGGCTCGCCGCCGAGCTTCTCGACGGCTTTAGCGTAGGGTGCGGCGGTCTCCGTCTCCATCGCCAGGATCACAACCGCACGTTTCTTGTCGAAGACGGGGGCCATGCCGCCGGCGGATAGAGGATAGGCTTCCAGGTTCCAGCTGCCGAAGCGCGCGCCGCTGGTGATCGAGGGCTTGGGTTTCTCGGAAGTCGATGCCGGCTCCACGGCGGCGGGTGCCGGTTTTGCTTCTTCCGCTTTTACCGCGGAGCCCCCACCGGCCATGACGAAGCCGATGACGTGGCGCAAGGTCGGGTAATCCTTGAGCGACAGGTCCTCCGCTTTCGGGATATTGTATTTGTCGCGGATCAGGCCGATCATCTCGGCCTGCTTGACGGTATCGATGCCGAGATCGGCTTCCATGTCGAGGTCGAGCTCGAGCATGTCCTGCGGATAGCCGGTCTTCTCCTCGACCAAGGCCACGATCTCCTTGGTGACTTCCGCTTCCCGCGGAGAGCCCGCGGGTTCGGCGGGGCGAGGCGTCTCGATTTTTTCTACAGGTGCGCTCGGCGCCGGTGCGGGTTCGGCCGCCGGGGCGGCCGTGGGAGCCGCCGCCGAGGGGGTGCCGCCGCCGGCCATGACGAAGCCGATGACGTGGCGCAGGGTCGGGTAATCCTTAAGCGACAGGTCCTCCGCCTTCGGGATATTGTATTTATCGCGGATCAGACCGATCATCTCGGCCTGCTTGACGGTGTCGATGCCGAGGTCGGCCTCCATGTCAAGGTCGAGCTCGAGCATGTCCTGCGGGTAGCCGGTCTTCTCCTCAACCAAGGCTATGATCTCCTTGGTGACTTGGGCTTCCCGCGCAGAGCCCGCGGGTGCGGCGGGTTCAGGAGTCGGCGCAGGTGCGGGTTCGGGAATCGGTGCGGCTGTTGGCGCCGTCGCCGAGGGGGTGCCGCCGCCGGCCATGACGAAGCCGATGACATGAGTCAGCGTCGGATAGTCCTTGAGCGACAGGTCCTCCGTTTTGGGGATATTGTATTTGTCGCGGATCAGGCCGATCATCTCGGCCTGCTTGACCGTGTCGATGCCGAGGTCGGCCTCCATGTCGAGATCGAGCTCGAGCATGTCCTGCGGGTAGCCGGTTTTTTCGGCCACCAGGTCGAGAATCTCCTGGGTGACCTGGGCGGTCTTCTCGTCCGCAGGTTTCGCGGCAGCAGGCGCGGGAGCAGCTGCCGGTACGGGTGCCGGCGCGGGTGCAGCCGCAACCGCTGCGGTGCCTTCGGTCCCCTTCCCCCCCGACATTACGAAGCCGATGACATGAGTCAGCGTCGGATAGTCCTTGAGCGACAGGTCCTCCGTCTTCGGGATATTGTATTTGTCGCGGATCAGGCCGATCATCTCGGCCTGCTTGACGGTGTCGATGCCGAGGTCGGCCTCCATGTCGAGGTCGAGCTCGAGCATGTCTTGCGGGTAGCCGGTCTTCTCGGTCACCAGGGCGATGATCTCCTTGGTGACGACGTCTTTGTTCAGACCGTTGGCGGCGCTCACCGGAGCCGCTTGCGGCGCAGGCGCGGCTGCCGGTACGGGAGCGGGCTTCGCCGCGGGCTTCATCGGGGCCGGCAGCGCGGCTATCGTTTTGCGGCCCGGATCCGCGATGCGCAGGGTATTGTTTATGACCTCGAGCTGCGGCGCGGGCAAAGCCGAGATGTCCTTGAGCCACTGCTGGTAGCGCGGCGCGTCGGCTATGCGCGGCGCGGAAACCTTGTAGGTGCCGCGCATAAGCGTGAGGGCGATCTGCGAGCCGAAGCCGGCGGCGAGGCGCAGCGCGTACTCGCAGTCGTAGGCCCCGCCCTTGGACAGCGTGATGCCGGAGAGCTCGGGGTCAGGCTCCTTGTAGTTGGCGATCGGCGGCAGCTTGCCGACGTTCATGGCGCGGATGGCGATTACGTCTTCGAGGCTCGCGCCCATCGCGTGGCCGGTGAAGCCCTTGGTATTGGTGACGATGACTTTGGCGGCGTCGGGGCCGAAGGCGGCCTTGAGCGCCTCGACTTCGGCCGCCGAGCTGCCGCCCTGGGCCGGGGTATAGGTCTCGTGCGACATAAAGAGAGTCTTGCCGGCGATGGCGCTGCGGGATATCCCGTGCCGCCGCTCCGCTTTCTCCAGCAAGCGGCTCATGGTCTCGGCGACATGATGCGTCTGCAGCCGGGTGACGTGGAAGGCGCTGTTGTCGAACTGGGTGGCTAGGATTTCGGCCAGCGGCTGCATGCCGCGTGCCGCGACCTCGCGGCCGCTTTCGATCACGAGCGCCGCGACGCCCATGCCGACGATCATCCCGTGGCGCCGCTTGTCGAACGGCAGCGCCGTTTCGCCGACCACGTTGTGGGTCGAGGTCGCGCCGGAGGCGAGAAATCCCGCACCCAGCCAGGGCATCAGCGTCGGATTGGTGATGTCGTCGCAGGAGATGATGAGCACGCGCTCGGCGCGGCCGGTGCGTATCCAGTCCTCGGCGATGCCCACGCCCTGCGTCGTCGAGGCGCAGGCGGCGTTGATCTGGGTGCAGGGACCCTTGGCGCCGATGTGCTGCGCGGTCTGCGCATGTCCCAGCGAGAGGGCGCGGAACAAAAAGCTGCGGCTGAACTTATAGCCGCCGTCCGCCGGAGCCGGGACGTTCTTGCGCTGCTCGGCGTACCAGTCCGTCATCTGCCGGCGCAGCTCCGGGTCGTCTACCGCGTGCAGCAGCTTGTCGAATGTCGCCCACATTTCCCGCTGGGGACGATGGACGAACTTGTCGGCGAAGTGCCGCGAGATGTCGTCGATCAGGCTGTCGATGCCCGGGAAGGCCGAGGCCATGATGACGCCGGTGCGGCTGCCGACCGCTTCGGGCAGCGCCCAATGCGTCGGGATCATGCTGCCGGTCGTCGTCTTCTTGTAGCGGCGCTGCAGCGGCAGGCCGGCGTCCTTGAGCGCCAGGATGCCGCAGGCCAGTCCCATGCGGGCCGTGACGTCCATCAGGCTTGAGACGCTGCCGCGGATGCCGAACTCTTTGCCGATATCGAACTCGCCGGCTTGGCCGGCGAGCTGCAATACCTTGTCGATCGAGTCGAGCCTCTCGAAGGCATGCGCGCCGGTCTCGGATTTTGCCAGGCGCTCGACGTTCATGTCCACGATCGCGCCGCGCTGCTCCGGGCTGATCGCGTCGATCAAATTATTTCCGTCGATGATGTCGTCCATCGCGTTTTCACGGAACAGCCGGTGCGCCTTGCCGGGCGCGCCGGCCGCTATGCCGCTGACCACGACGGGTCCGAGGTTGAGGTCCCATTTCTCCAGGAGCTCCGCGTTGGCGGCGGTCGGGATTGCCGCGGGCGCGGGCGCTGCCGGCGCCTCGCTTGCGCTCGGCTTGCTTGCGCCTCCACGCGCCGCCCAGTCGGCGTAATCGAGGGTGTAGAGGTTGTCTTTTGCGTCGAGGTCGGCCTTGGACAAGTCGAGCTCGATGCCGGCGGCGGCCAAGGTCGCGAGCAGGTCGTTGAACTCATGGATGCCGCCGCGTTTGGGATGATTGGTCGCGGTGATGACGACATCTTTTTTGTCGGCGAGGGTGCTGGTGACGAAGGCCGTGAGGGCCCGCTTGGGACCGACCTCGATGAAAACGCGGACGCCGTCCTGGTACATCCGCTCGACCTGGCGAATAAACTCTACCGGAGCGGATATCTGGCGCGTCATAAGGTCGCGGATTTTCGCTTTATCCTTCGGGTAGTGTCCCGCCGTGACATTGGAGTTGACGGGGATTTTGGGCGCCGAGATCTTCAGGGTCTTTAGAAAGCGGCCGTAGGCTTCGGTGGCGGGCGCCACGATCTTCGAGTGGAAGGCATGGGAGACCTCGATGGTCTGCGACTGCAGCCCCTCCGCTTTGAAGCGCCTGACCGCTTCATCGACGGCTTGGGAGCGGCCGGCGATCACGGTCTGGGTCGGGCAATTCTTGTTGGCCGGGATGACGTAGCCGTCGATTTCCTCGAGGATCTTCTCGACTTTCTCCAGCGGCGCCGCGACGAAGGCCATCTTGCCGTTGTCGTCGACCTTGACGCCGGCCATCTCCTTGCCGCGTGCGCTGACGGCCAGCAGGGCGTCCTCGAACTCCAGGACGCCGGCGGCGACCAGCGCGCCGTATTCGCCGAGGCTGTGTCCGGCGACCACGTCGGCGTCGACGCCGTAGCGGCGAATCAGCCGCAGCAGCGCCACGTCCGCCGTGAGCACGGCGGGCTGGGTGATCTCGGTCTGCTTGATGCGCTCTTGACGCTCCTTGTACTTCGCCTCGCCTTCGCCGGGCTGGGTGAACAGGATGTCGGTGAGCTTCTCGCCGATGATGCGCTCCATGATGGCGTCGGCTTCCTCGAAGGTGTCGGCGACCACCTGGTATTTCTCCGCGAGGTCCTTGATCATGTCCACATACTGCGAGCCCTGGCCGGGAAACAGGAAGGCGATCTTCGGGCGCTTCTTGAGCGCCTTGCCGGGGCGTATGGCTTTGGGCTTAAACGGCATCGGCGTCTTGGCCCAGATGTCCTGGTCCTTGTGCTTGAAGACGAGGTCGATCTTCTCCCGGAGCTTGGCGCCGCTTTCGGCCGCGATCGCCAGAATGGTATCTCCTTGCGCGTCGCGCGTTTCACGGGCGAAGCGGGTCAGCGGACCTTCGGGCACCGTGCGGCGAAGTCGGTCGAGCTTGTTGAAGACGGCATCGGCGCTGTCGCCGCGTACGAAGAAGGCCTCGCCGCCGAGCGACGGATCGAGGTCT
The DNA here is from genome assembly GCA_043827405.1 of Elusimicrobiota bacterium. Lineage (GTDB taxonomy): Bacteria > Elusimicrobiota > Elusimicrobia > UBA1565 > UBA1565 > JBDRPD01. Next base: position 26,839 of record JBDRPD010000012.1, on the reverse strand, counting down.
CTAGGCGGTCGGGCGGCGGCGGCCGCAGTTAGGGTTCGCGCGGCGGCCGCGGACAGCGACGGCTTCCAGTCCATAGACGATGCATTGGCTTCTTCCAGCGTGATGTGGAAGTTGGTGCCGCCGAAGCCGAAGGCGGAGACGTTGGCGCGGCGCGTTTTCCCGCCCGCGTCCCAGTCCTTCATTTCGGTATTGACGTAGAACGGGCACTTGCCCCAGTCGATGCCGGGGTTCGGGGTTTGGAAGTTGATCGACGGCGGCAGCTTTTTGTGGTGCAGGGCGAGGGCGACCTTGACCAGGCTGGCCGCGCCGGCTGCCGCCTTCAGGTGGCCGATCTGCGACTTGACCGAGCCGAGGGCGATCGAGCCCGCCGGCGCGCCGCTGAAGACTTCTACCGCGGCCTGGACTTCGACGACGTCGCCGACGGCGGTCGAGGTGCCGTGCGCCTCCAGCAGGCCGACGTCGGCCGGCGTATAATCGACGCCCTCGAAGGCGCGCCGCATCGCCAGCAGCTGGCCCTTGGGGTTGGGCGCCGTGATGCCCTTTCCCTTGCCGTCGGAGGATGCCCCGACGGAGCGGACCAGCGCGTAAATCTTGTCGCCGTCCCGCTTGGCGTCCGAGAGGCGCTTGAGCAGCAGGACGCCGGCGCCCTCGCCCATAATGAATCCGTTGGCGCCGGCGTCGAACGGCCGCGAGCCGTCGGGAGAGAGCGCGCCGATCTTGGCGAACTTCACGTAAGCCGGGGCCGCCATCATCTGGTCGATGCCCCCGGTGATCACCATGTCGTACTGCTGGAAGCGCAGGCCGTTGATGGCCTGCGCCAGTGCTCCGAGCGAGGCGGCGCAGGCCGCGTCGACGGTGAAGTTGGCGCCGTTGACGTTGAAAATATTGGCGATGCGGCCGGCGATGACGTTGGACAGCTCGCCGGGCATGGTGTCTTCGGTGATGGGAAGCATGTCGCACTTGACCGCATTTTCCGTTTCCGTGAGAATGGCGGTGCGCGTTTCCGCGGACAGCTTGCCGAACTCCGGCGTGTGCTTCAGCTTGTCCAGGTAGCGGAAAGTGTAGACCCGCAGGTCGGACTCCTCCTTTTTCGGGCCGCCCATGGCGTTGCCGAAGATGACGGCGGTGCGCTCCCGGTCGAATTCCTTCTTGTCGTAGCCCGCGTCGGCGAGCGCTTCGGCGGTGGCCGACACCGCCATCTGCTGCACGGAGTCCATCTGCTTGGCGATCGTCGGCGGGATGCGCAGTTTCAGCGGATCGAAATCGAAATCCAGAACGAAGCCGCCCAGCTTGGAATAGGTTTTGTCCGGCACGCTGCGGTCGGCGTCGTAGTACAGGCGCCAGTCCCAGCGGTCTTTCGGCACCTCGATGATGGAATCCACCTTGCCCTTGAGGTTGTTCCAGTATTGGGCGGTGTTCTTAGCTCCGGGGAAAATGCTGCCGAGGCCGATGATGGCGATCGGTTCTTGCGGGTCGATGAGCTTTGTCATATATGCGGGATTCCTCTGATTCTGTGCCGGCTGCTTAAAGTGAATTATAGAAGAAATTAATACATGAACGGCGAAAGCAGTCTGCTGCGTTAAGCGGTCCGTTGAAGGCGCCAAATCCTAGCAAATGACCGGCAAGCGGTCAATGTGCCCAAGTGCCAAACTTAAGTGCTTAAAGCATAGAATAAATTCCGCATTGAAGGCCTTGATCACGCTCAATATGCGGATCATAGGTCTTCCTGCCTCTACATGGTGCCAGACTTTAGGGGTTAAGCCTCCGGTCGCGGCCCTCTCCTTTCGCAGTCGTTCTTTCGCGTGTTGACACATGACTTTTTTTACAATACACTTCACTACTAATGGATACCAATTTCTTTACCGATTGGAAGTTCATCGGCAGCGTGGCGGGTATCGTGCTAAGCGGCGGTGCCCTGCCCTTCCTAATAACCCGCTTCAAGCAGGCTCCGGTTTACGACCCGCCGATGGTGCTTCCCCCGACGGACAAGCCGGAGGAGTTTCCCGACGAGCCGGTCAAGGTCGTCGATGAAGAGCCGGAGCCGGAAGACGAAGCGGTAGATGAGAAGCCGGCGGAAGTTGAGCCGGTAGTAGAGAGGAAAGAAGCGGCCAAGGATCCGGAGCCGGAGAAGCCCGCGAAAAAACCGGCCGAAGATAAAGGCGCGACGACTACCGGCGGCATCAGCCCGGCTATCGTCTATCTGCAGAATCTCAAGCAGCAAATCGGGAACTTCGAAAAAGAACTGCATGACTTGCGGACCGAGATGCTGGGCGCCTCTCAATCACATGACAAGCAGTTCAAGGAACTGCTCGCAGTCGTCAAGAAGATCGCGGAGCGCGGAGTCGTAAGCGCAGCGAGCGGGGCTAACCCCGCGCCGAAGCCGATGCCCGCAGCTGTAAGCAAGCCGGCGCCAGCGCCGGCTCCTAAGCCCGCACCGAAACCCGCACCCGCACCCGCGCCGAAACCGGCGCCGGCGCCCGCGGCGGCGAAGCCCGCTCCTGCTCCCGCGCCGAAACCTGCTCCTGCTCCGGCGCCGAAACCCGCTCCTGTAATCGACGTAGAACTGAGCGCTTCTTCCCTGGATCCCAAGCCGGGCATCGAGCTGTCGATGGCCAATGAGCCGAATCCGCCGGCGAAGGCCGCGCCTGCGCCCGCGCCTGTCGCCAAGCCCGTCGTCGACATAGCGGACCAGGCGGCGCATGATATCGCGAGCACGCTGGAGATGCGGCTGGAGAGCGTCGGCGGCGCGGCGTCGCAGACGAAGCCCGCTGCCCCCGCGGCGAAGGCTCCGGACAAGAAGCCGGCGGAACCACCGGAAGACGATATCCTCAAGCCGACCGGCAAGGGGCCGGTCTGGCCCGTCTGACAAAGTGTCCGCGCGCCGCACCGCCCTCGTCTGCTGTTTGGGACTCACCGCTGCCGTATTCCCGGGACGCGCGGCGGGCAAGGTGTTCCCGGCTTCCGCGTTTTCGAACAAGGCCGCCGGCACGACCGGCGCGGTCTTCCTGAAGCTGCCGGCCAGTGCGCGGGTGATGGCGCTCGGCTCCGCGTACACGGCGGGCGCCAACGGTTCCGAAGCGATATTCTGGAACCCCGCCGGTTTGGCGCGCATGCAGGCCGCCGGCCTTGACGACTTCAGCTTCAGCTACAACCATCTGCTGGAAACCTCCTATGCCAGCACTCTCGCCTATGCCCATCCCTTCTCCGAAGAGCGCGGCGTTTTCGCCACCTCGCTGATATTTTTCTCGCAGTCGGCCATCCGGGGCTATTCGCCGCTCGGCGATCCCGACGGCGAGTTTAAGCCCTATGACTTCGCCTTGGCCGGCGCATACGCGCGGCGGCTGGGGCGCCTCGGGCTCGGCAGTACGCTTAAGGTGATCCGCTCGAAGCTCTCGGATGCCTCCGGCACGTCGTTCGCTCTTGATCTCGGGCTGCAGCTGGAGCGCGTTACCGATGTCGGCGAGGGCGCCATGGATATCGGCCTGAGCCTGACCAATCTGGGCCCGCCGATCCGTATGGGTTCGGTGGCTGATCCGCTGCCGTTTAAACTGCAGCTGGGCGCGCTGTGGCATGTCAGCCCGCGGCTGCAGACCTCGCTCGACGGGCACCTGCCCGTAGATGAGAGCCCCTATGCGTCGATGGGGGCGGAGTTTGCTCAGCCGCTCGGCCAGGAGATGCTCTTATCCATCCGCGCCGGCTACAATGTGCGCAATGAGCGCGACGTCGACGGTCTGACCGGCTTTACCGCGGGCTTCGGTTTCGGCCTGCGTCCGCTGCGCATCGACTATGCCTGGGTGCCGCTCGGCGATCTGGGCATGACGCACCGCATCTCCATCGGCTATACCTTCTAGCTTTAAAGCGCCCGCGCAATCCCCGCCGCCAGATCTTCGATCGCTTGGGCGGTCCGCCGGTCTCTTATCGTGCCGGGGACGAAAGCGTCTTGCAGGCTTGCGCCGACCGTTTGCCGCGTGAGCAGGAACGCCAGTTCCGCGGGCTCCAGCAGGAAAGAGCGCGATACGGGACCGCCGAGGCTGCGGTTGAGCATACGGATCAGCTCCCGCTGCGTCATGGCGATTAGGCGGCGGCCGGGATCATGCGCCGTATGCAGAGATTCGTTGATGCCGCTGAGCAGCTCGGCGCCGGCTTCCTGCAGCCCTCCCTGTGCGGCGCGCTCAAGGAAGCTCCTGTTGGAGACGGTCATGTCATTTTTTAATACCGCGGTCATGTCCTTTACGTTCTCGCGGATCAGCCCGATGTACTGTTGCGCATCGCTCTTGCCGAGCCCGGCCTTGGCCAGCAGGCGGCGCAAGACGTCATCGGTGTCGGGGCGCTCAAATACTTCGCGAAACGCCGCGACGGCGTCGAACATTTCGGGTCGGTTGAGAAATTCTCCGCTCACCCATGGCATATCGAAGGCTCCGATCAGCGATGGATTGGGCACCGCGCGCCGCCGCGCCTGCTCGGTGTCGATAATGCGATAGCGGCCTGTTTGGTCGACGAGAACGCCCAGCCAATTCATGTCGCTGAGACCCAAAGCCTGGGCCGCGAGAAAGAGCGCCTGCATGGTTTTGATCGGGATCGCTTTCGCGGAATCCTCATGCGGGACGCGGCCCAGAGGCGTCCCCGGCACCGAGCGCATTACGACTACGGCCCGGCTGGAAGGCCGCAGCAGCGGCAGGCGGGAGGGGTTGTAGGCGAAAGCCGGGGCGATGCCGAGGAAGGGTTCAAAGAAGGGCCGGAAGCGCTCCTCCGTCATGAACAGCCGCGAGATCAGCTCGTTTTGCGCCGCCCGCTTCGCGTTGCCTGAGCCGAGAGAGGATGAGAACCGCTTGACGACAATGTCCGGGCGGTGCGTGGGCCGGATTACCGAGACCCAATCGAGTTTGCGGCGGTCGCTGAGGAGGTCGCCGGGCAGGCGTACGGGATCTCTGCCCATGCGGTCATTGGCGTCCTTGCTCCCAATCCAGGCATTGTCGAATAGGCCGGAAAACGCGCTGTGGTTTTCCGTGTCGCCGGCGTCCGCTTCGGGGCGGACCTCCGCGGCCTGTTCGGCCGCCGCGGCCGCGGTTTGCGGCGAGGACTTCGGTATGTTCTCAGCGGCGGTTTCCGGTGCGCGCAGCAGGAAATGGGCGGTTCTGGCGGTCCGCTGATCCGCGGCCGGCAGGACCGGCGGCTTTTTCAGGGCCGGGAGCGACGAGGTGATCGAGCCTAGAGATGGGACCGCTCCGTCGAGGACGGCGGAGGTCCCTCCGGTGATGCCGGGGACCGCGCCGGCCGCGGCCGGTCCCGCCGCGGTGGTGCCTTTCGCGGCGGCGGCCGCGAAGTTCGACGCCGCGGCGGCGGCGGGGAGACCGGCCAGTACGGCGGCCAGCAGGAGCGCTAGGCTGCGTCGGCTCGTCATACCTATAGTGTAGAAGGACGGCGTTCGACGGACATGGGCCATCCGGACCGGCAGAAGGCCCTTAGGTGCTGGGTCTTTAGGGAGAGTTAAGCGTCGATCAGCTTGTCGACCAGGCCGATCTCATTCTTGTCGAGCCAAAAACCCCGGCAGACATGGCAGAAATCCACCCGCAGGAACTGGTTGATAAGTCCGGTATTGGTGAGCTTCCCCCGGCAGGTGGGACAAATCCTTTCGCCCGGTCGAGGCTTGATAAGGCCTTCCTCCATCGACGCGCGCAGCTTGTCGGGGCTTTTGACGACCTGCTCGAGTTCACCGGCGTCGTACCAGCGGCCGCCGCAGTGCGGGCATTCATCCACTTCGAAGCCCTGGCCGGAATCGACCTGCTCCATGGGAGTGTAGGGACAAACGGGACAATCGGGTTCATCGGGCATGGTTACTTTTTCCCCCTTAGAATGCGCAGCATCTGACCGTGGATGCGGCCGTTGGTCGCGAGCGTGGTCGGGCCGTCGCCGGCGGCGTCGCGCAGCGGACGGTCGGTGAAATCGGTGATCTTTCCCCCCGCTTCGCGTACGAGGAGCGCGCCGGCGGCCACGTCCCAGGGGTTGAGCCTGAACTCCCAGTAGCCGTCAACGCGGCCGGCTGCGGTCCAGGCGAGGTCAAGCGCGGCGGTGCCGCTGCGCCGCAGGCCGTGGCCCTGGCGCAGAAAGGTGCGGCAGATATCGAGATAGAAGCGCGCGCGCTTGTCGCGGTCGTAGGGAAAGCCGGTCAGCAGCAGCGCCGTGCGCAGGCTTGGAGTCCGCGTTACCGAAATGGGCCGCCCGTTGAGCGTGGCGCCGCGCCCTTTCTCCGCGAAGAAAAGCTCATCGCGATAGAAGTCGTAGACGCCGCCGAGCAGCGTTTCGCCCCGGCGGGCGAGAGCGATCGATACGCAGCCGGCCGGGTAGCCGTGGGCGTAGTTGGTCGTTCCGTCGATCGGGTCGATGACCCAGAGATAGTCCGCGCCGTTTTTGCGCGGGGGGCGCTCTTCGGCCAGAAAGTCGTGATCCGGAAACCGCTTGAGGATAATATCGAGAATCAGCTGCTCGCATTCGAGATCGGCCTGGGTGACGAGGTTCGCTCGGCCTTTATAGCGCGTCTTGACGCGGCCGTAGTGCCGGCGCGCGAGAGCCCCCGCTTCCCGCAGGGCGCGGCGCAGCGTGCTGCGCAGCGGCGGCAGCGGGACGCTGCGGCTGCGGGCGGCGATCGCGGCCGCCAGACCCTCGGCCGTATAGGGGGCGGCTTCGACGGCCGGCGCGGCTCCCCGGCGCTTGAGGGCCGCCGTGGTCACGGGGCCGATGGAGGCGGCTCGCGCCCGCGCGAGGAGAGCGCGCGCGCCGGCCGGTCCCGCCGCCTGGAAAAAGCGGTCGACCGTGGAGGCGGAAGTGAAGGTGATCCAGTCGACGCCGCCCCCGCGGCGGAGCGCCTGGACCGCCCGGCGGCCGGCGGGGTCGGCAACCGTGCGGTAGCAGTGCGCGACGGTCACGCTTGCGCCCAGCGCGCGGAGAATGCGCGGCAGGTCGGCGCGCGCGACTTCGGCCCGCGGCAGCAGAACCCGGCGTCCCCGAACCTGCCGGATGCTGCGGGCCAGCGCGGCGCCCTCGTGCTCGTTGGGGATGCGGGCGCCGCGGATGCCGCGCTGGGCGAGCGCCCGCGCGGTGGCGGGTCCGATCGCGTACACCCGCAGGGAGCGGCGGCCGAGAGCTCGCGCGAGCCCGGCGGGGCGGAGCACCTCGCGGGCGCGGGACAGGAAGCTGCCGACGCCGTTGGCGCTGGTAAATATGAGGATGTCGAACGCCTCGAGGCGGCGCAGCGCGCGATCCGCGGGCCGCCAGCTGCGCGGCGCGGCGGTTTTGATGAGCGGGGCGATTCGCACGCGGGCGCCCTGGGAGCGCAGCAGTTTGGCCAGGCGCGCGGACTGCGCGCGGGGGCGGGTAAGCAGGATCGACTGTCCGGCAAGGGGTCGGCGGCGCATTGTTAGCTTATTGCTAATAAATAATACAACGTTAGTCAATCAATTCCGGGGTCGGGAGGCGGCGTATTCGCATCCAATCATATCCGACGGATGGAAAATATTGTATAGTGCGCGCGTATGGAACTTGGCTGGTTTGGCCGCAAAGAAAGCAAGGGCGTGCCGGGCGATAGGTTTCGCAAGTCCGCGGGCTCCGGCTCGGGGAAAGGACCGGCTCTCGGCCGTCTGCTGAGCGAGGACCTGATCGTTTTCGCCGAGAAAGGGCTGAGCAAGGAGCAGCTGATCGGGCAGCTCGTCAAGCGCTTGTGTGAGCGCCGCAGCCTCGGCGCACCGGAGACTTTTCTCAAGAAGGTCCTGGAGCGCGAGCAGGGGATCAGCACCACATTGGATACCGGTCTCGCTGTCCCGCATGCGCGCATGGACGAGCTGAAGAACATCGCCGCCATCTTCGCTATCGTTCCCGGCGGCATGATTGATCCCAACCAGACGGACCTGGTCATTCGGTCGATGTTCCTTTTTTTCTCCCCTAATAAGCAGGAGTCCTTTACCCAGCATCTGCATCTCCTGCGCGGCGTGTCGACGCTCTTTCAGCCCGACTTTATCGATCAGCTGCAGCATGCGGCGTCCGGCGCCGAGGTCCTCCGGCTGATTGCCGTGAAAGAATCCGTCGTTTGATGTCAAGCGATCCGGTCCCGCGCCGCTCCTCCCGCCGGGTTACGGAAGTCGTGGTATTGACCACGGCGATGCTGACCTTCATCTCCTTCTCCCGCGCCGCGGCGATCGTGCTGTGCGATATGGCCTCAACGATGTTTTATGTGGCCGGCATAGTCGAGCAGGCGATTGGCCCGGCCGCGCCGTGGTTCATTCTGGCCGTCATGCTCTTCTCCAGCTGCGTGCTGGCGATGTACGTCGAGGCGTCCATCAAGTTCGTGCGCGGCGGGGTCTACCGGGTCGTCAAGGAGGCGATGGGCGGTTCGCTGGCGAAAATTTCGGTCTCGACCTTGATGTTCGGCTTCGTGCTGACGGGCCCCATCAGCGCGGTCGCGGCGGGCCAGTACCTCGTCGGGCTGCTGAACTCCTGGCTGGGCGCTTCCGGCGCGGTTGTGCGCCTGAATCCGGCATCCTTCTCGGTTGTCTTCGCGCTCATCGTGACCGCCTACTTCTGGTGGCAGAACACCAAGGGCATCCGCGAATCATCGGACAAGGCCCTCAAGATCATGAAGCTGACCGCGGTGATGGGCGTGCTCCTGATCCTGTGGGGCGGCTATTCGCTTTATGTCCGCGACGTGGTCCTGCCGCCGATGATGCCGGTCTTCACCCCGGATGGGCTCGGCTGGCTCGAGCATGTCGATTGGGTGAAGACGGTCGGGGGGCTCGGCGTCATGATCGCTATCGGCCATTCCTTCCTCGGCATGACGGGCGCCGAGACGCTGGCTCAGGTCTACCGCGAGATGGAGGCCCCCAAAGTCAAGAACCTCAAGCGCGCGGCGGTGGTGATTTTCCTGTTCGCCGCCACCATGACGTCCTTCTCGGCGTTTCTCGGCGTGATGCTGATCCCGGGCGAGGTGCGCGCCGAATACATCGATAACCTGCTCGCGGGGGTCGCGCTCCAGGGATTGGTCGGACCGCTGATCCTGCGCCAGGTTTTTCATGCCTTTATCGTGCTCGTGGGCGTGCTGATCCTCGCCGGCGCGGTGAACACCTCGATCGTCGGCGCCAACGGCGTGCTGGCGCGTCTCGCCGAGGACGGGGTGCTCGCGGACTGGTTCCGCGGACTGCATCCGCGCTACGGCACGACGCACCGGATGATCAATCTGCTGGTCATCCTGCAGGTGATCACCATCCTGTTCTGCGGCGGCGACGTCTATGTGCTGGGCGAGGCGTACGCTTTCGGAGTCATCTGGAGCTTCGTCTTTATGGCGCTGGCGGTCACCGTTCTGCGCTTCAGGCAGACCAACGGCGACGACGACAGCGGAGAGGAAGGCTGGCGTGTGCCGCCGACGCTGCGCCTGGGCGATATCGAGCTGCCCCTGGGCCTCTTCGCCGTTCTCGCCGTGCTGCTGATGGCCGGCAGCCTGAACCTGGTGACCAAGAAGCTGGCCACGATATGGGGCGGGGCCTTCTCGCTGGGGTTCTATCTGCTGATCAAATTTTCCGAAAAGCTCAATGAGAAAAAGCGTCAGGCTCAGGATGAGCCCCGTGAGAAGCTGAACCTGCGCCATGAGAGCGAGCTGGCCAACGCCTCCAAGGAGCTTAATAAGCCGCGGCGCATCCTCGTCGCCGTGCGCAATCCTTCGAACCTCTATCCGCTGGAGAAGGTTCTCGACGATGCGGACACCGAAGAAACGGACGTCGTGGTGCTGCATTCCAAAGCCGCGCCGCCGCGGAGCTACGGTCAGGAGATGGGCATGGGTCCGGCGGAGGAGATGCTGTTTACCAACGTCATCACTTTGGCCGAGAAGTACGGAAAGACGGTCAAGCCTATGTTCGTAGTATCCGATGACCCCGCCTACGCCGTGGCGCAGGCCGCGCATTCGCTGGGGGCGTCGGAGGTCGTATTGGGCCGGTCCTACCGGCTCGGCGCGGAGACTCAGATCGAGCGCATCGCGATGACCTGGGGCGCGCTGGGGCAGAAGTTCGACCAGCCGGTACGCGTACGCGTGCTGTGGCCCGAAGGCAAGTCCATGGAAGCGGAGCTGATGTGAGGCTGAGGATTACCAAGCAGGGCGAGGACGTGCTCAAGAGGAAGGCCAGGCCCGTGGTCTATGATCAGGTGCGCGACGATCTGCCGACGCTCCTCAAGAATATGTGGGAGACGATGTACGGGGTCAAAGGAGTAGGGCTGGCGGCGCCGCAGATCGACATGTCGCTGCGGCTGGCCATTATCGATATCAAGCCGGACGGCAATTCCGACCCGCTGGTGCTGATCAATCCCGTGATCGTGAAGCGCGAAGGTGAGATCGTCGAGGAAGAGGGCTGCCTGTCCCTTCCCGGGCTCTACGCCAGGGTCCGCCGCCACCGCAAGGTGACGGTGCGCGCGCTCGACGAGCACGGCGCGCCGTGGGAGCGGACCGGTACGGGGCTGCTGGCCCGCGCTTTCGAGCATGAGGTGGATCACCTCGACGGCAAGCTCTTCATCAACCATCTCCCCCTCACGGAGCGCCTGCGTATCGCTCCGATTCTTAAGGACATTAAGAAGAACTGGGACTAGAATAGTGAAGCTGCTGTTTTTTGGTTCACCGGCGGTCGCCGTGCCCTTCCTGGAAGCCTGCGTGCGCGGCGGACATGAGGTGCCGTTCGTCGTCACCCAGCCCGACCGACCGGCCGGCCGCGGCCTTGGGCTTAAGCCCCCGCCGGTCAAGGCGGCGGCCCAGCGGCTGGGCTTGCGGGTGCTGCAGCCGGAGAAGCTGTCCGCCATACGCGAGGAGGTCGCGGCCTGCGGCGCGGACGCCGCGGTGGTGGTGGCTTACGGCAGATTTTTCGGCCCGAAATTTCTCGCTTCGACCCGCTTGGGCTTTCTGAATGTGCACTTCTCGCTGCTGCCGAAATACCGGGGCGCGGCGCCGGTCCAGTGGACGCTGATCCGCGGGGACAAGCGGGCGGGCGTAACGCTGTTCTGGATCGTGAAAGAGATGGACGCGGGGCCGGTCCAGCGCCGCGCCGCGCTGGATGTCGGCGCAGACGAGGACGCGCCGGCGCTGTTTAAACGGCTCATCGATCTGGGCGCCCGGGAACTCGCCGCGGCGCTCGCCGATATCTCCGCCGGGCGGGTCCGGCGCGAGAAGCAGGAGGATGCGGTGACGCTGGCGCCCAAGCTGACCGAAAAGGAGGCGCGTCTGGACTTCGGCCTTTCCGCGCCGGAGATGCACAACCGGGTCCGCGGGCTGCGCGGCGGGCCGCGGGCATTTCTTATGCTGAACATGCCCGGCCGGAGCGCGCCGCTGCGCCTCACGGTGCTGCGGACCACGCCGGATGAGGACGGCGGAGACGGCGTTCCCGGAACCATAGTCCGCGTTGCCGACGAGAAGGGTATTTTGATACAATGCTCCGCCGGCCGCTGCTGGATCGCTGAAGTCCAACCAGAAGGAAAAAAGCCGCTAAAAGCAGTAGATTTCCTAAACGGTATTCGTTTGCAGCAGGGCGATCTCCTGAGCGCGGCCGCCTAAGGTATTTGTGGCAACGACAGCTAAGAAAAGCAGGCTCTATATCTGGGAGATTGGGATCACGCTCTGCGTGCTTCTGGGCCTGGGTATCTTCATGCTGCAGTGGGGGTTCGAAGGCATCGTCCACTCCCGCGGCATTCAGGTGACCCCCGATCTTACGGGGAAATCGCTCTCCGGCGCGCTGGATTTAATCGCGCCGCTGAAACTCTCCATCATGAAAGAAGGAACGGAATTCAATAACACGGTGGCGATCGGCTCCATCCTGCGCCAGCTTCCCCCGGCGGGGACCAAGGTGCGGGAAGGGAAGGCGATAAGGGTCGTCGTCAGCCAGGGCGGAGCCACCGTATTCGCCCCCGCCATTATGGGGCTGCCGATGCGCAACGCCGAGATGCTGCTGCGGCAGAACCAGCTGACCCTCGGCGAAGTGACCGAGTCCTACTCTCTGCGCATGGACAAGGGGCTGGTGCTCTCGCAGGACCCGCGAGCGGAAACGAGCGTGGAGCAGAACTCGATGGTCAACGTCGTCGTCTCGGCGGGCAAGCCCCCGGACGATATCCGGCTGGTGCCGGATTTTATGCGCAAGAACGTCGTTGAGGTGTCGCAGTGGACCTCCGAGAAGGGCGTCAAGCTGACGATCGAAAAAGACAAGAGCTCGCTGTTCCCCTATGGGACGGTCCTGGGGCAGGATCCGACGGCGGATTCGATCGTCTCCGACGACACGCACCTGATGGTCACGATCAGCGGCAAGCCCGGGGGACCGAAGGAAAAGGCCGGCGCCGTCGCGTTCCAATACCAGGTTCCGCAGGGCAGCACGGAGAGCCTGGTGCGCATCAAGCTGGTCGACGAGCACGGCGAGCGGGAGCTGTTCAACGGAATCAAGTCGCCCGGCAGCAAGATCGACCTGTCGGTGCCCGAGGGCCGCGCGCGCGTCAAGATTTTCCTCAACAATATCCTCGTGGAGGAGCGGGACCTGTGATGAAGCGGCCCGCTCCCAACGGCGGTATTGAGATCGTGCCCTCGCTGCTGGCCGCCGATTTCGCCGATCTGCGCCGCGCGCTCAAGCCGCTGCTCGCCGCCGGCGCCCGGTGGGCTTCGGTCGATGTCATGGATGGGCATTTCGTCCCCAATTTGAGTTTCGGGCCGGATGTTGTCCGGGCCTTGCGCCGCAAGGGGCGCGGGGTTTATCTCGACGCGCATCTGATGGTCGATAATCCGCGGGATATGGGTCCGGTTTTCGCGCGCGCCGGTGCGGACTGGGTCACCATCCATCTCGAAGCCTGCCGCAGTCCCCGGCCGCTGCTGCGCCGCCTGCGCCGGATGGGTGTCGGCGCGGGGCTCGCGATCAAGCCCAAGACGCCGGCCGAGGCGCTGCTGCCTTATATCGACGACATCGATCTGGCGCTGGTTATGACCGTCGCCCCCGGATTCGGCGGACAAGGATTTATGACGGAGATGCTGCCCAAGATTCGCAAGATTCGCCGGGCGATCGACCGCAAGGGGCGCAAGGTGTGGCTCCAGGTGGACGGAGGCATCAATCAGAGCTCGGTCGCGCCGGCGGCGGCGGCCGGCGCCGATTCGCTGGTCGCGGGCAGCGCGGTTTTCAAGGCGAGCAATCCCGTGACGGCGCTGAAAAATCTGCGCCGCGCGGCGCAGCAGGCTTTTAAACGAAGTTAGAGGAGGACGCATATGGCAGTCGCAATCAGGCTTAAACGGATCGGCAAGCATAAGATGCCGTATTATCGGGTGGTCGCGATCGACCGGCGGCAGGCCGCGCAGGGCAAGCCGTTGGAGGTTCTCGGCTCTTACGACCCCCGGGCCGTGAAGCTCAAAGACAAGGTTACAATCAACCAGGAGCGCTACGATCATTGGATCAAATCCGGCGCGAAGCCGTCTGAGACGCTGGCGGCGCTTCTGAAGTCGATCGCCTGCGGCAAGGAAGGCCGCAAGAAGGTCAAGAAGTCGCGCAAGCTGATCGCCAAGGAAAAGGCGGCCGCGAAGACTCCAGAAAAGAAGGAAGAAGCGGCGGAGGCTGAGAAGGCTCCGGAAAAGAAGGAAGAAGCGGCGGACGCTGAGAAGGCATGAGGGAGTTGGCGCTTTACCTGGCGAAGAGCCTGGTTAATGAGCCCGATAAGGTCGAGGCGCAAGCGACCGAGGACGGCGACTTGACCCGCATCAGTCTCGCGGTTGCCGACGAAGACAAGGGCAAGATCATCGGCAAGCAGGGCAAGGTGATCAAGGCAATCCGTTCCGTCGTCGGTATCGCCGGAGCCAAAACGCGCCGGAAGGTGCTGCTGGATCTGGATTAAAAAGCCGTGGCCGGCAAGCGCGGGGCTCGACTGCGGATAGACGTGGTAACGCTCTTTCCCGAGATGTTCGTCGGGCCGATGTCCTTGAGCATCGTCCGGCGCGCACTCGATAAGGGGCTGTTCGAGCTGGCGTTCACCAACCCCCGCGAGTTCGCGACGGACCGGCACAAGACCGTCGACGACCGGCCTTTCGGCGGCGGCCCGGGAATGGTGCTTATGGCGGAGCCCTTGTACCGCGCGCTGCGGAAGGTGCGCCGTCCGGGCGCCAAGGTCATCCTGCTCTCGCCTCAGGGACGCCGCTTCGAGCAGGCGGACGCGCGCCGGTTGTCCGGCGAAAAGCACCTGGTTCTCCTCTGCGGGCACTACGAGGGCTTCGATGAGCGCCTGCTCGATTTCGTGGACGAGGAGCTCTCGATAGGTGATTATGTTTTGACGGGCGGCGAGCTCCCGGCGATGGTCCTGGTGGACGCGGTGGCAAGGCTGCTCCCCGGCGCATTGGCCAGAGAGGACGCGGCGGCGGAGGAGAGCTTTTCCAGCGAGCTCCTGGACTACCCGCAATATACGCGTCCCCGCGTGTGGCGCGGCAGGAAAGCCCCGGAGGTGCTGCTCGGGGGTGATCATGCCAAGATCGCGGCTTGGCGCCGTGCCGCCGCACGGCGGGCGACCCGCCGCAAGCGTCCGGAACGGCTGAAAAATAAGGTATAATTGCTGTCTACGATATATTTTGGGAGTGAGTTATGGCAGTTAAAATAGATAATAAGGCAGAGAGCAAAATCCCCAATTTCAGGCCGGGCGATACCGTCCGCGTCCACATCAAGGTCGTTGAAGGCGACAGCGAGCGCATTCAGGCGTTCGAGGGCGTATGCATCCGCCGCCGCGGCATGGGTGTTTCCGAATCCTTCACCGTCCGCAAGATTTCATTTGGTGTGGGCGTCGAGCGCATCCTGCCTCTGCAGTCCCCGCGCATTCAAAAGATCGAGATCATAAAAGCGGGCAAAGCACGCCGCGCCAAGCTGTATTATCTGCGCGAGCTCAAGGGCAAGGCCGCCCGCATCCGGGAGCGCACGCAGGTCAAGATCAATGTCCCCGAGACCGGAAAGCCGCAGGAAGAGATGATTCCCGTCGCCGCGGAGACGCCCGCTTCCCCCTCCGCAGACGACAGCGCTTCCAAGGTTGAAGCCGCCGCAGCATAGCACTGACCAATACGCTCGAGAAGTTCGATGCCGCCTACCGGGCCCGGCGAGGGTGCGGCGGGCTGATTGGCGTCGATGAGGCCGGTCGGGGACCGCTGGCCGGTCCCGTGGTCGCCGCCGCGGTTCTGCTCCCCGCGCGTCCGCTGCCGGAACTCTCTGAAGTACGCGACTCGAAGAAGCTCTCTCCCGTAAAACGTGAACGGCTCTTCCCTCTAATCCGGCAGACGGCCGTCGCCGTCGGTGTCGGCTGGGCGCTGCCCGATGAGGTCGACCGCATCAATATCCTGCAGGCCAGCCTCGCGGCGATGCGGCGGGCGCTAAGACGCTGCCGGCAGACCCGCGGAGGCCTCCTCGTTCTCGTCGACGGCAACCGCGCCGTCCCCGGATGGGAAGGGCGGCAGGAAGCGGTGGTCGCCGGCGACAAGTACTCGCTGTGCATCGCTTCCGCCAGCATCGTCGCCAAGGTCGTCCGCGACCGCTGGATGGGAGTCCTGGATAAACGCCATCCCGGCTACGAGCTGGCGCGGCATAAGGGCTACGGCACGGCCGCGCATTACGCCGCGCTCGAGCGCCTCGGGCCGGTAGCAGGCCTGCATCGCGCGACCTTTCTCAAGAGGCTGCGCGAGCCTTTCCTGCAGGCGCTGAGATGACGGCGGCGAAGCCGCGCGCGCAGTTTCTTCCGAGCAGCCTGAACCCGCGCGTGCGCGGGGCCAAAACTTCAGCGACCATCGCGATTCAGCAGCGCTGCCGCGACCTGCGCGCCGCCGGACGCGAAGTCTTCATGCTGGGCCTTGGCCAGTCGCCCTTTCCGGTTCCCGCCAGCGTCGTTGACGAGCTCAAGAAGAACGCTTTTCAAAAGGACTACCTGCCGGTCAAAGGCCTGCCCAGTTTACGCGCGGCAATTGCCGAGCATCACCGCCGCGTCTACGGCATCGACTGCACCGCCGAGGACGTCATCATCGGACCGGGCTCCAAGGAGCTGATGTTCATCCTTCAGCTCGCCTACAACGGCGACCTCGTCCTGCCGACGCCCTCATGGGTCTCTTATGAGCCGCAGGCGAACATTATCGGACGCCGGGCGCATAAGCTGCCGACCCGGCGCGAGGACAACTGGAAGATCATGCCCGACGATCTGCGGGCCTTGTGCGCCGAAGATCCCGGACGCCCCCGGCTGCTGATTCTCAACTATCCGGCCAATCCCGGCGGCGGCACCTACGGCCCGGGCGAGCTGGAGGCTATCGCCGAGGCGGCCCGCGAGCATAATGTGCTGCTGTTGTCCGACGAGATTTACGGCAAGCTGAACTTTTTCGCCAACCACCGTTCGATCGCGCCGCTGTATCCGGAAGGGACCATATTCAGCGGCGGCTTGAGCAAATGGTGCGGCGCCGGCGGCTGGCGTCTGGGCTTCTTTATTTTCCCGGCGAACCTGCGCTGGCTGCTCGACGCCATGGCCGTCGTCGCCAGCGAGACCTATACCTCGACCAGCGCGCCCATCCAGTTCGCCGCCGTGCGCGCTTTCGCGGATGACCCCGAGCTGGAGCGTTATTTGGGCAGCTGCCGCAGGGTGCTTAAGGCGCTCGGCAATCATATCGCGGATCGGCTCAAGGATGCCGGAGCCGAGGTCGTCAGGCCGCTGGGAGGGTTTTACTTGTTCCCCGATCTCACGCCGCTGGCGGAGCCTTTGGCGCGCCGCGGTATCCGAACGAGCCGCGAGCTGTGCGCGCGTCTCCTCGAGGAGACCGGCGTCGCCGTCCTTCCGGGGAGCGACTTTGGGCGCCCGCCCGAAGAGCTGACGCTGCGCCTGGCCTATGTCGACTTTGACGGCGGGGCGGCCATCGCGAGCGTTGAGTCGCTGCGCGAGGACCAGCCGGTCCCCTTATCCTTCCTTGAGCGCAGCTGCGGGCCGACGGTCGCCGCCGCCGACCGGCTCTGCGCCTGGCTCAAAGGCTGAGCTTCCTACAGCTCTTTCGCCAAGGCCGCCGCGCCGAGGATTACCGCGTCGTCGCCGAGCGCCGAGGGGACCACCGGGCAGCGGCCCACGGACTTGAAGAAGGGGTCGCGGTCCAGCCGCTTCCTGACGATGGGCAGGATGAATTTGCCGCAGGCTTCGATCAGCCCGCCGCCGAACACGAACAGTTCGGGATCGAAGATGTGGCGCAGGGAAACGCAGGCGTCGCCGAAAACAAGCGCGGCGGCGCCGACGGCTCGGGTCGCCACCCGGTCCTTGCGCTTGAGCGCCTTTTTCAGCACCTTGCTGCGGATAATGTCGAGCGTCCCCTTGTTGAGCTTTTTGATCGCCGATTTCTCTCCCGCATTCACCGCTTTGCGGATGCGGCGCTCGATGGCGCGCCGGCTGGCGAATGCCTCCAGGCAGCCCCGGTTGCCGCAGCCGCAGCGCGGTCCGCCGGGCAGCATCACCAGGTGTCCCAGTTCGGCGCCGGCGCCGTGAGCGCCGGTCAGCAAAGAGCCGTTGACGATAATTCCTCCCCCGACGCCGGTGCCGGGAAAGAGTCCGATGACGTTGCGCCGGCCCTTGGCGGCGCCCAGCCACTGCTCGCCGAGCAGGGCGACGTTTACGTCATTGCCTATCGCCGCCGGCAGCGCGAAGGCGCGGCTTAGCCGCGGCCCGACCGGGAAGCCGGAAAGGTCGATATTGGGCGCGATCAGAATCCTGCCCCGGGCGGCGTCGACAATGCCCGGCACGCCGGCGCCGATCGCTTGCGGCTTGGCGCCTCGCGGGGCTTTTGCGATCAGCCCCTTGAGGATGCCGCGCATGATGCCGAACAACGCCGTGCGGCCGGCGCCTTTTGGTACGCGTTCCTTGACGCGCGCCAGGATGCGGCCGCGCCGGGTGACGAGCGCTCCGGAAATCTTAGTTCCGCCGACGTCGAGGGCGAGGAGGGTCCCTTTTTTCATGGAAGATTATACTGCTTATCGGTACGCGAACAGCATCGCGTAGATGATGGCCAATACCGAGACGGTACCGATGGCAAGAGCCGTCCAGGCGCCAGCCCGGATGGCCCGGATCGCCCATAGCGGCAGCGGATTCGCCAGGCGCTCATCCAGCCTGCCTTCACGGACCAACTCTTCATACTCTTCCGGCCGCTCGCGTTGGAACTCCGCAAGCGGCATGCGGCCGGTGAAGACTACTATGTCCATCGGGAATTTCTCAGGGCGGAAGTGGGTGTTGAAGAAGTGAATGGTAAATATGAAGCCGGAGGCGAGCAGGGCTTCATCGGAATGAATAATGGTCGCCACGTTGATGATCCAGCCGGGCAGTAGAATGGTCACGACTTCCGGGAACCAGAGGGCCAGCCCGGTCGAGCCGATTATGGTCACGCCCCAGAATACGGCGAAGTAGTCGAATTTCTCCCAATAGGTCCAGCGGCCGTAGCGGGGGCGCGGTCCCAGTCCCAGATACCACTTCAGCGTGGCGATCACTTCGCCGAGATCTTTCCAGGCCGGCAGCATGGAGTTGGGGCCGAGCAGAAACGACGTATAACTTCCCTTGTGTGAGCGCACTTTCCTCGCCAAGTCCCATAGGTGCGAGGCGAAAAGCAGGATCATGGTTACCGCCGCGAAGCGGTGCAGTATGCCCGCGGCCTCGAAGCCGCCGAGAAACTTCGCCAGGACAACAGCCCATCCGGCATAGGAGAATTTCAGGGTCATGCCGGTGAGCGTCAAGGTGAGGAAGCTGACGATCATTACTACATGCTGAACCTGCTGCAGCGGCGAGAAGCGTCGCAGCTGCTTTTTCTTTTCGTCATAAGGTTCGGGAGGATGCTCGCGCCGCATTTGCAGGGAGCGCGGCAGCCACAGCAAGGTATGGAGGCCGAAGGCGAGGAAGGTCCCGATCAGAAGCGCGGTCATGGCCCAGAAGGTCCAGAAGATCAGCGGGTATTTGTGCGGGTCATGGTGGGTGCTGTGGGTGAGGTAGCCCGCGAATTTTTTTGTCGCTCCGGGATGGCATTTGCGGCAGGTATCGGTGATGTTCTGATGGCTGAGCGTTGAATCCGGCTCGTTGATGCCCAGGATATTGTGCGCGCCGTGGCAGTCGTGGCACTTGGCGGTTTTGGCATAGCCCAACTGCGAGACCTTGCCGTGATAGGTCTCGAAGTAGCTCTTGGTTTCGTCTTTATGGCATTTGCCGCACTGGTCGGTGATCTCCAGCTTGAACTGGTCCCGGTCGGTGCGGCCGATGGTATGCGCCGAATGACAGGAGCTGCATACGGGAAGCTCCTTGCTCGTCGCGGTTTTCAGCGGGGAGTGCACGCTGGCGGTGAACTGCTCGTAGACGCCGTGATGGCACTTGGCGCAGGTCTGCGCGATGTTCTTCTGGTTGACGCTGGATTCCGGCCGGTCGGCCGGGAGCTCGCCATGCGCCGTATGGCAGTTGCTGCAGGTGGCGGTCACGACCAGCCCGCTCTTGAGCAGGCCCTTGCCGTGTATGCTTTCGGCGTAGTGCGTTAGGATATCCCGCTCCTTGCTGTGGCGGCGAACGGCCGCTTTTTCGCCTTCGCGATGGCAGCTCCCGCACAGCTTGGGGACATTGAGCGGAAAGATCGCCGAGTTCGGGTCCGCTTTGCGCCCAATGCCGTGCGTACCGTGGCATTCGGCGCAGGACGGGGCGTTCTGGTCGCCCTGCGCCTGCAGCGTCCCATGGATGCTTTTTTGGTAGCGCTCGACCTGGTCGTTGTGGCACACCGCGCAGTCGACCTTCTTGGCGACCTTCTCGCAGGGCCGCTGCTTGGACGGGGTCACCCCCTTATGGCATTGGGCGCAGGCATTGCCGGCATGCGCCGAGCCCGCGAGGTGGCTCTGGTCGACAAACAGGCTGCGGCCGTCGGCGGAACGGATATTTTTACGGGCATGGCAGCTCAGGCAGTCCTTGTCGGCCGTGCCCTGGTCATAGAACACCTTGCGCGCCTTATGCGGCTGGTGGCATTCGACGCAGACCGGGATGACGCCGGGCGCCTTCTGCCACAGCTCGCCCTTGATGATCTTGCGGTGTACGTTCTCGATCTGGCCATGGCATTGGGTGCAGGTGCGGACCACGTTGCCGTGCGCGATGGTCGAGCGCGGATCGGTATGCGGCAGGATTTGGTGCGCCGAATGGCAGGAGGCGCAGGTGGCGCTCACGCTCAGCCCTTTCTGCATCAGGCCTTCGCCGTGGATGCTCTGCGAGTAGTTCTGGAGGATATTGTGCTGGTGGATCTCGCGCTGGCTCTGCACCGCGGCGCCTTCCTGGTGGCAGGAGCCGCAGATATAGGGGACGCGCAGCGGCGCCACCGCCGACTGGGGGTGCTTGGCGGGCAGAATGTCATGCTTGCCGTGACAGCTGGCGCAGCGCGGCGCAAGCTTGTCGCCGCGCGCCAGGGCCTTGCCGTGCAGGCTGTCGGCGAACTTCTTCTGGGGCTCGGCGTGGCAGACTCCGCAGTCGACCGGCCGCAGGCGTTCGGCGTGCGGAATCTCCTTGCCTTCCAGGTCGGCGTGGCAGGAGACGCAGGCGAGGCCCTGGTGGACCGAGGCCGCGAATTTCTTCTGGTCGACGTGGAGGGAGAGCGGCTTGCCGTCGCGCTCAGTCTGGAATCCGGCTTCCCCGTGGCAGTCGAAGCATTCCTGCGCGCGCGATGACGCCGGTCCGGCGGCGGCCAAGAGCGACAACGCGCCCGCCAGCAGTCCGGCCCGGAGCTTCATGCCTTCAGCCCTTTGGTCTTGTCCTTCTTCCCTTTCAGCCGGACATACCCCGCCAGCCAGGCCCAGTTCATGGGATAGACGGCGGGATCGAATATCACCCAGTAAAAATGCCATACCGCGATGGCCAGGCAAGCCAGCACGGCCTCGTAGTAATGGATCATGGTCGCGAGCTCGGGCGCCCAGGCGGGGAGGTGCTGCAGGGTCAGGTCGGGGAAAGCCAGTACCGTTCCCGTTACCATCATCACTATGGTGCCCCAGACCAGCGCCCAGTATTCCGACTTCTCGATATAGTTGTAAGGCGTTGCGAGGTGCGGCGGATTGGAGCGCCAGCCGATATTATGGGCCAGCAGAGCGAACGGCTCGCTGATGTCGCGCCAGCGCGGCAGCAGGCCGAAGAGGACGGTTCGTCCGCGCTTGGTCCCCAGCAGGTAGCCGGTATGATAGATGCCGAGCAGGCCGACGGTAACCGCCGCCGCGCGGTGGATGATGCGCCGCAGGTCCTCGTCGGCGAACCGCAGGGGCAGCGCCCACCAGGCGTCCGGGTACTTGAGCGCGAAGCCGGAATAGGCCAGGATGATGAAGGCGGCGCCGTTGATCAAATGCTGCAGCCGCTCGTTGACGGTCAGCCGCAGGTCGGTGTGCGGCGCCATGGTTTCCTGGCCGCGGGCCAGCCGCAGGGCCTTGCGCAGCAGATCGAGGCCGTTGTGCAGCAGCATGCCGCCGATGACCAGAGGGATCAGCAGCAGGTAAAAGCGTTTGGCCCAGAATATCGACCAGTGCTGCTCGGTGGGCGGGGCGTGGACATAGCCGCGCGCGAGCTGAATCCCCGCTCCGGGATGGCATTTGCCGCAGGTCTGGCTGAGGTTGCTCCGGTGGATCGACGACTGGGGGTCGGTATGCGGCATGATATCGTGAAAGCCGTGGCAGGAGGCGCAGTTGGCGACGTGCAGGTCCTGGCGCTTCTGCGCCAGGCCGTGATAGGTGTCCATATAGGTCTTGAGACGGTCGATGGGGAGACCGAATTTGCGGTTGAGCTTCTCCGAGGCATGGCAGCCGGTGCAGGTCGCGGTGACCTGGCCGGCGTAGCTCGACGCTCCGGGATCCTTGGCGGCGCGGATGGTATGCTCGCCGTGGCAGCTGGTGCAGACCGGCGCCTCTTTAATTCCCGCTTTGGCGGCCCGGCCGTGGATGCTCTTGTTGTATACGGCCAGGACATTGGCGTGGCAGCGGCCGCAGGTCTCGGGGACCCGGCGCCAGAAGATGCGGCTCGTGCTGTTGGCCGCGCCGTGCAGGTCATGCGAGCCGTGGCAGTCCGTGCATACGGCGGCGTTGACCTTCCCGGAGCTGAACGCCTCCCCGTGCACGGTATGGGCGTAAGAGTCCAGCGGGTCCTGGATCGAAAGATGCGCTTTCTCCATGCGCTTGGGGTTGCCGTGGCAGGCGGCGCAGGTGTCGCGGATGTTCTTGCGGTTGACCGGGGACTTGGGATGGCGCGAGTTGAGCAGGGTATGGCTGTGGCCGTGGCAGTCCTTGCAGGCCGCGGCCTCCGTCATCCCGCGCGCCGCCGCCCGGCCGTGATCGGAGTCTAGGTAAATCTGGGCCTCCACCCGGTGGCAGCTCTTGCACTCGACCGGCTTGGGCTTTTCCGGGTGCGGGAAGTCGGTGAGGTCGGAATGGCAGGAGACGCAGAGGTGCTCGCCGTGGATGGAGCCCTTGAAGGCCTTGATATTCACGCGCCGGGCGCCCATCATCCCTTCGCTGTGGCAGGCCATGCATTCGTCGTTTTCCTGCGCGCCAAGACGCACGGGTACCAGCGCCATAACCAACAGCGTTAGTGCTGCCGCGGCGATCCTTATCGGCTTCATTTTCGGCGGGCTCAACGGGCCCGGTCCGGTTATCCCCCCCGCTTCGCTTTGGCTTCCTCGCCGAAGTTCTTGTGCGGGTTGTGGCAGTTGGAGCAGTTCTTGACCTCTTTCTGGATGGTCGCCTTCTTCTGGTCCTTGGGCGCCTTGAAGTGGTCGCCGCCCGGGCCGTGGCAGGCCTCGCATTGGGTGTTGATGAAAGCGCTGTTCTCCTCGTCGGATTTGGCGAGCTCGTAGCCGCCTTGGCCGAAGCCGGTGGTATGGCACTTCAGGCATTCCGGGTTCTTCTTCTCGTCGCCCTGGAGCGCAGCGAAGTTGTTGGCGTGCTTCGAACTCTCCCAGGTTTTGAACTGCTTCATATGGCACATCTTGCACTTCTTGACGCCGATGTAGGCGGGGCCGTCCTTCTGCGCCGCCAAATCCAGCGCGAAGAAGGCTCCCAACAACGACACGGCGACTGCGCATGCGATGGTTCTCATGTCTGTCCTCTGTTATCGATCAGTTGATCAATCTCGTCAACAAAGCCTACTAAAACGAACCGCCACCCGGGGCGCATATCGCACACCCGGATGGCGGCGGCACAGCGCCTGGTTCGCTGCCTATAGAACTAGCTCTTCGGCCCTCCGAACTTTCCGCTCAGCGACAGGTTGATGATCTGCGCCGAGCCGTTGAGGGTCTTGTCGTGTTTGTTCTGCCAGCCGTTCCAGTCGTAGCGCAGCCGCGCCGTCATGCTCTTCATGAACTTGCGGTCGATCGACAGGCCGAAGTGCGTGATCTCGACGAGCGAAGGGTCGATGAGCACCAGCTCCTCGCCCTGCGCGGCGTTGAACATATAGTCGAACTGGTTCGCGACGCTCCACTCGCTGCGCGACCGCGTGTAGGAGGCGTTGCCGTTGACGGACGTCTCCCACGGCAGCTTCACCATGACGTTGCCCGATACGGTCCGGTTCGTGTAGCGGTACGGCGCATGGCGGCCGCTCGTGTGAACGTTGCCGGTTCCCGCAGCGTCGCCCCAGAAGGTGTCCGACAGGTCGCGGCCGTCCTCCAGCAGGTAGTTGATGCCCATGGAGCCGCGGCCTTCCTTCTCGGTCCAGGTGAAGCCGGTGAGCGCCGTGAACTCTTTCCTCTTGTACCGGGTATAGCCCTTGGTGTTCTTTTCGTAGAGGTGCCCCGCGCCGACGAGCAGCTGCATCTGCTGGCCCAGAGGGGCGGTCAGGGTGGCGTCGCCCCGGCTGCTTCTGTTGGGCGTTGAAACGAACGAGGAACGGTTGGCGATGAGCTGCTTTAGACCGATGTCCAACTGCGCGTCCAGCGGCAGGTCGACCTTCGTCCCCAGGCTGAACCGGTGCAGGGTGTTCTTCCCCGCCACATCGTTGACGTATCTGTTGGCGTCGTTGAACGTTCCATCAGTATAGCTGTATGTCGTGCCCCACCTTTGCGTATACAGGTCCGTATGCTCACGGCTGATATGCTCGGGCTTGTATCCAGCGGTGACTGCCACGCTTTTGATGCCGGTATAGCGCATCTTGAAGTCTCCCTTGTAACGCCGGAAGTCCATGGTGTTCGACTTGTTGCCGAGGGCCAGGTACTGGTCGCTGCTGAGGTCCTCGATCGTGGCTTCGTCCCTCGCGTACATCCGCCCGCTAAACGACAGCGTCTTGGTAGGGCGATAGGCAAATCCCGTATGCACCGAGTGGACGTTGAACTCGTAGTGATTGAACGGGTTGCGCCGGCTCAGCTTCGCCACGCCGCCGGCCACCGAGAACTTCGGTCCGACACGGTAGCTAAACGAGACCTTATTGCGGTTCGCGATATGATCCTGAAAGTACATCGCATGGCTGTTGGGCAGGATGCCTTTGTTGCCGGTTTCGTTATCATTCACCAGATTCGGCCCCTTCTCGGCGAACTTTCGCGTCATGTGGCTGTACTCCACCGTGCCCTCTCCTATATCGGTCTCGACCGCGGCGGTATACTGCCGCGTGAACCGGTCCAGGTTGTAGCGGTGGTAGCTGTAGGTGCCGGCGCCGCCCCAGTTGAGATCGAAGGCATCGACCGCCGACCCATGCTCCCCTTCTCTCCACATCCCCAAGCTCAGGCGCAGGGGATAGGTCGGCAAAGTATAGCGGGCCTTTGCCTGCGCCTGTACCCGCGTGACGAACAGGTCGTCGCCCAGGTCTTCGCCGCCGGAAACGATATAGTGCCGCCGGTTGGCGGCGCCGACCGTTTGGTCGACGTTGTTGATGTAGGCGCCGTCGATGTACATGCCCCAGTGGGTCAGCGGCATGCGGCGGATCAGCACGTCCAGATCGCCGGTTAGGCGGAAGGCTTGGCCCAGGTTCAGGTCGATAAACGCGCTCTCGCTGCCGCTGTTAAGGTTCGTGACTCCAAGGTCCAGCAGCTTATTGGCGTCATGCGACTTCATCCAGAAGTCGGCTTCAATGAACTGGGGCCGCACGCGCGGTTCAGTCTCATTGCCGTAATCGGTGGATGTTCGCGTATTCGCTCTAATAAGCGCTTGGCGTCCATCTAATGCCCGGACCCGCCCCTGCGGGCCGAACTCGTCGACATGGATGTAGCCGAGTTCTCCTCCCGCAGTAACCTCCGCACCGGCCGGCTGGGCGTAGGGCAGGGCGAGCAGTGCCGCCCCTACGAATATCGCTGTTATCTTACGTGTCATGACGCCTCCCTCTTGCGTACACGTTCTTTTCATCTTGATCGCGTGATTCATTTCAATCTCTAACCGTTATCGCCTACGGGTGGAAGATGGCGGTGCGGTCGGACCCGTGAATTTCCGGGTGGCACGTGGTGCAGTCGCCGCGGCGCTGGATATTAGCGACCCAGGTCGCCCCGCTGTCCTCGTGGTGTCCGTTGTGGCAGGCCATGCAGATGCGCGGCGACGACCACTTGAGCATCTTCTGCTGCGACGCCCCATGCGGCTTGTGGCAGATGCCGCAGTCTTCCTGTACCGGCGGGTGCGAATAAATGAACGGTCCCGCCTTTTCAGCATGACACTTGTAGCAGGTCTCGGTGACAGATTCCGCTCTTAGGTTTCCGTTCTGTCCGCCATGCGGGTTGTGGCAGTCGGTGCAGCTGACCTTGCCTTCCTTGACCGGATGGTGCGACGGCATATCAAGCGCCAGCCCGACCTTCTTATGGCACTGGAGGCAGGAATCCGTGCTGGAAGCCTTGAGGTTCTTGCGGCCCTTGCCTTCGTGGACGCTGTGGCAGGTGTTGCAGGAGAGATCCGCCTGCGCGTGCGAACTGATGTCCCACATCATGGTCTCGCCGCCCTTGTGGCACTTCATGCAGTCCTCGGATTTCGGCTTGCCGATGGTCTTGAAGCCGGGGTCCGTCTTGTCGCCGCCGGCGGCGACATGCTTGGAGCCCGGGCCGTGGCAGGTTTCGCATGATTTCTCATAGGTAACCTTCTTGGTGATAGGCAGCTTTCGTCCATGCAAAGAATCCTTGTAGGAAGCGCCTTTAGCGTCGTGGCATCCGACACAGGTCTCGGCCCCGACATACTCCGCACCGCCTTCAGCGACGGCCGAGCGCGCTCCGATTCCGGTGAGCATTACGCACAGCGCTCCAATGCCGATCACTATTGCGGCGGTTTTCTCTTTCATCTCAAGAGATCTCATTTTTTTCCCTCACGTTTACACGGCGTTCTAAGACTGTTTCCGGCTTGCTTCCATCTATACGACGAAATAATTGACTGGTACCCGTAACCAGCGGGACGGATCGTCACACCACGATCCGAGGCAGACCTTCGGAGGAGAGAATGTTGGAATACCTTACCAGTCATAAATTTTGCGAGACCAACTCGCAAAAATATGAATGGAAACGAAACTGCCAGGATTGAGGAGAATTTGTACAGATCTGATAATATGTAAAAAAATAAGTAATAATAAGCATAAATATCAAATCATTAACCATATTCATTTACTTCCTACATATTTAAGCGATAAACAAGGGAATATTTCCCTGGTTGGTAGGTAAATATTCCAAAAACAGGGTAATTTATAGAACCAGCAGGGGTTTCAGGAGGCGGAATAATCCTGCTCGGACAGATCAACGCCGTACTTCTTAAGCTTGTTGTAGAGGGTCTTGACGTCGACTTCGAGGATCTTGGCCGCCTTGGTTTTATTGCCTTCGGCATCCGCGAGGACTCTCAGGATATGAATCCTTTCCGCTTCAGCCAGGGAAGCGTCG
>JBDRPD010000011.1:0-2182 GCA_043827405.1 Elusimicrobiota bacterium | reverse complement strand
CGTGCCATTATTTGAACTTCCTCAGTCCAGTCAGCCGCCGGCCCCATTCCCACTTCGCCCTCCCGGGGCGCTTTAGGCTCGCCGTGAAGCCGGCGGCTGGCTGGGCCGTCCCGACGCAACGGAGGGGTGGCGCCGGGCGGTCCAGTTCGTTACAGAGGCTCTAGATTAACCTGCACGTCCTCCTTTCTTCCGGAATCAACTTCACCCTCGGCGGGCAGTGTGGGAAGATACTTCTCGAGCGCATCGCGGAACCGGCGAAGGGCCACGAGGGAGAGGAAGATCGTCACATCCGGGTAGCTTAATTCGGTCTCGCCGATCTTCAGCACATACGAATCGCCATCAAGGGCGAGTTCATGGATGAAGAAACCCACCGTCTCGTCGATATGAAAATTGCAGCTTATGTAGTTCATGCGGCCTCCGATGTCTTAGCCTGCGTTCTGCGTTTCCGCACCGGCCTGCACACGGAACACCGGTAGCCGAGCATGTGCTCGACCATGCCGTGCAGCAGGGCGCAGCGGAACAGACGGCAGGCGAGGAGTATCCTCGCTTTCAGCTCGCGCATAACTCCGGGCAATTCGCCTCCGGAGTTTTCGGACCCGTTTGAGTGTTCGAAGTTGTCGCTCATCTGGATAGTCCTCAGAAGGGAATGTCTTCATCGGAAGCCTGATAACCGTCATCCCGCTGGCCGCCGTCCGTCCGGTCTTTCACTCGGACGTAATCCCGCGGCCCGATCTTGTATGTGCCCTTCGGCGGCGGGACGACGGACGTGACGTTCGCATAAGTCGAGCCGTCCCGCGTGTCGTGCATGACGGAGATCTGGCAGTTCACCCCGATCAGCACTTCCACATCGAAGCCGGCGAGTTCCTCCGTCGACAATGGCTTGGATCGCCAAGATTCCAGATCTTTCCGGAGAGTTGCCTTTTCACTCAGGGAAAGCGTGTAGCGTTTCTGCACGATGTATGGTTTGCCGGTCTCCGGGATCGGCTCATCCGTCTGCCATACGATCCGGATCTTGTGCTGTTCCTTGGGTTCCTTCCCGCCGTATGAAACCTTGATCTTCCCGAGGTCGACGACATCTACACAGACGGCATGGTGTAAGCCCGCCGGGCAGGGGATGAAATCACTTCCTGTTTGTTTTGCAATGATTGGCATAAGTCCTTTTCAGAATTCGTCGTCCTGTAATTCCCAATCCTCAAATTCGCCGCTATGGACCGCAGCATCCATCCGGTCGTAGTCATCATGTGACTGCGGAGCGAGACTGGCGGCAGCCGCATGGGACACCTTCGCCGCCTTCAAATCCTCCCGCTCTTTCCTCGTCAGTTCCGGCCCCACGCGAGGCCGGAAGTATCTACGCGCAGGCATTGAGCGCCTCCTTAGCTTGCCGGGTAGTACCGGACGCCGATTTATCGTCCCGATACGCGCTCCAGTGAATGGTCCGACCGTCGGCCGCCGCACGCCTCTCGATCTCGATCCGCCTGCCGCGGACGGTTCCGGACCACCGGCCATCGCGGAGGACGGCGGAGAGAATCAGGCGGTAACGGCGGTTGCTCACTTCCGCCTCCTGGAAGGTGCAGAGCCCATAATCAGCTTTTCCAGCCGTCTCATCCGAGCCGCCTCATGGGAAGCGCAAGCAACCCCAATCGCACAGGCCGCCAGCACGGTGCAGACCAGGCCGGGGATTATCAGGTAGTCTGGGATGAGATTCACTCCCGCCTCCCCGCTCACCCAGAGCGCCACCATCAGGCCGAGCCAGCCGGCGATAATCACGACGTCGAGCACGTACACCTCCGCTGATGCTCCAGCCGCAACGCCGCTGCCAGCGTGTCGAGGGCGATGTCCGCCACTTGCGGGTCGCGCTTCCGGGCCAGCATCGTCATCAGGAATTCCACCTGGCTGCACTTGCGCTCGATCTCACGCTCTAGGGGAGTCGGCATGGCAAACCTCCTCAAATGGACACACGAGCATCGAGCGGATGATCTGACACATTTTGCGGTGCGCGGCGGTCTCGGCGGCGGCCCTGGCGGCGGCCCCGGCGGCCCAGGCGGCGGTCTCGGCGGCGGCCCCGGCGGCCCAGGCGGCGGTCTCGGCGGCGGCCCTAGACTCGTCGGATGGGTCAGCAGCCCACTCCTCTGCCTCCTCGAAGGCCAGGCGAGGGCGATCCTCACCGGCAGGAGCGAACAGA
>JBDRPD010000010.1:0-16281 GCA_043827405.1 Elusimicrobiota bacterium | reverse complement strand
CGGTACTCGGTTGTGACGTCGAGGCCGGTCGCCATCGCGCGGCTGGCGGTAAATAGGAAAAGCGCTGTAAGCGCCGTTCGTTTCATCGCAGGACTGCTAGCAAATAAAGAAGCCCCCCGGCTTGCGCCGGGGGGCCGTCTTTAGAGGATGTCCTGGTGCGCTTAGAACTTAACCGTGAAGTCCGCGAACCACATCTGGACGGGGTTGTTGCCCGCTCCCTGGACGCTGGCCGCTGAGTCCTCCATGATCTCCTTGATGTAGCCGCCCGGCTGGAAGGTCGCCCATCCCATGCCGAGGGTTACGTTCTCGGAGTGGCGCCACTCGCTGGTCAGCCCGAACTCGGAGCCGATGTGAGTATTGCCGGCATGCGCCCGATGGACTTTCGCCCCGGCGCCGATGTCGGTGACCCGCTGAAAGCGGAAGTCCCAGAAGGACACGCCGACTGTCGCGCGGTCTTCGAAGGCGGGAGTGAAGTTCGCTCCCGCGCCCCAGACTACGCGGTTGTTCAGCCCGGTGGTCGCGGCGTTGGTCGTCGCGCCGTCCATGGTGTTCGCGGCGACCATGTTATTGGCCGCGCTGCCCAGGATCTGCGCTGCGTTCGCTGCGGCAAAACGACGGTTGATCACGCCCGGCCGGAAGTCGGTCGCGATCGTGTTGAAGCCTTCGTTTTTATTCTGGCCCAAGCTGGAGCGGCCGGTGCCGAAGCCGAAGGTGCCCCAAGGGGTGAAGCCGCCGACATTGGCGATTTCGGCATTGTAGCCGGTATCCACCAGGAAGCCCCAACCGCGGTACTTCGCCGTACCGGCAGGGCAGAATTCCACGCCGCAGGCGCCGCCATAGGCATTGCCGGAGATTCTGTCGGTGCCGAGGTTGCCTGCGAGGTCTAGGCTCAGCCAGCCGCCGGCGGCTTCGCCGCGGAGCTGTGTGCCGAAGACGTACAGGTTATCGTTTAGTCCGCCAGCCGTCGGTCCAACAACAGCCGGAGGAGTGCCGAGGGTCCCCGCCTGCTGGACAAGGCGGTTCCAAACAAAGAACTTGGACTTAACCGGCATATTCTTAATGCCGATCTCGATACCTTTGAGGTAGGTGTTGGAGTCCTGGGCCCCTGCTGAAATATCCGCTGGTCCCGCCGTGGTGAAAAAGGAGCCAGTGAAAGTCAGCATGTCGTTTTCCGCATCAACGCGCATGCCGTCTACGGAGGTGGCATACAGGCCATGGGTGTCATACGGACCGACGTAGACGATCAGGTCGCCCGGGTCGCCATAGTACTGGCGGCCCAAGGTGATGTCGAAATGACCGAACATCTTGTCGATCTTGATGTTGGCCAGGTTGACGCTGACATTGCCCCCGATGTCTGTACCAGTGGCGGTATTGGTCAGTGTCTGATTCGCGCCGTTCACTGTTTGATCATCGCCTGCCGTGGCGTTTCTGCCCCATGGCCGGTCATTCTTGATCAGACCGATCGTGGCATGGACATCATCGAGCAGATCCCACTCCATTTTGAGCAGGGTCCGGGTGAGCGTATTGCCGACACGGTCATTCTCTGTCCCGGCAGCGACGGTGCAGGTCACGCAGGTGTCCGCATCGGTCTGGAAGTCGGCGACGTTGCGCGCTGACGTGCTCTGGATGTCCAGCTGCCCGGACACTTTCAGGTTATTAAACAACTCTGCACTTGCCTGGCTCGGGAAAATCAGAGCCGCGGCAAGAGCTATTCCGAGGGTTTTTCTCATCTCTTGTCTTTTCCTCCTTAGGTTTCCGAAAACGCCGTTTAGACGCATTCGCTTCCTTCGAAGAGAGTACCCACGGTACTTGAGTCCGAGGACCCTCCTCTAAAGCTTGCTGATTCTACCGAAACAAATACAATTTGTCAATAGTACGTCTACTCTTTTCGGGCACTGGGTAAAGGTGCTCTTTTGCTGTTGCGTGTTATTTGTTTCTCTTGTGAGCCGAGCGGCTCGTCGAGGTGGGCATAAAAAAACCGGGCCCTCTTTCGAGGCGCTCGGCGTTCCGCTGCGTCCGGTGTTGGGGCCCGGTGTAATGCGAATACTTCAGGACGCTCAGCAAGTATAAGGGAAATAAGGATTTCTGTCAATAGTGAGGCTTTATGCCCGCTATAAGTACAGCGTCAGCCCTGCAGTCTCGCCTGCGCCCACTGCGCCCAGTAGGTGTTGGGATAGAGCACCGCCATCTTCTCGAATGTAGCGCGGGCTTTCTCCCGCTCCCCAGCGATTACCAGGCAGCGTGCCAGTGAGGCATGTGCTTGCGGCGCCAGGAAGTGCTCGCCATACGAGTCCAGCAAGCGCTGGGCGGAATCGCTGGCGCTCTTGCAGTTGCCGGCCGCTTCCTGAGAGAGGCTGAGATTGGTTAGGGCGATCGGGACGGCCTCGGCGTGGTTGGGCTGCACGACAATTTTGTCGTAGGACGCCGCGGCTTCTTTGTAGCTGCCGCGTTCGTAGAGGATGTCGCCCGCCAGGAGCAGTGCGTAGCTCGATGCCGCGCTGGTCGGAAACTCCTCCGTCAGGAGCCGGATCTGCTCCAGGGCCGCATCGGGTTGGCGGGAGTAGGCATAGCTTTGCGCGACGGCATAGCGGCTCCAGCTCTCTTCTCTCTGGGTGACCATGCGGTTGTAAAACGAGGCGGCTACGAGGGCGACGGCGATGACCCCGATCCCCCCCCACATCGATGTCGTCGGATGGTATTTTACCCAGAGCACGCCCTTCTCGACCAGGGCGGCGAACTCGTTCTTTTTGGCCTCTTTGCGTGCCCACGCCTTCGCCATATAGTTTCTCCTGCCCCCGGAGGGAATCGAACCCCCATCTTGCGCTTAGGAAGCGCTTGCTCTATCCGTTGAGCTACGGGGGCGTATGCTCCTGCTTAGTATTCCAGCAGCGAGAAGATTTCTCGTCCCGCAAGTTTCTCGCGTCCCTTCAGGAAGCCGAGCTCGATGATGAAGCAGACCCCGGCAATCTTGGCTCCCGTTTTCTCCAGCAGTTCGCAGGAAGCGGCAGCCGTCCCCCCGGTAGCGATCACGTCGTCGATCAGCAGCACCGGTTCGCCCGCCGTGGCGGCATCCTCGTGGATCTCCACCGAGTCCGTGCCGTACTCCAGCGCGTATTCGGCGGCCAGGGTCCTGTAGGGAAGTTTCCCCTTCTTTCGAATCGGGATGACTCCCGCGCCGAGCTGCTTGGCCACGGCTCCGGCGAACAGGAACCCTCGGGCCTCGATGCCGGCGACCTTCTTGATGCCGGCAGCCGCGTAGTGTGCGGCGATGCGGTCCACGACGGCGGCGAACGCCTGCGGACTTCCCAGCAGAGGCGTGATGTCCTTGAATATGATTCCCTTTTTTGGAAAATCCGGGATATCGCGGATATGTTCCTTAAGATCGACTGTGGATGCGGTCATGGAGATCTCCGTTATTTCTTGCGCTTGCCCTTGGCGGTAGTCTTGACTTGCTTTGCGCTGCGGCGTTTGGGTTTGCGCTGGGGCGTGACCCGGTCGGCCGTGCGGCGTCCTTCGGGGATGATGTTGCCGAGGATATCGGTTCTGGGTTTGGGCATGTTCCAGCCGGGCTGCAGGTTGGGGCTGCCCAGCGGCCGCGGCTCGTTGAGCTCGATAAGTCCCATGCGGTTGGCTACGCGCCGCAGACGCAGGAGCGCACGTTCCTCAATCTGACGGATGCGTTCCCGCGACAGCCGGAGGCGCTTGCCGACCTCTTCGAGGGTCATCGGCGATTGGCCGGTCAGTCCGTGGCGCAGTTCAAGAATGACGCGTTCCCGGTCGCCGATTTCCTGCAGGCCCTGATGCAGCTCCTCATGCAGTTTTAGGACCGATATGAGGTTTTCGGGCGACTGGGCCTGCGATTCGGAGATCATGTCCTCCATTGTAATGTTGTCGTCGCCGCTGTCGATGGGGTTCTCGAGCGAGCCGATGCCTTTGGCCGCTTCGGCGGCATCCAATACCCCGCGGACCTGGCGAGCCGTCCAGTGCATGCGTTTCGCCATTTCCGCGAGTGTCGGGTCGCGGCCGAGCATGGCGTGCATCTTCTCCCACTCCTTGAGCCATTTGCGCAGCGCTTCCCAGGCATGCGGAGGGATGCGGATGGTTTTGGACTGCTCTTCCACGGCGCGCCGGATGGATTGCTCTATCCAGTAAGAGGCGTAAGTCGAAAAGCGATAACCTTTTTCCGGGTCGAACTTGTCGATCGCATGCATGAGGCCCAGATTGCCTTCCTCAATGAGATCGAGAAACTCCGTGCCCTGACGGTGGTATTTTTTGGCGATGGGAACGACAAGCCGCAGGTTGCACTCCATAATCCGCGTCTTGGCCTTCTTGTCGCCGCGCTTGGCTTTTTTCCAGAGCTTGTGCTGCTCCTCGCGGTCGATGTTCGCAAGTTTTTGGATGCCTTTGAAATATTGGCTTGTCGAGTCTGTCGTAGGTTGCATGGGCCCCTCTAGTGCCGGATATCGAAACTCTCTTTCCCGCCGGTGCTCGGTACGGCGTACTCCTCGATGCTGTCGACGTATGCGAACGGCAGCCCGGTCTTCAGTTCCTGAATGAATCTCCGGACAACATCCGGTTCCCCCTCGACCTCAGCCTCGACGCTCCCCTCGGGACGGTTGCGGACCCAGCCGCCAAGGCTAAGGCGCGCGGCTGTTTCCCGGGTAAACCAACGGAAGCCGACGCCTTGAACGCGCCCTTTGATCAGCAGGTGTCTTCGCTCTGTCAAGGGGGACCTATTGCATACTACAATATTGTCAATAGCGGAAGAAATATACTGTTTGCGCTGTCAAGGGGTCGATCGCCGGCCGGAAAGTGGTCGGGGTGCGCGGACTTGAACCGCGAACCTCTTGCTCCCGAAGCAAGCGCTCTGCCAATTGAGCTACACCCCGTTGCGACATCGGCTGCGTCTAAGAGCCGGATCGGGGACGGGGGAATCGAACCCCCGACCTCTCGCACCCCAAGCGAGCGCTCTGCCACTGAGCCAGTCCCCGATTAGGCTCTCGCCGTATTATATCTAATTAAAATCAACCGCTGAGTTCGGCGGCAAGTCTTTTTAAATCTTCACGTATCTGCCGGAGAAGCTTGACCGCGCCGGGCGGCATGCCGGTTCCCGGCGTTTCCTGCCGGGTGACGCGGCCTCCGCGCTGCCGGTCAGCGAGCGCTTTGCGCGCTCCGGCCACCGTCATCTTTTTATTGTAGAGAAAATCCTTGATAAGAAACGCGGTCTCCATGTTGCGGCGTGTAAAGCGCCGATGTCCGCTTTGTCTGCGGGTCGGGCGCAATACTTGGAACTTCGCTTCCCAATAACGGAGCGTATACGGCGGGACTTGAAGAATCCTGCACGCCTCGCCGATATTGAAATACTCCTTATCGGGCAGGAGGAGCCGCTGCACTAACTTACCGCGGTCAGGAGAGCAGGTTCTTCGAAGCCTTGAAGCGCACGCCCTTGCGCGGCGGAACCGATACCGTCGTGCCGGTCTTTGGGTTGCGCCCGGTCCGAGCCTGCCGCGCCTTTACGCGGAACGTCCCGAAGTTGGAGATCACGACCTTCTCGTCGTTTCTCAACGCAATTCGGATCGTCTCGAAAGTTGTCTCAACAGCTTTCGAGGCTTCGCCCTTGGTCGTCAAAACCTTGGCGACTGCCTTGATGATGTCGAGTCTATTCATCCTCATCCTCTCTTTTGGCATCCGGTTCGTTCTCCTTTTTGGAGCGCGAATCCTTGCCTTTTTTTCCTGGCAGCTTCAAATCTTTGTAGATGTCTTCGGGCCGCAGCGTCGACAGCTGATCCTTAAAGCTGGTGACCTCGTCCTCGCTGATCGGCTTGTTGAGAACTTGGCAGCGCGAAAAGACTCGCTGAGTCACATACATCAGGCAGCCCGCGCGGACGGCCGCGGCAATGGCATCCGACGGGCGCGCGTCGAGGACGCGCTCCTCATCTCCTTTCTTTAAGTGAATATTCGCGTAAAAGGTGTTTTCTTTGATGTCGGTGACGACGATCTTGGTCACGGTCCAGTCAAGCAGCTTGATCGACGACAGGAGCAGATCATGGGTCAGCGGACGCGGCAAAACGATACCCGAGAAGCGGATCGCTATCGCTTGTCCCTCGGTCAGCCCGATCCAGATCGGCAACAGGCGGTTTCCGCCCACCTCCTCGAGGAATACGATGCACTCGTTGGCCGTGGTGGCGAGAGAATAGATGCGAACCTCGAATTCCTTTTCCGGGTTCTTATCTTCTTTTTCCGCTTTCGGGTCCTTTTCTTTTGCCATCTTGATCTTGTGTGCCGCGAGGCGGCCTGTCCTGGAGTCTAAATTCTATTGTATTTCCCTTATTTTTTCAAGTTCTGAGCCCGTATCATAGTCTTCTTCGCAGTATTTTCGCAAGTGCTCGACGTTGGAAATATGCCGGATCAGTATGAGAATACATGACAAAAATGCAAGTCCCGTCGTATGCGGCGGTGTCCGCATTACAATGGTAATGAGCGGAAACAGCGCCGAGCTGCTGATTGAACCGATGGATATATGTCCGGAAATCCATACAGTGACAGCAAAAATTGTGATTGTCGGCAGCATCGCCGTTGGCGACAGGGCGAGGAAGACTCCGGCGGTCGTGGCGACGGCTTTGCCGCCGTTGAAACGCAGAAAGAGCATCCAGGTATGTCCACATATTGCCGCGGCTCCGCAGAGCAGGACCAGGCGCGCATCGCTACCGGCGCAGTGCTGCGCCAGGTATACCGGAAGATACCCCTTCAGAATGTCCGCGATCAGGGTCGTTAGGCCGGGTCCGGCGCCGAGGACGTGAAAGACGTTTGCCGCGCCGGGATTTCCCGAACCTCGCTCACGAATATCGAGGCCGCCTGCCGCGAGGGCGACGAGATAGCCGCTGGGGAGGGAGCCCAGCAGGTAGCTGAAAATGACGAGAAAAATGTCCGGCATACTTCAATCTTTTTCGACTGAATTCCCCTTAAACTTGGCTACCAGCCTGCTCCAGTTTTCCGGGGTCACCCGCATGCGCAGAAGAATGCGGTCGCCGCGCGTTGTCTGCCCGATTACCTGTGCCGAACGGTAGATGTCCGCCAGACGGCCGGCGTTTTTCGGGGCGATAGTGAGCTCGCGCAGGATCCAGCGCTTATTAAGCATATCCTGGACACGGCTGAGCATTTCCTCGATCGAGTCACCCGTGAGCGCGGATACAAACAGGCGCTCGGCGTTCCTCGCTCGCAGGCGGAGATGCTGGTCCGGATTCAGCAGGTCCTTCTTGTTGACGGCGACGACTCGCGGAATATTACGAGCGTCGAGCGTCTCCAGGACTTCGTCGACGACCTTGCGCTGTCGTTCAATGCTTGTGCTGGCGCCGTCCTCCAGGTGCAGGATGCAGTCGGCGCGCGAGACTTCCTCCAATGTCGAGCGGAATGCCGCGATAAGCTGCGGCGGGAGCTTGGAGATAAAGCCGACCGTATCCGTGAATACCGCCCAGCCGCCCGCCGGCAAGCGGATGCGCCTGGTCGTCGGATCCAGTGTGGCGAAAAGCTTATCGTCGGCATAGACGCTGGCGGGGCCGCCGCCGGCTTTGCTGCTGCCGGTGAGCCGGTTGAGCAGGCTTGATTTGCCGGCGTTGGTATAGCCGATGATGGCCACGCTCGGTACCGGTATGCTCGTGCGCCGGTTGCGCTGGGTCGCGCGGTCGCGCGCCATGCGTTTGATCTCGTCCTTGAGGTGCGCGATCCGGCGTTGAATGTGACGTCGTTCATACTCGAGCTTGCGCTCGCCGGGTCCGCGGGTGCCGATTCCCCCCGCCTGCTGCGAGAACGCGCGCCAGCTGCCGGTCAGCCGGGGAAGCATGTAGGACAGCTGCGCCAGCTCGACCTGAAGTTCGCCTTCCTTGGTCCTTGCGCGCTGGGCGAAGATATCCAGTATTAGCCGCGTGCGGTCCACAACTTTCGCTTCCAGTTCGCGTTCAAGATGAAGCTGTTGCGCGGGCGTGAGATTCTCGTCAAAGATGATGGTCCCCGCGTCGTTGGCCCGTGCCGCGCGGCGTACTTCATCAATCTTCCCCGAGCCGATGAGCGAGCGCGGATTATAGCGCGTCAGACGCTGCGCCAGCGTGTCCGTCACGCGGCCGCCGGCGGTTTCGGTCAGGCGGCGCAGCTCCTCGATTCCCTCGCCGTCGTCTTGCGCGCCGCGCGTTCCGTCGACGGGCCATTTTTTCTCAATTCCGACGAGGATGACGCGTTCCATTATAATCCCAGCTCCCGCAAAAACGTTTCGGCAAGCGCGTCATGGTCATTCCCGCCGGACCGCCAGAGCACCGACGTTTGATTGCGAAACCAGGTCCGCTGACGCTTCGCATAGGCTCGCGTGGCGGAGGCCATGCGCGCCAGCCCTTCCTGCGCGCTGAGCTCCCCTCGCGCGCAGGCGAGAGCCTCGGGGTAGCCCAGGCAGCGAAAACCCGGTTCGGTGCCTGAGTAGCGCGCTGGAACGAGCGCGGCGGCCTCGCGGATCATGTTGGGAAACATTATTTCGGCGCGTTGGAGGATGCGCTCATTGAGCGCCGCGGCGCTCCATTCGGGGCCGAGGTAGCGGACCGGGAGCTTGGTCGAGTGCGACCGGCCGCCGCACTTGCGCGACCAGAAATCGGATATCGGTTTGCCGGTGAGCTGCAGGACTTCCAGCGCCCGGATGAGCCGCTGGGTATTGCCCGCCGGTATTCTGCGGGCGGCCCGTGGGTCGCGCAAGCTGAGCTCGGCATGCAGCGTTTCGTTGCCTTCGCGGAGCGCGCGCTGCTGCAGCCGTGCACGCAGTTCGCGGTCGCCTGGTGGAAGGTCGTCGAGCCCCTCGAACAGCGCGCGGATGTATAGGCCGGATCCCCCGGCGATGATCGGGCGGCGGCGGCGGCGCAAGATCTCCTCAATCAGCGTCTGTGCGGCGCGGGCGAAGCTCCCGGCGTCGGACGGCTCGCCGGGGTCCAGGTTATCCACCAAATGGTAGGGGATTCCTTGGACGCGGTATACCCCGTCTGTCCACCGGCCCTCTGGTTTCGCCGTTCCGGCATCCAGGCAGCGGTACATCTGCCCCATATCGGCCGAGACAATCTCGCCGTTGAGTTTTCGCGCGAGCGCGAGCGCGAGGTCGGTTTTACCGCTTGCTGTGGGTCCGACGACGGCGAGGATATCCTGCGTGGTTACGCTTGCGGAGGCCAATGCGGCGCCTTCTGGGCCTTGGTGCAGAGGAGATGGAAACCGCAGTCCGGGACACAGGCCTCAGGCAGTCCGAGTCCCACGCGCGTATTGCAATCGATGTCGTCGTGGGCCATCTGCGTGATCTGCTTCTGGTACTTCTTGGCGATTTTTGTGAACTCGATGCCGACTTGGTACGTTTCCCCTTTTTCGCTGACGCGCACCACCCGGCCCTCGATCGGCAGGTTGTCGAGTCCTGGGATCGTCAGCGTCATCTTGAACGTCTTGGTATGGGGCGGAGCCAGGAAGGTGATCAACGACATGCCGCCGGCTGATAAGCTCGTGAGAATCGCCGGCTGCGTCTTGAGGTGCTTGGCGATGTCCGCCGCTTCCTTGTCTTTCGCGCCTTTGGACTGTTTTGCCTGTTTATCGGGGGCGTAGGTCAAGACGATCGGTTCGATGAGATCGTTCACGACCGCGAAGCGTGGATGCTTGCGCCGTTCGTTCGACTTGGTTCCGTTCTTGTGTTTCACCGTCTATACGGTATCATGAATCGCGCTGTGATCGCAAGCGTTTGCAGGCGCGCATTTCAGCGCGGTTCGCGTGGCGCCGATAACGACGGCATCGACGAGGGTCCCGGCGCGCCGGGGGGCGTTTAGACGCGCCTTGAAATGATACTGCGTCCGTCCATCCGTCGTGTCGCTTAGTAAAACCTGTACTCGGCGGTGAAGCAGGTGATCCAGGTGACGGCGCGTCATCCGGTCCGTACGGGCGAGGAGCCGCGCGAGGCGCTCCTCCTGCAGCTCCGGCGGTATGCGGTCTGCGAAGCCGGCGGCCGCGGTCCCCGGGCGCGGCGAAAATTTATAGCAGTAGGCGGCGCAGAAATCCGCCTCATCGAGGAGGCTTAGCGTGGCGGCGAAGTCCGTTTCTGATTCTCCCGGGAAGCCGACGATCAGGTCGGTCGATAACGCGAGATCAGGGACGCGGCGGCGGATGGCCGTGATACGTTCAAGGAACAGCCGTCGCGTATAGCTGCGGCACATCCGCTCGAGGATGCGGTCTGAGCCCGACTGCGCGGGCAGGTGGAGATGCGGGCATACTTGGGGAGTGTCGGCCATGGCGTTGGTCAGCGCAGCGGTAAGATAATATGGGTGCGGGCTGATGAAGCGGATGCGTTCGACGCCGGGCAATGCGCCCAGCGCACGCAGCAGGTCTGCGAAGTCCCGTCCATCCGCGCTGCGGTAGGCGTTGACGGTTTGCCCCAAGAGCGTGATCTCCAGAGCGCCCTCAGCCGCGCGCTCACGTACTTCCTGTAGTACCGCGGCGAATGGCCTGGAGGTCTCCCGCCCCCGCACCGCCGGGACGATGCAGTACGAACAGCGGTAGTTGCAGCCGCGCATGATGGTAACGTAGGCGCTGGAGCGCTCGTCGTGCGGGGGCTCGTCGTTGCCGCTGGGGCGGAGTCGCCGGGTCGTCAGCGCTTCTTCGAGAAGCGCCGGGAATTGTTCAATAGAGCGCGCGCCGGCGACAAGATCGATATACGGGAAGCGGCGGCGCAGCCAAGGGGCGATCCTTTCTGCGGCGCAGCCGGCGACGATGAGCAAGCGGCCGGGGCGCAGCTCTTTCCATGTTTTGAGGCGGCCGATCAGGGATACCGCGCGGTCTTCCGCGTGCTGCCGGACGGTGCAGGTGTTGAGCAGGATAGCGTCCGCGTCCTCCGGGTCGGGGACGGGGATATAGCCCCGCCGACTCAGCGCGCGGGTCATCTCCTCACTGTCGGCGACGGACATCTGGCAGCCGAACGCAATGATGTGGAGCTTCATCGGCGGTTACAGGATTTTGACAAGCTCGAAGTGCGTGACGCGCATTTCCTCGTCCTTGCCGATCTGCCGGCTGTTGGCGAACGAGGTGATCCTCCGGACATCATTCAGCGTTGATCCGATTTTGTGCGCGATGGCCTCATCTATGTCGCAGAAGGGCTTGTTCTCTATTTGGACGACGCGCACGACCGCGCGCGGCTTGCCGCTTTTGTCCACGACGTTGAGCACGTCGTTGACGTCCGCCTCTTTGGGGTCGTAGGCGGGACACATCGTCGCGGTCTTCTCTCCGCGGAGAATTTTGTCGATTAGCGCGTCGCCCAAGCCGCTGTCGCCGTACCAGCCGAACTTGAACGCTCGCGGACGTTCTTGTGCGGTCACTGTCTGCCTCGCAAAATCGGCGCTGTGTGCGGAGCTATTCTAGCAAAGATGGACCTCCCGCTCGTGCGGCGGGATGTAACGGAGCGCCGCATGAGGGCACTCATTAATGACGCGGATTATAGACCGGAATCGAGGTGAAGACTATGCGCAAGCTTATGTGCGCCGTCTGCGCGGTGGTGTCGTTGGCTGTTTCGGCGCGGGCGGCGGTTTACGAAATTGATCCCGCGCATTCCAGCGTCGGGTTTAAAATTCGACATATGGTCGTCGCCAAGACGACCGGGAAATTCCGGAGGCTTTCCGGACAGATCAGCTATGACGGGAAGAATGTCGAATCGTGGAGCGTGCGCGCCGTAATCGACGCGGCGAGTATCGATACCGATAACGAGAAGCGGGACCACCATCTGCGCGCCCCGGATTTTCTGGACACGGATCGCTTCCGCACGCTGGAGTACGCGAGCACTAAAGTCGTGTGGAAGAAGGGGCAGGCGCCGCGCATCTACGGCAAGCTGACTCTGCACGGGGTTATCCGTGAGGTGATGCTGACGCTTACTGAGCACGCCGCCGCGGGAGACCGTGCGGGATTTTCGGCGACGACGACGATAGACCGTACGGATTTTGGCGTAAACTGGAATAAGGTGCTGGATACCGGCGGACTGGCGGTGGGCAAGGAGGTCGAGATAACCCTCGACATCGAAGCTCTTCTTAAGAAGCCATGACGGCGCCAGGGCTAGCGCGCGGCCTGCGTAGTGTGATATAAGAAATATTCCACTGTCACAGCGTAATCCGCCCGGATAGGAGAGACGTCATGAAATACTTTAAAGCCGCTGCTGTCCTTTGTCTGCTTGCCGTTGTGCTGCCGGCTATGGCGGCGCAGATCCCGGTTAAAAAAGAAGAGACGTCTCCGGAAAAGAAGGAGTTGGAGAAGCTTACCCTGGAAAACGGCCTGGAAAAGCAGAAGCAGGCGCAGAAGCTGCAGCCCCTGCAGAGCGAGCTGGAAGAGCTGCGTACCCGGTACAATATTCTCTCCGAGAAACAGAAAATTGAGAAGTTTCCAACCAGCACGGAGAAAGAGCAGCTGTCGGATGAGCAGACCCTGCTCAAACTAAAGGAACAGCAGAAACTGCGCCAGCTCATATTGGAGAAAGAAGAGCTGATCCTGCAGAATATGCTCGATTCGGAGCGTGAGAAGCGGGATACGGCGGTGCTGACGGCCACGCAGAAGAAGCTGGACCTCGAGAACCGGATTGAAGAGGCGAAGCGCAAGCAGGAGTTGGCGCTCCTGCACCATGAGTACGCGCAGCTGAAGCTAAAAAACGATTTGACTCAGGTGAAGCTGCAGGAGAAGGAGCTGCTGTACGGCGCGGAGAAGGCGGAGATTGATCTTGAGCTCAAGCGGCTGAGCCTAAAAAGCCAGCAGATGAAGTTCGAAGACTCCGTGCGTCAGGACCGCATCGCCAAGCTCAAGGCCGATATCAGCATGCGCTCCCAGAAGGAGGAATGGAAGCAGGAGGCCAACACGGATCCGCGTTACGACGCGCTGCCTTTTGCAAACGGACGGCTCATGGTCAGCGACCGGCGCATTCCCCTCAATGGGCCGATCTTTCGCGGCGTGGCCGACTTCATCACCGAACGGATCCATTATTTCAACAACGAGAACTCCGAAAAGCCGATATTCATCGTGATCGACAGCTCTCCCGGCGGTTCGGTGATGGAAGGTTATCGCATCCTCAAAGCTATCGCGTCGAGCAAGGCGCCGGTGCATGTGGTTCTGAAGTCCTATGCCGCGAGCATGGCGGCGGCGATTGTGACGCTCTCGGAGAGGTCCTATGCCTATCCGAACGCCGTGATCCTGCATCACGAAATGAGCACGCTGACTTGGGGAAATATGACCCAGCTCAAAGAGCAGCTGGAGATCGCCAAGGAGTGGGAAAAGCGCCTCATGGGCCCGGTGGCCAAGAAGGCGGGGATGTCGATAGAGGACTTCCGCAAGGCGATGTATAAGCACAATTCCGACGGTGACTGGGAAGAGTTCGCCGATGCGGCCACGAAGCTTAAATGGGTGGGCAGCATCGTCAACGAGGTTCGTGAAACGGGCGTCGTCAAGAGGCCGGACGATAAGCAGAAGCCTGTTTTTACCTGGCCGTTTGGGCTCGAAGAAAAGGTGGATGAGAAGGGGCACCGCTACGTGACGCTGCCGCGGCTGAACCCGTATGATATGTACTACATCCACAATCCCGATAATTATTATCGTTGACGGGTTATTGAATTTGTAATAGGTCTGTGGTAACGTAAGGATATGAGAAACCGGCTGCTTATTCTAACGGCTCTATCGCTGTTCGCTGTCGGGACGGCGGGGGCCCAAATCCCCCCTCCGGGCGGGAGCCATAGCGGCTCAAGCGGTGGTCCAATCGGCTCCTCAGGCGGGCCGATGGGGCAGCCGCCCGCCGTTTCTCATGACGATCCGGTCGAGCACAAGGGGGCGGATCCGGTGGGCCAAGTCGAGTCTCCGCAGCAGCCCCGGAAAGCGGTTAAGCCGCGTCGTGCCCATGCGCGCGGGAAGGCTTCGACGCGGCGGCGAGTGCGCTCGCGCAGCAAGAGCAAGAAGCCTGCCGTCCCGCCGCCGCCGCCGGTAGAGGCGCCGGTTGAGAAAAAGGCGGTCCCGGACGAGATGACCGTCCCGCTAGTCCCCCTGACCCCCATCACTCCGGATTATTTCTAGCTAGGCCTCGATGCGGCGGATCGCCGCGGAGAATCCCGGTCCGTCACCGCAGGCTTTCGCGCGTTTGCTGATA
This sequence comes from Elusimicrobiota bacterium, assembly GCA_043827405.1. Lineage (GTDB taxonomy): Bacteria > Elusimicrobiota > Elusimicrobia > UBA1565 > UBA1565 > JBDRPD01. Next base: position 2,117 of record JBDRPD010000010.1, on the reverse strand, counting down.
TAGTGGCGTTGACGCAGTTCGCGCAGCGAGACGCCCCTTCCAAGCAGCCCGAGGTCGTAGAGCAGTCCGTCTGCGAGCCCGGAAACCACGGCCCGGGGACCGTGGGCGAAGGTGCGGCAGATGCCGGCTTCATTGAAGTGCTCCAGCAGGTTCGTCGTGCAGGAATTCCATACCGAGTTGTAGAATTCCGGCTGTTGGGCGAGACGGTTGGCTCGACGCAGGATGGAAACGAGCAGCCGGCGGATCGCATCCAACGGAGCGTTGATGGGATAGAGGTAGGTCTCTTCGCCCCGGATATTGGTGCGTACGCGGATGATATCACGTTCGTCAGCTATCACGTACATAAGTTCGTAGTTGCGGAACAGTCCGCGCAGGAAGCTGTAATGCTGCCCTTCCGTGCGGCGGATTTCGACGGAAACCGCCAGCTGCTCTCCCCCCTCAAATCCGAAGCTGAGCAGCGTATGGCCGGCAAGCCCCCGCATGCCGAAGCGGGAAACAATGAAGTCCAGCGAGCGCAGGCGGCGGAGGTCGTAGCTGCGCGTCGCATAGCGTTTTTGGGGCTCGGTAGCCGTCTTCCAGTCGAAACAGCGCACGTTGCGTACGGTCGCTTCGTCGCCGTCGATGTCGGCGACCGCGAGCGTATCCTGTTCTTCGACCCAGCTGCGGTCATTCGTCGCCCGGGTGCTTTTCCAGAGGAGCAGGGCGATGCCGAGCGCGGCCAGCCCTCCCGCTGCGGTTGTCGCACGGTGTGCGTAGAGGAAGTTCTTAACGCCCGGTTTTTTCTGCTGCTTGTTGCTCACGGAGCTTCCGCTTCCCGCTAGATTTTCTCAATGGCGTCGGCGGCGACCCAGCCTTTCAGCCCTTCCTTGCGGACGCCGATCTCGAGCCAGCCGCCCTTGGCATCCAGCTGTGATATGCGCCGCCCTTCCGGGAGCTTGAAGCTGACCGGGAAGTTCGCTCCCGGGCCGCTGCGAACCTCCGCGTCCTGCACAACGACGACGCCCGGTGACGGGTCGCTCAGCAGCGCCCGCGCGCCCCACCAGCAGGCGAATAAAACCCAGAAGATCATCGCGCCAGCCAGCCAGGGGCGCAGCTTGGCCTGGCTGTTTTCGCGCAGAAAGTAGACCGAGCCGAGCAGTAGCGCCAGCCAAAAGCCGATCCACTGCAGCGCCGCCAGCTCCGTGAAGCTGAAGGCGTGGAACAGCACAAAGAGTGCGGTCGGGGTTCCGGTGGGAATGAGCTTTTCACCCGCTCGTCCCATGGCGAAATTGAGGTTGTACCGGATGTCCAGGTCGCGAGGCGCCAGGTCGAACGCTCTTTGGTATGAGGCAATTGCCCGACCGAGGCTGCCGGGCGTGCCTAGGCGGAAGTAGGCGTTGCCGAGGTTGTAGTGCAATTCAGCGATTTGCGGCGTAGCCGCCGTCAGTGCGCGATATTCGCGGACGGCATCGTCCAGCCGAGATTCCTCGTAGAGGAGATTCGCTCGTGCGAAATCGGAAGGCTCCGCTGAATTCGCGGGCGCGCAGCTGAAGAGCAGCGTGACCAGCAGCAGGGTGCTGTTCATTTCCCGATGACCTCCTCGAGCGCATCGAGAAGGACTTCAACCTCTTTTTCCAACCGGCGTGAGGTATCGTTATCTCGCCCGTCCTGCGGGGCAAAGCGCATCACTTCCAGTTCCTCCCATAGCAATTTGATCTGGTTGAAGTGGCCCTCGGGAAGCTTGGGAAATCGTTCTTTCAGCCGCCGCTGGGCTTCGCGCTGGGTGAGCCCCGCGGCGGGAATGCCCAACTTATCGGATAGGTAGCCCGTCAAGGCTTCAGCGAGACGAGCGGGCGCCTCTCCAGATGCGGCGCCATTTGCGATGCGCTTGCGTGCGCGCGCGAAGGCGTCGCGAAACCTGCGCCGCGCCGGATCGCGCAGCAGGCGGTTTCGATAGAAGCTGCGGCCGGAGCAGAGGATGAAGATTAGGGAAGGGATCATGTGCGGCCAGACCGCCTCCGTAAGCGCGGAGGCGAACCGGAGCAATGTCGGCTGGTGCAGCGAGCTTTTGATGTGCCGGATATCTGCGGTGATGCGCGTGATCTGCGACCCGGAGCCCTGAGCCTGGAAGCCCACTG
>JBDRPD010000009.1:0-15331 GCA_043827405.1 Elusimicrobiota bacterium | reverse complement strand
GGCCGCCGCCCAACCGCTGCCGCAGCCTTCCTAAAACGAGCTCCAGGAGATGCCGCGCGAATCCGTATGCGTGCAGTTGATGCGGACCCGGCCGTAGAACGGATTGCCGGGATTGTTGACGTAGAGCCATTTCCCCGTATCGATCCCGCCTGTTGCCTGTACGAACTCCGCTTCGCGGGTGACCGGATGGGCCGTCCCCGGCAGGGAGAGGCGGGGTAGAATAGGCAGATAATGCGGGACCAGTTCGGACGGCCGTTCGGGGGGGGCGCCGCGATCCTTGTTCCAGCGGGAGATCGCGGTGCGCAGGAACGCCAAATCCTCCAGCGTCCGCACTTCACGGCGGCGCTGGTAGCTCCGGCGCGCCGCCGGCAGGAAGGCGGCAAAAACGCAGAGCGCCAGGACCTCGAAGGCCAATACGGCGCGCGTCAGCCGGCCCCAGGCTTTGATCCGGCCCGCCAGGACCGCGTAAATCCCCCAGGCTCCGCAGGCGGCCGGCAGCAGCAGGATCAGAGCTCCGATCGCGCCGGCCGGACCGCGCGTCAGGCTTTGCGTCAGCAGCGCCCAGAGCGTGAAGGCGAGCAGCCAGGGAGCGTAGACCGCGGCGGCCAGGAATCTCATGGCGTAAGGACCGGCAGCGCTCCGGGCAGGATTTCGAACACCGCCGGCAGGGCGCCGCAGGATTCGCCGTCGATGTTCAGGCGCGCCGCGGCGCCGTCCAGCGCGCGCGCCTCGAGGCGGCGTCCGCGGCGCAGGGTGATGCCGGAATGACCGAGATGCGAGCCGTCGTAGAGCAGGGAAAATTTCTTGAGCATGTCCCAGCGGCTCATTTCGCCGAAAGAGACGACCTCGAACAGGCCGTCGGAGGAGTCCGCGTCCGGGGCGACCTTCATCCCGCCGCCGGTGGTGGAGGTATTGGCGAGGATCACGGTATGGAAGCGGCGCTCATCGATGCGCCGGCCGTCCAGCAGGAGCTCGTAGTCCCGGGAGCGGGAGCGGGCCAGCAGGCCGAGCGTTACGAGCAGGTACGACGCCGTCCCGCCGAACGGCTTGCCCGTCTTGTTGATGATCCAGGCGACATCGCCGGCGAGGCCGAAGGCCGCTATATTCGTTAGATGCACGACGGCGGTCGCACCGTTCTCTCCGGTTATCTCGGCGCGTACCGCGTCGACGCGCTTCGTCTTGGTGCCGGTCAGGAAGGTGATCAGGGAGCGGTCGTCGCGCGGAAAGCGCATATGGCGGGCGAAGTCGCAGCCTGAGCCGGCGGGGTAGCAGCCGAGAACGGCGCCCGCGCGCAGACTCTCATCGACCGACAGGTAGCCTTCGACGAGCTCGTGCCAGGTCCCGTCGCCGCCCACCGCGATCAGCCGCTGAGCGCCGTTCATCAGCTCCTCGCGCGCCAGCTCGACGGCATGTCCGGTGCCATGCGTCTTCAGGACCTTGAAGTCGCCGATAACGCGGCGGAACATCTCATAGAGTTCCGGCCAGCGGGCGCCGGAACGCCCGGCGCCGGCGGCGGGGTTGACGATAACGACGGCTTCCATGCTGCAAAGATACTTTATTTGCGGTCCTAAGACCCAGCTTTTGCTGAGCAATATGCAGTGAAATTCGCGCCCGAAGGACCTATGCTGCTTGGCCGTGGTTAATCCTAAAATCACAGGTACTGAGAGGCGAAGATGAGGGCAAAGACCATCCTATCCTTGATCCTGATTTGCCCGGTCCTGGAAGCGCATGCCGCGGTTCGCGTGGCTCCCGGCCGCGGCGTTTCCGTGACGCCGCGTGCCGGCATAGCCGGCGTCGCCGGCATGCCGGGGACGGTGAACCTGCGGCCCGGACTGCTGTCCGGTCCCGGTATGGAGTTCGCACTGACCGGGACGCTGCCGTCGGTCAAGGCGCCCGAAGTTTTTCCCGTGCTGAGCAAGACGGTGAGCGGCATTTCCGCGCCGCCGCTGGTCGGGACGTCCGCGGGCCGGGAAGCGGCCGCCGCGCTCAATCGCCGCGGCTTGACCCGTGCGGGCTACCTGGCGCGGGAGATGAGCGGGATTAAAAAGGACCGCGGCCCTGGCGGCGCGATGGGCGTTATGCGCCGGGTTTTCGATCTTGGAACGACGGCCGGTGAGGCTCCCGCCGCTCCCGTGGCTGAAACCGGGGGGGGATTGCGTCGGCCGTCCTTGGCGCGGCACAAGGGGACTCCTGCATCGCCGCGCTATGAGCCTCCGGCGCCGGACCTTGCCCCTCCTTGGCTGAGCAAGGTCTGGTCGGGTGTTAAGAAGACGGCCGCGGCCGGCTTTGGTCTGTACGGAGGCAGCAAGCTCGGGGATGTCGCCTACAGCTTCGCGCTGGCGAATCTCGGTTTGGCGGGACTCGGCCTGGCCGTCGCCGGGACGGCCGGCGTCGCGTACTTCCTGCGGCGGCGAGCTCTGAAGTCGGGCCAGGCCAGCCTTTTCTACTCCACGCTGCTGGGAACTTTCATGTTCACTACCGTCGGCCAGCTGCTCTGGGACGCCTGGGGAATGGCCGGTCTCGGATTGGGCGCCGGCGCCCTCCTCGGCGTGCTGGCCGCGCTCTATGCCGCCGGGCTGGCGGCGCGGTCGAGAAAGTAGACCAGCTCGCCGTCCGCCGGCCGGATCAATGAGGCGGGGATGTCTTTCGCCGGCGGCTCCTTGATCAGCCTTTCCGCGATCGCGAGCTTATCCTCGCCGCACAGCATGAAGACGACCCGGCGCGCCGCGTTGAATACCGGGACGGTCAGCGTGATGCGTGAGCGGGTGATCTTGTCGGGAGCGTAGGCGGGGACGACCCAGCGCTTTCGTTCCTTGACCGCTTCTCCGCCGGGAAACAGCGAAGCCGTATGGCCGTCGGCGCCGACGCCCATGAGCGCGTAGTCGAAGCGCGGGAAGGCCTCGCCGTCGAATACGCGGCGCAGCGTCTGTTCGTAGCGCGCAGCGTCGCGGGCCGGATCGCCGCTTGCCGTCGGGACTGCGTAGACGCTGTCGCCCGGCACCGCGACCCGCGTGAGCAGCAGGTCGTTGGCCGCGCGATAGTTGTTGTCCGGGTGGGCAGGGGGAAGGTAGCGCTCATCGCCCCAAAAGAATTCGCCGCGCTCCCACGGCAGGTCGCTGAACTCGCGGCCGGCCAGAAGAAAGTAGAGGGCTTTGGGCGTCCGTCCGCCGGACAGCAGGACGCGAAAGACGCCGCGCGCCTGCGCCGCGGAGCGGAAGGCGTCGGCGAAATCGGCGGCGGCGGCGCGGGCCGCGCCGGCGGCGTCCGGATAGACGCGCAGGTCAGGCGCCACTTGGCCGCACCGACGTCCGGTATATCATCGCGCCGTCGCCGTTTTTGGGATCGTTGCTTTTCGCTTGCCGCAGCGTGCGCAGAAAAGCCGGCTCCCAATCCTCTCCGAACAGCTCCCGGCTGAGCTCCAGCACCCGCGCCGCGTAGCGCAGGACCTGGAGCGTCTCAATGCGGCCGATGTCGTCGAAGAACCAGCCGCAGCTGGTGTACATCAGCTGCGCGAAGCGCTGCAGCTCCAGGAGCTTGAAGACCCGGGAGCGCTGCGCATCGCTGAGGCGCACCGCCGCGTTGCGCCGCAAAAAGCCGCCGACTTGATCCGGCGAGCCGTCCAGCAGCACGCCGATGTATTCGTCGCGGGCCCGCCAGCAATCCCACAGGAAACCCTGCGACTCCTTTTCGAAAGCGCCGGCCGCGGCGTCGCGCAGCTCGTCGAGCGCCGCGCGCAGCGGCCCCCGCCAGGCTTGACTGCCGCCCGCGTTGTCGCCGGTCGCGCAGCCGCAGTCGGCACGCCAGCGTTCGACGCCGTGGGCGCAGCTCCAGGAGCTGTTCTCGACGATCTCCGCTTTCCTGGCCGGAGGGTTCCGCTCGAGAAATTCGCCGTAGTTCGTCAGGCGGGTGTCTTTATCCTGTTCGATGCGGTCGAGGGCGTAGGCCAGGGCCATCTCGCCGAAGCGGTGGTGATGCCCGTAGCTCTCGCCGTCGGTGGCGATATGTGCGAGCTGCGGCTCCCGGCGCTCGCCGCTGAACGCGCCCATGAGACGGGCCGCCAGCCTCTCGCCGTTATGGAGCAGCCCTTCGAACGCCACCGCCTGCGAGATCGGGCCGTCGTAAAAGAACACCGCTATTGAGCGGCCCCCCGCCAGCTCCACTTGGTACGGACGCCGCGGATCGATGCGGCCGCCGGCCGCGTCGTGCCAGCCGCCGGCCTCGCCATGGACCCGCCGCGCCTGTCCGGGCGCGAGGACCGTGAAGCGGACTCCTTCATCCGCCAGCGCCTGCAGCGTGCGGGTGTCGGCCGCGCACTCCGGCAGCCACATCCCCTCGGCGGGTCGTCCGAACCGGTGCGCGAAATCGCGCAGCCCCCAGCGCACCTGGGTCCGGATATCGCGCTCGTTGGCCAGCGGCAGGATAATATGCCCATGCGCCTGAGCGAGCGCCGAGCCGTGGCCGGAGAAGCGCTCGCGGCTCTCACGGTCGCCCGCCAGGATCGCCGCGTAGGTGTCCGGCGCCTGCTCTTCCATCCAGGACAGGAGCGTCGGCCCGAAGTTGAAGCTGATGCGCGCGTAGTTGTTGACGGCGCGGCCATGCCCGTCGTGCACCCGCGCCCGGGTGTTCGGCTCGTAGCACTCGTGCGTTATCCGTTCGTTCCAGTCGTGAAAGGGGGCGGCGGACAGCTGCTGGTCGATCCGGCCGGTCCAGGGATTCTCGCGCTGGGGCTGGTAGAAATGGCCGTGGACGCAGACAAAACGCCGGCCGGCGGACGGAGCAGCCGCGGCCATCAGCGCAGCTTCTCGTAGAGCACGAAGGATTTCGGCGCGAGAGGCAAAGTCGAGTCCTTGGCGGCGTTCCAGTCCTGCGGGGCCCGGCAGCCGGCGCCGCCCCAGCGCGTGTCGGTCGAATCGAGCAGCCGGCGCCAGTTTCCGACCGGCACCGGCAAGGCCGCCGCAAGGTCGACGTCGCCGAAATGGAAGGCGGCGAAGACGGCCGCTCCTTGCTTGTTCGTCCGCTGCAGGGTAAGCAGCTTCTCGGCCTCAACGGCTTCGGCTCGGACATGCCCCTTGTCTCGTTCCTTGAGGACGGGATGTTCCCGGCGCAGCCGGATAAGCTCGCGATAAAACGCCAGCAGCATCTGATGCCGGCCGCGGCCGCGCAGCTGCCACTGCAGCTTCGACTGCGCGAAAATCTCGGGCTCACGGGGGTCCTGCGGCGTCTGCGGCCAGCCGAACCCCAGGGCCTCGCGCTCACGGCCGGCCCGGCACTGCTCGCCGACCGCGGGGTTCTCCGGATCGACGAAGAACTGAAACGGCGCGGTCTCGCCGTATTCCTCTCCCATAAACAGCAGCGGCACATACGGCGAAAGCAGGACGCAGCCGGCGGCCAGCTTTTGTGCCGCGAAAGAGAGCAGGCTGCCGAAGCGCTCGCCGCCGGGCCGGTTGCCGGTCTCATCGTGGTTTTGCGCGTAGACGATGAGCTTGCGCGCCGAGATGTGCTCGGCGGGGCTGCCGTGCCGGCGGCGCCAGTAGCGGGAATGCTGGCCGGTATAGACGAAGCCCTCCCGGAACGCCTTCGCCAGGTCCGCGGTCCGTCCGTAATCGGCGTAATATCCGGCATCCTCACCGGTCAGCAAGGCGTGCAGTGAATGGTGGAAGTCGAAGCTCCACTGCGCGTCCAGACCCAGCCCGCCCATTTCCCGGGGACGGACGAAACGGGAGTCGTTGGCCTGCGTCTCCGCGAGCGTATAGACCAGGCGGTTTGTGCGCCGGCGAAAATCGTCGACCGCTTCTCCGAGTTCCTGCAGGAACGGCCTGGGGGAGGCGTCATAGATGGCGGAGACCGCGTCCAGCCGCAGGGCGTCGAAGCGGAACTCCTCCAGCCAGTACCTGACGTTGTCGAGGAAGAAGCGGCGGACGCCGCCGCTGTCCGGCCCGTCGAAGTTGAAGACGGGACCCCAAGGGCTTCGGTAGCGATCGGTGAAGTACGGCCCGAAGCTGTCCAGGCTGCCGCCGTCGGGGCCGGTATGATTGTAGACGACGTCGAGCACCGCGGCCAGTCCGAGCTCGTGGCAGGCGTCGACGAATCGCTTGAGCCCCGCCGGACCGCCGTAGCTGTTCTGGACCGCATAGGGGTAGACGCCGTCGTAGCCCCAGTTGCGGGTCCCGGGAAACTGGGCGACCGGCATGATCTCAACGGCCGTCACGCCCAGGGCCCGCAGGTCCTTAAGCCGTTCAATGGCGGCGTCGAATGTCCCTTGCGCAGTGAAGGTCCCGATGTGCAGCTCATAGATGATGTAGTCCTGCAGCGGCACGCCGCACCAGTAGGCGCTGCTCCAGGAAAACGCGGGGTCCACGATTTCGGAAGGGCCGCGGCATCCTTCCGGCTGATAGTAGGACGCCGGGTCGGGAAGGGCCGTGCCGCCGTCGAGAACATAAAGATAGCGCATCCCGGGCTCGACGCCGTCGACGACGGCGTGGAATATCCCGTCGGCGCCGGCCTGCAGGGGAACCGTTTTCTCGAACGGATGCACGAACCGCACATCGACGCGGCGGCAGCGCGGCGCCCAGAGGCCGAAGCGGCACTTGCCGCCGCCCAGGTACTGCGCGCCGGACCGCGCGGCGGGGGCGACGGGCGCGTCTACTTCCATTCGCTCTTTAAAAATACGGCGCTCAGCGGCGGCAGGGTGAGCGTCAGCGAATTCGCGCGGCCGTGGTACGGTTCGGAAGACGCCTGCACGAGCCCCAGATTGCCCATGCCGCTGCCGCCGTACTCGCGGGCGTCGGTATTGAGAATCTCCTGCCACAGTCCGCTGCGCGGAACGCCGACGCGATAGTTGACGCGGGGGACGGGGGTGAAGTTGAACAGGGCCAGCACGGTCGCGCGGCCTCCCTTTGAATGGCGCAGGAAGCTCAGGGCGCTGTTGCTGCTGTCGTTGGCGTCGATCCACTCGAAGCCCTCGGGTTCGCTGTCGAGGTCGTGCAGCGCCGCCTCATTGCGGTACATGCGGTTGAGGTCGGTGACCAGCTGCTGCATCCCTTTATGCGCGGGGTGCTCCAGGAGGTGCCAGTCGAGGCTTTTGTCGTGATACCATTCATCCCACTGGGCGATCTCGCCGCCCATAAAGAGCAGCTTCTTCCCGGGCTGGGCGAACTGGTAGCCGAACAGGCTGCGCAGGTTGGCGAAGCGCTGCCAGCCGTCGCCCGGCATCCGGCGCAGCAGCGATCCCTTGCCGTGCACCACTTCGTCGTGCGACAGCGGCAGCATGAAGTTCTCGTTGAAGGCGTACACCATGCGGAAAGTTATGTCGTTGTGGTGGAATCGCCGGTGTACGGGGTCTTTCATGATGTACTCAAGCGTATCGTTCATCCAGCCCATATCCCACTTCATCCCGAAGCCCAGGCCGCCCACGTAGGTCGGACGAGAGACCATGGGCCAGGCGGTGGACTCTTCGGCCATCGTCTGGACGTCGGGGTAGTTCAGGTAGACCGTTTCGTTGAAATACCTGAGAAAGGAGATCGCTTCGAGGTTCTCCCGGCCGCCGTACTGGTTGGGAATCCATTCGCCTTCCTTGCGCGAATAGTCCAGGTACAGCATCGACGCCACGGCGTCCACGCGCAGGCCGTCGGCGTGATAGCGGTCCAGCCAGAATAGCGCGCTGGAGAGCAAAAAGCTGCGGACCTCGTTGCGGCTGTAGTTGAAGATGAAGGTATCCCAGTCCGGATGATGCCCCTTGCGCCGGTCCGCATGCTCGTAGAGGTGCGTACCGTCGAAGTAGCCGAGGCCGTGCGCGTCGCACGGGAAATGCGACGGGACCCAGTCGAGGAATACCCCGATCCCGCGCTGATGCAGCGTATCGATGAGAAACATGAAGTCCTGCGGCGTTCCGTAGCGGCTGGTCGGCGCGAAGTAGCCGGTGGTCTGGTAGCCCCAAGAGCCGTAGAACGGGTGCTCCATAATGGGCAGGATCTGAACGTGGGTGAAGCCGTGGCGCACCGCGTAGTCGGCCAGCTTGGGCGCGATTTCCCGGTAGCTGAGGCGCCGTGCGTTGTCTTCGGCGACGCGCATCCAGGAACCGAGGTGCACTTCGTAGACGGATATCGGCGCGCTCAGCGCGTTGTGCTGCGCGCGCTCGCGCATCCAGTCCCGGTCGCCCCAGCCGTACTTTAGGTCGGTGACGATCGAGGCCGTTCGCGGCGGCGCCTCCGCCGCGAAGGCGAACGGATCGGACTTGTCGCACGCATGGTGTCCGCTGCGCGACTCAATATGGAACTTGTAGCTGGTGCCCGCCGTGGTGCCGGGCGAGAATCGCTCCCAGATGCCGGAGCTGCCTCGGGGAGAGAGCGGGTCGCGTCCCTTTTTCCAGCCGTTGAAATCGCCGATCAGGGATACGGCGCCCGCATCCGGCGCCCAGACCGAGAAGTAGCAGCCGTCTTCCGTCAAATGGGCGCCCAGCTTATCGTACAGGCGTACGTGCGTGCCTTCGTTGAACAGATGCAGATCGTCGTCGCTCAGCGGGGAGCGCGCTTCAGTTTGTTTGCTCATCGTCTAGTTTCCCCAGGGGTAAGCGATTGATTTTAACTTCGTGCCTGCGTCCATTATCATAATACTTGATCTGCACCTTGGTCTGCATCCCCTCGACGACACGGATGAATCTCTCGGGCGGCTGCCGGTCCTCGCCTGCCGGGCTCCAGGTGTCGTCGCCCGCCATAATCCAGCGTTCGAAGCGCAGGGGGTGGTTGCCGGCCGCGAGGCGGCCTTGCCAGTGCTGGCGCCGGGACTGGAGCTGCGGCTGGGTGCGGCCGAGCCGCTTGCCGCCGGCATATATCCAGGTAAAGGACAGCCCGTCCGCCTCCCGCGTGGTGACGACCTCATGGACCTCAAGTGCGAAGTTCGCCGTCTCGGCCGGCGCGGGTTCCGGCGGCGGGGCGGGAGGCGGGAGGAGGGGGGACGCGCAGGCCGCCGTCAGCACCGCCCAAAGCGCGAGCGCCGAGAGCCGGCGCATTAACGGGCGCGAACGCGAAAAGTGTACTTGTCGCGAATGTTGTTGTGCTCCGGTGAGGCGCCGCGCAGGAGCGCCGTATAGGTCCCGGCTTCCAAGGTCCGGATGAGCTGCACCGGTTCGCCGGAGCGCCCCCCCGTGCTTTGCGCGATGAGCGCGCCTTCCTGTCCGTATAGTTCCAGCAGCAGCCCGACGTTGAGGACGCCGGTGGCGTCGATGGCGATCTCAGCTGTTTGATACACGTTGAAGGTGTAGTAGTCCTGATCGCCTTTGGGCGCGATATAGCCGTCGATCGAGCGGTCCATCTCGATGCTCTGCGCGGCGGCGGAGCTGTCGTTTATTTCGTATTCCAGCCCCTCGGGATAAGGGATCGACGCCGCCTTGAGCGTGTAGCCGCGGCGCGCGTCCGCGGCGCGTCCGGTCTTTTCGGCTACCACCAGATAGTAGCTGCCGCGCGCTACCCCCAGCCCGGTCAGGCTTTCCGGCTGCTCCTTCCCGCGGTCGTCGATGACGCGCAGCGGATTGCCGATTTCATCGGTGACGGTCAGCGTCAGGTCGAGGCCGGCCGCGCCGCTGAGCTGCGCCGACAGCAAAGTGCGGGCGTCGCCCTCGATCGCGATCTTATACCAGTCTTGGTCGCCGGCGGGCGAGATCAGGCCGGCGATGGCGTCCTGGCGCAACGGGGTCGCTTCCAGGCGGTGGTCATTGGATTCGAATTCCCGCTCACCTTGGTAGGGGATGAGTTCGGTGAGAATCTGATAGGGGATGGCGCCGTTGGCGGCGTTCTTGGCTTTGCTGCGCAGGCGCAGGAAATAGTGTACGGGGCCGCGGATGCCGAAGCCGCTTAATACTTCCGGCTCCCCCGCGCCGCCCGCGTCGACCTCCTTGATCTTGTAGGAGTTGGGCCCGTAGAGCTCGAGGACGCTGTCGACTCCCGGCACCTCGCTGACGTCGACGTTAAGCAGGTAGGTGCCGTCTTTGTGGACGTTGATGCGGAACCAGTCCTCCTCGAGAAAATCATTTTCCGCCGCCAGCAAGTTGCGCGAAGGGTAGAAGTGGCCGCGGAGCACGCCGCCCGGGACGATGTCGTTGGCCTGCAGGGCGCTGTCGTTGGGCTCGCGCTCCGTGTCCCGGCCGCCGGCGTATTCCAGCTCGAGCGCGTAGCGCTGTTCCGTGTTCCCGCCGTCCGGGTTCTTGTTCGCTATGCGCAGGTAGTAGACGCCCTTCGCCAGGCCGATGTCGAAGGCTCTCTCGTCGCCGCCCAGAGCGGTCTCATCGAAACGCTTGATCTCGTGGCGGTCCGCGTCGAGGACGCTGAGAACGAAATCGACTCCGCGGATGCCGCCGAGGTGCAGCGACAGGGTCCGTTCCGGCTCCGCCGCATCCAGGCGGAACATATCCACATCGTCGGCCGTGCGCAAAGTGCCTTCAATGCGCGTTTTCCCATTGATCGGGGTCGCCTGCGTGAAGTGGTCGTTGGGTTCCTGCTCGATGGTCCGGCCGCAGCCGGCGGCGAGCAGGAAAAGAACCGCCGCGGAAAATCTCCTCATGGCTGGGATTTTATCACTTCCGGCCCGTCGAATGCGGGAGCGGGACGGTTGCGGTAGGCTTCCTTGAGGAAGCGCATCCAGATCGGCGCGGCGACGCCTCCCCCGGTGCCTCCGGGGCCGAGCGCGACGCGCATGTCATCGTTGCCGACGCGGACCGCCGCCGCCAGCTCCGGCGTTATGCCGGCGAACCAGGCGTCGCGGTAGCCGTTGGTCGTGCCGGTCTTGCCCGCCGCCGCCAGCGAAAATCCCGTTCGCCGTGCCGCGCCGTAGGCCGTGCCGCCTTCGCGCAGGACGCTTTCGAGGATTATGCGCACCGTTCGGCAGGCGGCGGTGCTGAGAACGGGCTCGCCGGGCGGCGCCGGTTCGTGAAACGGCACCTGCCGGCCGTCGCGGTCCGTGATGCGGACGATGGCGAACGGCCGTACCGGCCGGCCGCCATTGGCAAACACGGCGTAGGACGCCGCCAGCTCCAGCGGCGTCAGCCCGGCGCTGCCCAGCGCCAAGGTCAGATCGCGCGGGAAATTATTCGCCTCGGCGCCGCTGACGGCGGCGAGCAGGCGGCGTACGCGGTCGATGTTTATGCGCGCCAGGAGCTTGACCGCCACGGTGTTGAGCGATTTTTGCAGCGCCGTCGAGAGCGGGACCTCGCCGTAGTATTTGCCGCCGTAGTTGCGCGGGGTCCACTTCCGTCCCCGGCCGCGCGGATAGCTCGCCACGGCGTCAACGAACTTGTCTTCCGGCTTGAACAGGCCGTCCGCAAAAGCGGCGGCGTAGATAAAGGGCTTGAGCGCCGAGCCGACCGGGCGCCGTCCGTTGACCGCCCGGTTGAACTGGTTGCGGAAGGTGAAGCCGCTGCCGCCGACGAGCGCGCGGATAGCGCCGTCGCGCGAATCCACCGCCGCCAATCCGCCTTCCACGGCGCTCGCGCGATCCGGCTTGCCGGCCGCGGCGCGCACCTCCTCCAGACCGCCGCTCAGCGCCTCCTTGGCGGCTTCCTGCATGCCGAGATCGAGCGTGGTGTGGATTTGCAGCCCGCCTTTCAGCAAACGGGCGCGGGGGAACTCGCGCTCCAGCTCCTGCCGGATATATTCGATGAAGTACGGGGAGCGGTTGACGCGCATGCGGCGGATCGAGGCTTCCGGAGCTTCCAGCTGGCCTTCCATCTTCTCCCAGAACTCCCGCGAGTAGCGCTCGATCGAGGCTTCGGGGATGAAGCCCCGCTGCGCCATGCGGTGCAGCACGGTGCGGTGGCGTGCCTGCGACAGCTCGATCTTCCGGAAGGGGGAGTAGTTGTTGGGGCTGGCGATGATGCCCGCCAGCATCGCGGATTCACCCAGCTCCAGGGCGCTGGCCGGCTTGGCGAAATAATACTGCGCGGCGCATTCGACGCCGAAGCAGCCGTGCCCGAGGTAGAGGAAGTTCAGGTACATCAGCAGAATCTGCTCCTTGGTAAACTTCTCCTCGATCTTCTTGGCGCAAAACAGCTCGAAGACCTTGCGCGACAGGGTGCGCTCGCGCGTCGTGAACATGATCTTGGCCAGCTGCTGGGTCAAAGTGCTGCCGCCCTGCGCCGTATGTCCGGAGCGGATGTTCTTGAGCATGGCCCGGCCCACCGCTTTCCAGTTTACGCCGCGGTGCTCGTAGAAGTCGCCGTCCTCGGCCGCGACGACGGCTTTTTTCAGAAAGCCCGGCAGGTCGTCGGAGCTGCGTACGTAGAGCCCCCGGGCTTCCAGAAACTCACCGAGCAGAATCCCTCCGCGGTCGTATATCCGCGTCGGCGCGGCCTCCACGCTGAGCTGCGACGCCATATACGGTACTTCGAATATCTCATCGTCCGAGAGCAGGTATTCCTCGCGCCCGGGGGTCGTGATGTTTAGGTAGTAGCGGTCCAGCTTGTCTACAATCGAGGTTTCCAGCCGCTTGAACTTCAGCCAGCCGGAGCCGAGCAGATATAGGGGAATGCCGGCGCATAGCGCGCCCGCCAGGAGGAGCAGAATAAGCGCTTTCTTTACCATGCTCGGTAAAAGAGGATACCTGCTTGTGGATACGCTGGCAAGGAAGGTTTTATTTCAGGTTTAGGGGTTCGCCGTTTATCCGGCGGCCTTACCTGTGTCGAAACATCGAGGCCATTGTCTTTGCGATAACGAGATAGGCGCGGGCTCTATTGCGCCCGTCGGCTCAAGCCGATGTTAGGCCCCAGGCGTTTGTCGAGAACAACTAATTTCATTCCGCTGCAGGGCCCACAGCTGATCGTTTCTGTTCGAGTAATCCGCATGCCCATGCTCTCATAAAATGGGACCGGTGTGTCCGCCGCTGCCCCCAGGAACATGTCTTGGTGCCCGCGACTCAATAAGAATGCCTCGGCATGGGCAAATAGCCTCTTTCCGATGCCTTTTCTCTGGCAATGCGGATCAATGTATAGCTTCGTGATCTCGTTGTCTTGCACGCTAACCATGCCCTTTATGTCGCCCGCATCGTCAGCGACGAACATGTCCTCATCTGCAATGAGTGCCCGGATGCAATTAGCGGAGCCCCGGGTTTCTTTCAGTCCGATAATGACGTCGATTGGGTAACGATCTGTCCGCCTGAAGTTGTCGTAATTGTGCCTAACGCGGAGCTCGGCCGCCGCCGTTGGGCAGCCCTTTTCGAAGATGCGGCCAGCTGGCCATTGTTGGCGGGCGTTGACCTGAAGATGCCGTTTGCTTTTCGTCGTTTAAGCCGTTAGCTCCGTCCAAGTCATTCATGTCGCCCGTTCTGAGGCCCTGCGGGGAATACAACTTTAAAGTTGTATCCACTACAGGGGTGCGAAAACTATATTAAGACCCTTCCTTTCAAAATTCTGTCGTTAACTCGCCCCGGGGTGAGTTCGTAACAATAATGCTCAGTCCCGCGAACTACCAAATTCTACCTCTATTCTCGCCATGCGCCCGTCAGTTCTACCCGATGTTCGACCTCATCAATATGCGGTCCACACGGTGCCCTTCATGTCGGTGTGGGTGCAGTTGACCGCAACTGTTCCCGAGTAGTAGTTTGTCGTGCCACCCATAACATATGCCCATCCGCCGGCGTCGCTGAATTTGCCGGCATTGAATTCATCATTCGTCATCTGATGGATTGCCACGGAGTCTGGATGGTAGTATGGCGTATAGGCCTTGGGAATTTGCACCAAATACTCTCCCCCGACAGTCAAAGAGGCCAGGTCGCCGGGATACTGCCCATCCATGTCTCCGTAATAAATGCTCAGCGCATAGCGAATCGAGCCGAGGTTCCCTTTGGCGCCGCCTTCATAAGATCTGCGGTGCATTCTCCTCCCCATTTGGATGAAGAAGATGCCTGTAATGATGATCATGACGCCGAGCAAAGTGAAGGCAACGATTCTCTGCCACTTTGGAGTGGGTCTCGAAATTGTCATATCCAGGTCTAACCACTAATTAGACTGACTCGCCTATTTCGATTTATTAAAAATGCAGCTCACTTCGATTATGACTGTAACACCTGCGCTTTTCAAGGGTTTTGGGGCTCTAGGCTATCGAGATAGGCCGCGTGGTTGGTCGGCCTATCCAAATATCAGCCCCGCAAAACCCCGCCTCCTCCACCCCGCAACCAAAAGCCTATTGCCCTCACCCGCCACTCCCCTTATACTAACCCTATGGACTGCAAATTCTGCGGCGGCGGCAGCTGGTTCTTCAAGCTCTCGAAAGACGGCCTATGCGGCGACTGCGAGCACCTGGTTAAGATGGATGTGCGGCAGCGGGTGCGGCTCATCCAGGATCACAAGGATGCCGCCGAGCAGACGCTCAACCCGCATTCGAAAATAGCGAAAATGGATGTCGTCGTTAAAAACCTCGACGCTCTCGCCGGATATGAAAAGCGCGGCATCAAGACGATGGGGGAAAGCGCCGCCGAGCAGCGCGACCGCAGCCAAGCCGATCTCGGCCGGCTGGTTGTTAATACCGCGAAGGGCGAACTCAAGGGCGTGCTCGCGCAGGTCCGCAAGACCTCCGACTTGGAGGCGAAGATAAAGCTCCTTACCGCGTTTCAGCTTAAGCTCAGCGAGTTTAAGGCGCGAGCGGATTCCAGCGAGGATCTGGAACTCTTCGCGCGCAAGGTTAGAAACTCCATTTACCGGATTCGGCTCAATTCGATCCTGGAGACGGCCCGGGTGATCGAGAAGGAGGGAGATCCCAAGCAGGCCATGGCCATGTATAGTGAAGCCTTGAAATTCCTGAATTCGACCGACGATCCAGACTCCAGCCGCGAGGAGCACCGGGCTCGCCTGGAAAAGAAGATCTCTTCCCTTAAGACTTCCTAGTGTAGTGTCTCACAAATAGCTTGACTTATGGCTCCGACGAAAGCTACCCTATGATTCATGAAAACAGCACCTCCAATCTTGCTTTCTTCCAAGGAGCGAACCATCCTCAGCACCTGGGCGCGTGGGAGAAGTTTTCCCCAGCGTTTGATACAACGCGCTCGAATCATCACGATGGCGGCCGCGAAGGTTCCCAACCACGACATCGCGCGAGAGTTGGGAATTTCCAGGCCGACCGTCCAACTCTGGCGGGAACGCTTCCTGGCTCTGCGGGTCGCAGGGCTGGAAAAGGATGCTCCGCGTGCCGGTCGCATCCCAAGCATCTCCGCGAGGAAAGTCCGCGCCGTCATCGAAGCGACCCAACACGCAAAGCCGCCGGCGGCCACTCATTGGAGCGTACGCACCATGGCTGAGGCTCAGGGCATCAGCCCCGCAAGCGTTCAGCGTATTTGGAAACAACACGGGCTC
>JBDRPD010000008.1:0-55636 GCA_043827405.1 Elusimicrobiota bacterium | reverse complement strand
GGATAACGGAAAAGGAGACGTAGCCGTGAAGCCCGGCGTTCCCGGATCGAACGGGAGCGGCGTGATCGAGGCCGAGAACCGGGCCTGCATCAAGGGGCGGTTCGTGAGGGAAGCCCAGATGCGGCAGGTGTCGGACGGCGGCATGCGGGCGTTCTTCACGCTGGCCGTGCCGCGGTCGTTCAATGCCCGGAGAGGCGAGAAGAACGCCGAGACGACCTACGTGCCGGTGGTCGCGTGGACCCCGATCGCCGAGGCCTGCGGAATGCTGGGCAAGGGAAGCATCGTCCGGGTGGAGGGCCGGCTCGGCACGTGGCGGGGCGACGACGGACGCGAACGCTGGAAGGTGACGGCCGACCTGCTGGAAACCATTACGCCCAAGCCGCGGGTGGACGAAGCTTCAGCCTGAGCCGGCGGGCGCCCGGGCCAGATCCGGGAGAGTGCGCTCCGGCTACGCCGGAGCGCCGATTTGAGAAAACCTTACACGAGGACAGATGAGGGAAAGAAAACGGGCAGAAAAGGAAGCGTGCCGGCAAGAAATCGCGCTGAAGGGCGGGCGAACGGCAGATGCCTTCAGGCTGGAGCGTGATGCCTCTTTGATCATGCTCCCGCTGTTTATGAACGGCGTCTACATCAGGTCCCGGGACCCATGGTTCGATCCTTACCTGAATTGAGGAGAGCATGAACACGCTCCGCGTCTACCGCAATATCAACGCCAAAAACAAGTTTATGGGTCTGGAACTCGTGGACGGCCGCATCCTGCTCCTCATATTCTTCGGCGCCTTCATGTTGAACAAGGAGGGCTTGTTCCTTAACTTCCTGTTTCTCATCGGCGCCTACCTGGGATTAAGGGCGCTCAAGCGCGGCAAGCCCGATGGGTACCTGCTCTGTCTTACCCGCTACGTGCTGATGAGCCGTTTTAAGAGGGTTAGGGGCACGACGGAATGCGACGTTTTAGAGGGCTATCCTCGCCTATGAACCGGATCGAGATGGGCCTGACCAAGGTCAGGGATATGGCACACGGACCCAAGACTTCGCCCTTGGCGCAGTTCCTGAACCTCTGGAGCATGTGCGACGGGGTGTTGGTCGGGGTCAATTTAGACTTCACCTCGGTCCATGAGCTTGAGCCTGCAAGCTTGTTCCTCATGGACACCGACGCCATGGATAAATTCGTCAGCTGCTCGCAGACATTGCTAAACGCCCTTCCCGCTGATTGCACGCTGCAGTTCGTGGTCCGTATCAGGTCCGGCGATCCTGACGCACTGGATGAGTTCCGGCGCGAGATGAAGAGCGGCGGTCAGAATGAGCTCTCAAGACTCCTGACGGACAAGAAGTGCGAGTTCATCGACTCGAAATTCACGCAGCGAAGGCGCTACTACCTCTATATCACGAGCCGTCCCAAGGGACGAAAAGTACCGGTCGCACCCCTGCTGCCCGCGTTTAGGAAACCTTGGCGCGAGGTAACGCGGGGATTTCATGAGGATCGCCTGCGTGAGCACGAGGCCTTGGAGCGGATCGTGTCCGAGCGCTTCCAGAATCTCGGCATGAGCCTGCGAAAGCTCTCCCCGGAAGAAACTCTGGATCTCGTCTTTCGGCACCTAAATCCAGCGCACCCCGGCGCGTTGACCCCGGAGACTGTCTCACCGCTTCGTACTTTGCGCGAGCAGGCCGTTATGCACCCTTTGCGCGAGGAGTTCGACCATATCCTAGTAAACGACACATACTTCCGGGGCGTCAGTCTCGTGCGTCTTCCGGAACGGGCTCATCCGGGATATACCCATGGCCTGCTGAGCTCCCTATGGCCGGACTGCGACCTGGTTCTGACCATAGACACGCTGGACACCGAGGCGGCGATATCCAGGCTGAAGCTCAGCAACAACATCACGCGGACTTTGGCGTTCTCGACCTGGACCAAGAACTACGAGGCCGAGCAGAAGCATCTCGAGCTCGACGAGCTAATAACCGAGATGCGCGGTTCGGCGCAGAGGCTGTTCCGGTTCTCTTTCTCAGTGCTCCTGCGCGCAGCGAGCTTGGACGAGCTCCGGGCCAAGACTACGCCGGTCCTGAATGCATTTCGCGATTTTGGCTCAGCCGAGGCCGCCTCCGATGATATGAGCCATTTCAGGACCTATCTTACGGCCATGCCCGGCCACGGCGAACTTGCCGACCGTAAATACTATGTCCAGACCAAGGCGCTCGCGGCGTTTCTGCCTGTGGCTGGTTCGTGGCGGGGCAGCCGCAAGAAGAAGCTCCTCCTTGAAACCCCGATGGGCGAGATCTTAGGGATCGACCCCTTCGACCCGGCCTTAGCCGCCAAGCATGGTCTTATTCTGGGGACCACGGGCTCGGGCAAGAGTTTTGCCACGAATTACCTGCTTTCTAATTTCCTGGCTCAGGACGTAAAGAACCAAGTCGTTCTGATCGATGTGGGCGGTTCCTATAGAAAGCTGGCTGATGTGGTCAAGGGTGAGTATTTGGAGGTGGAGCTCTCCGAGCGTTTCGGTTTCAATCCCTTCCCGGTCCGCGGCCGGATAACCGCGCGCGGTGAGTTCGACGGCGACGCGGTCGCCTACTTGTCGCTTCTCATGTCGCGCATGTGTCTTGAGCCCGGAGAGGCGGTTACGGTAGCGGACAAGGTGTTCCTGGAGAAAGCCATCAAGGGGGCCTATGCCAAGAAAGAGGAGATCGTCTTGGGAGACGTCCGGGAAGAGCTTGAGAAGCTCGCAAAACAACATCCCGGAGCGCGGCGCTACGTCGAGGCGCTCGAACTCTGGACCACGGGGATGTACGGCAAGCTATTCAACCGGTCAGGAGCGCTGGATGTGGCGAACCGTGTGGTGGTCTTCGACCTGCAAAACCTAGAAAATCACCCGGATCTCCAGAGCGTCTATTTCTTCGTCATCCGGTCGCTTATCTGGGGCAAACTCCAGGACCGGAGCCTCAAGAAGATCATCGCCATTGACGAGGGCTGGAAGTTCTTCAACGATGCGGTCGGGGCCGAGCTGATCGAGAACCTCTATCGCACCGCCCGTAAGTTCAACGGCGCGGTCTACTCCATATCGCAGTCGCCCAAGGATTTTCTGGATACCAAGGCGGCCAACGCCATCATCAGCAATTCCTACGTCAAATTCGTGCTCAAGCTCAGCAAGGGCTATGAGCTTTTGCCGCAGTTCGAGCTCAACTCCAACGAAGTGGAGGCGGTGAAGCATCTCCAGTCCAAGCCGGGCGAGTTCTCCGATGTGCTGCTTAAATTCGGCAGCAGTTCGGTCGTGGCGCGGCTCGAGCCGAGCCCGTTCGAGTACTGGATATGCACCACCAACGCCGAGGACCGGATCAAGGAGGACGGTTTGAGGGAGATGCATCCTGACCTATCTGCGGCGCAGATATTGTTGAAGCTGGCGGAGGTCTCATGAGGCTGAAGGCTTTGATTATTCTCGCGGTGCTGCTTGCGGCGCCGGCGCGGGCGCATGCCATGTTCGGCGCGGATTCTTTTTTGGCCGGCGTCTGGTACACCAAGGACATGGCCTATCAGTCGTTTCGCAAGCTCAAGGTCATCGAGGAAATTCGGATCATGAAGCAGAACTACGACTCCTCGATGCGCTATTACCAGATGTTCAAGCAAATGAACTCGGGGCAAGGGCTCCTCCATAACGTAAAGACGCGGCTTAAGGTCGCGGGCGATCAGATGGCCTATGATCTCGAAGCCCAGATCGACCGGGATTTCATCCACACCTACAACACTGACACCAAGGTGGACAAGTTCTTCCAGGGTATAGACCAGAAAATCTACCGCAATATGCGCTACACGGGCGACGGCTTGGCGAAGCTCATCCAGAAGGCGGACACGGGCGTGCGGATTTCCGAGAACGCCAGCGGACTTTCCCCTAAGGACGCGGCCAACCTTTCAGTCAAGGCGCAGGGGCTCCAGTTCCAGATGATGGTCCAGCTTCATGAGGACAACCTGCGGCTTATCGAGCTCCAGACCATGCATCTGGCCGTAGAGATGCGTAAAGAGAAGGAGCGATTGGAGATGATCCAGAAATTGAGGGAGAGCGTTCAGCGTCGTGTTCCCGGCGCCTCGGGCGCTGGATCGGATAGCGAGACGGCCGCCGCCAGTCCGTGGTGGAGCCGGCCGTGACGCCCAATCTGCTGGTCGATATTACGCTTATCCCGCAAAAGCTCGGTGGGCTCGCCGCGCTGACACGCGGGATCGCTGTCGCCGTGTTGGCCTTCATGATTCCGTTTACACTCCTGGAGATGAACGTCAAGGCTTCGGGCGCTCAAAGCCCCCGCGAATACCCGACCTATCAGGGCTTCGCGGTAAGGCTTCTAATGGTCGCAGTCTGCCTATTGGCTTACGGTCGGATATTCCACTTCATCTTAAGGGTCTCGCAGCTCATGTCCTGCGCGGTCCTCAGTGAGCAGGCATGGGGGGGATTTCTCACCATGACGCTTAAAGGGAGCGACTCGCGGCTCCCGACCCTCTCCATTCTGGTCAACTCGGCGACCTCGATTCAGAGCATGGTGCTGTTTTTGAGCAGTCTCGCGGCCGTGACATCCAGGGACATGATCGTGATGCTCCAGGGCTGCTTCCTGAGTCTGCTATTCGCCTTCGGACCTATAGCCATCGCTTGCGGGATCGGCGAGAGGAGCGGCCAGATAACAAAGGGCTGGCTGACCAACACCATACAAGTTGCCTCTTGGAGCTTCTTCTTGCGGCTCGTGGTCCGCGTATGGCTTAACCTTGGACCCCTGGCCGGGGTCATGGACCGGGGCATGGCGAACGATTTTCTGGGAATGTTCGTCGTGAACGTTACATTCCTGGTTATGGTGCTGGGTACCCCGTTCATCGCGGCGCGGCTGCTCTCGGGTGGGAATCTGGCCGTATTTGGCGCTACCGCGTTCGCGGCCGGGCAGGCGGCGGTCGCAGCCAAAACTATCGGCATGAGCCGGTTTGTGAGCCGGGAAGCCGTGCAGATTGCACGAGCACCGGAAAGCGAGCGAACGAGCTTCTTTTATCATCCTCTCGCTGCAACCGCCACCGCAGTATACCGCAGGACGTTCGAGCGCTACAGCGAGCCCGACCGATCCGAAGCCCCCGCCAATGGAGCTGAACGCGATACCTCGAAGCCGAATGCAGATTCCCGGCCGAAGGGAGCTGGGCACTCATGATGGGGTTCAAGCGATTGTTCCCCCTGCTCGGCAGGCTCTTTGACGGTTTCGGGAGGGAGGTGCGCATCGGCAAACCTGGCGGGGACGGCGCCGAGGGCAGCGCACTGGTCCAAAACTCCGTCCAAGCGTCTTTGGGTGCGTCCGCCTATTACGAGGTTTGGGGCGGCCTTGAGAGCGCTAACAGGGCGCTATGGGCGGCGCTCTGGTTCGCGGTCACGGTAGCGCTTCTCGCCATGCTGCTAGTGCGGGTGCAGGCCGGCCGACCTCCGGTTGTTATACGGGTGACGGACTCGGGACGCGCGGAGGTCGTGGCGAATTCCGGGATGCAGCCGCCGGTGAGCGAGGTCGAGATCAAGAATTTCCTGGCTCTCTTTGAGAAGTTCTTTGTCGAGCTAAACGTCTACACCTATGACGCGGACCTGCGCTCGGCCTTCGGGATGATGTCGCGGTCATTTCAGGATAAGGCCGACCGGATGCTGAAAAGTGAGGGCCTGATCCAGGCTCTCAAAACGGAGCAGCGTCGTACGCGGTTGGTTTTGACCGAGCTGCGCGTGGAGCGCGAGACGCCGGAGCATCTGGAATGCAGGATTAAGGGTTATCGCGAGATCGGATCCTACATCCCCGATAAGGCGGGGCGCGAGGAGGTATTTGAGCATGAGATTATTCTGAAGAAAACGCCTAGATCGGAAAAGGCGCCGTACGGCGTGCTCGTGGAGAACTTTAAGGAGAGCTTGTTTAAGCGATGATCGAATACCTGAAAAGTAAATTGTTTTGGATTCTCGTCGGGGTAAGCGTACTGGCCGTGGTCGTTTTCGGCATAACCACGGGAAGGGAGAATATTAAAACTACATATGCGCGGCTCGCGGGCTTTTCATCCAGTTTTGGCCATAAGGCGGAGCAGGCGCTTGGCGGGAATCCTGCGCCGGCTTTCGATGGGGAATTCACCTTTGGTTTTCCCGCGTCCGACGAGATCGCGAGATTGATCCCGCACTGCGTCACGGCGGCCCAGGTGCAGGCCATTCTGGCTCAGCATCAAGAGTCCTGCCGGGCCTTGGTCCGGCAAGCGGCGATAAAGCAGAAGAGCGGCAAGGCCGCATGCGGCGGAGGCGGTGCAAGGAAGCCGAAAATGCCCGCCATGAAGCAGAGGGGACGTGCCCCGGATGATACGCCGAAGGGCCGGCGGTCCGCTCCCCGTATCGAGCTTACAGCTAAGACCGGTCCCACGCCCGATGAGATTCGGGATGTGTTCGAAACGGATTTATCCAAGTTCCCGCTTAACGACCAGGTCCGTGCCGACGGCGTCACACTGAAAATAGGGGGTATCAGCCGATGGAACAAGGGATACATCGTCAAGGTCGAAGTAACGAACGAAGCTTCGACGGACTTCTTCATCAAGGAGTCCGCCGTGTCGAGCGCCACAGGGCGGCTGGTCGCGCCGGCCTTTCCCCGGCACTTCGTGGAGAAGGGAAAGAGGCAGGAAGGTTATATTGCGTTCCCACGCCCGGAAACAGGCGCGCGTCTTCAGATCGAGATCACGGGGGAGGGGGAGAAGCTGAGGACGCTGTCGGCCCCGGTCAAATTTCCTTTTTAAGCGACCGGCATGATCCCCTGGCGCTCCCGCTGGAGGAGCTTTCGCCTCTTCGCGCCGGCGAGAAGAAGCAGCTGTTTCGCTTCGACTTCCGGCAGAGTTCATCGGGGCTCTACTCGAACGATCACGACAAGTTCGTGCTCCGCGAGGAGCACGTCGCCGAGTTGAGACGGTTGTCCCGGGAGTACAGCCGCCACCGGAGTATCGGACGGAGCCCCCTGTCCATGTCGGACGTGATGAACGCCTGCCTGGATTTCGTCTTCTCGCACAAGCTCTGCTTTAAGGAACTGCCCGACGCGGATAGCGCACGGGACATCGTGGCCAAGGAGATCTACCGGAGGGCGTTCTTCCGGTTCGTCCAGTACTATGAAATATTTTAGGCGCCGTCTGTTCACCGTTAGCTTGCTGTTCTTTTCGGCAACGCATCTGGCCGCTCAGGAGCTGCTGCCGGTTGTCCCGCAGCAGACCCTTCGGGAAAAGAGCGAAAAGAAGGCGATAGCCCGCTGGCAAGGTGTTACCAAGAAGGCGGAAACCAATAGCCGCTATTTCCTGCCCACGGGATTCACCTTCCCGGCCAGGCTCGAGACCGCGATCTATTCCTACAACACGGAGACGCCTGCCGTGGCTGTGGTCGAGCGGGATATCGTGTATCTGCGCAAGGTTGTTATCCCGGCCAAGACCAAGGTGATCGGCTCGGTGGCGGTGGTGAAGAGCCATGATCGGGTCCTTATCCGATTCCATACCATGGTGTTCCCTGAAGGGGATGAGATCAATCTCACAGCCATGGCGCTCGCCCTTGACGGCAGCGCCGGCATCGCGGGGCGAGTCGAGAAGCATAAGGATTCGGCCGTCGCCAATACGGTGCTGCGCTCCATCGTGGCGGGTACCCAGGTCGCCCTCGACGCGAGCATGGTCAATCCGATCGCCGCGCAGGCGGCTCAGGGTGTATCCCAGGAGGCTTTGCAGTCGCTGGAGCTGGCGCGGCAGCAGGTAAGCACGAGTATCTCGGTCGACGCGGAGACGGGCGTTCGTGTCTATATCAACAGGAGGATCGAATATTGACGACGAAGACAGTCGTTCCCTTATCAGATCGGCTTTTGACGTTGGAAGAGGTGTGCCACAAATTGGGGGCTGTGAAGCCTTGGACCGTGAGGGCGTGGGTTAGTCAGAGAAAAATCCCATATACCAAGGTCGGAAGGCTCACGCGTTTTCCGGAGAGCAGGATCAACGCTTGGATAAGTGAAAATACTTTCCATCCTCAATAAAACCAGTAATTATCGGACGGCATGGGGAACCAAATAGTAGGTCTATTCGTATATATGAGGATAGAGGCTCTTTCCTTAATATAAGTTATATAATCGCGGAGAAATATGGGCGTTATCAGAAAGGGCGGGAACTGGTTCATTGACTACTATTTCGAAGGCAGACGCATCCGGGAGAAGGTCGGGACCAATAAGACGCGGGCGGCGCAGGCCTTGGCCAAGCGCAAAACCGATATTCTAGAGGGCCGGTTCTTCCTGAAGCGGCAGAAGCCCGCCATGCTGTTTCGGGATTTTGCCGCCGACTACTGGAAGCTTCACGGCCGTTTCCGACGGGCTGATTCCTATGCCGGCATGCTTAATGAACTGGTCGCCATCTTCGGCCAATACCCGCTCGACAGGATCACGGTCCCCCTGGTGATTGAGCACCGGAATTCCGTCCGCGAGCGTGCCAGCAGCTCCACGGCGAACCGGCATCATGCCTTCCTGCGCAGCGTGCTCAATAAGGCTATCGAGTGGGGCAAGCTGGAAGGCGCAAATCCCGCCGCCAGGATTAAGCAAGAGCGGGAACCGAACCACCGGCTGCGCTTCCTTTCCGAAGACGAGATCGCCCGGCTACTTATGGTTTGCCATCCGCGCATCCGGCCGGTTTTGATCTGCGCCTTGCTTACCGGCATGCGTAAGGGGGAGATCCTCGGTTTGCGTTGGGAGAACGTGGACCTTGAGCGCGGAATCATCTATGTGTTAGAATCCAAGTCCGGCAGGCCGAGGGAGATTCCGATCGCTCCGAAGTTGTCCGCAGCGTTGAGTTTGTTGGTGCCCGCGGCCGAGGGAGAAGTGTTCGAAGTGCCAGAGATCACGCTGCGGCGCGCTTTTTCCCGGGCGCTTATGGACGCGGGGATTAATAAGTTCCGTTTCCATGATTTGCGGCACACATTCGCGTCGCATTACGTTATGAGGACCGGCGACTTGCCGTCGCTGCAGAAAATTTTGGGGCATCAATCACCAATGATGACGCAACGGTACGCGCACTTGGCCGCGAACCATTTGCGACGGGGAATGCTTCAATTCGATGCTGGAATGGACACTTTTTGGACACCAAAGGCTATTTCGGTGTCCGACGGGGTTCCAGAGGGGGAGCGAAAAACGCTTGCAGTACCGACGGAATTACTGTATAACGGCGCGGTAGCTCAGGGGTTAGAGCGGGCGTTTCATAAGCGCTAGGTCGGCGGTTCAATTCCGCCCCGCGCCATGGATTTTGGCGGCATCTAGGAAGGACAGGAGCATGGCATGGCAGAGAATCTGGTCGTAACAAGCAAAATTAAAGGAATTGTGAAGGATGCGGGCCTGCGGACCGGAGGAGACTTCATCTCCGGCCTATCTGATCGGGTCAACCAGATCATCACCGCGGCGATCGAGAAGGTCAAGGCGGAGGGGAAAAGAAAGACCCTCGGCCGCGAAGACCTTTAAGTCTTCCTTCCAGCCAGCATTTACCGTCCGCTCGGCGCGAGCAGTTGGCGCCGGGCGGACGTTTTCTGTCTAATTGAGTGGAAAGGCTGTATTTTGCTAGGCTTATCGTGCTGATGATTACCTTCCGCGATTTTATGGAGATTTCCTTATACGACCCAAAGGAAGGTTTTTACAGTCGACGGGTACCCCGCGAAGATTTTTACACCGCGCCCGAGCTCCATTCCGCTTTCGCCGAAGTGCTGGCCGACGTTATCTGCGCGAAGCTGGAGGCTCTGGCCAAGGCCCGTCCCGCAGCGCCGCTGTTTCTTATGGAGATGGGTTCCGGCGACGGCCGCTTGGCGCGTCAAATCCTGACTTTTTTCCGCCGGCGTCATCCGCGATGGCTCAGCCGTATGCGGGTCATCCTGGTGGAGCGTGTCGAGCGGGTGCTGCTGCAGAGCATACTCGACCTCCAGGACACCGGCGCGCGGCTTCTGGGCTACACCCGGCTGGAAGAGGTGCAGCCCTTCTGCGGCGTCGTCTATTCCAACGAGCTTATCGACGCGATGCCGGTGCACGTGCTGGAGAAGAAGGACGGCCGGGTCCGCGAGCTGTATGTGCGGCGCGGTGCGGCGCCGGAGCGGGCGGAGAAGACCGAGCTGGGCCTGCTGTCGAGCCGGGCGCTGGTGCATGCGGCCCGCGCGGTCGCGCCGTCCATGGACGAAGGCCAGCGGCATGCGGTGAACCTGGAGGCGAACAGCTGGCTGCTGCGCGTCTCCCGGCTGCTGAAGGCGGGTTCGGTTATTACCATCGATTACGGAAAGCGCTTCGACCCCGGCACTCCCAACCCGCCGCGGTCATTCTTTCGGCATACGGTAGGCGACGATCTATCCGCCCGGCCGGGGCGCCAAGACCTGACGTCTTCGGTCGATTTTTCGCAGCTGATGCGTGAAGGCGAACGCTGCGGGCTGAAGACCGCCGAGTTTATGCCGCTCGGGAAGTTCCTGCTGGAGCACGGCATCCTGAATCGCCTGCCCGCGGGCGGCGGCGTGGCCGACGTCAAGGAGAGAAACCAAATCAAGACCTTGTTTCACCCGGACGGGATGGGCGAGCGGTTCAAAGTGCTGATTCAGGAGAAGGACGACTGACGGTATGACGCTATGATGCTCGACTACGTCACGCTCTTTACTTTTGCCCTGGTCGCGGTCGTGTTCTCCGTCGTCGCCATGGGCGCGGCGCGGCTGCTGCGCCCGCAGGTGGATGATCCCGTCAAGGAAACGACGTATGAGTGCGGGATGGACGCGGTCGGCACCACCGAGCTCCAAACCAATATCCGCTTTTATCTTTTCGCTCTGCTGTTCGTGATCTTCGACGTCGAGACGATTTTCGTCTTCCCCTGGGCCGTCGTGGTGCGCGACGTCGGTCCGGTGGCGCTTATCGAGATGCTGGTTTTCCTGGCGATCCTGTTTTTGGGGCTGGTGTACGCGTGGCTCAAGGGGGCCCTGGTTTGGGATACGCGGTACTCCGCGGCCAAGACGGAGGAGGAAGACCGATGAGCAACGTGCTCGAGAAGGTCCCCGGCATTCTGCGGCCGCTGCCGGGAGGCGTCGGCGTTTTGGCCAACGCGAATGCGCTCATCAACTGGGTCCGGAAATCATCCATGTGGCCGGTCACGTTCGGCCTCGCCTGCTGCGCGATCGAGATGATGGGCGCCTACGCCGCGCGCTTCGACTCCGACCGCATGGGAGTTTTTCCGCGGCCTGTGCCGCGGCAGGCGGATCTCATGCTCATTACGGGGACCGTGGTCAAAAAGATGGCGGATCCGATTATCAGGATATACAAGCAGATGCCCGAGCCGCGCTGGGTTATGTCCTTCGGCTCATGCGCGAACTGCGGGGGTCCGTACTACGATTCCTATTCCGTCGTGAAAGGGGTTGATAAGATTATCCCCGTCGACGTCTATATCGGCGGCTGCCCGCCGCGGCCGGAGGCGCTGCTGTACGGTTTCCGCCAGCTGCAGCTCCGTATTGAGAAAATGAAAATCGAACAGGGAGCCGGCGCCGCGCCGCCGCAAGAGCGGGGGACGCGGAGGATCGGCTGAAGTTATGGATCAGGCGGAACTCGAAGCGAAGATTACGGCCGCCTACCCCGCGGTCGCCAAGGACCCGGTCCAGGTCAAGGAGTATCTGACGCTGCGCCTGCCGGCGGCCGCGCTCGTGCCCGTGGTCGGCTGGCTCAAGAGGGAGGCCGGCTTCAGCTATCTCCATATGGTAACCGGCGTGGACTACCTCGGGCCCATCAGCATGGAAGGCTTCGTGCGCGACCCCAATCCCCACCCCTTCCTGCCGGACGGCGCGGCGCCGCAGATCGCGCCGCTGCGCAAAACGCCGGAATACCCGTACCGTGATTCGATCGAGGTCGTGTACGCGCTGATGAACTTCAGCGCCCGGCTGACGGTCTTCCTCAAGACGGAGGTCGCGCGCGACGGGGGAAAGCTGCCGTCCATCGTGCGGGAGTTCAAGTCGGCGGATTGGCAGGAGCGCGAGATTTTCGACCTGTTCGGCACGACGTTCGAGGGACATCCCAACCTGAAGAAGATTTTAACCCCCGATTTTATCGTCGGGAATCCTCTGCGCAAGGACTACGCGCACAAGAAGGACCGTTTCGACTAATGGGACAGCCGACCGCCGCGAGCGAAGCCGAGCTTAAGACCGATCAGATGTTTATCAATCTCGGGCCGCAGCATCCGAGCACGCACGGCGTGCTCCGCGTCGGGCTGACCATCGAGGGCGAGATCATCGTAAAGGCCGAGCCGGACGTGGGCTATCTGCACCGGGGAACCGAGAAGCTGGCCGAAATCCGCGGCTACCATCAGGGCGTGATGCTCAGCGACCGCTGGGACTACATCTCGGCGATGAATAACAACCTCGTCACCTGTCTCGCCGCGGAACGGCTGGCCGGAGTCGAGATCCCGCCGCGCGCGCAGCGTCTGCGCGTGATCATGTGCGAGCTCAACCGCATCGCCAGCCACCTGCTGTTCATGGGCACCTACGGCGTCGACCTGGGAGCCTGGACGGCCTTCCTGCATTTTTTCCGCGAGCGCGAAATGATTCTCGACCTCTTCGAGATGGCATGCGGAGCCCGGCTCACGTTCAACTATATCCGGCTCGGCGGCGTAATGAAGGATCTGCCGTCCGGCTGGCAGGCGAAGGCGGACGAGTTTTTCACCCATTTTAAGGAGCGCCTGCCGGAATACGACGATCTGCTCAGCGATAACCCGATCTTCCGCGACCGCACGGAAACGGTGGGCCTGATTTCCCCGGAGCAGGCGCTTGAGTGGGGGCTTTCCGGCGCCAACCTGCGGGCTTCCGGAGTGGATTTCGACGTGCGGAAGTTCGAGCCGTACTCCGGCTACGACCAGTATGATTTCACGGTTCCGCTCGGCCGGACCGGCTCCTGCTTCGACCGCTACATGTGCCGCGTGCGGGAGCTGCGGCAGTCGGTGCGCATCGTCGAACAGGCGCTGCATATGCTCGAAGACGGACCGATAATGGGCCGCGGATTCGCCAAGATTCCGCGGCTGCCGGCCGGCGAAGCCTACGCCCATATCGAAGGCGCCCGCGGCGACCTCGGCGTGCACCTGATTTCCGACGGCAATACGTCGCCGTATCGCTTCCATATCCGCGCCCCGAGCTTCATTAATCTGCAGATTCTGCAGGAATGCCTGATCGGCCAGCGGATCGCCGATGTGGTGGCGATTCTGGGATCCATCGACATCGTTTTGGGAGAAGTGGACCGGTAGTTTTATGAGCGGGAAGGAAGAGGAAAAGAAAGAACCGGCGAAGCCGGCGCCCAAGCCCAAGAAAAAGACGCTGGCGGACTATCCCCAGGCGGTGTTTAACGAAGAGCACGGCCGCCTGCTGCACGGCGACCGGCTGTGGCCGACGACGGTATGGGCCGACCCGTGGTCGCGCCCGACCTATCGCGCGGGCGCCGCGATGCTGGCCGGCATCATCATCGGCCTCGCCTTGATCGCGACGGCGATCGGCGAGATTTCGCGTTTCGCCGATCCCGGATATGCCGCCCTGTCCCGGCTGACCGCGGGGCTGTTTGGGGGGGGCGGCGCGGCCGCGGCGCAGGGACTATGGTCCTTGTTTAAAACTGTTTTGGTCATCGCGCTGATACCCTTGGCGCCGCTGTTCATCGTCTGGTGGGAGCGCAAGATCTCGGCGCACATGCAGTCGCGTTTCGGGCCGATGTACGTCGGCGGCTTTCACGGCTGCCTGCAAACCGTGGCCGATACGGTGAAGCTGCTGCTCAAGGAGAATATAACTCCCGCCGCCGCCGATAAATGGGTGCACTTGCTGGCGCCGGCGGTGGTGGTGGCGCCGGCGCTCATGTCTTTTGCCCCCGTATCCTTCGGCCGCGAGCTCGCGGCCGCGAATATCGACATCGGCATCCTCTATATCTTCGCCATGGCGGGCATCTCGGTCGTCGGAATCATGATGGCGGGCTGGAGCTCGGGAAACAAGTATTCGCTGCTCGGCGGGCTGCGCTCCGCCGCCCAGCTCGTGAGCTACGAGCTGCCGCGGACGTTCTCGGTCGTGCCGGTCGTTATGCTGGCGGGCTCCCTGAACCTGGCCGTGGTGGCCGAGGCGCAGAGCGGCTATTGGCTGGGCCTGCTGCCGAAGTGGTTCATCTTCTACCCCGTCGTGGGACAGCTCGCTTTTCTGATCTTCCTCATCGCTTCGGTGGCCGAGACCAACCGCATCCCCTTCGATCTCCCGGAGGCGGAATCGGAGCTGGTGTCGGGCTTTCACACCGAATACTCGGGCATGAAGTTCGCGCTCTTTTTCCTGGCGGAGTACGCGTACGTGGTTCTGTCCTGCTGCCTGGCCGCGACTTTCTTCCTGGGCGGCGGCACCGCGCCGCTGGCGGCGCTGAGCTTTGTCCCCAGCTGGCTGTGGTTTCTCGCCAAGGTGACCCTGATGGTCTTCGTGTTTATGTGGTTTCGCTGGACATTCCCGCGGTTTCGGGTCGACCGGGTTATGGATTTATGCTGGAAGTTCCTGCTGCCGTGGACGTTCGCCAATATCGCTATTACGGGGCTCTACGTGCTATTCGGATGACCGGCTACTTCGGCGAAATATTCCGGGACTGCGTCAGCCTGCTTAAGGGGATGCGGGTTACGCTGCGGACCATGCTCAAGCCCGCGTTCACCGTGCAGTATCCGACGGAGAAGCTGGTGCCCTACGCGGAGTACCGGGGCGTCCTGCTGTTTGACCCGGAGACCTGCATCTCGTGCAGCCAATGCGCGAAAGCCTGCCCCTCATCATGCATCGTCCTGGAGAACGCGAAGAACGAGGCGGGCAAGAAGATCGCCAAGGTCGACTGGTACTCAATCGATTTGGGCAAATGCAACTTCTGCCGCTTGTGCGAGGAGGCCTGCCCGACCACGCCGAAGTCCGTGTGGCACTCGCTCGACTACGAGCTGGCATTCGACGGCCGCGAGGACATGGTCCGCTGCTGGCGGCAGGGCTTCGGCTACGTGGGCAAGGTCCGTGACCGGGACAGCGGCGAGTTCAAGGACCCCTCCGGTCAGGTGCTGATGCAGAAGGTTCAGGGGCGCCGCTGATATGGAACAAGCGGTTTTCTACATTCTCGCCGCCATCATCCTCGGCTCGGCGCTGTGCGTCGTGCTGCTGCGCAGCGTTCTGCACTGCGCGCTGTTTCTCGGGCTCGCGCTGCTGGGCGTCGCCGGGATATTCGGCTCTTTGGGCGCGGACTTCCTGTTCGCGGCGCAGATCCTGCTCTACGTCAGCGGCATCGCGGTGCTGATCCTTTACGTCGTCATGCTCGCGGGGCGCAAATCCGAGCTCAACAAGCCGCAGACCAATAACCAGTGGGTTGCGGCGCTGCTCATTTGCTGCGGCGTCCTGTGGGGGTTGTGGGGGTCGATCGCGGCCTTCCGCGGCGTGACCGCGCCGCTGCCGGCGCGGCCGACGACCGACGCGATCGGCAGGCTGCTGATGGGCGCCTTCGCCGTGCCGTTCGAACTGATTTCGCTGATCCTTATCGCGGCGCTCGTCGGAGCCATCCTTTTTACCCGCCAGGAGTCCGGATGACGCTGAGCCACTATCTCGCCCTCAGCGCGCTGCTGTTCATGATCGGCCTGTTCGGCGCGCTGACGCGCCGCAACGTTATCGGCATCCTGATGGGCATCGAGCTGATGTTCAACGCGGCCAATATCAATCTCGCGGCGTTTAACCGTTTCCTGCATCCGCAGGAGGTCATCGGCAATACCGTGTCGCTGTTTATTATGGCCGTCGCCGCCGCGGAGATCGTGGTCGGGCTGGCGCTCGTCGTCGCAATCTACCGCAGCGCGGATACCCTCTACCCCGATGAGATGGACCTGCTGAAAGGCTGATATGATCGAATATGTTTTTCTCATCCCGCTGATCCCGCTGGCCGCGGCCGTGATCATCCTGTTCGCGGGCAGGGAGGGAGACGATCCGCCGCTGCCCTATCTCGGCATCGCGGCGATGAGCTGGTGCTGCCTGCATTCCACGGTGCTGTTTTTTCAGGCCCTGACGGGCCGCCTGGCGGAGTTCCCGTACTACCGGACTATCCCCTGGTTTTCCTTCGGCGGCGTCGATAACGACATCGGCGTGCTGATCGACGCTCCGGCGGTCACCTTGCTGTTCGTGGTGACCTTGGTCAGCCTGCTGGTGCATATCTACTCCCTCGGCTACATGCACGGCGACAAGCGCATGAACCGGTATTACGCTTACCTGTCCTTCTTCACCGCTTCGATGCTGGGCCTGGTCGTCACATCGAACCTGCTGGTGCTGTTCGCCTGCTGGGAGCTGGTCGGGGTCGCCTCGTATCTGCTGATCGGCTTCTGGTTCGAGAAGCCGGGCCCGGCATATGCCGCCAAGAAGGCGTTTATTACGACCAAGGTCGGCGACCTGGGCTTCTATATCGGCCTGCTGCTGCTGTTCTCCGCGACCTGGACATTCGACCTGAAAATGCTCGCCTACCGGGCGGAGATGGGGCCCGCGTACAGCCTGCCGCTGGAGACCGCGACCGCCGTCGGGCTGCTGTTCCTCTTCGCCGCCATCGGCAAGTCCGCGCAGTTCCCCCTGTTTATTTGGCTGCCGGACGCCATGGAAGGTCCGACTCCGGTCTCGGCGCTGATCCATGCGGCGACCATGGTCGTCGCCGGCATTTATTTGGTGGCCCGCGTCTATTTCGTGTACGCGGCGGCCCCTATCGCGATGGGCGCGGTGGCGTGGACGGGACTGTTCACGGCGCTGCTGGCGGCGATGATGGCCTTGGCGGCGTACGACATCAAGCGCGTGCTGGCGTTTTCGACGATCAGCCAGCTCGGCTATATGATGCTGGGGCTCGGCGTCGGCGGCTACGCCGCGGGACTTTTTCACCTGACGACGCATGCCTTCTTCAAGGCGCTGCTCTTCCTGGGCGCCGGCTCCGTCATCCACGCGGTGCATACCAACGACATGCGCGAGATGGGCGGACTTTCGAAAAAGATGCCGGCCACGTTCATTACCATGTTCATCGCGACCTTGGCGATATCCGGCTTCCCGCTGCTGTCGGGGTGGTATTCCAAAGAGGCGATCCTGCACGCCGCCTATCAGCACAACCCCATGATGTGGCTGATCGGCCTGATGACCGCGGGGCTGACGTCGTTCTATATGTTCCGCATGATGTTCATGACTTTTTACGGGAGATCACGCGACCAGCACAAGTGGAAGCAGGCGCATGAAAGCCCGTCGGTCATGACCGTCCCCCTATGGGTTCTGGCGGCGCTGTCGGTTTCTTCGGGCTTTCTGCTGGAGTTTTGGCATTTCGGCGAGTTCCTCCACTTTGACCTCGGGCGCGCGGACGCGCAGCACGCGCCGGCCTGGCTCGCCTGGGCGGCCATCGGCGTTTTTCTCGCCGGCGCGACGGCGGCGTACAAGCTGTACGCCGACGACGACTTCGCGCTGGCCGAGAGGCTGCGGGCGCGCTTCGCCTGGGCGGTGATAACGTTGGAGAAGCGCTACTACTTCGACGATATGGCGCTGTGGTGCGTGGACCGGGCGGATGAGCTCGCGCGCTTCTGCTACCGGGTGGATTCCCGCGTCATCGACGCCGTCTTTATCGACGGCTGGGCGGTGGTGACGCGTTTGGCCGCGGAGATCAACGGCTTCTTCGACGATTTCTTCGTGGACGGCGCGGTGGACGGCATCGGCGCGGTCACGCAGGACGCGGGCTGGGGGCTGCGCCGGCTCGTCGCCGGCCGCGTGCAGGAGTATCTGCTGTATGTCGCGCTGGCGGTAATGACTTTTGCCATCTTTGTCTCAACGAGGTAAGTTGCATGGGCATTCTCAGCTTCGTCACTTTCGCGCCTCTCGCCGGGGCCTTGGCCGTGCTCGCCGTACCCAAGGAGAGGGTTAAAGCGATTCGCATCGTCGCTCTCTCGACGATGGGAGTGACCTTCGCCATGGCCCTTTTTATGCTGGGTGCGTTCGAGCCCGGCAGCCCGCAGCAGATGGACGCCCTGCCCATGCAGTTCATGGAGCGCTTGAACTGGGTGCCGTCGTTTAATATCCACTATGCGATGGGCGTCGACGGACTGTCGTTTCCCCTGGTGCTCCTCACCGCGCTGATGTGCCTGCTGGCCGGAGTCTACGCCCTCAACATCACCCTGCGCGTCAAGGAGTTCTTCTTCTGGTTTCTCGTCCTGGAGATGTCGATGATCGGCGTCTTCTGCGCGCTCGACATGTTCCTCTTCTACGTGTTCTGGGAGATCACCTTGGTCCCGATGTATTTCCTGATCGGCATCTGGGGCGGTCCCAAGAAGGAATACGCGGCGATCAAATTCTTCCTGTTCACGCTGTGCGGCAGCGTCTTCATGCTGCTCGGCATCCTGGCGCTGTACTTCAAGTCCGGCCGCAGCTTCGACATGCTCGAGCTGATGACCAAGCACCACGAGTGGCCGCTGCGGTTCCAGGTGATCGTGTTTCTGGGCTTCTATCTGGGGCTGTCGGTCAAGATTCCGGCTTTCCCGTTCCATACCTGGCTGCCGCTGGCGCACGTCGAGGCGCCGACGCCCGTCAGCGTGATTCTGGCCGCGGTGCTGCTGAAGATGGGCGTCTACGGCATCCTGCGCATCACCTATTCGATGCTGCCCGCGGGATTTGAGTGGTTCCTGCCGATCTTCGTCGTGATCGCCTTTATCAATATCCTCTACGGCGCGTTATGCGCCATGGCGCAAACCGACATGAAGAAGATGGTCGCCTACTCCTCGATCAACCATATGGGCTATTGCATGCTGGGGATCGCGGCGGTATCCGCCACGGGTTTCAACGGCGCCGTTCTGCAGATGATCAATCATGGCCTGATTACCGGCGCCCTCTTCATGCTGGTCGGCGTGCTCTATGACCGGGCGCATACGCGCGACCTGACGGCGTTCGGCGGGCTGGGCGCCAAGGTCCCGGTTTACGCGGGGCTTATGACGCTGACGGCGATGGCGTCGCTCGGGCTGCCCGGGCTGGCGGGCTTCGTTTCCGAGTTCCTGTGCTTCCTCGGCGCTTTCCCGGCCTGGCCGCTGTGGACGGTTCTGTCGGTTTCCGGCATTCTCGTCACCGCCGCCTTTTTCTTGCGCATGCTGCAGAAGGTCTTTTTAGGACCGCTCAATGAAAAATGGGCCGAGCTGCCGGATATGAACACCCGCGAGCTGCTGGCCGTCGTACCGCTGGCGGTGCTGACGCTGGTGCTCGGCGTCTGGCCGCGGCTGGCGCTGGACCTGATGAACCCGACGCTCATATACATCGCGGGGCTGTTCCCGGACATGTTTCAGCTGGTGAGGCTGCCCTAAGCCCGCATGGAAAATCTATACCTGCTCTATCCGGAAATTGCCCTGAGCGTATGCGCGCTGGCGCTGCTCATGGCGGATTTGTGGTGGGATAAGGCCCGGGGCAAGCTGCTGTACCATTTGGGAATCCTGGCGGCCTGCGTATCTCTGGGCATCCTCGGCATCGCGTTCTCCAGCGCGGGACATTTTCAGAAGCTTGGGACTTTGTGGGCGGTGGACCCGCTGGCGATGTATTTTAAGGTTCTCATCCTGGCGACGACGATACTGGTCCTGGCGCTGGCGAACGAGTACCGCCCCGCCGTTCGTCACGGCCATCTGGGAAGCTTCACCGCGCTGCTGCTGCTTTCGGCCGCGGGGATGATGCTGCTTGTTTCCGCGACCAACTTCCTGCTGATCTTTCTCTCCCTCGAGCTGGTCTCGATAACGTCGTTTATTTTAGTGGGCTACGAATACCGGGAGATGAAATCCGCCGAAGGCGCCATCAAGTACTTCCTTATCGGCGCCTTCTCGTCGGCGATCATGGTCTACGGCATCTCGCTTTTCTACGGCGCCGCCGGCACCACCCAGCTTTCCAGCATGCCGCTGATCATGAATCCCGGGACTTCGGTGATGTTTATCACCTCCTGTCTGCTGATCCTGGTCGGCTTCGGGTTCAAGGTTTCGCTGGTGCCGTTTCACTTCTGGGTCCCCGACGCCTATGAAGGGGCGCCCACGCCGGTGACGACCTTCCTTTCGATCGCGCCCAAAATCGCCGGGCTGGCGGTGATGCTGAGAGTGTTCACCCACTTCATCCCGCACGGGGCCATGGACCTCACCTTCCTGCTGTCGGTGCTCGCCGTTCTGACCATGACGGTCGGCAATCTTACGGCGATCTTCCAGCACAATGTGAAGCGCCTCCTCGCCTACTCGTCGATCGCGCAAGCGGGCTATATGCTGATCGGTTTCGTGACCGGGGACCTGCTGGGGCGCGAAGGCATCCTGCTGTATTCCATGGTCTACGTGTTCATGAATGTCGGGGCCTTCAGCGTCGTCATCCTGCTGGGCAATGAAGAGGGCTACGAGATTGAAGCATACGACGGCCTGGCGCGGCGCAGTCTCGGCCTGGCGCTGGCGATGGCCTTCTTCATGCTGTCTTTGGCCGGCATCCCGCCGCTGGCGGGCTTCGTCGCGAAGCTGTACCTCTTCGCCGCGGCCGTGCAGAGCCACTTCTACTGGCTGGCCGTCATCGCGGTGCTCAACTCCGTGGTTTCGGTCTACTACTACATGCGCATCGTTTACCATATGTTCTTCAAAGAGGCGCGCACCGAGCGGCCCGTGGAGATGGGCTACTTCATCTCTTGCGCCCTGGCGCTCTCCGTCATCGCGATCTTTGCGATCGGCATCTTCCCCGAAGTTTTCATTTCCGCCGCCCAGGCGTCTTCCGAGATGTTCCCCAAGAATTTGGCCGCCATCCCCTCCGTCGTCCGCTAGCGCGCTCCCGGCGCAGCCGGACGGGGCGAAAGCCGCTCGCCGCATGGGAAAGTGCCGATGTCGGTTCCGGGGCGGCCATAGAGACTTTTATTCCCGTATGGCGATAACATAGTTAACTATGTTATCGCCATACGCTATGGGATCCCTATACAAGCGGCCGGTCAGGATTCTGCAAGGGTTCAATGAGGCGGTCGTTTTTACCAAACGCGCGCCGCAGCGAATGCGCCGGACCCCTCCCGGCGAGTTCTTGCTGGCGACGCGATGGAAGCTCGGCTGGATACCTGGCGGCGCGTTTTGGACGGCAGCGAGTAAGGAGCCGGCACGCAAATGCGGGCCTGAGGCCCAGCGGCCGCAGCCGTAAGCAAGCTGACGTCGTTGGCAAGTCCCGCGGATCATGCCTGCGTTGCGAATGCTCGCCCGAAAGTGTTCCCACAACGGAATCACACAACGGAATCACTATTGCCGAGCAAGGTGTTTCCTGTTATTCTGGATAGGTGAGAGCCTGGTTTGACGCGTTCGGCATCCTCCGGCTGTTTCTCCTGACGTGCCTGCTGCCCGCCTCCGCTTTCGCCGACCTCTCGTTCGTGCAGATCGTGCAGGGGCAGACCAGCCGCGGCCAGGACGGCATCTTCGGCAAGACCTGGGTGGAAGTCCAGGAGGGGAAGATGCGGCTGGTCTCGGGCTATGCGCGCAAGCTGCGCGACGGGCGGGAGGAGAAGGATCCGCAGCGCCTGATCCAGATCATCGACCTTCACGCCGGCCGGCGCGTCGTGGTGAATCCCGAAAAGAAGACGTTCTCACGGGCGCCGCTGGACGACGTCGATTACGGCCACGGCCTGCGCGGGGAGCTGCGGCGCGGCCGCTCACAGTGGAGCATCGTCGCGCGCGAAATCACCTTGACCAAGAAGCAGCACACCCGGCAGCTGCTCGGCATGGAGTGCGGCCATTATCACCTGCATATGCGCATGACGCTGGAGGGACCGGACGGGCGCACGGAGCAGGCCCGCATGGACCAGCATGTCTGGGTGGCGCCGGTCACCGGGAAGCTCTCAAAGAATATCCTCGATCTGATCGCGTTCGAGAACGCCTACCGGAAGAAGACCGGGGGCGCGCTTTCGCCGCTCGATCACGAGCGCTATCAGCTGCGGGAAGCCGCCGCCTACCTGCGCGTTTCCGAAGGGGACCTGCTGCCGATTATTGAGACCGTACGCGAAAGGCTGCGCGGGCTCCCGAGCTACCCGGTCGCTTCCTCGGTGTCCTGGTGGCGGGACACCAAGAAGCCGGAGCCGGATAAGAAGAAGGAGGTCGCGCTCGGGGATATATCGCCTGAGCGTTTCGGGGGGGAGGTCCAGTCCGGCCGGCGGCGCTCCAGCCCGCCGCCGGTCAAGCCGAAGCAATTTCATACGGTGGATTGGCGGCGTTCGGAACAGCGGATCAACCGCATGTATTCCCGGACCCGGCGCCAGGTGGGGGGCGCCGCGTTCGGGCCGCTGCAGCCGCGCTCGCGCATGGTCCAGGTGCAGAAGCGGACGGCCTGGCCGCAGGAGCCGGTGGTCTATTCAAAGTTCGAAAAAGAGCTGCAGAGCGTGCTGCGCCTGCTCATCAAAGAGCAGGAAGAGGGCTTCGAAGAGGTGCGCCAGGCCGAACCGCCCAGCAGCGACCGTTCGCCCGGGACGGTGCTGGCTACCGTCCCGTTCTACGAGATCTATACCGAAATCTACGGTCTAGAGACGCGCCCGAAACTGGACCGACAGGATTTCGCCCTGCCGAAAGGCTACAAAGACGTCTCCCGCTAGTACGGAAAATCCTTTAAATCAATAAGTTATTTATGTTTTGCGCGCCGTTCGAATATGATATACTCGGCGGAAGCTGAAAATTTATTAGCAACGGATTCTCGTCATGCCCCCTGAAACGGACAACCTGAAACTGCAGGAACTCTTCGAGGAAGACCAGCAAGACCGGGCCAAGGTCTACGACACGAAGGAGTCGGTTGAGCAGCTCAGCACCCGTGATGCCACGCGCCGCAAGCGGCTGCTGGTGATGATGGAGCTTGATGAGATCAAGACCAAAAGCGACCTCTACCATGCCGCGGTCGTGTTCCAGCACGGCAATACGTCGAGCGATTTTCTGATCGCGCACCGGCTGGCGACGCTCGCCGCGCTCAACGGGCACCGCACCGCGCGCTGGCTCCTGGCCGCTTCGCTCGACCGTTACCTCATGAGCATCCGGCAGGGACAGATTTACGGGACGCAGTTTGAGTACAACTCCGATTCCAAAGCATACGAGCTCAAGCTTCCGGTGCAGGATCCCATCATCCTTTCATTCGAAAAGGAGATGCTCGGCGTGCCGTCGGTCAAAGAGCGTCTTAAGCAACTCAACGCCCAAATCCAAAAATAAGCGGAGAGGAGAAATGGCTAGAAACGTCAAATGCGGTTTGATCCAGACGACCTGCGACTGGTCGCCCGAGGAGTACTCGCTCGAGCAGATCAAGAAGAAGATGATCGACAAGCACATCAAGCTTATCGACCAGGCCGGCAAGCAGAAGGTGCAAATGCTCTGCCTGCAGGAGATTTTTTGCGGACCTTATTTCTGCTGCGAGCAGGATACCCGCTGGTACGACACGGCCGAGACGATCCCGGGCCCGACGACCAAGCTCATGCAGAAGTACGCCAAGAAGTACCGCATGGTCATCGTCGTTCCGATCTACGAAACCCCGCAGCCCGGAACCTATTACAATACCGCGGCCGTCATCGACGCCGACGGCGAAATCCTCGGGTGCTACCGCAAGAACCATATCCCGCACTGCGGGCCCGGCTTCTGGGAGAAGTTCTACTTCAAGCCCGGCAATTTGGGCTATCCGGTCTTCGCCACCGCCTACGGCAAGGTCGGCGTCTATATCTGCTACGACCGGCACTTCCCCGACGGGGCCCGGATCCTCGGCCTCAACGGCGCGGAGATCGTCTTTAATCCCTCGGCTACCGTCGCCGGCAAGTCCGAGTACCTGTGGAAGCTCGAACAGCCGGCGCATGCCGTCGCCAATCAGTATTATGTGGGAGCGATCAACCGCGTGGGCGTCGAGAAGCCCTGGCGCTTCGGCGAATTCTACGGCCAGAGCTACTTCTGCGACCCCAAGGGCCAGATCATGGAGATCGCTCCGCGCGACAAGGACGCACTGATTACGGCGACGCTGGATTTCGACCAGATTCTGGAGGTGCGCAAGTCCTGGCAGTTCTTCCGGGACCGGCGGCCGGAAACCTACGGCGAACTGGTCCAGCATCTGCCCTGACGCCTATAGGGGATGCGTGATGTTCGTGCTGGAGCCCATCCAGACGTCAGGCCGGCAGACCTCATGAAAGGCGTACGCGTCGTCGGTGATATCCATGAGCTGACCGAGGACCTGTCGTCCTCGCCGCTGTGGAGCGACGACATCGCGCCGACTCCCGCCGCCGGCCGCAAATGGGGGAAGTGGGATATCGCCGCCTTATGGGTCGGCATGTCGGTATGCATCCCCACCTACATGCTCGCCTCCAGCCTCATCAGTTCCGGAATGAACTGGGCGCAGGCGATGCTGACGATCATGCTGGGCAACCTGATCGTCCTGCTGCCGATGACGCTCAACGCGCATGCCGGCACCAAATACGGCATTCCGTTTCCCGTCTACTGCCGGGCGTCCTTCGGGACGGTGGGCGCGCATATCCCGACGATCCTGCGCGGCCTGGTCGCCTGCGGCTGGTTCGGCATCCAGACCTGGATCGGCGGCGCGGCGATCTACGCCGCACTCGCGGTGCTGCTGCCCGGACTGGAGCCCGCATCCGCTGATCCGAACTTGACGCAGTTCGCCTGCTTCATGCTGTTTTGGGCGATCAATATCGCCGTTTTCTGGCGCGGCATGGAATCGATCCGGCAGATCGAAGATTGGGGCGCGCCGCTGCTCCTGGTCATGGGGCTGGCGCTCCTCGCCTGGGCTTACGTGCGGGCGGGAGGCTTCGGGCCGATGCTCTCTCAGCCGTCCCAGTTCGGCGCGGGGGCGCCCAAGGAGGGGCAGTTCTGGGCCGTCTTCTTCCCGTCGCTGACGGCCATGGTCGGTTTTTGGGCGACGCTGTCGCTCAATATCCCCGACTTCACCCGCAGCGCCCGTTCGCAGCGCGACCAGGTTCTCGGCCAGGCGATCGGCCTGCCGACGACCATGACGCTGTACGCCTTCATCGGCGTGGCCGTGACCTCGGCGACCACGGTCATTTTCGGCCGCACGATATGGGACCCGATCGCGCTGCTCTCGACCTTCAAAAGCCCGGCGCTGATTCTGGCTACCATGTCGGCGCTGGCGCTGGCGACGCTGACGACGAACCTGGCGGCCAACGTCGTCAGCCCATCGATCGGGTTCGCCAACCTGCTGCCGAAGAAGATTTCCCTGCGCCTGGGCGGCCTCATCACCGGCGTCATCGGCATTCTCATCCAGCCGTGGAAGCTCCTCGCTGACCCGGGCGGCTATATTTTCACCTGGCTGATCGGCTATTCCGCGCTGCTCGGAGCGATCGCGGGCGTGCTCCTGAGCGACTACTTCCTCGTGCATAAGGCCGAGCTCGACCTGCCCGCGCTGTATCAGCGCGACGGCCGTTATGCCTACCTGGGGGGCGTGAACCCGGTCGCCGTCGCGGCGCTGGTGCTCGGCATCCTGCCCTGCGTCCCGGGCTTTCTCGGCACGACCAATTTGCTGTCCGTACCGGCGTTCTGGACGACGCTGTATCACTATGCGTGGTTTGTCAGCTTCTTCATTTCGGGGCTCGCCTACTGGACCGGGCGGTCCCTTATCCCCACGGAGGAAAGGACATGAAATTCGATCTGATCATCAAAGGCGGAACGATCATAACGGCGGCGGAGACCTACCGCGCGGATATCGGGATAAGCGGCGGCAAGATCACCGCCGTCGCGACCACCCTAACCGGAGGGAAGAAAACGGTGGACGCAAAAGGGCGGATCGTCATCCCCGGCGGCGTCGACGTGCACACCCATCTGGATATGCCCTTCATGGGCGCCACCACGGCCGACGACTTCGCCAGCGGCACCACGGGCGCGGTATGCGGCGGGACCACCTCGATCATCGATTTCGCGATTCAGGGCAAGGGCGACTCGCTCTACAAAGCGCTCGAGACCTGGCACGGGAAGGCGGACGGCAAGTGCGCGGCGGACTACGGCTTCCATATGATCATCAGCGACCTGCAGCAGCAGCAGCTCAAGGAGATGGACTCTCTGGTGCGCGACGGCGTGACCACCTTCAAGCTGTTTCTCGCCTACCCGGGGATCTTCCTGACCGACGATAATACGATCTTCAAGGCGCTGCTGCGCACCAGGGAGAACGGCGGCATGATCATGATGCATGCCGAAAACGGCAGCGTCATCGATCTCATCGTGGCGGACTCGCTCGCCAAGGGCAAAACGGCGCCGCGGCATCATGCCTTGAGCCGGCCGATCGCGGCGGAGGTCGAGTCCACCTACCGCTCGATCAAGCTGGCGGAGATGGCCGGGGCGCCGATGTACATCGTTCATCTGACCGCGGGCGACGCGATGGATGAGGTGCGCCGGGCTCGCGAGCGCGGCTCCGAGATATACGCCGAGACCTGCCCGCAGTACCTCTATCTGTCGCACGACGACTACTGCCGGCCCGGCTTCGAGGGCGCCAAATTCGTCATGTCGCCGCCGCTGCGGCCGAAGGGCAACCAGGAACGTCTGTGGGACGGGGTGCGGCAGAACTGGCTGCAGATCGTGTCGACCGACCATTGCTCGTTCAATATGAAGGGCAGCAAGAAGTCCCCGGGCAAGGAGCTGGGCCGCAAGAGCTTCGCCAAGATCCCCAACGGCGCGCCCGGGCTTGAGACGCGGATGATGCTGCTGTGGGACGCGGTCGCCGAAGGGCGGATCACGGCCAACCGCTTTGTCGACATCACCGCGACCACCCCCGCCAAGCTCTTCGGGCTGTATCCGCAGAAGGGGACGATCGCGCCGGGCGCCGACGCGGACATCGCGATCATCAACCCGAAGAAGCCCTTCCGCATCGGGTACAAAAAGCTGCATATGAAGGTGGATTACAACCCCTACGAAGGCCGGACGGTCAAGGGCTCCATCCAGGACGTGTTTCTGCGCGGGAAGCGGATGGTGGATAACGGAAAATTCGTCGGCCGGCTCGGCGACGGGCGGTTCCTCAAGCGCGCCCCACGCATGTGCTGATGCGGGGCTTGCTGCTCGGCG
The DNA here is from genome assembly GCA_043827405.1 of Elusimicrobiota bacterium. GTDB lineage: Bacteria > Elusimicrobiota > Elusimicrobia > UBA1565 > UBA1565 > JBDRPD01. The sequence goes on along the minus strand of JBDRPD010000008.1, from coordinate 28,575 downwards.
TCGTCCTGCTGGGCGCGGCGTCCGCCGGCGCCGCGGCGGACGCCGGCGCGAAGACGACCGATATCCTGTACGGCGCCCAACAGGATGTGCGGTCGGCTGAGACCTATTCCCACCTGCTGATGTGCTCGGCGCAGGCGTCGCTTATGCGCCTGCAGTGGAGCTTCAACCGCTGGGGGCTCAAGGAGCATAAGGCCGCGGCCGCCGCGCACTATGACCGGTTCTCGGATATGCTCCGGCGCTATCGGGAAATCACGCAGCAGGCCGCGGCCGCCACCGATCCTATCGCGGCGGTGCGCGCAGAGATCGCCGGTTCGCGCCGCGTGCTGCGGGCGTCCCGCGACCTCCCGACCAGGCCGGCGCAGCAGATCGCGGAAATCCTGCGCCTGCGCGCCGAGTACGACGCCGATGCCAGCCGCTCGGCGCTGATCCGCGGCCGCACGGCGCTGCAGGAGCTGGAGCGGCGGCTCGGGGTCTCCGAGCTGAAGCCCTCGCAGCGCCGGGTGCTGGGCTTGGCGCGGGACATCCTGGACGATCTGCGGCGGACGCGGGGGAGCATCAGCGGCTCTCTGCCGGCGGTCAAGCAGGACACGCTGGGGAGGCATCGCAAGGGCCGCAGTCTTGTGCTGCATGACGTCGAGCTGCTCGAAAATGACGCCGCGGATCTCGCCGCGGAGATCGAGCGGTTGACGATCCATTTCCGGCTAAATAACTATATAATGGGTGGCAAGACCGACACCCCGTCCGGTAGGAAATGATTATGAAGCTCCTGCTTATTCTGGCCTGGGCGCTGCCCCTGCAAGCGGATGCCGGCGACGCGAATTCCAAACGGGAAGAGATCAAGGACCCCTATTTGCTCGAGCATATGGAGAAGGTCAGCGAGGCGAATCTGGACAACGCTCTGGCCCAGAGCGGGAAGGATGCCCTCGCCAGCGCGCACCGGCTGCGCGGGCTGATGGGCTATGCCCGCACCCAGATCGATGGGCTGCTGGAGGATATCCGCAACACAATCGGCGTGTCCGATAACCCGCGGCCGGGCACGCTGGAAGAGGACGTCGACAGCCTGCTGATCGCCGCGCAGATGCTTCCCATTCGAGCGAGAGAATTCAGCAAGAGTTCGCGCCTGGCGAATCTCCGGCTCGCTAGTTCGCCCCCGGAGGAGATCGCCGGAGTCGGGCGAATGTACCGCAGCGGCGACCGGAAGCTCGATCTGCGGCGGGCCGAAAAGTTTCTTAAGCAGGCGCTTGGGCGCTTGCGGCTGAAAGAACCGCCGGCGCTCAATGCGGAGCAGCAGCAGGTGCTGGCTTGCGCCTCGGCTTTTTATGCGGAGCTGCAGAATGCGCAGAACAGAGCGGCCGAGGTGCGCCGGCGCCTGCCGGCGGGCAGCGACTCCGCCGGCCTGGGCCGTAAGATCGATTTCCGGCTCCAGAGCCTGCGGAAAATCGACGGAGACGTCTCGACGGAACGCGGCATCCTGGAGGTCGAGCTCCGACTGGCGCGCAGCGACGACGAAGACTTTTAGAGCGAGGGATATAGATTATGGCGACTCTGACCAAGAGCAAAAGTTCAACCGCGGTGCTCAAGCAGTTTATCGGCGGGAAATGGATCAAGGGATCGAGCAGCCGCGAGATCGTCTCGACGAACCCCGCGGACACGCGCGAAGTCGTGGCCAGGCTGCATGGGGCGTCCAAGTCCGACGCGCAGGCCGCGCTCGACGCGGCGGCGCAGGCGCGGGCACAGTGGAAGGCGACGCCGGCGCCCGCGCGGGCGCGGGTGCTGCTCAAGTTCGCCGAGCTCGCCTACCCGCGCGTCGATGAGCTGGCGGCGCTCATGACCCGCGAGCAGGGGAAGATCCTTCCCGAAGCCAAAGGCGAGATGATCAAGGGGTTGAACCTTATCGAGTGGTTCTCGGGCGAAGGCATGCGCTTTATGGGACGCACCGCGCCTTCCGAGCTGCCGAAGAACCTGCTCTATACCCTGCGTGAGCCGCTCGGCGTCGTGAGCATTATCACGCCCTGGAACTTCCCGTGGGCCATCCCCTGCTGGAAGATCGCTCCGGCCCTGGTGGCGGGCAATACGGTGGTCTTTAAGCCGGCGTCTTTGGTCCCGGCGTTTTCCGTAGAGATCGTCAAGCTCTTCGAGCAGGCGGGGGTGCCCGCCGGGGTCATCAACCTCGTCATGGGCGCCGGCTCCGAGATCGGCGACATGCTCGTCGAGGACGAGCGCGTCCGCGGTGTTTCTTTTACCGGCTCCAACGAGGTCGGCCAAGGCGTGCATGCGATCGCCGGCCGCCGGGGCATCAAGGCGACCTGCGAGATGGGGGGCAAGAACCCCTGCGTCGTTTGGCACGACGCCGATATGGATCTCGCCATGGCCGGGGTGGTCAAGGGTGCGTTCGGCTCCACCGGTCAGCGCTGTACGGCGACCAGCCGGCTCCTCCTGCACGAAAAGATCGCGGACTCCTTCCTGAAGAAGCTGATCGCGCAAGCCAAGGCGCTCAAGATCGGTCCCGGGCTCAAGGCCGGCATCGGGATGGGCCCGGCCGTCGATGAGGGCCAGTTCAAGACCAACCTGGAATACATCGAGATCGCGAAAAAGGACGGGGCGAAGCTGGTTTGCGGCGGACACCGGCTCGACAAGGGGGAGCTTAAGCACGGCTTCTTTGTTGAGCCGACCATATTCGACCAGGTCAAGCCGTCGATGCGGATCTTCCAGGAGGAGGTTTTCGGACCGGTCCTGGCCGTAACCCGGGTCAAGAACTACGACGAGATGATCCGCGCCGCCAATGACTGCCGCTTCGGCCTCACCTGCGCGATCTACACCAACGATATTTCGGTGGCGATGCGCTTTACCGACGAGATCGAGACGGGCATGGTGCATATCAATTCGCCGACAATCGGCGGCGAGGCGCAGGTGCCCTTCGGCGGGGTCAAGGGGTCGGGCGTGGGCGAGAAGGAGATGGCGAAGGAAGGCCTGCACTTCTTCAGCGAGTCCAAGACGGTGTTTCTGGACTATACCGGACGCAAGCGGGAATCCAGCATTTATTAACAATGAACAACGGTACCGGTTATTAACATTAACTTTTCGCCGAGATAGCACGACCATATGGGGAAAGTTAATGTTAATAACCGGTACCGGAATGTGTGCCGGAAGGTGTACCGGAAGGGGGGATAATATGGCGCAGACAGCGGTGACGGATATCAGCAGTCTTATCGGCGAGATGGACAACGAGGAGATCCTGGCGAAGCGGGCGAAGTATATCCTGCCTTCGACGGTAACCTATTACAAAAAGCCCATTCAGCTGGTGCGGGGCGAAATGCAGTACCTCTACGATGAGAAGGGGAAGAAGTATCTGGACTGCTTCGCCGGCGTATGCACGGTGTCGATCGGGCATTGCCATCCGACCTGGGTGAAGGCCATCCAGGATCAGGCGGCGAAGCTGTTTCACACCACCACGATCTATCTGCAGCCGCATCTGGTCAAGATGGCCGAGCGCCTGGTCGAGAAGCTCAAGCCCGCGAACCCGGACCTGGAGGTCTGCTTCTTCACCAATGCCGGCTGCGAGGCCACCGAGCTGGCGACCATTATCGCCAAGAACTACACCGGCCGCCATGAGTTCATCGCCCTGCGCCACTCCTTCCATGGGCGGACGCAGATGGCGATGAACCTCACGGGGCAGTCGGTGTGGCGCCATTCCACGCCCTACGCCTTCGGCGTCTATCATGCGCCGCAAAACTATACCTACCGGCGGCCTGAGGGCATGACGCCCAAGCAGTACGCCGAGTCCTGCGTCCATGAACTGCGCGAGACCATCAAGTACTCGACCATGGGCAAGATCGCCGCCTTCATCGGCGAGCCGATCTCGGGCTTCGGCGGCACCATCACGCCCGAGCCGGAGTTCTTTCCCGGCGTCTATGCGGCGGTCAAGGAGGCCGACGGGCTCTACATCACGGATGAGGTTCAGACCGGGATGGGACGCACGGGCAATAAGTTCCTCGGCATCGAGCATTGGGGCGTCAAGCCCGACATCGTGACCATGGCCAAGGGGCTCGGCAACGGCTATCCGCTCGGCGCGGTCATCACCACCAAGAAGATCGCCGCGGCGATGCAGGGGCGCATTCATTTCAACACCTTCGGCGGCAGCCCGGTGGCGATGGCGGCGGGCCTCGCCGTGCTCGACGTCATTGAAAAGGAGAAGCTCGCCGAGAACTCGCACGAGACGGGAAACTACCTTAAGGACAAACTGACGGCCCTGATGGACAAGTGTCCGCTGATCGGCGACGTGCGGGGCATGGGTCTCATGCTCGGCGTCGAGCTGGTAAAGGACCGCAAGACCAAGGAGCCGGCGGCGGCGGAGCTGCTTGAGGTAATCGAGCGGGCGAAGGATCGAGGCGTGATCCTCGGCAAGGGGGGGATGGCCGGCAATACCATCCGCATCAAGCCGCCGATGTGCTTTACCAAGAAGGACGCGGACTTGACGGTTGAGGTGCTGGAGGAATCGCTTAAGCTCTAAACAACCTGGGACTATCGGCCCAGGCGCGGGGGGGTCAAAGGCCGCTAGGTCTTTGACCCCCTTGGTCTATATACTGTTATCCAACGATAAGGTCCGCCGTAAAAAAGAGGTTTTAATGAAATATCTTTTTGCCGCCGCAGCGCTGAGCATGGCCGTGAACGTGCAGGCCGCCGGAAGCTTCCAGATCCCCGCGTCCGCGCAGAAGCTCCGCATTACGAATACCGTCGGCCAGCAGCCGGCCGAGACCAAGATCAAGCTCATCGAAGTCTTCGAGACCTTCCGGCTTACCCAGGCGATCGTTCCGCTGGGCGGCAAGAATTATCATGTTTCCGTGCAGCCGATGCGGGACGGTAATTGGGCCGCGGCGCTCATCCCCGAGGGCCGCAAGAAGTTCGATATGGTGGCGTCCTATCCGTTCCGCGCCCTGCGCAAGACGGGCGGCTATGAGGATGAGATCGAAGGCGCGACCTTCAAGGTGTCGCTCGTCGACATGGCGGACGGCGATGAGGCCTTGGTCTTCACGACCAAGGAGGGCCTGGTCGCGGCGTTCTCCGTGCAGTGGATGAAGTACGCGGTATGGAACGCGGCCGTTCCCGTCCCGTCCATAGGGCCGGATTGGCGCTTCGTATTCCGGGTCGACCTGTGGGTCGGCGCCGGGATGCGCACCTTCAGCTTCCTGCAGAAGACGCAGAGCGGCGTGGTGTTCCACGATGTCCGGGCGGAGTCGGTGGACTTCTTCCCGCGTGAGCGCGTCAAAGAGGTCGGCGAGCGCAAGGTCTCGCTCGGCATCGACGACGAGGGCTATCTCGTCATCAAGCCCGTCGTAGAGTAAAAGAGTTCAGCCGCTGATAAAGCCGGAGGCCTTAGGCCTCCGGCTTTTTTTCGCGGCACAGACGCTCGAGGCCGCGAATCGACATCGAGTATAAGCCGGCGATCTGGCGCTCGGATTCGGCGCGGGTCTCTTCCGGCGCGGCGAACTCGGAGGTCCATTCGATCTCGGTCGCGCCCTCCCCGGCGTCGCGGATGAACATATCGGCGACGTAGCCGCTGATCGGGGCCTGGGTTTCCAGGACCGAATAGCGCAAAACGCGCTTCTCGTCGTCGAGGCTTTCCAGACGCTCGACGATGCGGTTGCCGTTGGCCATGGTGCAGACGCGCTTCATGCCTACCCCCTCGCCTTCCAGGACGGTCTTGTTCACCGCCGGGATGAATGCTTCAAGATTCCCGAAGGCGCGCAGCACCTGCCAGACCTTGTCCGCCGGCGCCTTGATGGTTTTCTTCACGTTTACGCGGCTCATGATTCCTCCTGCTGCTGTCGTCCGCCGAGAAACGGCCGGACCTTGGCCAGCACATGCTGCAGATCGAAAGGCTTCTGGATATAATCGTTGGCTCCCGCCTGCAGGCAGCGTTCGACCGCGTCGAGCGTGTCATGGGCGGTGCACATGATAATGGGGATATCCCGGGTTTTCTCGCCCGCGCGCAGCAGCGTCAGGGCGTCCAATCCCGTCATGCCGGGAAGGTTGATGTCCAGGACGATGAGCGCCGGCAGCTCTTCCTGCGCCAGCTTGACCGCTTCGTCGCCGCGCGCGGCCTCCAGGATTCGTATATCCTGCTCGGCGAAAAGCATCGCCAGCATGCCGCGTATATTCGCGTCGTCATCGACGATCAGGACCTTCTTCCTGCGGTCTTTGCGCCGCCAGAATATCATCGCTTCTTCACCAGCAGACCGGAGGTCTCCAGCTGTTTTATCGTCCGGCGCGGAATCCGGAAAGACTTCAGCACCGCTTCATTGTCCGCTCCCAGGCGCGGCGGGCGGCGGCGCATCCGGCAGTCTTCGCGGGCGAGCCGGATCGGGCTGCGCACTGCCTTGCCGCGGACGAGCGGCGCCGCGCCGGGGGCGGGCGGGCGCATGAACAGGCGCCTGGCTTCCTCGACCGTGCGGACCGGCGTTACGCAGACATCTTTGCCGCGCAGCCGGGCCTCCCACTGCCGGAGGGTTCGGGAGCGGAATATGCGCGCCAAGGTGCGCGTCAGCGCGGCCCCGCCGCTGCCGTCAAGCTTGGGGAGCCTGGCGATCAGGTCCGGACGGCCCAGCTCGCGCAGCAGCGCCTCGGCGAACGGGCGCTCCACCGCCGCGACGCAGACCGCGCGGCCGTCCTGGGTATCGTAGAGGCGGTAGAAGGCGGCATTGCCGCTCCACCATTGCGGGCCCCGGATATCGTAGGGCCGCCGCAGCGCCGCGCTATGCCCCAGCGGCAGGACGAGCCAGGAGAAGATCGCTTCCGTCATGGAAATATCGATGTGCTGGCCTCGGCCGCTCGTCACGCGGTCCAGGAGCGCCGCCAGGATCGCGGTGGAAGCCGCCTGGCTGGCGCATAGATCGGCGATCTGCGTCTGGGGAAAGGAGCAGGTCTTATTAGAGTCCCCGGCACCCATGAACCCGCTTTCCGCCAGGAAATTGATGTCATGTCCCGCCCGCCGGCTCAGAGGACCGCGGCGCCCGTAGCCGGTCAATGAACAGTAGACGAGACGGGGGAACTTCCGGCGCAGCGTTTTGGGACCGAGGCCCAGCTTTTCCATCATCCCGGGCCGATAGCCCTCGACCAGGGCATCGCTCTTGGCCAGCAGCTGCATCAGGACCTGCAGGCCCGCGGGCCGGCGAAAATCCAGGCACAAGGACTCCTTGTTGCGGTTGGCCATCCAATAGGCGAAGCCGTGGCCTTCGATATGGGGGGCGACGCCGCGCAGCATGTCGGGCCAATGGGGCAGCTCGACTCTGATGACGCGGCAGCCCAGATCCGCCAGCAGCATGGTGCAGAAGGGGCCGGGGAGGAGCTTGCTGAAGTCCAAGACGGTGAACTTGTTGAGCCCGCGCATCAACGCGAGTATACTAATTCTATGAAGACGACCATTCGGCTGGCTTGGCATAAGCGCGGCGCTCCCGCGCGGCGCGCCTTTAAGCAGGAGAGCATGCATTCGCTGGTCGCGGATTACATGGCCAGAATCTCGCGCTACAGCAGCCCCTGCGCGGTCGCCGGCGGCCGGCCCCAGGAGGGCGCGAACGTTTGGGTCTGTGATCGCGGCAGGAACTCCAAACGTCTGTCCTCCGAGGAGATCGCGGGGGCTTTGGCCCAGCAGCTGCAGAGCGGGCGCGATCTGGAGATCGTGATCGGCGGGGCGGACGGCCTGTCGCCCGAGCAGGTGGCGGAGCTTAAGCCGTCCTTGCTGCTGTCCTTCGGGCCGATGACGCTGCCGCATGAGCTGGCCGCCGTGGTGGCCTGCGAGCAGCTCTACCGCGCCTGGACCATCATCAAAAAGACGCCTTACCATCTAAAGCACTAAAGCAGCGCCGGTGCTTGCCTCTCCTCCGCGCTCGGGACGCAGGCGAATCTGCAAGCTCCAGGAAAGTGTATTGATTTCATAAAGGTTAAATACTATTGACAGAAACTCCTTATATGTTAATACTATTTAACGATATGGGGAGAATAAAACGCCATTTGCTGCCTAAGGCCAGAAGAGTATTATCCGAGCTCGGGGAGAATATCAAGCTGGCAAGGCTGCGCAGAAAGCTAACGATGGCCCAGGTCGCCGATAGGGCAAATTTAAGCAGGCCGACTCTTTGGCAGTTGGAAAAAGGCTCTCCGCGCGTAGCTATTGGAGCCTATATGCAGGTGATGTTTGTATTGGGGCTTGAGAAGGACTTCCTCAAATTGGCCCAGGATGATCGTCTTGGGAGGAAAATCCAAGACGCGGATTTACTGGTTGGAGGAAGAGCGCCCAAAAAGATGAAAACCGAGGACGTAAATGAGTAAGAAGCCGGTGCAAAAAGAGATGATGAAGCCCGCCTTTAAGATCAAGACGTAGCGGCGTCGTTCGTCTGTCGTTGCCGTTAAGCGGTCAGGCTTTGGCGGCGGCGATGTCGCGCTGGATGGCGCGGCGCAGCGCCTCGAGGGAGGGGAACTTGCGCTCGGGACGCAGGCGGCGGAGGAACTCCACGGTGAGCCGGCGGCCGTAGAGGCTGCCCGTCCAGCCGGGAATATGCACCTCAACTTTGGGGTGCTTCAGCCGGCCGTTCAGGGTCGGTCGAAAGCCGACGTTGCAGACCGCCCGCATGGCGCGCTTGAGCGCCCGTCCGTGCACGCGCACGGCGAATACGCCCGCCGGCACCAGCAGCTCCCGCGAAAGATTCAGGTTGGCGGTAGGGACGTCGATCTTGCGGCCCAGGCCTTGCCCGCGGACTACGCGGCCGGTTACGGCGTAGTCGCGGCCCAGCAGCTTGGCCGCGTCCTTGACGTGCCCCTTGAGCAGCAGGCCGCGGATGCCGGAGGAGGAAATCTTGCGGCCGTCGACGCGCATCAGCGGCAGGATGCCCAGGTGCAGGCCGTGCTGCGCGCAGGCGGCCTTGAGGTAGTCCGGGCCGCCTTTGCGTCCCTTGCCGAAGGCGAAATCGCGGCCGACCAGCAGGCCGCCGGCCTTCCAGCGCCCGATAATATAATCCGCAAAAAACCGCGTATGGGGCATCGCGGCCCAGCGCGGCCCGAAGCGCAGCATCTCGACGCGGTCGATCCCCAGCGAGCGGATGAACTTTCGGCGGTCTTTGCTCGCGGTGAGCGTCGGGACGGTCATTTCCGGCTTGAAGAAAAAGCGCGGCGGAGCGACGAAAAAGACGACCCGGGTCTTCAGCTTGAGCTTCTTGGCGCGGGCGATGACCCACGACAGAAGCTTCTGGTGGCCGCGGTGGACGCCGTCGAAAGTGCCGATGGTGACGAGATAGCGGTTTTTAGGCATTGGCCGCCGCCGGTTCCAGCGCCTGCAGCATGTTGAGCACGCCGTCCGGGCCGTCCTTTCCGGCCGTGCGCAGCTGCTCGATGGTCCGGCTGCCGGCGAGCGTGAAGGCGCCGACGGACTCCCGGCACAGGGAGCTGAGAACCGCGCCGCATCCGATCTTTTTTCCGGCGTCGGAGGCGAAGGCGCGCACATAGGTTCCGCTCGAGCAGCGCATGCGGAAAGACGCTTCGGGGGGGGTCCAGTCCAGGAGCGTCAGGTCATGAATGACCGACGTGCGGATTTTCGGCGGCGTGACGATGCCTTTACGGGCGTATTTGTACAAGGGGCGTCCCTGGTGCTTGACCGCGGAGTAAGCCGGGATGGGAAGCTCGCATTCACCCACGTACCCCGCGAAGAGCTTCTGCAGGTCCTCCCGCGGCAGCTCCGGGACCGGAGCTTCGTGCAGGATGCGGCCTTCCAGGTCCAGCGTCTCGGTTTCTATGCCGAAGCGCAGGTGTCCGCTGTAGACTTTCGCCAGCCCCTGCAGCCGCGCCGCGCTTTTGGTCGCCCGGCCGACCAGCAGCACGAGCAGGCCGGTGGCCAGGGGGTCCAGCGTTCCCGAATGGCCGACCTTGGTATCGCGCGGGAGCAGCTTCCTGACGACCGCGACGACATCGTGCGACGTCCAGCCTCGCGGCTTGTCGACTAGGAGCAGGCCTTCCGCCTTAGCCGTCATCGGCGGCCGACTTGGGGCGGCGGCCCCGCTTGCGGGGACGCGACGCGAGGCGATTGAGCACCTCGGTGGGGGGCGGTTCCAGCACGGCATCACCGCTTTCGGCGCGGATGCGGTTGAGGGTGTTTTCGATCTGCTGCGCATGCTCGGGCGTATCATCGAAAATGAAGATGAGCCCGGGGATCCTTTTTAAACGCAGCTTGCCGAGCACCTGGCGCCGCAGGTAGCCGACGGAGCGGTCGAGCGCCTGCTGCGTCGACTCACGGTCCCGGGCGTTGCCCAGCAGCGAGTAGTAGACGCGCGCCGTCTTCATGTCGGACGACAGCTGCAGGTCGGTAACGGTCAGCAGCCCGCTGAGGCCCGGGTCCTTGATTTCCTGCAGCGCCAGCGATATCTGCTGCATGAACAGCTCACGCAGGCGCACGCTGCGCTTGTAGGAGGGCTTGCCGATGGTCATGGCCGGTAATTAAGTCGTGGTTTGCAGGCGCCGCGTCCGCATCTCTTTGGTGTAGATTTCGAAGAGGTCGCCGGGCTTCCACTCGTGGAAGGCCGCGAGGGCGATGCCGCATTCGTGGTCCTTTTCCACTTCTTTGGCGTCGTCCTTGAAACGCTTGAGCGTCTCGATGCGCGATTCGCCGATTACGTCGCCGTCGCGCAGGACTTTGACATGCGCGCCGCGCACCACCTTGCCCGCGACGACGAAAGAGCCGGCGACCTTGGCGCCCCGGATTTTGAACTCCTGACGCACCTCGACTTTGCCGATGCTTACTTCAATCTCTTCCGGCTCCAGGAGTCCCTCGAGCGCGGCCCGGACGTCCGCGGTCAGCTCGTAAAGAATCTCGTAGCTCCGCATCTCCACGCCGCTCTTCTCCGCCGTCTCTTTGGCGCGGGTGTCCGCGCTGACGTGGAAGAGCAGGATGACGGCATTGGACGCCTCCGCCAGCAGCACATCCGATTCGTTGGCGTTGCCGAGCCCCGCGTGGATGACGCGGACCTTGATCTCGTCGGTGGACATCTTCTCCAGCGAATCCTTGAGCACCTCGGCGGAACCCTGGACATCGGCTTTGATGATGACCGGAAGCTCCTTCTCAATGCCGGCGCTGATATTCAGCAGCGAAACATGATGCTTGTGCGCCAGCGCTTCCTCGCGGTGGACGCGGTTGCGGTTGGCGATGATTTCCTTGGCCATGCGCTCGCTTGCGACGACGGAAAAGCCGTCGCCGGCCTGCGGGATGTTGCCCGTGATGCCGAGGATCTCGACCGGTGTCGACGGCCCCGCGCTTTTGATGCGCTCGCCCTGATCGTTGACCAGCGCCTTCACCTTGCCGCCGGCGAGTCCCATGACGAACGGGTCGCCGATTTTTACCGTCCCCTTCTGGATGAGGACGGTCGCGATGGTGCCGGCATTCTTCTCCATGCGCGCCTCGATCACCGCGCCGGCGGCCGCGCGGTCCGGGTTGGCTTTAAGCTCGAGCATCTCGGCCTGCAGTAGGATCGTTTCGAGGAGCTTGTCGATGTTCAGGACCTGCTTGGCGGAGATATCGACATAGACCGTGTCGCCGCCCCACTCCTCTGGATTCAAGCCGCGGGTGGCCAGCTCGGTGCGAATCTTCTGCGGATTGGCCCCGGGCAGGTCAATCTTGTTGACCGCGACGATGATGGGGACTCCGGCTTCCTTGGCGTGATCGAGCGCCTCCACCGTCTGCGGCATAACGCCGTCGACGGCGGATACGACCAGGATGACGAGGTCCGTCACTTTCGTACCGCGTGAGCGCATCGCGGTAAAAGCCGCGTGGCCCGGCGTGTCGAGGAAGGTGATGTCCCCGTTGGGGGTGCCGACCCGGTAGGCGCCGATATGCTGCGTGATGCCGCCGGATTCTCCGGCGACGACATTGGTTTTGCGGATGGCGTCCAGGAGCTTGGTCTTGCCGTGATCGACATGGCCCATGACCGTGACGACGCAAGGGCGCGGCTTGAGGTTTTCCGGCTTCTCCTTTTCCTCCGTCACGTCGGCGATTTCCTCTTCCATGTGCATGGGAACGACGTCCAGCTCGTAGCCGTAATCGTGCGCTACCAGGATGGCCGTCTCGGAATCGAGCCGCTGGTTGATCGTCGCGAAGACGCCCTGGTTCATGAGCTTCTTGATCAGCTCGTTGGGCGAGATCGACATCTTCTCGGCGAGCTCGCGCAGGGTCAGCATGGTGGAAACTTTAAGCTGCTTTAGGTCGGGAGTCTTCGCTCCACCCTGGGCCCTCGCTCGGGCCTCCGTGGGCATGGTCTCCAGCTCGGCCTTGACCTCCGCCCGCTTCCGGTGACGCGCCGACTTTTGCTTTTTAGACGGCTCATGCTGCCCCGGCACGACCGGACGCGGCCGGGCGGCCATCGCCGCGGCGTCGAGCTTGTACGTCGCTTTAGGGACCGGAGGCGCGGGATTCTCGGGCTCCGTACTCTCCGCCGGCTCTATAGGCGCCGGGGCGTCGGGTTTCTGCTCAAGCGGAGCCGGCGGCAACGGCGCGGCCGCGGGCGGCGGTGCGGTTGCTGGCGGCGGCGTCGGCGGCACCGCCGGCGTCGTCTTGGAGACCGGTTCCGGCGGTTTCGGCGCCGGCTTGGGTATAGGCAGCGAGCCGCCGGCCGGAAGCCGCGTTACGGCAGGGGCCGCTACGCGGCGCGCGGTCGAGCGAAACTTGGCGAAGGCGTCTACGAGATGGGTCGTCGGCGGCGCGATGGAGCCTTCTTCCTGGGCCGAGCGATTCTCCGCTTGGGCGCGGCGAATTCCCGAGCCGGACTTCTTGGCTTTCTTCTTTGCCGTGGATTTTTTGCCGGCGCTTTTGGGAGCGGCTTTCTTCGCCGTCTTCTTCGCCGTCTTTTTAGTCGTTGTCTTCTTCTTCACCGGCATATATATTCCTCAAGAAGGCGGTTAAGCCTTCTCCGTATTCGTGCTTGGAGCTGTTTCGACGGCTTCGCTCGCCGCAGCGGGCTCTTTCTGCGGGGGCGCAGCCTTCTCCGGCGCCGGCGCGTCGGCGGGCTTCGCCGTCGCCGTCGCGGGCGGCGGATTCTCCGCGGCGTATTTCTTGGCGCTCTCGATGATCTTGGCGGCCGTCTTCTCGCCGATGCCCTGGATCGTGGTCAAATACTCGACCGTGAAGGTGGCGAGGCGGTAGACATCGGCGAGGCCGCCCTTGATCAGGACCTCCGCGGTTTTCGGCCCGATGCCGTCGAGTACGCTGAGGTCCGCCATCTTCGACTTCTGAATCACGACGGCTTCCTCGCGCTTCTGGCCTTCGGACTTCACGGCGAGGCTCCAGCCGGTGAGCTTGCAGGCCAGCCGGATGTTCTGCCCTTCGCGGCCGATGGTGAGCGCGAGCTGGTCGTCGGCGACGATGATTTCCGCCTGGCGCCGCTCGACGTCGAGCAAGCGGACCATGTTCGCCTTCCCGGGGGCGATCGCGTTGGCGATAAAGGTCGTCGTTTCCTCCGAGTAGGGGATCATGTCGATCCGTTCGCCGGACAGCTCGTTCATCACCGAGCGGATGCGGGAGCCGCGGATGCCGACGCAGGCGCCGACGGGGTCGACTTTCTCATTGTGCGAGCGCACCACGATTTTGGCCCGGAATCCCGGGTCGCGCACGATGTCCATGACCTCGACGATCTTCTCGCCGATTTCCGGGACTTCCATCTCGAAGAGCATCTTCAGAAACGACGGGGTGGCGCGCGACAGGACGACCTGCGGTCCCCGCTGCGCCTTGTCGACTTTGAGGATGACAGCGCGGATGCGGTCGCCGACGTTGTAGCGCTCGCGCCGGATTTGTTCGCGTACCGGCAGGATCGCTTCGGCTTTGCCGAGATCGACGATGATGTTGCGGTCCATGAAGCGGTGGACCGAGCCCGTGACCATCTCGCCTTCCTTGGGCTTGTACTCCTCGAAGAGATTCTCGCGCTCGATCTCACGGATCTTCTGAATCAGCACCTGTTTGGCGGTCTGCGCCGCGATGCGCGCGAACTCCTTGGCGTCGATCGGCAGATCGATCTCCTCGCCGACCGCGATGCTTTTCTTGTGGAGTACGGCCTCGGTAAGCGCGACCTCCTGCTCGGGATCCTCGACGGTCTCCACCACGACCTTGCGCACGGCGGCGGTGATCTCGGCCGTGCTGCGGTCGATGACGCAAATGACATTGGCCATCCTGCCGAGATGCTTGCGCAGGGCGCTGGCGATCGCGCCCTCGATCATCTCGAGGATGTCCTCTTTCTTGACGCCCTTTTCTCGTTCTATCTGATCAAGGGCCAGCAGCAATTCACTCTGTTGGGCCATAATTCCTCACCGCAACGTATAGTGTATTAAATCCTTATCTCCGGATCGAGACGAGCCTCGTGGATGCTCGTCGGCGCGAAATGCGTCAGGCCGCCGTCATGCTCCAGCAGGATCTTGCCGTCCTCTACGCCTCTGAGAATGCCGCGGAAATGGCGCTGACCGCTGACCGCGGCGTGAACGCTGAGCTTTACGCGCTCGCCGGAAAAGCGCTCATAATCCTCTATTTTCTTGATAATGCGCTTAAGCCCCGGCGAGGAGACCTCCAGGGCATAGGCATGCGTCATCACCCCGGCGGCATCGAGAATGGCGCCGAGGCGCCTGGAAACGCGCTCGCAGTCGTCGATGGTAACGCCGCCCTGCTTGTCGACAAAGAAGCGCAGCACCCAGCGGCCGCCGTCGCGCAGATAGCGCAGGTCAACGAGCTCTACGGCTTCCTGTGCCAGGACGCCCGCGACCACGCTCTCGATCTCGTTTAAATTAATTGTCATAAAATGAAAAAAGTGGCGCAAACTTCAGCCACTTTCACCGAAGCCGTCTGTCACTTATTATATCAAGTGGCGGCCTCGCCGGTCAAGGCGGTGAGGCGCCGGACGGCCTCATCCAGGGGCCAGCGTTCAGGAGCGGCGCTGCCGCGGCGCTTGAATTCCACCTGCTTCTCCTGGAGCGTCTTGCGGCTGATTACCAGACGCAGGGGGATGCCGATGAGGTCGATGTCTTTGAACCGGATCCCGGGCCGTTCGGCCCGGTCGTCCATGAGACATTCGACGCCGGCTTTCCAGAGGTCGTCGTAGAGGCTCTGCGCGGCGGCGGCGACTTCCGCGTCGTCGCCTTCGACCGGGACGAGGGCGACGGCATAGGGAGCGATGGCCGTCGGCCAGATGATGCCGTCCTTGTCGTGCCCCTGCTCGATGGCCGCGGCGACGATTCGGGAGACGCCGATCCCGTAGCATCCCATGACCATAGGCACCGCCTGCTGTTTCTGGTCCAGGTAGCTGGCGTCGAGGGATTTTGAGTACTTCGTGCCGAGCTTGAAGATGTGCCCCACCTCGATGCCCTGGGTGAAGGTCGTCGCGGCGCCGCAGCGCGGACAGGGGTCCTCCAGCCGGGTCTGCCGGAGGTCGGCGACGGCTTCCAGCGTGAAGTCGCGGTCGACGTTGATGTTCTTGAGATGGAAATCCTTCTTGTTGGCGCCGGAGACGGTATTCACCAGCCCCTGGATCGAGAGATCGCCGTAGAGGCGGACCTGCTCCATCTTCCCGTCGGGGGTCTTCCAGCGCGGGAGGTTGACCGGCCCCGCGAAGCCGACCGGACAGCCGGTGATCTCCTCGTACTGCGCCTCGTTGGCGCGGTCAAGCCGCGCGCCGCCGAGGAGGTTCGAAAACTTGGCCTCGTTGAGCTCGTGATCGCCGCGCACCAGCGCCATGACCGGCCGGCCGTCGGCCAGGTAGAGCTGGGTCTTGAGAAAAGTCCGCGGCGACGCCTGCAGCTGCGCGGCGACTTCGGCCACGCTCGTCTTGCCCGGCGTCGCGACTTCCTCGACGGGCTCGGCGGCGCCGCCGGAGTTCTCCTCCTGCCGGCACTCCGCGCGCTCGATATTGGCGGCGAAATCGCATTTCGTGCATGAGACGATGGTCTCTTCTCCGGTCTCGGCCAGGACCATAAACTCATGCGAGAAGTTGCCGCCGATCGCGCCCGCCTGCGCCTCGACGCTGCGGAATTTGAGGCCGCAGCGGGTGAAGACGCGCGTGTACGCTTCATGCATGGTCTGGTAGTAGGCCGAGGCGTCCTCGTCGTCGGTGTGAAATGAGTAGGCGTCCTTCATCAGGAACTCGCGCGCGCGCATGACGCCGAAGCGCGGGCGGATCTCGTCGCGGAACTTGAGACCGAACTGGTAGAGCATCAGCGGCAGCTGGCGCCAGGAGCGCACCTCGCGATGCACCAGGTCGGTAATGACCTCTTCGGCGGTGGGGGCGAAGCAGTACCAGGCGTTCTTGCGGTCCTTGATGCGCAGCAGCTCCTTGCCGTAAACGCCCCAGCGTCCGGTGCGCTCCCACAGCTTTTTCGGCTGGATCACGGGCAGCCAGACTTCCTGCCCGTCGGCGCGGTCCATCTCCCGGCGCACGATATTCTCGACTTTCTTGAGGACGCGCAGGCCCAGCGGCAGCCAGTCGTAAATGCCGGCGGCGACCTTGCGGACCATGCCGGCGCGGACCATGAGCTGGGCGGATATATTGTCGGCGTCGGCGGGAGCTTCGCGAAGCGTCGGGACGAGATAGCGGCTGAGTTTCATAGCCCAGATTCTATAAATTTCGGTACCGGTTATTAACTTTAACTTTATAATAGAATGTCCATGGCGGTAAGCGGAAAGTTAATGTTAAAAACCGGTACCGATCGGTACCGATCGAGAGCGAAGTGAACAACTGCGAGAACTGCGGCGCGGAAAATATACCGGAGATCACGACCTGCGGCACCTGCGCGTCGCCGCTGACTCCCGATGTTACGATCCGGCCGGACAATCATCCCGGCAGCGCCGCGCGGATCATCAAGCTGCTGCTGCTGGCCGCGGTCCTCGCCGGGCTCGCCCGCGCGGTGCAGCGTCTTTTGGATTCCGGTCAATACGAGGAATCAAAAGCGACGCTGCAGGCCGAGCTGCTGCGCGTGCAGGAGCGCAACCTGGCGCAGGATCTCAAAACGGCCGCCGGCACGAAGACGGACGAGCAGGCCGAAAAGGAGGCCGCCGAGGCCGAGCGGCGGGCGAAATTTTGGGCGGTCAGCGGCAAGGTCTACGACCTGATCTCGCTTAAGCCGATCGCGGGCGCGCGCATCACCTTTATGGACGTGGCGACGAGGCGGGTGTTTAGCGCCGAATCGCAGGCGACCGGGAACTATTCCGTCGACCTGCCCAAGACCGCGGCCAGCGGCTACGCGGTAACCGTGAAGCATCGCAAGTACGGCACGGTCTATACCGAGGAAGGTTATACCCCCTACTATTCGCAGAGCCTGGAGCGCCGACGTGAGGCGCGCGATATGCTGCGCTCGATGAAGATCATGCATGTCCCGATACTGCCGCCCCGCGAGGAAGCCAACTTCGACCACAATATCGTGATGGCGCGGCTGGGCGCTCCTTGAGCCGCCGCGCCGCGGCGGCTCTCGCGTTCTGTCTGCTGGCCGGCTGCGCGCATGATCCGTTTCCGGACGCGCCGCCGCTCCGGCCGCTGCGCGAGGCGCCGGCGGGCCCCCGCGCCGACTGCACGCGCGCGCAGCCCGCGGCGCTGCTGCGCATGGGCGCGCCCATGGTGCTGTCGACGAGCTTCCGCAAGATCTCTCCCTACCGCGCCGAAGAGCGGGCGCGCTTGCGCGGGAACGTCCTGCTGACGGTGGCGCATGAAGGCTGCACCCGCAGCGGCTATGTCTTCCGCTTCCGCCTTCTCGGAGACCGCCGCCGCCGCGCCGACCGTCCCTACTGGTACCGCCGGGCCGCCGAGCTCATGGCCGCCGTCGGCGTGAAGGACTTCCGGGACCTAAACGACGCCTTGCGCCGTTCCGCCGCCGCTCCTCCCGCGTACGGAACCTGGGTGAGGGTTGGGGAGTTTCAGCGATACGCAGTTGAAATCCTCTCCGAACGGCGAGCATCCATCGTGGAAGTGCGTTACGCCTTCGCCCTTTAGGATCAAAATTTAGGGGCATCCATTCACCGCCGGCGGGGGCAACCGCTCCTACGCGGTACGCTCCCGATTCTCGATGGAGTCCGCCGGCCTGAAATAGCCCCATGCCCATCTATACGAACGACCCCCCTAAAAAGTTCCGTACTGCCTATCAGGAATGCGTATTGTTGGTACGTGAGTCTGTCGAGGCAGTACGCGCCGCCGTAAGGCGGTGCATATCCAGATGTTGGGAACGCGCGGCTTTGGACGGGAAGGCGCTACTGTACCGGCGCGGCTTTGGGCGGGAATGCTTCTTCGGGAGTCTTTTCCGGCGCCGCTTCTTCTTCCGCGGCGGCTTGTTCCGCAGCCGCCGCGCTTGTGGCCTTGCGCTGGGTGTGAATGCGCAGGACGTCGTTGTAGGTCGCGAACGCCAGCAGGGAGAGGATGAGCGCCAGGCCGACCGAGTTGGCGTAGCCGATGAGCGTCACCGTCAGCTTGCGCCCGCTGATCCCTTCCCATAGGTAGAGGGTGGCGTGGCCGCCGTCGAGGAGCGGGATCGGCAGAAGATTGAAGAAGCCGATCGCGACCGAAATCAGCCCGACGAGAAAAATGAAGTCCTGCAGCCCGGAGTGCGCGGCGCGGGAAACCATCTGGACGATCCCGACCGGGCCGGCCAGATCGGGCCGCTCGCGGCGTACGATCTTCTCCTTCAGGGTTTTTACCGTATAGGCGGTCCAGTACCAGCACTGGTGCGCGCCTTCCTTGGCCGAGCCCAGCAACCCCACGCTGCGGTAGACCATCTCCGGCATGATGCCGATGAGCCCGCGGCCGGAGGCCGGATCGAGCCGGGGCACGATATCGACCATGCCGCGCTCGCCGTCGTGCAGATAGGTCATGCTCACCGTTTTGCCGGGGTTGGCATGGATGAAGCTGGCCATGTCGCTCCATCTCCTGATCGCGATGCCGTCGAGCTCCACGATCTCGTCGCCGAGGGTCAGGCCGGCCACGGCGGCCGGGAAGCCGGGAGCGAGCTCGCCGATGACCGCCGCCGTCGACGGCTCGGGCATGCCGCGCAGGAATACGACCGTGAAGAAAAGGAGGAATGCCAGGATGTAGTTCATCGCCGGCCCGGCGGCGACGATCATCAGCCGGTGCCAGGGCGAATGGCTGAAGTACTCGTCGGGGGCGCCCGTAACGTCCTCGATTACCTCCCCGGCCGGCTTGACGAAGCCGCCCAGGGGGATGGCGCAGATGGAGAACCGGGTGTCGCCGCTGGTAAATCCCAGGAGCTCCGGGCCGAAGCCGAAAGCGAAGCGCTCAACGCGCACGCCGAGCCAGCGGCAGACCAGGAAATGGCCGCCTTCGTGCAGAAATATGACGATCCCGAACGTGAACAGGACGGCGATGGTGCTGAGTATCAAGAAAAATTCTCTCCGCCGGAAAAATATGCGGCCCAACGAGGTGGTGATTGTAGCATTAAAGTCCCGCGGCGAGGAGAACGTAGTAGAAGACCGGCGCCAGAAGCAGGAAGGAGTCCATGCGGTCGAAGACGCCGCCGTGTCCCGGGAGCAGGTGCGAGGAATCCTTGGCGCCCGCGGCCCGCTTGATCAGGGACTGGCTCAGGTCCGAGACCTGGCCGAGCGTGCCGATCAGCAAACCCAGGCCGACGGCCATGAAGGGGGAAAGGATATCGGGCATGAAGAACCGGCGCGCCAGCCATACCGTCGCCACCGCGCCGAGGAGGCCGCCCGCGGCGCCCTCCCAGGTCTTCTTCGGGCTGATGACCTTGGCCAGCTTGGTCCGGCCGAGAGCCCGCCCGGCGAAGTAGGCGAAGGAATCCGTCACCCAGACGGCGACAAACAGCAGGAACGTCAAAGCTTCGCCGTTGGGCGAGAGGTCGCGGATGAGCACCAGGTGGGCGAGGGTCCAGCCGATAAGCACCGTGCCGAAGACGCTCAGAGCGGCGCGGTCCAGGGAATGCTCCCGGCGCAGGACCTCCGAGAGCAGGGCGATCACTACTACGCCGGTCACGGCGATATGCGTCAGACCGAGGCCGAGCACCTCGAGCTGTCTGGTCCCGTCCAGGGCGACGGCCAGCGCCACGGCGGCGCCGCCGATGACGGTCAGCGAACGCTGGATGCCGCGGCCGCCCACCCAGAGAATAGTGGCATACTCATGGAGCGCGATCACGCTCAAGCCGATGATGAGGGAAAGATAGGGAACGGAGCCCAGCTTGATCAGGTAGATGAACAGCGGAATGCCGACGGCGGCGGTAAGGATTCGCGGCAGCAGCATGCTTACAGGCGTCCGAACCGCCGGTCGCGCTTCTGAAAGGACTTGATGGCTTCGATCAGATCCTTCTTGCGAAAGTCCGGCCAGAAGACGGGCGTCACGTATATCTCCGAATAGGCGACCTGCCACAGGAGGAAATTGGACAGGCGCATCTCGCCTGAAGTGCGGATGAGCATGTCCGGGTCGGGGATGCCCGAGGTGTAGAGGCGGCCGGATATCTCCTGCTCCGACACCTCCTTCACCCCGTCGCGGATCAAGCCGTTGACGGCGTCGACGATCTCCGCCCGGGAGCCGTAATTTATCGCCAGGTTGAGCAGGAGGCCGGTGTTCTTCGCGAGCTTCTTAATCGACTTGCCTAGCGCGGAGCGTACCGGCGCCGGCAGGCCTTCGATCCTACCCGATACCATGAGGCGGACCTTGTTCTTGTCGAGGTCCGGGGTCTCGACCTTGAGCGCCCAGGCCAGCAGGCTCATCAGCTCTTCTACCTCGGCCTTCGGGCGCAGCCAATTCTCCGTGGAGAAAGAGTACAGGGTGAGGGTTTTGACGCCGAGTTCGGCGCAGGCGCGTACGGTGGCGCGGACCGAATCCACGCCGGCTTTATGCCCCGAGACCCGGGGCTGCCGGCGCTTTTTAGCCCAGCGCCCATTGCCGTCCATAATGATCGCAATGTGCCGCGGAATGCGCTCGGGGTCGAGCTGGCTCTCGGCAGTCATTAGACCGTCGTGATTTCCTTCTGCTTTTCCTCGATCAGCCGGTCGATGACGGCGATGTTGGCGTCGGTGACCTTCTGGATGGCGCTTTCGATGCCCTTCTGCTCGTCTTCGGGCATCTTGTCCTTCTTGGCGTCCTCACGCAGGGCGTTGAGCGTGTCGCGCCGCTCGCTGCGGATCTGAACCCGAAAATCCTCGCCGATCTTGCCGGCTTCCTTGGCCAGCTGGCCGCGCCGCTCCTCGTTCATGGCCGGAAAGTTGAGCCGGATAACCTTGCCGTCGTTCTGCGGGGGGACGCCGATATCGGACTTCTGCAGCGCTTTCTCGATCGCCTCGATCGAAGTGGGGTCGAAGGGGCGGATCTCCAGCGTTCGTCCCGCGGAAACGGAAATCGCGGCGACCTGCTTGATCGGGCACAGCGCGCCGTAGTACTCCACCTGGATATTGTCGAGCGCGTGGGGATTGGCTCGTCCCGTACGGATATTGTTGAGCTCGTCTTTGAGGCTTTCGATCTTCTCCTTCATCGCCGACTCGGCTAGGCTTTTGTAGTTCATGAGGCTCTCCTTGCTATTCCTCTAAGAGCGTCCCGACGCGGACGCCGCTTACGGCTTTCGCGATATTGCCCGGGGTGAAGAGATTGAACACCACGACCGGCATGCGGTTCTCCATGCACAGCGTCAGCGCCGTGGCGTCCATCACGCGCAGGCGCCGGCGCAGCGCTTCGATGAAGGTGAGCACCGGCAGGCGCTTGGCGTGCTTGTTGCGCTTCGGGTCGTCGGTGTAGACCCCGTCGACCTTGGTGGCTTTGAGCAGCACGTCGGCCTCGATCTCAACCGCGCGCAGCGCCGCCGCCGTATCGGTTGTGAAGTAGGGGTTTCCGGTGCCGGCCGCGAAAATGACGATGCGCTTTTTTTCCAGATGGCGCACCGCCCGCCGGCGGATGTAGGCTTCGGACAGTTTCGGAATTTCGATCGCGGTCTGCACCCGTGTCGGCACGCCCAGGCTTTCCAGGGAGTCCTGCAGGGCCAGGGCGTTCATGATGGTGGCCAGCATCCCCATATAGTCGGCCGTGACCCGGCCGATGACGCTGCCGCAGTCCTGGGCGCCGCGCCAGATGTTGCCGCCGCCGATAACGATGGCCAGCTGGACGCCCTTGCGGTAGGCTTTGAGAATCTCTTTTGATATCTGCGACAGCGCCTCCGAGTCGACCCCGTGGCGCGAGGACGAGGAGCCCATCAGCGCCTCGCCCGATAACTTCACCAGAACGCGGCGGAAAGATTTCTTGGTTCTCATTCTCCTCCCAGCTGGTAGCGCACGAAACGCTTCACCTCCACCTTGCCGCCGGCGGCCTTGGCCGCGTCGGCGACGAGCTGGGTGATCTTGGTTTTATTGTCGCGCATCGAGACCTGCTCGAGCAGACAGAAGGCCTGGAAGAAAAGCTTGTTGATTTTTCCTTCAACGATCTTCGCCACGGCCGCCTCCGGCTTGCCCTCCTTGCGGACCTGGGTCTCGAAGATATCCCGCTCCTTGGCGATCTCCGCCTCCGGGACATCCTCCCGGCGCAGCCAGCGCGGGCTCATGGCGACGATCTGCATGCCGATCTCCTTGGCGAGCTCCGCGACCGCGGCATGCCGGGCGGTCTCTTCCTGGTCGCAGGCCAACTCGATCAGCGCCCCCTTCTTGCTGCCGGCGGTATGCACGTAGCTGGCGATCAGGCCGGGGCCGGCGAGCGTGAACCGCGCGATGCGGGCCAGCGCCATATTTTCTCCCAGCTTGGCGATCAGCCCCTTGACCAAAGATTCCGCCTGCGCGGGTTCCGTGATCGAGCCGTCGGCCGTCCGCTTGGCCAGGTCGTTGGCCAGGGCGGGGAACTCGTCGGTTTTAGCCACGAAATCCGTCTCGCAGTTCAGCTCGATGATGCCGCCGGACTTGCCGTCCGGCGCGATGCAGGCCGCGATCAGTCCTTCTTTCGTGGTGCGGGCGGCCTTTTTGGCCGCGGCGGCGAGCCCCTTCTTGCGCAGGAAAGCTATCGCCTTCTCGAAATCGCCCGCCGTCTCGACGATCGCTTTTTTGCAGTCCATCATGCCGGCGCCGGTCTTCTCGCGCAGCTTGCGGATCATCTCAGGTTGCGACATGGTTTCAGTTGCCATATGCGGATTCTCCTTAATAAAGGGTTGGTTGTGCCGGCGGCGGTCAAGCTAACCCCGACTGCGACGGTACCGGTCACGAGAATATCCTCCCGTCTCCGTCGGGACCAGCCGTCTTGATAAGCTCCAGAATAGCGGCTTTGCATTCCCGGTAGACGGCTAGCCGGCTGCCTGGGCCTGTGCTTCCGGCTTCTCGGCCGCGGCGTCCTCAGTCGACACGACGGCTTCCGGGCGCGGCGTCGCGTCCGCGACCGCCGGCTTTTTCGCTTCCTCTTCGGGAGCGCCGGGCTTGAGCTCTTCGGTGTCGCTGTGCGCCACTTCCTGCGCCAGGAACTCCTCGGCGACATCGTCCCGGGAAGCCGCTCGCGTCATCTCGGCCTCGGCGCCCGCGACGGACTTCGCGGCCCTTGCCTTTTCAAATTCGGCCCGGCCCTCGAGAATGGCGTCGGCGACGATGCTGCAGAAGAGCTTGATGGCTCGGGCGGCGTCGTCGTTGCCCGGGATCGGATGATCGATCAGGTCGGGATCGCAGTTGGTATCGCATACCGCGACGATGGGGATATGCAGCTTGTGGGCTTCCGTGATCGCCATGCTCTCTTCATACGGGTCGATGACGAAGATCGCATCGGGCAGCTTCTCGATCTTGCGGATGCCGGTCAGAATCCGGCGCAGGCGCAGCAGCTCCTTGTTAAGGCGCGATACTTCTTTCTTGGCCAGCACGTTGAAGATGCCGTCGCGCTCCCAGGTCTCGAGCTCTTCGAGACGCTTGATCGACTTTTTGATGGTGGCGTAATTGGTGAGCATGCCGCCGAGCCACTTCTCCGCGACATAGGGCATGCCGGCGCGCTCGGCCTCGATCTTGATGACGTCCTTGGCCTGCTTCTTCGTTCCGACCATCAGGAAATTCTTTCCCGCTTCCGCCTGTTCCTTGATCCAGATGTAGGTTTTCTTGAGTTCCTTGACAGTCTTCTGCAGGTCGATGATGTGAATATTGTTTCTCTCGCCGAATATGAACCGCGCCATCTTCGGGTTCCAGCGCCTCGTCTGATGCCCGAAGTGGACTCCCGCCTCGAGCATCGCCTTCATCGAAATATTGATCATGTTTTCTCTTACGCCTCCTCTGGGTGCCGCTTTATGTTTAACGGACAAACCACATGATAAGTCCTCATCCAACGGCCTGTTCCTATATTAAGAGGAGCTGCGTGCTGCGGCTTGGACGGACCCCGATGTCATATGGTCCATCAGGGATTTAGGCCATTATAGCAAAGATGAGCGGAATAATTTGTGACTAAAGTTCCGCTTGACATGGAAAATGATTTAGGATATAAGATGTCGGTAATTGACATTGACTTCGTATAGTGTTTCTGTTAGAATCACGCTGACCTAATGGTCACAAAGGAGACGCCTTACATGAAAAGATTGATGACGCTCGCCGTAGTCGCCGTGCTCGCCGTCGCAGTTACCAACTTTGCTTTCGCGGCCAAGACGAAAAAAATGAAGATCGTCAGCTTCACCGGCCAGGTGCAGATCAAGCTGGCCGACGGCTCGATTATCGGCGTTGTTCCCGGCGCTCCCGTTCCGGAGATTCCCGCCGGCGCCGAAGTCATCGTCGTTTCCGGATCAGCCGTCTTCGAGGCCGGCGGCACGGTAGTGACCGCCGCCAAGGGCGACAGCTTCACGTTCAATACGAGCGGCAACACCGTTACCGTCGCCGCCACCGGCACCTCCTCCGCGATTAAGGTTTCCGTGGGCGGTTCCGAGGCGAGCGTCAAGAGCGGCAGCTCGATCGCGGTAAAGACCACCGGCAAGAAGGCCACCATGTCGGTGGCTACCGGCAGCGTCGAAATGACCACCGGCGGCAAGACCACGACCATGGCCCAGGGCGAGAGCACCACCGTCGCGGCCCCGTCCGCGGAGCCGACGACCACGACCACCGCCACGACCGACGCCGCGGATGCGGGTGATGCCGATACCGGCACGACCGAGACGACGACGGACACAACGACGACGGAAAACGCGTCGCAGAACGTCGAGACGCTTTCGCCGTCGACTCCGTAAAATCAATTGCATCCAGATAATATCCCCTCAGTGACAAGGAGAATGAATATAATGCAACGCCTGACTGCCATAGTACTCGGAGCGCTACTGCTCCTGCCGCACAACGCCCTGGCCGGCGGCTTTTTCGACGGCCTGACGCAGTACAAGAAGGGCAACCTCAAACTCGGACCGCTGGGTATCCATCCCTACGCCGGGGTCAATGAGGAATACGATACGAACATCTACCTCGTCCCGTCGGATCTGAGCGGGGTGCAGCAAGGCGGCGGCGTCGTGCAGTCGGCCATCACCAATGTCAATGCGGGCGTCAACCTCGACCTCCCCGTTACCGACATGCATAAGTTCACCCTGGGCTATGACTTCCTGTGGAAGGGCTACCATCGCTTCTCCGGGATCAACAACCGGGTCAACCAGGCGGCGAGCATCGCCTATGACTTCAAGGGTCCGTTCGGCGTCTATGCCAAGGTGCATGACAAGTACATCAACACCGACGACCCGGCCTTCTCGGAGACCGTCGAGCGCGAGAAGCGCTGGCACAATAATGTCGGCCTGATGGTGGGCTATAAGCCCGAGGGCGGCAAGCTGTTCGCGGAGGCCGAGGGCTTCCAGGAGCGGCACCATTACCTCAACGGCCCGACGCTGGCCAGCATCCTCGACCGGGTCGAGTACGGCTTCGGTCTCAAGGCCGGCTACTTCATCATGCCGAAGACGCGGGCCTATGTCGGCTACACGCACCGGGTGATCCACTACACCAACGGCATGTGGGACGGCATCACGACCAACAGCTATACCGGCGGCCGCGCGAAGGACAGCCGCAACCATGCCTTCAATGTCGGCGTCGAGGGCAAGCTGATGCAGAAGCTCAAGGGCCGGATAGAGACCGGCATCAACTCCCGGCGCTACGCCAACGGCGCTGGCAACGAGACCGCTGCCGACGCCAACGGCAACTGGACCCATCGCCGCGGCAATACGAATAACTGGACCGTCGGCGCGGGCGTCAACTACGCGCCGACCGATCGCTGCGCGCTCGATGTCGCCTACAACCGCAGCATAAATGACTCGACCTTCGGCACCAACCGCTACAGCATCGGCAATAAGGTCGACATCAATGCCTCGCATAAGTTCCCGTACAAGCTGCGGGCCAAGCTCGGCTTCGGCTGGGGCGTCGACAAGTACGGAGATGCCGCCGTGGTTAACCCCAACGGCGCTCCCGCGACCATAGCCGGCGGCCAGCATGCCAGCCGGCGCGATGATACCTACACCCTGAAAATGGGCGTGGGCTATGACATCCAGGAGTGGCTGGCGGCGGATGTAAGCTATCAGTACGACCAGAGGTTCTCGATCTTCTCCGGTCAGTACAACTACAAGCGTCACCTGACGGCCCTCGGCCTCAAGGCGACGTTCTAAGGACGATATAGATCAAAACAGCCTCCCGGGGTTCGCCTCGGGAGGCTGTATTTTGATATAATTAACCGTTGTGAAATCACGATTTTTCCCCGTCGCACTGATGGCCGTCGCCGTTCTGTCCGCCTGCGCCGCGCAGCGGGCGCAGGCGCCCAACGAGTCAAAGACTCCCACTACGCGTGCCGCACAGGCCGCAGCGGCGAGCGCCGGCGCGGTGGAAGTCGACCTGAGCACCATCCTGCAGTCGGTTAAACAAAGCAAAGCCAGCTATAAGATCAGTCCCGTGGACCTGCTAGAGATTACGGTCTATCGGGAAGAGAGCATGGATAGGACGGTCCGGGTAGGTCAGAAGGGTCTTATTTCTTTCCCTCTCGCCGGAGAGATCCAAGTCGGAGGACTTTCCACGATCGAAGCCGAAAGGCTGATAGCGGAGAAGCTTTCCGAGTTTTTCGTTGACCCGCAGATTACGGTCTTCATTAAAGAGTACAGCAATAAACAGATTTACGTGCTTGGTGAAGTGAAGAGCCCCGGCGCATTCGATCTGCCGACGGAGAAGCGCATGACGGTCCTGGAGGCGATCTCCAAGGCCGGCGGCTTCTCGCCGGTGGCGGCGAAGGACCGGACCAAGGTCATTCGGGCGACACCGGACGGCAAGAACATCAGCATCACCATCGAAGTGTCCGCTATTACCTCAAGGGGCGAGAAGGATAAGGACATCCCGCTTGAGCCCAACGACGTTATTCATATCCCGCAGAGCTTTTTCTGATCTGGAGTATTAATAGCCATGCAAGGCGCGATTGAAACCAACAGCGATATCGACTTTTCTTACTACATAGACGTCTTATTGCGACGACGATGGATTATTCTTTCCATAGCTGCTGTAATCTCCCTTTGCACCGCTCTCAAAACTTTTACGACCCCGCCTGTATATAATAGCCAAGCGCTTCTTGTCATAGAAAAGGAGCGCACCGGAAGCAACAGTGGGATATATCGAGAGCACGGCGGTGTTGAAAGCACCCAGCAGGACTATTACGCGACCCAGTTCAAGCTCCTGAAGAGCTATACACTTCTTGAAAAGGTCTACGAACAACTGGCGCTTAATAATACCGAGGATTTTAAGGGCGGGGTTGAGGCACTGGATGCCGCGATCGAAATCATTCCTCTCCGCGGTACACGTCTCCTTCATGTCGGGGTCGACTCCCACGAACCGGAGCTAACGGCACTGATTGCCAATACCTTGGCAGAGATTTACGTCAAACAGAATCTGAGCAACCAGCTTTTTATCTCGCAGGATATCCTAAAAGTTCTCAAGTCGGGTCCGAAGAGCTCTGACGGGGAATTCGCGGCGTCCGCCCTGCCGGCTATCGTCGGCAACGAACTCATTCAGCAGCTGAAGAGAGCTTATATTTCAGCCCAGGCGCAAAAAGCCGAGCTCTCAAGACGTTACAAAAAACGTCACCCCGCGATGGCCTCCCTCGACTCGCAAATGGCGACTTTGCAGGCGCAAATTGACAAAGAGACGGCGAATGCGATTCAAAGCCTGAAGGCAGAATTATCGGGACAACTCAAGGGCAACAATGTGCGCATCGTCGATCCTGCCCGGATTCCGCGAAGGCCATACAAGCCGAACAAGGTCCGCGGCGTGGGCATTGGCCTTGCCGTTGGACTGATCGCCGGCATATTTGTCGCCTTTCTCATCGAAGTCCTTGATCAGAGCATCCGCACTCAGGAGGACGTGGAGAAGAAACTACATATCCCCTCGCTTGGAGTCATCCCGCATCTCCCGCAGGACGATAATAGACCGGTCTACGAACCCTTAATATCCAACAAGCTTTCGCTTTCCAGTGAGGCGTTCCGCAATATGCGGACCATGGTGGATCTGGCAGGAGTTTCCGAAACCTCTAATGAATTTCTTATCACGAGCACTGTGCAGTCTGAAGGCAAGACCCATGTCGCCGCGAACTTAGCCGTCGCATTTTCCCAGATGGGACAGACGGTCCTGCT
>JBDRPD010000007.1:0-27038 GCA_043827405.1 Elusimicrobiota bacterium | reverse complement strand
AGGGTGCCCAGCGCCGTGGCCGCCGCCAGCAGCGTCATGAAATTGATCGTGTATCCCGACAGGTCCATGGGAAAGAGCGTCGAGACCAGCGAGGTGGGAATCACCACCGCGGCGACAACCGTTGTTCGCCAGTCGCCGAGAAAGATCAGGAGGATGCCGATGGTAAGGATAATCCCGAATACGATGTTCTTCGCCGTCATTTGGTTGTCGGTCAGGATGCGGGTGCTTGAGTCGAATGCGACGATGAGCTCCATTCCCGGGGGAAGCGTGCGGCGGATGTCGGGAAGCCGCTCGCGAATTCGCTGCGCGATGGAAACGGCGTCGCCGTCCGACAGCTTCTTGATGGAGAGCCCCACGACGTTTTCTCCATTAAAGCGCGTATAGGTGTCCGGTTTTTTGTGGGAGTCTTTGACGGTCGCGACATCGGACAGGCGGAACTTCTCTCCTTCGGCCGATACCAGGCCCATGGCGGCCAGTGCCCGGACTGAGGCGAACTCGCCGAGCATGCGGACCGAGGCGCGTGATGAGGTTTTATCGATCGCGCCGCCGGGGATATTCACGTTTTTAGCGCCGATCGCGTCGACGATGTCGCGGATCGAGCTGAAGTGCTTCTTCAGCATGAGCGGGTTGAGCCAGGCGTTTATTTGCCGCCGCTTGCCGCCATAGACGTCTACCGACGCCACCCCCTCGGTTACGCTGATAAGGTTCTTGAGCTTTTTATCCGCGAACTCGAACAGGCGGCGGTCGTCATGGCTGCCGCTCCTGAGCACCAGGTCCATCACCGGCTCGACGGTGGGGTCGAACTTGCTGATGACGAGGTCCTCGGCGCTCTCCGGTAAAGTGTTGCGAATCGCCTCGACCTTGTCTTTAACTTCGATGGATTTCACG
This sequence comes from Elusimicrobiota bacterium, assembly GCA_043827405.1. Classification (GTDB taxonomy): domain Bacteria; phylum Elusimicrobiota; class Elusimicrobia; order UBA1565; family UBA1565; genus JBDRPD01. Next base: position 26,150 of record JBDRPD010000007.1, on the reverse strand, counting down.
TTGACGTCGGCATCGACGTCGAATTCGATCATGATGCGGCCGAAGTTCTCGAATGCGAAGGACTGCACCTTCTTGATCTGCGATATTTCCGCGATAGCGTCTTCGACCTTCCTGATGATCTGCGACTCGAGCTCTTCGGGAGAGGCGCCGCTGTAGACCGCCTGGATGCTGATAACGGGAAACTCGATTTTTGGAAAGCGCTCAACAATAAGGTTGCCGTAAGAGACTATTCCGAGGACCACAAACACCAAAACGAACATGGTGGTCATGGCGGCCCGCTTAACAAAGGCCTCGATCATCGGGCGCCCTCCCGGATGCGAACCGGGTCGCCTGCGGCGAGGTTCCGCCAGCCGTCGATCACCACGACGTCGCCCCGCGCAAGGCCGGAGCGGACCCGGAAGTAGCGTTCATTGCTCTCCCCGAGCTCAAGCTTTCGCTTGCCGGCGCGGCCGTCGCGCACGAGCCAGGCGTAGCGGTCGTCTTTCTCGTCGCGGACGGCGGTGCCGGGGATCAGCAGCACGCTGCCGGATTCGGCGGAGCGGACGCAGGCGACAATGATCGCGCCGGGGAGGGAAGCGCCTTCGTGCGCCGTCAGTACCGCCTGGTGCAGGCCGGTCGCGAGGTCGGGCGCGGCGGCAACCTGCGCGATTTCGCCGCTGAGCGGGCGGGCGCCGCAGCCGTCAAACGATTGTCCGGGATGAATTTTTTTCACGATCGTCGGCGTTACGTAGGCGGCGATCTTCCCGTTATTTTGCACGACGCCCGAGACCTTGGTCGTCTGCGTCAGCGGGGCGGCCGCGATCGTGTGGACATCCACCGGCTTGCCGTGCTTCGTCCACTCCCCCGCGATGCTGACGACCTCTCTCTTCGCGTCCTGCTCGGCGACGCCGGCGCGGAAGACGACGGCCGCCGCGAATCCCAGGACGGCCGCGGCGTAGGCGAGCGGGCGGATCATGAGGCGTTCTCCGCGGTGGTTAGCTTCTCGATCCGGGCTTTGATGAGATTTATGCCGAAGAGGCTCTGCGTGGTTCGGACCTTGGCCGCGGTCAGCTGGAGCTCGGCGTCATTGAGCAGGGCCTGGGAGGCCTTACCGGCGCGGAAGCTGGAGAGGACGATCTGGTAGGATTCCTCGGCGAGTTCGCGGGCCGCCTGCTCCGCCCGGTACACGCCGATCGAGGAGCGGTATTCCGAGAGCGCGGTATCAAGGGCGACCGCAAAATCAAGCCGTCTTTTCTGGTATTCGAGATCCGCTACCCGGCGGTCGCTTTCGGCTTCGCGGTAGGCGTTGAGGCGGGCGCCGCCTCCCCACAGCGGTACGCTGAGCTGGAGTCCCCAGAGAAACGAGGGGTCCATCCACTTGCGCTCCGGAATCCGGGTGGGGCCGTTGCCGTAATACGAGTAGTTGGCGACGGCCGACAGGGTCGGCAGGTAGTCGGCGCGCCGCAGGCTCAGGATGCGCTCATTAAGAGTGATGTTTCTCCGGGCGGCGCGCAGCGTCGGCTCCCGGTCCAGCATTTTCCCGTAGAGCTGGTCGCGGGAAAGCTCCGGGAACTCCTCGGTCAGCGCGTCCGCAAGCCGCAGTTCGGCATCCGCGGGAGCGCCGATGAGGCGCTTGAAGCCGATGCTGAGCGAGTCCAGGCGGCTCTGCGCCTCCAGCTTCGACGGCACGCGGCTCTCCACGTCGGCGGCCATCTTGATATTGTCTACCCGCGAGGCCCGGCCCTGCCCGACGCGGATTTGCAGCGCGCGCTGGCTCTCGATGGCGTTGCGGTGCGACTCCTCGGCGATGCGCAGGGTTTCCTGCGCCAGCAGGATGGTGAGATAGGCCTGCTTGGCGGCGTAAATAATCTCATTTACCGTCGCCTTATGAAGCAGGCCTTCGATGCCGATGGCCTGATGGGCGATATCGATAGCGGTTTTTACCTTGCCGAAGGCCCACAGCACCTGGGTGGCGGTGGCGCTCGTCCGCAGCTCATATTCGCGGACCATCTCAAGCTTTTGCGGGCCGAGGCCGAAGTCCGCGATTTGCACGGGCTTGTCCACGTAGCGGCTCCAATTAAATGAGCCGTAGACTTGGGGGTAGGCCTGTGCCCGGACTTTTTTATAGGTGTGCGTTAGGCGGTCCTTCTTTTCCCCGCGGATCTTGACATCCTCGCTGTGTTCAACGGCGCGCGCGACGGCCTGCGGGAGGGTGAGCTCCAGCGGCTGCGCATGGGCGGGCGCCGCGGCCAGCAGGAGGAGCAGGATAAGTCTCACTTGGCGGCTCCCAACCCATGCAGCAGCAGCGCGACGAACTCTTTTTCGCGCGACACGAGCTTCGCGGAGGCGCCTTGGTACTCCTGCCGCTCGATAAAGAAGCGCAGCAGCGAGTCCCAGTAGAGGCCGAGGGCGGCGGCATCGAGCCGGCGGCAGCCGGCGGTCTTAACGTTTTGTTTTATGAGTGTTCCCATCCGCCGCAGATGCCGGTCGTAGATTTCGTATGCCCGGCGGCCGGACGGAGTGCGCTTGAGGTCGGGGTGGCCGCCGACGAAGACCGTCAGGAAGGTGCGGTGCTCGTCGATAAAAGCGAGCGATTCCCGGGCGGCGGCGCGCAGGCTGTCGGCCCGGCCGACGCGGGCGTCGATGCGGGCGATCAGGTCGGCGAAAACGCCGGCCAGGAGGTCCATCTTGTCTTTAAAATAGAGGTAGAGCGTGCCTTTGGCGATACCGGCGAGGCGGGCCACCTCATCCAGTTTGAGACCTTGGTAGCCGCGCTTGGCCATGGCCCGGCGGGCGGCGCTGAGGATCATTTCGCGGCGGATCTCGGGAGGGTAGGTTCTGGGGCGGGCCATGGGCGTCTCTGTATTAATGACTGACTCGACAGTCATTAATATAGCATGGAGACCATGGGCTGTCAAGAGAGTGCAGCGCGAACGCTACTTCTTCTTCGCGGGAGTCTTCTTTTCGGCTGCGGACTGTTTGGCGGCTTGGCGCGCCTCGCGCTCGGCCTTTTTGGTCTCCGCCGCGATCATGTCTTCGGTCAGCACGCGCTTGTGCTTGCGCATCCGGTTCATGATATTGAAGAGGAACTTCTCGAAGAACAGGCGGTCAAACTCGGTGATCGTCACGCCCTGCATGCCGCGCGGATACAGGAAGCCGACGTAGCGGCTTACGACCTTCTGCAGCTTGTGCGCCAGCGAGTACGGCACGGTGATCGTCGGCCACATAACCTTGGAGAAGTAGTCGTAGAGCAGTACCTGCGTGTCCTTGGCCATATGCTGGAGCGCCGGGGTTTGGCCCGACTTGAAGTCCGCGACCAGGACGTCGAGCCCGCCCTCCACCTTCCGCGCCAGAACCAGATCGTAGAGGCCGCGGAAGATGTCGCGGTGGGTCTGCTCTCCGGAGGCGTTGTAGCGGTCGAGGACCATGAGGTTGGGCAGCTCGGTCCCCAGCGCGATGGGGTAGATCTTGAGCGTGCGCTCGAGCTCCTGATACATCGTGAACATGCGCGCTTCCATCGAGTCGCGGTAGCCCAGCGTGCGTTCGCGCGATTTCTCAAGCAGGTTCGTCGTCACGCCGATCTGCTCTTTCTCCCAAATCTCGCGCGACTTGGCGATGAGCTCTTCGTAGGGCGGCAGCTCGCCCGCCTGGTTGTATTTCATGATCGCCCAGTCGAGCGCGGTGTGGGCGACGTGGCCCATCAGCATGTAGATGCGGTAGTCAAAGCCGCCGCCGCCGAAGCGCTTGAACTTGAAGGATTTGATCGACGAGGCCGAAGCCGCGAGATCGCCCTGCCGGTTGTGGCGGTATGAGCCGAGCATCGCCGCCAGCGCGGTTTCGATGTAGTCCTCGCGCGCCGTGGCCTGCGGCATGACCGGGCCCGCGTGCATGGCGTTGGGGAGCGCGGCGTGGAGCTCCGCGTCATCCGAGACGGTTAGAATATTCTGCTCGTTGAGGTAAAGCCCTTCTTCAACCTGCAGGTCCTTGATCAGCCGGCCGAACGAGCGGCTCAGCGTGGTCGGGCGGACCCGCACGACCGGGGAGCCTTCATGTTCTCCGACGGTCAGCGCGTAGGAGCCGTCCGGCATGCCGAAGCGGTCGAGCTGGCGCTGCATCGATTTTTTAAGCGCGGAGATGGCGACGCCGCGCTTGGGCCGGAGCGAAAGGACGTAGCCGCGGTCTTCGACGATAATGCCTTCGGGGGCGGCGGCCTGGGCCGCGTACTTCAGCATTTCCCGCTCGTCGGCCGCGAACTTGCGCGAGGCCTTGAGCTCCTCGAAGGACCCGGAGAAGCCGTAGAGGGTGTTGCCGTCGTTGGAGAGGCTCAGCAGCTTCCAGCGCGTGATCTCGTTTTGCTGCTGCGCCGGGGTGTCGCGGCGGATCATCTTCTCGACTTCATCCTGCGTCTTGTCGGAGAGGAAGACGAAGGTGACGCCGGCCTTCTGCAGCTTGCCCATGTCTTCAAGCACGTCGAAGGGGATGCGATCCCCGTAGAGGCGCAGATCGAAGAGCACCAGGCGCGGCAGCATGCGCTGCAGGTCCTTGAGCTCCGCGGGGACGGCCAGCTCTTTGCGCGCGCGGATTTCGGGCGTCTTCTCGATGCCGTTTTCGGGCAGTTCGCGAGCCTGGTTGTAGGGCAGGAAGTTCAGCACCCGGACTTTGGTTTCCTCGCTGATGACCTTGGGCGCGTTGATCTTGCGCTGGGACTTCCACTTGATCTCTTCGAGAAGCTTGCGGCGCAGGCGCGCCAGCTGCTTGGCGTCGTTCTCGCCGGCGCGCTTGGCGATGGAGCGGGCGCCGTAGTAGGCCCTGAAGTCATCGAGGGTCAACGCCTTGATCTTCTTGGTGCCGGCCTTGACGATGCGGGTGATAAACAGCACGCGGCCGCCGGAAACGACGCGGATCGGCAGCTTTTTCTGATACTGTCCCCAAAACCACTCGCTGCGGGTATTATTGATGGGGCGAATCGACGCCGAGATCTTGGAGTCGAAAATTCCCTTCTGCGCGGTCTTGCCGACCCAGAGGTCAAGAGCGTCTTCTTCGACGGTCGGGACGACATCGGCTGCGGCCTCGGCCGCAAAGACGGCATCCCCGGCGGCGTCGACATCGAGATTGTCGGCGGCGTTGACCACGCCGCGCCGGCCGACGCTCTGCTCGAAGAGGCTGCCCAGCGCGGCGGCATTTATTTTGCCGCCGCGGCCCTGATGCACGGCGGCTACGGTGTGGCGTACCGTTTCGCTTTTGCCGGCGGCGGCCTTATAGGGGGTCCCCTGTCCCAGGCTGCCCTGGTGTTTGGACGGGGCGACGCGGCCGTTAACGTCCTGCACCGCGGTGTGCCGTAGCGCCCGCGGCTTGACGGCGACTTCGCTGTTCAGGTTCTGCGGCCGCGCCAGCGAATTGCCGAGCGTCGGAAGCGAGGCGCTCAGCGACGGGCTGAGCGTTGTATTATGCAGGCGCATGCCTCCGGCGGCGATGCCGGCCGCTCCCGCGGCGCCGACCGACGGCGAGACGCCGGGAGCGAGCTTGGGCACCACCATGGCGGCGGCGCAGGCCGGCGAAATGCTGTTGGCGGCGATGGCGACTGCGAGCAGGGACCGGAGCATGATATTTGTCGTCATTTCTTTACCCTCCGGTTGTCGACCGGCTTCTTGCCGGTCCCCTTTGTTTTCTTCTTGGCTTCCTTGATTTCTTCGGCGGTCGCCTGTTCGTTCTCGGCCTTGAAATGCTCCTGGAACTCATCATCGGCGCGCATGCGCTCGATCATATTGGCGATTTCCTGAACCGCGACGCCCTGCCGGTACTTGCCGTTGGCCTGAATGCGGAAGAAGTCGTTGGGATCGAAGTAGAGGTCGCGCGCGCCCTGCTTGTATTCCAGGCGCACGTGCAGCTTGGCGATCTTCGGGCCATGCGGCCAGCCGTCATGCCACCGGCGGTCGGGGCCGGGCTGGGCGAAGCCGACGAGCATGGTCATCGCCAGCGTCTTGGCGTAGACCCCGTCGCCGTCGCCCTCGAAGGGCTCCTTGCCGGTGCGGTAGGCGATGACTGAAAGGACGCGGCCGTCCTCGGTATCGTGCTTCATCAGCCGCGGCAGGCGCGTGAACACCTTGTAGAGCTTGCCGCTGGCCTTAAAGACCAAAGTAACCAGGCTTTGCCGGTCGGTGGTGAGGCCGGCCATATTGTGCAGGATGTCCTGGGCCGCCTCGCTGTAGTTCTCGAAGGCGCGGTCGTAGATCTCGCTAAAGAAGGTCAGCGCGCGCTCGAGGTAGCCGCGCGAACGGCTCTTCCATCCCTCCTCGTTCATGACCGACGCCTGTCGCTTGCTGACGAAGACGCCTTCGCGTTCAGGGAAGGCCCACATCTGACGAATACGCTGCAGGCCCTGCGTCTTGGTCGACGTGCGGTCCTGGCCGCGCCAGATCGCTTCAAAGAGCTCGGGCATCAGCCGGTACATGATGGAGCCGGTGAACATTGCCAGCGGGCCGTGGTAGCGGCGGTCCTCTTCGCTCAGCCGGTGGCTCTGCGAGGCCTCCGTGCCGAAGTGACCGGCGCGGCGCTCGAGCATCGGCTCCCAGAACTCATCGTAGGAGCGGATCTCGCCGAGCTTGACGCCGACGGTGTCCCGCTTGCGGTTGCCGAGCACGCCGCCCAGATGGTTGCTGATCTCGGTGTCGTTTTGGGCGGCACGGAACGTCGCCTGCTTGGGCCAGGCTTTCGAGAGGTGAAGCGAGCGCTTGGAGTTGCCGATGACCAGAAACTGGTCGGGATGAGCGAGCAAGTCCTCTCCTTTAAAGCGCTGATCGAGCGCCTGGAAGACGCGGTCGAGCGAGAGGCGCATCGGCTGCGAGCGGATCCACAGCTGCCGCGGATGACCCGGATGAGCCTGGATCGAGTACTCCAGCCCCTCAGCGGCCAGCGATTTATTAAAGCGCTTTATGAGCCGGGTGCGGGTCGTCGCGAGCTCGGCGGCGGGGACCGACTGCGGAATCCAGAGGTTGTACTGGAACGGCGAGCCCTTGGAGGGCACCGCCTCGGCTTCGAGCGCTAGGTCGAACTCGGCCGCCAGCTCGCCGGCCGTCGCGTCAAAGGTTTTGATCGCGGCCGCGGTAAAAGCGCGGCTGTCGGGGATGTAGGCTTTGGGGTCTTTTGCCCGCGAATGCAGCGCGATGCGGCCGCCGTTGTAGCTGGTGACGATGATGGGGTTGGCGCGGCCGGCCTTGAGGCGCGCGAGCAGCACGGTGTCGGCCGAGTTCTCGCCCTTATGCGGCCGCGCCGTCATGAAGACGACATGGGCGCCGGCGTCGATCAGGCGCTGGATGCGGTCGACGACTTCGTCTGCAGCGGGATTTGTGAAGATGTCTTCAATAAAGACTACGCGGTGCGAGGCTTCGAGATCTTCCTCGATCTGCGATCCTTCTTCGTCGATCGGCGCCGGCGGCTTGCCTTGGGGCCAGGCTATCGGAGCGGAGAAGACCTCGACCGGGTCGCGCGGGGTCGCGGTCTTCGGGCGCAGCGCTTCGGCCTCGCTCAAAAACGGGCGCAGGCGCTCCGCGGTCGGGGCGTTGGGGAAGTAGGAGCCGAACAGCTCGCGCACGGCGTCGCCCTTTTGCGTCCACTCGTCGCCGTCCCATTCCTGCGGGCCGGCGAGCCGGCGCATTTTCTTCTGCGAGGCGAGGTATTTGAAGTCGGCCTGCGCGGATTCGATTTCGTTGACCAGCTTGAGCGCGGCCGAGCCCTGCGAGATCGAGCCGTCGGCTTCGATCTTGAGCAGATCGTCCGGCGTGAAGTCGTACATATTGTGGCGGTTTAGATGCTCGATCTGCACCGTGATGCGGGAGAGGACCGGCCCCTGCGCCGAGCCTTGGTGCCACTTAAGGTCGAGCCCTTTGCGGCCGTAGCCGCGCAGCGTGGCCAGCGCCACGGCGCGGGCCTGCGCCTCATCGCCGTCCGTGGCGCCCTCTTTACCGAAGCGGTAGACCGTGGCGTTGAGCTCGCGCCCATTGGCCGTATCGAGCTTCATAACGCGGTCCACGGATACGCCGAGCGCGTATTTGCGGCCGGTAAACGGCGAGCGCAGCGGGACTTTGGTATAGACCTTGCCCTCGGTCATGAGGTCTTCGCGGATTTCCTGCTGGGCGAGGCTGTAGTTGCCGATCTCGCGCTGCCAGAAGTTGCCGGCGAAGCGCAGGGCGTGGCCCAGGTAGGCGGCGTCGGCGACCTTGCCGCCCTGAGTGCCGCGGTAGCGCTCAAACGACGCGTCCTTGGCTTTTCCGGCCCAGCGCATACGCAGGGCGTCCAGGAATTTCTTGACGTTGGTGTACTTCTTGCCCGATCGTGCCGCGTCGACGTAGAAGTCGGTCAGCAGATCGTGCAGCACCTGCCAGGTATAGAGCCCGTAGCGGCCCGACGAGGTGCCGGCGCTCTGCTTCGGGGTTTTGCCGCTGCGCCCAACTACGGGCCGCCAAAAGTCGAGGTACTGGCGCATATCGCTCATTGAAACATCGACCGGGTTAAGCTCGGAGGCTTCAGTTACCGCGCCGAGCGCCGTCGCCTGCGCGCCGGCGTCGCCGGCGTCGACTACCGAGGCGCCGCGGAACAGGCCGGGCACCGATTCGGGATCGGCCGTGATCGTGCGCATGAGCGGCTCGGAGCCGCGGGCATCGAGCAGCACCATGGTTTCATTGCCTTTGGCTGAAAGGTTTTCGTCCGCGAAGCGCTTGCCGAGTTCGCGATCGATGCGTCCGAGCGCGAGGCGGGGCGTGATCGCCTGGATGACGGCGGCGCTCTCATCGCTCGGATGCGCCTTCATCTGGTAGGGAAGGCGCGCCGCTTTCATCGCCTGGTTGAACTTCAGCATGAAGGCCCGACGCTTGCGTGCGACGTCGCCCTGGCGGTCCCGGCCCTTTAGGCTGAAGGTGACCGACAGCGTATCGCCGCTTGCGGGGGACTCGGTGCGAGCGGGGACGTTTCTGAGCTTGGCGGCGCGGTTTACGCGTGCGGCGATTTCGCTGAAGCGGCTGATCTCGCGGGTCTCAAAGGCGCCGGCTTCGCTGGCGACCTTCCATTTGGCGCCGGCCTCGACGAAGGAAATACGCGCGCCGGCGTGACTGGCGACGGTGATCGGGTTGGACTTGGACGGCGTCAGCTTGGAGAGCAGAATTTCATCGATCGATCCGGGGCCGCGGTCCGCGCGGTCGGTGAGGATGACGAGGTGCACTCCCTCATTAATAAGCGTCTGCAGGCGGCTGACGGTCGCGGCGGGGGCGCCTTTAATGTAGGCGTCGTTGATGACCAACGTGCGCGGAAGGTTGGTGCGGATATCGCTGCCGTCTTTTAGCGCGCGAAAGACGACTTCATTGAGGGGGCCGCGCGAAGCGGGAGCGAATGAGGCTCCGTCGCCGCCGACGGCGGTGTTGGTATTATCGGCATTGAGGTGTCCGTCGAAAAAGGCGCGGATTTTACCGGCCGCGCTGACGCCGGATTTTTTCAAGCTTCCGGCGAACTCGCGCGCCGAAGCCGCGACGCCGACCTTCTTGTTTTGTTTGTTCGCATGCACGGCGACACCGCCGCCGATGCCGACCGTTTGCCCGCCGACCGAGACCTTCGCCGCGAAGGGGGCGACGGTCACGTTGTTTTCTGTGGAGGGCAGGCCGAGAGAAGGTGAAATCGTTTCCAGTTTCGGCAGCACAGAAAAACCGATCCCGCCGGTGAAGGCGGGATTTGTTACGGGTTTCAGGTTGTTTTGCAGCAGCGGGGGAACGGCGCGGACGGGAGCTCCCCGTGCCGCGCGCCCCGCGCTTCCCGCGCGGAGCGCCGTACAGCTTCCTTGCGGCGGATGTACGGCGGTGGTGAAAAATCCAAGGGTGAAGAGACTGACTAGGAACTTGTTTGGGTTCATGCGACTATCCTCTCGCGGGATTCGTCTTTTCCGCTGATTTCCCGTAGTCTTCCCTGCGTAACATAAGGCCGAACGGCAGCACCATTGTATAATGGCCGCGCAAAATGGCTATGGGTCTGTCGGGAATTTCCAGAAAATTATTAGGCCCAGGCAGTTTTGGGACTCTCGGGAAATTTATAATTGGCGTAAACGTAGGTATTTATAGAGGTTTTGCCCTGTCTGAATTGGTAACATAGTCGCACCATAATATAACGTGGGAGAGTTGTTCCTTAGTAAGACCGTTTAGCGGCTCCCGCGCGCGAGGAAAATATGTCAAACCGGTTTACCGAAAGAGCACAGCGTGTCATCCTGATCGCCCAGGAAGAGGCCAAGCGTCTCAACCATGATTATGTCGGGACGGAGCATATCCTGCTGGGATTGATCGCCCTCGGTGAGGGCGTGGCCGCCCAGGTTCTGGCCAACCTCGGCGTCGACTTGCGCCGGGTGCGCGCCGAGATCGAGAAGATCGTGGGAACGGGCGACAATGTCATGCTTTTGGGAGAGATTCCGTTTACCCCGCGAGCCAAGAAGGTCCTCGAGTACGCCGTCGAGGAGGCCCAGCACATGGGACACTCCTACGTCGGTACCGAACACCTGCTGCTGGGGCTGATCCGCGAAGAGGAGGGCGTGGCGGCGCGCGTCCTGGAAAATCTGGGACTGCGCCTCGACGTGGTGCGCGAAGAGGTGCTGAACCTTCTCGGTGAGGGCCAGGCGCCGCAGGCCGGCGGCCCGCAGGCCCCCTCGCGGACCAAATCGAAGACTCCGACTTTGGACGAGTTCGGCCGGGACCTGACCATTTATGCCCGCGACGGCCGTCTCGATCCGGTGATCGGACGCGCCGACGAGATCGAGCGGGTCATTCAGATTCTCGCGCGGCGGACCAAGAACAACCCCGTGCTGATCGGCGACCCGGGCGTCGGCAAGACGGCGATCGTTGAAGGGCTGGCGCAGAAGATCGTCGCCGGCGACGTGCCGGAGCTGCTGGCGTCCAAGCGGGTGCTGACCTTGGACCTGGCGGCGGTGGTCGCCGGTACCAAGTACCGCGGCGAGTTCGAGCAGCGGCTCAAGAATATTATTGAGGAAATCCGCCGCTCGCGCAACTCCGTCATCCTGTTTATCGACGAGCTGCACACCGTCATCGGCGCCGGCGCGGCCGAGGGGGCGATTGACGCTTCGAACATGCTCAAGCCCGCGCTGGCGCGCGGCGAGCTGCAGTGCATCGGTGCGACCACGCTCGACGAGTACCGTAAGCATGTCGAGCATGACGCGGCGCTCGAGCGGCGGTTCCAGTCGGTTCTGGTCGATCCGCCGACGGTCGAGCAGACGGTGGAGATCCTTAAAGGGCTCAAGGACAAGTATGAGGCCCACCATAAGGCGAAATATACGGAAGGCGCCCTGCGGGCGGCCCCCGAGCTCGCCGACCGCTACATTACCGACCGCTATCTGCCGGACAAGGCGATCGACCTGATCGACGAGGCGGGCTCGCGCGCGCGCCTGCAGTCGACACAGGCCCCGCCGGCCTTCAAGGAGAAGGAGGTCGAGATCGAGACCGTGGTTAAGGAGAAGTCGGCGGCGATCGCCAACCAGGAATATGAGAAGGCCGCACGGCTGCGCGACAAGGAGAAGGAGCTGCGCAAATCGCTGGACGACGACAAAAAGAAGTGGCGCGAAAAGCGCGACCAGACCGTGCCCGAGATTACCGAAGAAGACATCGCCGTCGTCGTCAGCAAGTGGACGGGCGTTCCCGTTACCCGGCTGACCGAGACCGAGACCGAGAAGCTCGTGCACATGGAAGACGAGCTGCATAAGCGCATGATCGGCCAGCATGAGGCGATCAAGGTTATTAGTCAGGCGATCAGGCGTTCGCGTACCGGCCTCAAGGATCCGAAGCGGCCGATCGGCTCGTTCCTGTTTCTCGGACCGACGGGCGTCGGCAAGACCGAGCTCGCTCGCACCCTCGCCGAGTGCATGTTCGGCAATGAAGACTCAATGGTGCGCATCGACATGTCCGAGTACATGGAGAAGTTCGCGGTTTCGCGCCTGATCGGCGCCCCCCCGGGCTATGTGGGCTACGAGGAAGGCGGCCAGTTGACCGAGGCGGTTCGGCGCAGGCCCTATTCGGTGGTCCTGCTTGATGAGGTTGAGAAGGCTCATCCCGACGTCTTCAATATCCTGCTGCAGGTTATGGAAGACGGGGTGCTCAACGACAACCTCGGCCACAAGGTCAGCTTCAAGAACACCGTGGTTATTATGACCTCGAACGTCGGCGCGCGCATGATCTCCAAGGGCAAGTCCCTCGGCTTCGCCCCAACGGAGGACGTCGAAAAGGATTATAAGACGATGAAGGACATGGTGATGGATGAGGTGAAGCGGGTGTTTAATCCGGAATTCATCAACCGGATCAATGACGTCCTGGTCTTCCATTCCCTCACCAAGGAGCATATGGCCAAGATCCTCGACCTCATGCTCAGCAAGGTCGTCGATAAGCTGGCGGCGCAGGAGTATGAGATCGAGTTCAGCGATGCCGCCAGGGTTTTCCTTGTGGAAGAGGGCTTTGACCCCACTTATGGGGCGCGCCCGCTCCAGCGCACAATCCAGCGCACGATGGAGGATCCCCTGGCCGAAGATATGCTGCGCGACAAGTTCGAGAAAGGCTGCGTGATCCTCGTGGACTTGGATAAGAAAGAAAAGAAGCTGGTGTTCAGCTCCAAAAAGTCCACCGAGAAAGTAAAATAAAAGCCCATGCGTCGTAAGCTCGTAGACCGCGTCATCACGACGCTGAGCTGGGTGCCTTCGGAAAGGGCGGGCATCCCGTTTGCGGTGATCCTGGTGCTGCTTCCGGTTGTCTACCTGACCTATACCGAGTCCCGGCTGTCTCCCAGCGCGCAGCATGTCGTGGAGGACCGCGCCGATCTGGTGCGCGACGATGACGACGAAGAAGAGGCCGTCGTTATCCCCGACGACAAGGACGATCCGGCGCGCATTCGTTTTGCGCGCATGGCAGAAGACCTGCAGTACGCGGCGCAGCAGTACGTCGCCCGCACTTCGGCCCAGGTTGCGATTCATATTAAGGATTTATCCGGCGGCTATGAATGGAGCTATCATGCCGACGATCTGTTTCCTTCGGCGAGCCTGATTAAGGTCCCCATTATGATCGGCGTGATGGAAAAGATCAACAACGGCGAGCTGTCGCTCAACTCCCGCCTTAAGCTTAGCCGCCGCAACCGCATGGGCGGTTCGGGACGGATCAAATGGAAGCGGGACGGGACGCGCTTTACCGTGCGCGCGCTCCTCGATAAGCTCATCCACAACTCCGACAATACGGCGATGCGGATACTGCTCAATGAGGTCGGGGTCGGTTATATGCAGAACCAGTTCCCCCGGATGGGGCTGGTCTATACCGAGCTCTACCCCGAGGGGCTGAGCCTGCAGAGCGGACGGGTGCGTTATGAAAACTACACAACCGCGCGCGAGATGACCTTTCTTATGGAGAAGGTCTACCGGGGCCAAATGGTGACGCGCTTCGCCAGCGAGCTTATGCTGGAAATCCTGAAAGGGCGCTATCCGCGCCGTTACCGGCTGGCCAAGAAGCTGCCGGCGGGCTGGAGCATCGCCCACAAGACCGGCCTGCTGCGCCGGGCCTGCCACGACTCGGGGGTAATCTTCTCGCCGCAGGGCGACTATGCCGTTACCGTTTTGACGGGCCGCAATCGCGGCTACGGGGAAGCGAAGGAATTTATCTCGCAGCTGGGGGTTATTACGTTCAAGTACTATCAAAGCGATCTTGGCCTGTACGCGAAAGCGCCCGGCGAATCATCCGGGACCGCGGCTCCCTAACGCTTATGAATCCGGCCTCGCGATTTTTAGCCGCAGGCGCTGCGGCTCTTGCCGTGCTGCTGCTGGCGGCCTCCCGCCCGGCCTCCGCACAGTCTTCCATTCAGCGTTATCTCGCCAGCCTGCGCCTGGGAGACGGCATCAAGCAGATCGAAATGGTCTATCCTCCCACCCGTAAGTGGCAGCGTCAGAAGGAACCAAAAGGGGGGGTCGTTCGTATCCGTATTGAGCGGGAAGATTCGGAATGGTTTCCCGCCAAGGTCAAGACGGTGCTCTTGGGCATGCGGCGGGGACGGTTGGTGCATATACGGCTGGTATACGACAAGGAGTATTCGCGGCAGAAGCCGTTCGGGGAATTGGCGGTGGACCTTTCGCTGATCTACGGCGAACCGCGGCGCTATCGGGAGAGCTATTTCTGGTGGGATTCCAGCACGGTGCTTGCGGTCGCCAAGGCGGAGATTAAGACGGAAAAGGGGCAGGAGCTGCGGACCAGCCAGGAGTTGATGGAAAGGAGCTATTTTGGGCCGTTTAAAAAATAGGGCTTGACAACTGTACATTTGTACAGTAAACTTGAAGTGCTGAAAAATTTAAAGATTGATGGCAGGGGGAAGACTGTATGGCGGCAAACACGCAGGACGCAAAAAACAAGGCGCTGTCGTTGGCGCTGGCGCAGATAGAGAAGGCGTATGGTCGTGAATCGATCATGCGGTTGGGGGACAAGGCCGCCAAGACCAAGATTGATGTAATTCCGACCGGCGCGCTTTCGCTGGATATGGCGTTGGGCGTCGGCGGTCTCCCCCGGGGCCGCATCGTGGAAATATACGGCCCGGAGTCCTCCGGCAAGACCACTCTCGCGCTGCATGTGGTGGCGCAGGCGCAGAAGACGGGCGGTACCGCGGCGTTTGTTGATGCCGAGCACGCCATGGATCCCTCTTACGCCAAGGCGCTGGGAGTGGACACTGAACACCTGCTGGTCTCGCAGCCCGATTCCGGCGAACAGGCGCTCGAGATCACGGAAAAGCTGGTGCGTTCGGGGGCGATCGACGTCATTGTCGTCGATTCGGTCGCGGCGCTGGTGCCGCGGGCGGAGATTGAGGGCGAGATGGGCGACAGCCTGCCGGGCCTGCAGGCGCGTCTGATGAGTCAGGCTCTGCGCAAGCTGACGTCCGCCATCTCCAGCTCCAACACCTGTCTGATCTTCATCAACCAGCTGCGTCATAAGATCGGCGTCATGTTCGGCAGCCCGGAAACGACAACGGGCGGCATGGCGTTGAAGTTTTACGCCTCGGTGCGCTTGGATATCCGCCGCATCGAAAATATCAAGAAGGGCGACGTCGTCGTCGCCGCGCGCTGCCGCGTGAAGGTCGTTAAGAACAAGGTTGCGCCGCCCTATCGCCAGGCGATCTTTGATATGGTCCACGGCCATGGAATCTCGCATGAAGGCTGCCTCCTGGAGATGGGAGTGGAGGCCGGTCTTATAGAACAATCCGGAAGCTGGTTCCTTTATAAGGACGACCGGCTCGGACAGGGCCGCGAGAACGCCAAGGGCTTTTTGAGCGATTCGCCGAAAATCGCGCGGGAGATCGAGATGAAGCTGCGTGAGAAGTTTCAGCTCGCCGCCGACCAGGCCAAGGCTTCGCCGGCGGAAAGAAATGCGGCCAAGGCCCAGCTTATGGAAAAAGAAGCGGCCAAGGCACCGCTCGTGGAAAAAGAGGCGGTCAAGGCTTCGCGCGTGGAAAAAGCGGCGAAGGCCTGACGCATCCGGAAGTCCCCGTGCCAGAGTCCCCGCTTCTCGGCGAGTTCGCGAAGTATCTCGCCCTGGAGCGGGGGCTCGCGCATAATACCTGCGCGGCGTATGCCGCCGATACGGCCGGCTATCTGCGGTGGCTGGGGCGGCGCGACCCGAACCGGGCGGACGCGCGCCTGCTGGAGGACTACGTCTGGCACTTGAAGTCGGACTGTAAGCTTAAAGCCGTCTCCATCTTTCGCAAAATGGAGGCGCTGCGCGCCTTCTACCGCTTCCAGGTCGCCGAAGAGCGCATCTCTGAGGACCCGACGCGCGGCTTTAAGGCGCCCCACTTGCCTGAGCGGCTGCCGAAATTCCTTTCGCTTGACGAGATGGATGACCTGCTGCGGCTGGAGGACGGGAACTCCCTGCCCCTGGTGCGCGCGAAGACTATGCTCGAGCTGCTCTACGCTACCGGGATGCGCGCCTCGGAGCTGCTCTCGCTGCGCGCCGAGCTCGTCAATCTCGAAGAGGGGTGGATCCGGGTGATCGGCAAGGGTTCGAAAGAGCGCATGATTCCGGTCCATAAGCGGGCGCGGCAGCAGCTGGAGCGCTATCTGCGCCTGCGTGAGCAGCATTTCGGCGAGCGCTCGACCGCGCCGGAAGTTTTTGTCGGCCGCTCCGGGAAGGTGTTGTCGCGCGTTCAGCTGTGGCGGGACCTTAAGGAGCTGGGCCGGCGGGCGAAGCTGCGCCAGCCGCTGCACCCCCATCTCGTGCGGCACACTTTCGCGTCGCATCTGCTGCGCGGCGGCGCGGATATGCGTTCGGTACAGGAAATGCTGGGCCATGCCAACTTGTCCACCACTCAAATATACACCCACCTCGACAAGTCGGTGCTCAAAGAGTCGCATCGGCGCCATCATCCGCGAAAATAGCCCCCGCCCGCTCCCATGGCTTTTGGCGTCCCGGGCTGTTATAGTCTAAGTATGCGATGGCCGGCATGCATATCGGCGCTGCTCCTGGTCGTCGCCGTGTCCGCGGCGCCGGCGCAGGGCGGAAATAAGCGCGCGAAGAAAAGCGGGAGCCCCGCCGCCCCAAGCCCGAAAGCCGCCGCGGACAAGGACACGGTGAAGCTTGTTGAGTACTTCATCAAAGCCGACACTTCCGAACTTGACCCGACGCTGATCCCGCGCTTTATGGCGATCGATCCGGGCTCTTTGCCGTTGAAGCTGCGGGTTCAGCACCGGGCGAAGAAGGCGGAGCTGGAGGCGCTGAGAAAGATTTCGGCCAACAGGAGGAAGGCGCCTATCCGCCGCGCCGGCCAGGAGGCGCCGTCCCCTGCCGAATGCGAGCCGGAGAAGGGTACGCTGCAGTATGTGAAAATGATGACGCAGATGGGTTTTGAGGAGATTAGCGACGACGAGCTCAACCATCTGATGCAGCGGACGCGGTGTTCTGAATGCGAGCTGATGGTCGAGTCTTCCCTGAAGGTGACGCTTGTCCCGACGGGCAAGAAGAACGGGCTGGTGCGCTACAATTTTCTCAGCGCCAACGACCCCTGGATGGCGATCATCGCGGCATATCGGAATACGGGCAGCGGGGGCGGCACGAACTTCTTCGGCTCGTTCAACGGGGCATGCCATTAGCGCTCATCGCCCTGCTGCTGTTCGCGCCGCCGCTTCGCGCCGAGAAGGCCGTGCCCGACCTCGCCGCCTTCGTCGAGCGCTTCCTTGAAGTCGAGACCCCGGCCCTGCCGGCCGAGCTGATCCCGAAGTTCATGGCGGTCGACGCGAGCAGGCTGCCGCGGCACTTGCGCGCGCGCTGCCGTGCCCGGCAGGACGAGCTCGACGCGCTGCGGCGGGCCGCGGACGGGAAAAGGCGGCCGCCGATCCGGCGCGCCGGCCTTGAGCCCATCCTGGAGTGCGAGCAAAAGCGGGAGACGGAGGACTATGTCGGATTGCTGATGGGCATTGGATTCTTTGAGGTGTTCGAGGATGAGGCGCAGTGGCTGATGAAGAAGACCAAGTGCACCGAGTGCGAACTGATCGAGCAGACCTCGTTTACCGTGATCTACCAGCAGCCGAAGAAAAAGAAGGACCGGGAGCGCAAACGCTACTTCATGATGCCGAAGGATCCCTTCGAGGCCCTGATCGGCCAATACCGCAAGATGGGGAAGACTAAAGAGGGGACGAGCTTCTTCGGCACCGGTTTTTTCGGTGCCTGCCACTAGCGCAAAAGAAAACGCCGGCACCGCAAATAGGTGCCGGCGTTTTACTTAGGTTCTATTACGCGAGCTTTTCAACGACGAGCGCGCCGCCCATGCCGCCGCCGGCGCAGGCCGCCGCCAGTCCGAGCCGGCTTTTGTCGTTGCGCTTGAGCGACTCCAGCAGGTTGAGGACGAGGCGGATGCCGGTCGCGCCGAGCGGATGGCCGATCGAGATCGAGCCGCCGTTCGGGTTGAGGGCGCCGCTGTCGTACTTCGCCTGCCAGTCGTGGCCGAACTTCTCCTTGCCGTCCTTGAAGATGCCGAGGACGGTCGCGGCGAAAGGCTCGTGGAGCTCGATCTGGTCGAGATCCGCGAACTGGATTCCCGCCCGCTCGAGCGCCACCGGGGTCGCCAGGGCCGGCGAGACGCCCATATGCGCCGGGTCGTTGCCGTAGTAGCCCCAGCTTTTGAGCTCGGCGGCGATCGGCAGGCCGAGCTCTTTGGCGCGCGCCTCGGTCGTTACCACGATAGCGGCGGCGCCGTCGGAGCGTCCGCAGGCGTTGAACAGGGTCACCGTCCCGCAGTTCCCGTTCGGGCTGGACTTGCCGTCCATGAACTTGCCGAAGTCGCGGAAGAAATCGGCGATCGGGTACTTCGAATTGTCGAAGAGGGCAGGAGACTTGCTGAACATTTTAGGTTTCTTGACGAGGTTGATGCGGAGGTGCGGATACTCGTCTTTGTCGAGAATGACGGTGTCGCCGTCTTTGATCGGTTCCACGTGGTCGTTATAGAAACCGGCCTCCCAGCCTTCGACCGAGCGCTTGAAGCTCTGGTAGGCGAAGTTGTCCTGGTCCTCGCGGCTGATGCCGCGCAGCTGGGCGCAGACCTCGGCCGTCGCCGCCATGTTAATGCCCTTGACCGGGTCGGTAAGCCCCTGCTCCATGGCGTCGACTACGGTGACGTTGTCGTTGCCGATGAGTTCTCCCCATTTTTCCTTAACTACGTCGAAGGAGCGCAGCTCGTCGGCCGCGCGCGAGCCGGAGATGGAATATGGGAGCCGGGACATCGCTTCGGTGCCGCCCGCGATATATAGCGAGCCCTCGCCCGCGAGGATGCAGCGGGCCGCCATGGAGACCGCCTCGATCGAGGAGATGCAGTTGTTCTGCAGCGTCGCGGCCTGCGCCTTTTCCGGCAGTCCGGAGTTGAGGAGCGTGACGCGCGCGAGGTTCGGAGCGTTGAAGTCCTGCCCGACCCAGCCGACAAACAGGCCGTCGACATCCTCCTTCTTAACGCCGACCTTCTTAATGGTGGACTCGACGGCCAGCCGCATCAGTTCGGATGCCGAGTAGTTGGCGAGCGAGCGGGCGAAATGGCCGATAGGTGTGCGCATGCCGCCGCAGATGACAATCTTTTGATCCTGTGCTTTCATGGAGTCTCTCCTGGGAAAAGGGTGGTTTCCAGATCATAGAATTTTGCGCGGCGTTAAGGCGAGGAATAGCGGCTAGTCGCGGGCGCCCAAGCTGATGCGCAGCGTCTGGATATCGCCGCCGCGCGAGATCGCGAGCACCGCCTCATCTGACGGTATTTTTTCGCGCAGTGTTTTGGCGACCTGGGCGGCGGCGTGCTGGGGGCTGTTGGCCAGCTTCTGGCCGTCGATCTCCAGGACGATGTCGCCGGCTTGCAGGCCGGCCTGCGCCGCCGGGGAGCCCGGCCGGACCGCGTCCACATAGAGGCCGTAGCCGGGGGCGTCCGGGCTGGCCGGATAGAAGATCGCGCCCATCCAGCCGGTATCGATATTGCGGACTTTCTTGAACTGCGCGAGGGCTTGTTGCAGATCAGCCGCGGAAATCGCGTAGGAGATGCCGTCAAAGCCGCCGCCGGAAGACATAATCAGCGAGTTGATGCCGACGACCTCCCCTTGGGCGTTGAACAGCGGGCCGCCGGAGTTGCCCGGGTTGACGGACGCGTCGTGCTGGATGAAGCCGACGAAGCCGTTGTGGCGGAAATCGAGACCGCTGACGATGCCTTCCGAGACGGAGAACGGCAGGCCCCGCGGATGTCCCATGGCGACGATCCGCTCCCCTTCCTGCAGCAGGGAGCTGTCGCCGATTTCAACAGTCGGCCAGCCGAGCGGATTCGGCGGCAGCGCGACCAGCGCGATGTCCTTATCCGCATTGTAGCCGACGACGAGGCCCGGGATTTCGCGTCCATTGGAGAAGAGGATCATGACTCGGTCGACGTGCCGGCGGGAGATTTTGGGTCCGCTTTGCGCTGCCTCGACGCCGAGCGAGACCACATGCGCGTTGGTGACAAGCAGCCCGCCGGCGTCGATGATGAAGCCGGTCCCCATGCCCTTGTCGGTGCGCACCATGACGATCGCGGGTTTGGCGCGCTGGGTGATCTCGACGGTGCTGAGGTCCTTTCTCTCCGCGGCGCCGGCGGCTTTCGGGGTGTGGACGTTGAGCAGCTCCGGCAGCTCCTCAAGCATGAACGGGCCGACTTGGCGGAGGTCCTTGATTCCATTTCGGTGCTGAACGGAGGCCATATAGGCGCTTCTCTGACGTATCGCATTTGCGCGGGAGGCGTTGCCCGGAGAAAATACGTAAAAAGCGCCGAGCATAAGGGGGATGATTAGAAGTCCTGTCAGGGCGCGGCGCCACCGGGCCCCGCGGGCCGGGGGCGCGAGGCCGCGCGCCTCGGCGAGAGCCGCCGCCTTGGCTTTGCGGTGCAGCCGGTAGTTGTACCACAGGAAGGCTATGCTGAAGACGCCGGTCAGCGTCATCAAGACCGATGAGGCTGCCGGCAGCAGCGCCAGGGGCAGGAGGACCCCGACCGTGATCGTGCCGAGGTTGAATAGGAAGTGGGTCAGGAGCGGTACGAGTATTCCGCGCGTCCGGTAGGCGAGATAGGCGAGGGCCATGCCGAGCACCAAGTGGACGGCGTAGACTGCGGGGCCAAAGCCCCAAGCCGCGATATGCGCGGCGGCAAATGAGAAGGAAGAGAGCAGCAGCGCCGCCGGGAAGGCGAGGCCGGACAGCGCGCCGAGCAGGCGCGCCAGCCGGATCCCCGTGCTGGGGAGACCGAACAGGTCCGGCAGGTCCTTAAGGAAGCTCTGCAGGCGCGTCATTAGGGGTTTGAGCGCCGCGAGGGCCAGGAATGTCAGGCCGAAGCCGAGGAGGCGGTAGGTGATCTCCTCCATGCCGACCATATACGGCATATCTCGGAAGAGAAACGCTCCAGGCGCGGACGAGACCGCATCGACGACGCCTTGATGGCCGAGGCCGGTCAGCAGTTCGATGCGCCCGGTAAGGTTTAAAAACGTGTCGGATACATGGAGTTGCCAGGGAAGCAGCGCGGCGATGGGTTTGACCGTAAGGCCGATTACGGTCGCGATGCCGGTCATGTTCAGCGCCCACTTGGCGCTGAAAAGAACGTAGTTCCTCATTGTGCCGAACAACCCGCGGAGCCCGGCGAAGCGTCCGGACTTTTTAGCGGCCCGCAGATTCAGCGGCCGCGGGCCACCATAGGCATCGCGGTCGAAACGGGTGCGGGCTCTGGGAACCGGGGGGGCTCGGGTTTCGCCGGTACGGCGCTCGGTTGAAAACAAGCGGCCCAGCGGCGCCGTCAGCAGGCGGACGATTCGGGAACGGCGCGCAGCGGTTCGCTCCGTGCCGCCGGCGGTGTCGACTCCGCGCATATCCGCCTCATCCGCCGCGCCGCGGAAGGCGTCGAAAAGTCTGGAGCCGTGCAGTTTGGCGTCCGCGGCGCTCATATTCGCGGCTTTTCCCTTGGCGGGCAGCCGGCCGGCGGCCTGCTTTACTTTATTTAGCGTCTTTTGCATCGCCTGCCGCTGCCGGGCGGGTATGACGATTCGCTGTCCGCTTGCGGACATGACTTGTATTCGGGGCAAAATGGCGAGCGGCTTAATGCTCCGCTTGACCGGCGCGTTGGTCCCGGCGGGATCTATGCCGGGGAGGGCCGACTGCAGGGTAAAGGCGTTAAAATTCTGCAAGCTTTCGACGGCCGCCGTTCGCCCGGTGAGAGCGGCGGGCGGTACGGGCATACGCGGCGCCTTTCCCGTCTGCCCGACCGGCGCGACAAAACGAGCGGCGTATGCGGGCGCTTGATCGGCCACCGGGCCGAACATTACCGCCAGCGCCGTACTCGCAGCCAGGATTCGCTTCATCACTGAGAGAGTATCAATGGGCGAAGGCCGCTTACTTGGGTCAAAAGGGTGAAATAAAGGCATTTTTTGGGCCCCGCGATATTGGGACCTTAAGTACCCGGTGCTGTTGGGGTGGGAATTTGTATCATGCGCCTATGGGCCGGATTGTGTTTATCGGCAGCCATTTGGGCTATCCCATGGACCGGACGCCTCTAGGCGGAGGCGCCATGGTCGGGCTGCAGTTGGTCCTCCACTGGGCGCGCATGGGGAGCGGCAATGATGCCGCGCCGCGGCTTACGGTCGTCGGCGCCGGCGCGCATCCTCCTGCCCCGGGAGTCCGCTATCTGCAACTGCCCAAGGGCGCGTCACCGGACCTGGTGCGTAAATCCGAGTTGGGCTATGCCCGCTTCTGCCGGGAGTTCGAGGAGGAGACGACGCGGTTCCTCAAGCGCGAACGGGAGAAGCATGATCCCCGCCACACCACGGTCATCGTTAATGATATTTCGGAAAGCCCTGACCTGGACGCGGTAGCCGCCATGGGTTATCCGATCATCTCAATATGGCATGTCGATGTGGTCGAATTCTTTAACCGTATCTATTTGGGCGAACTGCTGGCGCCGGAGCGGCTGACGGCCGCCTATGCCTGGGCGGCGGATCATTTCGGCGCGCGGCTGTTTCCGGATATTCTGCGCTTGGTCTTTCAGAAGCAGCGTCAAGCGGTGCACCGTTCGCGGCTGTTGGTTCTGCCGTCGCGGCAGATGTCCGATACGATACGGCGCTGCTATCCCGGCGCGGGTGCGCGCATGCTGATTCTCCCCTGGGGCGGCTGGCGCAAGGACTATCCCGGCGCGGAGATCGAGGCCGAGGCGCGCCGGCTGCGGGAGCATTATCAGCTGCGTCCGGATACGCTGGTCTGCATGACGCTCAGCCGCATCTCGCCGGAGAAGGGCATTCATTACCTGCTTGAGGCGCTGCTGCGCCTGGAGGACGATGGGGCCTTCGCGGGGCGGGAGATTTGCCTGTTTATCGGCGGCGAGACGGCCTTTATGCGCGGCGAGGCGTATGGACGGCGCGTTCGCCGGGCGGCGGAAAAGTTCAAGCGCTTTCGTATTTTCTTTCCCGGCTACCTGTCCGGGCTCCACAAGCAGGCCTATTTGAAATTGGCGGATCTGTTTATCTCGCCCTCGGTCCATGAGAGCTACGGCCTGACTTTGGTCGAGGCGATGCAGGCGGGGCTGCCGGTGCTGGCGAGCGACCATTACGGCGTCGAAGAGATCCTCGACCCGGCTTACAGCCGCACGGTATCATACCGCCGCGCCGGTCGACGGACGGCCAACCTGGCGTCGGCGCTGCGGGAGCTGCTCAGCGACGGGGCGGCGCTGCGGCGAATGGGCGAGCTCGCCCGGACCGCGTCGGCAAAGATGTTGTTTTCTGATTCGGCACGGCGTCTTCTCGACGAGGCCGAGAGCGTGCGGACATGAAGCCCCAGCTCAAGCGCGGACTGAAGATAGAGCTTCCCGTCAGGGTGGAGCCGTGGATGAAGCCTCGGCTGGAAGGGCTCGTGCGCCTGCGCCTTTACGCTACGTGGGCGATGGTCTACCACATGGAGACGGTTTCACGGCTGCTCCTGGCGCCCCACCTCGAGAAAAACGAGGCGGCGATGGGCGCCAGCGTTCTGGTCAAGCACCTGCAGCCGGTAGGGATTAACGCCCATATTCGCGTCATCGGAACAGTCGTGAAGGTGAGCGGACCGCGCGTCTACACGCGATTGGCCGTATATCATAAAAATCGTAAAATCGGAGAAGGCTCCACGCTGCAGGTTGTGATGTCGCGCGGCCGCTTCGCCCGCCTGCTGCGGGAAACGCGTCGGCGCCGGACGTATGGCCATGGTTGAACTTAAATGCCGACGGCTGAGGCTGCGCCCCTTGGGAGAGAAAGACGCCGATGCTTTGTGGCGGGCCGTCGACGAGTCCCGCGCGGTGCTGCGGCGGCGGCTGCGCTGGGTCGGCGGGGCCGGTTCGGTTGAGGATGAGCGGCGCTTTATCGCCGCCGCGAGCCGCCAAGGCGGACGTGTGACCTGGGGTATTTTTGAAGCGGAATCGGAACGCTTGGCGGGGGTCGCAAGCCTTGACCGGGGGGCGGCGGACAGCCGGGCACAGGCGCGGTTCGCAATATGGATTCGGGCCGACCGGCAGGATCGGGGCTATTCAACCGAGGCGGGTCGCGCGATGCTGGGATACGCGTTTCGGCGGCTTGGCTGCCACCGGGTTTTTGTGCGGCTGGCGCCGGCCAATCGGGCGTTTCGCCGGGTGCTGAAAAAGCTAGGCTTTTGTTACGAAGGATGCCTGCGCGACGATAAGCGGCTTAATGGGCGCTGGGTCGATCAGGAATGCTGGGGCCTACTGCGAACGGAATGGAAAAAATGAAAAAAATCCTCGTGGCCGATGACGACAAGGAGTGCTGCTGCCTGCTGCAGGACCTGCTGACGGACTTGGGCTATGAGGTCCATATCGCGCGCGATGGCGCGGAGCTCTACCGGATGGCTCCCCGGGTCATGCCGGACCTTATCATTTCGGACTTGGATATGCCGGGCCTGAGCGGCGGAACGGCGCAGGCGCTGCTGCGCACGTCGGAGAAGACCAAAAACATCCCCATCATATTCATTACCGGACAAGGGAAGGACCGGCAGGCGCGGCTGGTGGAATTCCGCCCCGACACGCAGATTTTTTACAAGCCCCTGGAGCTGAAGGCGCTGGCGGTCGCGGTCGCGGAAGAACTCGATACCACAGCCGGCGGGGGGAGCGCATGACCGCGCGCCGGGCCGCGATCATCGCCGCCGTTCGCACGCCCATGGGACGGCACGGCGGCGCCTTGGCTCCCATCCGTCCCGACGATCTGGCGGCACGGACGATCGAGGGACTGCTGCGGCGCGTGCCGAAGTTCGACCATGAGGAGATCGCGGATGTCTACCTCGGCTGCGCGAATCAGGCGGGCGAAGACAACCGTAATGTCGCGCGCATGGCCGCACTGCTGGCCGGGCTCCCGCAGCGGGTGCCGGGCTGTACGGTTAACCGGCTGTGCGCCTCGGGCTTGGAAGCCGTTAACGCCGCCGCGCGCTGCATCCTGGCCGGTGAGGGCGAGGCGTACATCGCGGGCGGGGTCGAGAGCATGAGCCGCGCTCCGTGGGCGCTGCCCAAAGCTCCCAAGGCTTTTCCCTTCGGCAATGTCACCGCCTACGATACCGCGTTGGGCTGGCGGTTCCCCAACCCGGAAATGGAAAAGCTTTTCCCGCTCGAGAGCATGGGCGCGACGGCGGAGAATATCGCCGAGCGCTTCCCGATATCGCGCGAGGAGCAGGATGCCTTCGCTCTGGAAAGCCATCAAAACGCCGTGTCCGCGCGCGAGGTTTTCCGCGGCGAGATTGTCCCGATCGCGGTCCCGCGGCGGAAGGGTCCGCCCATAATCATCGACGCGGATGAGACGCCGCGCGCCGATACCAGCCTGGAAGCGCTGGCGAAACTTCGACCGGCTTTCCGCCCGAGCGGCACCGTGACCGCCGGAAACAGCTCAACGCTCAATGACGGGGCGTCGGCCCTGCTCATGATGGAGGCCGGGCGCGCGAAAGCCCTGGGGCTTGAGCCGCTCGCTATCTGGGCCGGCGCGGCGGCGGAGGGGGTCGATCCGCGGATCATGGGGCTGGGTCCGGTTTATGCCGCACAGAAGCTTATGCGCCGCCTCGGTCTGACGGTCGGAGATATGGATTTGGTTGAAATCAACGAGGCTTTCGCGGTGCAGACGCTCGCCTGCATGCGGGAGCTCGGTATTGATCGCGCGCGTCTGAATGTCTGCGGCGGAGCGATCGCTTTGGGACATCCTTTGGGATGCAGCGGCGCGCGCCTCGTGACGACGCTCGCGCATGAGATGAAGCGCCGGGGCGCGGGACGCGGTTTGGCCGCGCTATGCATCGGTGTCGGGCAAGGGCTGGCGGCGGTTATTGAGGCTCCGTAACAATCTATATATTGCTTTTTTACGGGGTACCGTCTAAACTGGGGTGCCCGCCGAGACGCGTCTTTTTTGGTTTGTCCCAATGGCAACACTGCAGCAAGTTATTGCTTATTTAACACAGTATAAGGCCAAGTACCCGCTGCCGACGCTTAAGGCGCAGTTGCTTAAGCAGCAGGTGCCGCCGGCTATGCTGGAGCAGGCCATCGCGCAGGTCATGGGCGGCGCGCCGCCGGCGGCGAAGCCTCCCGGGCAGCAGCCGGCGCAGCCGCAGCGCCCGGCGCCGCAGCCGGCGCAGCCCGCC
>JBDRPD010000006.1:0-10265 GCA_043827405.1 Elusimicrobiota bacterium | reverse complement strand
CGCGCACGAGCCGGGGCAGAAACCAGTAGCGGTTCGCCAGCCGGAAGAGGCTGTGCGTCGGCGGCAGGACCAGCGGTGAAATTAGGCGCAGGCCGCGCGGGATATGGTGCATGTGCCTTGATGCCTTGGCGCCGAGAAGGGCGCTGAGCAGGCGGTGCGTTATGCGCCCGGCGTCCGCGAACTGGAAATCGCGAAAGCCCGTATTTTCGACGAAGAAGACCTCGCAGCCGTTTCTGGCGAAGCAGGATGCGAGGACCTGGTGGCGCTGCCAGGCGGCGTCCCAATCGATGCTGGCCAGGAATACGACCTGGCGTCCCCGGAGGTCGTCTTTCCCTTTGGCGGTCATGTCCGCAGCCAGCGCCGGAACAGGAAGCGGACCACGACTCCGGCGTCATGCCACACGAATGCCGTGATATGCAGGGGCGTCTTGGGCTGGTTTTTCAAAAACAAATACCAGTAGCTCGCCAGCTCGGCGCGCAGATAGCGCAGCGTTCCCTCGCGTTCTGGATGCGGGCGTTCATGCGCGGTGCGCGCGTTCGCCGCATAGTAGTTTTTCCATTTACGGGAGACGCGGTAGGAAAAATCGACATCTTCGTTGACGCCGAGCCCCGGGAGGTTCTCATCGAACAGAAACTCGGCGAAGACCTCGCGCCGCCAGGCGGTGAGCCCTCCCGGCACGAACTCGACCTCGCGGTCGCCGGCGAGGCCGCAGGTGGTCGTCGGCGCGCCGGAGAGGCGGAAGCGGCCGTCGCCGTCGTAGGGCAGCTGGAAGAAGTACTTGAGCGCCCGGTTGAAGCCTTTGCGTTCCCGCGGATGATCCGTTATATTGCCGGTGCAGCCGGCGATTTTCGGATTCGCTTCGAGGGGCCGCGCGAGCTCGCGGATAAAATCGGGCTCGAGGACGAGGTCGTCGTCGATGAAGACGATGATATCGCCTTGTGAGCTGCGGATCGCGTGATTGCGCGCCTGGGTGAGGCTGGAGGGCAGGGCGTGGTAGCCGACCGCGGGAAAACTGTCCTGCTGCGCGCGCACCAGCGCTTCAACTTTCGGGTCGGAGTCCGCGTCGACGACGACAAGCTCGTCGGGTACGCGCGTCTGCCGGCGCAGCGACGCCAGGCAGCGGCCGAGAGAGGCTAGCCGGTCTTTGGTGGAAATGACGGCGGTGATCGTCATTTCTCGCGGCGCCTTTCCTCAAGCATCTCGCGCAGACAGGCGAAAGGGGTGCGGCGCGCCCGCCAGCCGGTCTCGCGGGCGGTCTTGCGGGTGCTCCCGCGCATGTCGGGCAGATCGACGGGACGCAGGCGCGCGCGCGTGCGCCGCAGGCGGATGGGACGGCGGGCGAGCCGCAGCAGCTCATCGACCAATGCCTGCATGGGATAGGACTTGCCGGAGCAGACATTATAGGCGTGTCCGGCGCGGCCGCGCCGGGCGATGCGTATCAGCGCGGCGACGGCTTCGTCGATATCAACGAAGTCCCGTTTGGCGGTCAGGTCGCCGACCTGCAGTACCGGCGGCCGGCGGCCGCGCTCGATGCGGACGACCTGATCGACGAAAGAGGACAGCGCCAGGCGCCGGTCCAGCCCGGCGCCGAGAACGTTGAACATGCGCGCAACGACGACGTCGAGACCCCGCCGCATATAGGTCTGCGCCAGCTCCGTCTGCAGCAGTTTCGCGAGGCCGTAGGCCGTGGCGGGATGCGCCGGCGCGCTTTCCCGGACCGGCATTTGCGCGGGCTTGAGGATGCCGTATTCCGCCGCCGAGCCCGGGAGGATGATCCGCGGCGAACGCTTTCCGGCGGCCGCGGCTTCCAGCAGCGACAGCGTCGCCAGCACGTGGCTGTCCAGCATGCCGGCCAGGTCTTTGCCGGACGGGGCGCCCGCCAGATGGAATACCCAGTCGGGGCGGGTCCGGCGCAGGATGGCGGCGAGGCGCTTGGTGTCGCGCAGGTCGCAGCGATAGGCTTCCGTCATATGCGCGGCGCGTCGGACGCGGACGTCGCAGCCATAGAGACGCGACTTGGGGTAGTCCCGGCGCAGGCGCGCGCCGAGGCGGCCGCCGATGAAGCCGCCGTGGCCGAGGACCAGGATGGATTTAGGGCTTGGCATGCAGGAAGCTCTTGGAGTCCCGCTCGAAGAGGTCCTGAGCCGTTTGGTAGTCGTCCGGGCGGCCGATATCGAGCCAGCGGACCGCGCTGCGCCGGCAGTAGACTTTCTTGCCGCCGGCTTTCAAGCGGAGAATGAAATCGGGGATGCCGATGGATTCGCCCTTCTTGATGAGCTTGACGGCGCGGCGGTCGAATACGTTGACTCCCATGCTGACGAGATACGGCAGCCGCGGTTTTTCGATGTACTTGGCGAGGGTGGAGCCTGGTCCCAGCTCAATGACGCCGTAATCAACTTCGGATTCCCGCGGCACCACCCCCACGGTGGCCCAGCTCCGCTGCTTAAGGTGCTGGCGATACAGTTGGGCGAAGCTCAGGTCGGTGAGAATGTCGCCGTTGACGACAAGAAAATGGGGCTTGAGCCCGCGGATCATCCCCAGGCAGCCGGCGGTGTTGAGCGGCTTGTCCTCGCGGGAGTAGCGAATGCGGAGCTTCCATTTTTTGCCGTTGCCGCAGTAGGCCTCGATGAGCCCCGCCAGGTGGCCGGTCGATATCACGACGTCCCGGAAACCCTGCCGCGAGAGCTGGCGGAGCAGGATCTCGATGATCGGGTATTCTCCCAGCGGCACGAGAGGTTTGGGCAGTGAGATGGTGAAGGGCCGCAGCCGTGTTCCTTTGCCTCCTGCCAGTATAATCGCTTGCATTAGACGTTGTAGATCCCGGGCTTGTATTCTCCGAGATGGCCGCGCAGGTAATCGGTGGTGCGGCGCAGCCCTTCCTCGAGGGTAAAGCGCGGCTTCCAGCCGGCCAGGCGCGCGGCTTTCGCCCGCGAGGCGATGAGCTTAAAAACCTCGCTTTTCGCGGGACGCAGCCGTTTTGAGTCAAGGCGAATGTGAATCTTGCGCCGGGTTATGCGCTCCAGCACGCGGAGCAGCTGCGCGATCGATACGCCCCTGCCCGAGCCGAGGTTGACGACTTCGCCGATGGTGCGTTTGGACTTGGCGAGAGCGATAAAGCCCTCCACGGTGTCCTGAACGTAGTTGAAATCGCGTACGGGGCGCGTATCGCCGAGCCGGATGTCCGTCTTTCCCGCGAGCACCTGGGTGATAATGGTGGGGATGACCGCACGCGCGGACTGCCGCGGTCCGTACGTGTTGAAAGGCCGGGCGATGGTGACCGGCAGGCCGTAGGAGCGGTGGAAGCTCTCCGCCATCTTATCGGCGCCGATCTTCGATGCCGAATACGGCGATTGGCCCTGCAGCGGGTGCTCCTCGTCGATCGGGGTGTAGCGGGCGGTGCCGTAGACCTCGCTGGTGGAGGTATGGATCAGCCGCCGGACTTTGTGCCGGCGGCAGGCCTGCAGGACGTTGACCGTCCCCTGCATGTTGGTGCTGACGTAAAGCTCGGGCGCGGTGTAGGAGAAGGGGATCGCGATCAGCGCCGCGAGGTGGTAGACGGTCTCGGTGCCGCGCACGATCTCGTCGACGTAGTAGGGATCGGTGATGTTGCCGGCGACGATCTCGATCCGGCGCAAGGTCTGCGCCGGCAGCTTTTCCAGGTGTCCCCAGTGGCCGTGGCTGTTGTAGAGCGCCAGTGCCCGCACTTTCTGTCCGCGCCGGACGAGCTCTTCTACGAGATGACTGCCGATGAAGCCGTCGGCGCCGGTGACCAGAACCTTTTTCATAAGCCGATTTCCCGGATATCGTGGAGATGTATCATCCCGACCGCGATGCCTTTAGCGTCGACGACAGGAAGGACGGCGAACGGTTTTTTGCGCTCGAGCATCAGCCGCATGGCTTCGATCGCGAGGGTTTTGGGCTGCACATGGGTCGGCCGGGGGTTCATGATCGAACGGAGGCTCTGCGCGCGGATGTCCGCGCCCTTCTCTAAAATGCGGCGCAGATCGTAGTCCGTGATCAGGCCGACGAGCCGGCCGCGGCGGTCGACGATGGAAACCGCTCCCGTATGTTTGCGCGTGAGCTCGATGAGCATCTTTGACGCCGGCGCATCGAGGCGCACCGTCGGGTTGTTTTTCCCGGCGTGCATGATGTCGCCGACGGTCAGCGTCAGCCTCTTGCCGAGCTGGCCTCCCGGGTGGAGCTGGGCGAAGTCCCGCTGGTGGAAGCCGCGGAGCTTCATGAGCGTCACGGCGAGCGCGTCGCCGACGGCCAATGCCGCCGTCGTGCTGCAGGTCGGCGCCAAGTCGAGCGGGCAGGCCTCTTCCTTCAGCGGGACGGTCAAGGCCAGCGAAGCGCCCCGGGCGAGGCTGGAGCGCGGGCTGGCGGACAGCACGATGATTTTGACGCGCAGTCTTTGCAGCGCGGGAAGGATGTCGAGGAGCTCGTGGGATTCTCCTGATTTCCCGATGGCCAGCACGAGGTCCTTGCGCTGAATGGTCCCGAGACTGCCGTGCAGGCAGTCCGTCGGGTGCAGGTAGAGAGCCGGCGTACCCGTCGAGGCGAATGTCGCGGCGATCTTTTGTCCGATCAGGCCTGATTTGCCGGTGCCGGTTACGATGATTTTGCCGCGGCAGGCCGCCAGCAGGCGGACGGCGTCGGCAAAAGATTTGTTGATGGCGGCGCGCGTCAGCAGCAGGGTGTCGGCCTCCATGCCGATGACGGCGCGGATTGAGCGCAGGATCGCCGAGTTGGTCTTGGGGAGTTTCTCTTTCATGGGTCCCGGTCGAGGCGGCCGTTGGATGCAAAAACTCTGTAGCAGTGTACCTTTTCGGACGGGGAAATTTCTATTTTACCTCCGGCGCCGAGAACGACGGCCAGCCCGGCCGCCACGTCCCAAACCCGGATGTCGTTTTCGCGATAGGCGTCGGCGCGGCCGGCCGCGACATAGGCCAGCGACAGCGCCGCCGAGCCGAGCAGGCGTACTTTGCGAAAAGCGCGGACCTCGCCGATGAAGCTCGAAACCGCCGGCGCGGAGAAATCGGTCGCCGCGGGAAAGCCGGTGCAAAGAACCGCCCGGCTCTTCGCGGTCGTGCCGCTGACGCGGAGCTGTTCTCCCGCGGGACGGAGCCAGGCGCCGGACAGCGCTTCCTCCGCCGCGCCGCAGAAGATTTCTCCCCGCACGATATCGCGGACAACTCCGAGCACGGGGCGTTCACCGCACCATAGGCCGATGGAGATGCAGTAGAGCGGGATGCCGCGCAGGTAGTTGTGGGTGCCGTCGAGGGGGTCGATGATCCAGCGCAGACCATCCTCCCGGTCGGCGCCGCTGAGCCCCGACTCTTCTCCGAGGATGGGAAAATTTGTCGCTTGCGACAGCGCTTCTCTGATGCGGCCCTCGCTTTCGCGGTCGGCGCTGATCTTGACGTCGTGTCGAGTCTCGCTTTCGATCACGGCGGCCGACGCCGTCCCCAGCACCGGCATGGCCGCAGCGGTGCCCTGCACCGCGGTATCCAGCAATTCCCGGATCTCCGCGGCGGACAGGCTCATGGCGTGCCGAGAACGTCGAGCAGATTGGTCACGGCTTCCATCTCCATGGATTTGCGGCACTCGCGGGTATAGGAGCCGACATGCGGCGTCGTGAGCATCCGCGGATGATGCGCCAGCGGGCCGGCATAAGGTTCGGCGGGGAAGGTGTCCAGCCAGGCCCCGGCGATATGTCCGCTGTTAAGAGCGTCGAGAAGCGCGGCTTCGTCGATCAGAGTGCCGCGCGCGGCGTTGAGCAGGTAGGCGCCGCGCCGCATCAATGCGAGCTCTCCTTTTCCCAGGAGCTGCTTCTCTCCGGCGCAGTGCAGGGCGACGATGTCGGCCCCGCTCAGCGCTTCCGGCAGTTCGCGGCGGGCAACGCCCTCGACTTCGCCGTCGTAGGCCGGGTCGACCGCAATCAGCTTGACGCCGAAGGCCTTAAGCAGCTCGGCGACGCGGCGGCCGATGCGGCCGAAGCCGATGACGGCGGCGGTCTTGCCCGCGAGCTGGACGCCGGTGCGCTTCTTCCAGGTTCCGGCGCGCATGTCCCGGTCGAAGGCGGGGATATCCCGCAGGATGCAGAGGAGCGCGCCCAGCGTGAGCTCGGCGACGGCCTGCACAGGGCCGGTCGGAGTTGTGCGGACGGCGATGCTGAGCCGCTGCGCGGCGGCCAGATCAATATTCGATACGCCGGACCCCACGCGCGAAACGACCTTCAGCTTCGACCGGCTCAGCACCTCATCATCGAGCGGTTCGAGCCCCGCGATGAGGCCTACGACATCCGGCGTCAGCAGGCTGAACATCTCCTCTTTCGTGAGCTTGCGTCCGTGCGGATTCGGGACGACCTCGCAGCCGGCCGCCAGCAGGCGGTCCAAGGCCTCTTTGTCCGTCGCGGCAAATGATGATGGTCCGATGAGTATCTTGTTATTTGACATGTTCTATGCGGTGCGCGGTGCGCCATTCCTCGTCGGAGTTGTAGATGCGGTATACGGTCCGCATCACGGCGAGCGCGTCCGCGCTCGATCCCGACTGAATGCGCTTGTTGTTTATTACGGCGCCGGCGAATTCATATATCTCGTCGCGCCAGGAGTCATCCTGCAGATAGGTGATCGTCTCCTCGCGGGATGCTCCGGAGTCGGACTCGTCGCGCCGTCCGATGATCAGGCGTTCCTGGCCGTAGCTCTTGGACCCGGACAGAATGCCCTGGAGGCGGAAGTAGCCTTCCTGGAACGCCACCTCGAGGTCGAATCGATGCGCCCATTGGGTCGCCGTTGAATGCAGCATCGCGACGCGGCCTTTGCGGTCTCGCAGCAAGGCGTAAGCGTTATCCTCGACGTCATGGTGCCAGTAGCTGTTGGATACGTAGCTCTTCGCCGCGATGAAATCGCCGGCGAAAAGGCGCATGATGTCGATCATGTGGATGCCCTGGTCGAGCAGGATGCCGCCGCCGGCGTATTTGCGGTGCGCGCGCCAGCCGCCGGAAAACGGGATGATCTTGCTTTTGCCGTATACGCCGCGCATATTGACGAGCTCGCCGAGCTCGCGGCGGCGGCAAATCTTGAGCGCGTCCCGCACCGAGTAGTGGTAGCGGTGGTTGAAGCCGTATTTCAGCTTGAGCTTGGGATGCTTCTTCTCGGCCGCGCGGACCGCCAGAATGTCGGAGACGGTGCGCCCGGGAGGCTTTTCGCAGAAGACGTGCAGGCCGCGCTCCAATCCGGCGATTGTGGCGTCGGCGGCGAGATAATTGGGCAGGCAGACAAACAGGATGTCGAGGTCCCGCTGCAGCAGTTGGCGGTAATGGCGGTAGTGGCGCGTGCCGTCGGGCAGGCGCCCGGTGCCGGTGAATTTCTGGTCGCAGACCGCCACGGTCTTGAGGTTCGGGTGGGTGTCGACGAACAGCCGGCGGCGTTTGCCGACGACTCCGTAGCCGGCGATGCCGACGCGCAGGCTCCGCCGGCGGCTCATTTGCATTTCTCCAGGTCGGCGCGGATTCGCTTTACGCCGGCGCGCGAGGTCTCGCCGAGAAAGAGAAAGTCCACGCCGTAGGCGAGGAACTGGAAGCCCTCTTCGCGCCGCGCCGCCATCCGTTCCGGCTCGGGGTATACGATGTGGACTCCGGCGGGAACCTTGGCCTTGCGGCCGGCCGCGGCGACCTTCTTGAGGGCTTCGGCGACTTTGGGGTTGTCGAGCTGTCCCGGGATGCCCATCGAGCCGGACAGGTCGTAAGGGCCGACCATGAAGGCGTCGATTCCCTTGACTTTAAGTATGGAGTCGATCTTTCTGACCGCCTCGATATGCTCGATCTGGACGACGACGAGCACCGAGTCGCCGGCCTCCCGGACGTAGCGCTTGAAGCCCGGCCCGAAGCCCTGGGCGCGGGCAATACCGACG
The DNA here is from genome assembly GCA_043827405.1 of Elusimicrobiota bacterium. GTDB lineage: Bacteria > Elusimicrobiota > Elusimicrobia > UBA1565 > UBA1565 > JBDRPD01. Next base: position 2,351 of record JBDRPD010000006.1, on the reverse strand, counting down.
CTGCGCCGTCCGCGGACCGGATACCGGGCCGCGGCCACGGCGTTCTCCGCGTCCCGGCGGCTGTTGACCATCGGCACGATGATCCCCTCGGCGCCGGCGTCCAGGACGCGTTTGATGATCGTGGGGTCGTTGGCGGGTACGCGCACCAGCGGGCAGACGCCGCAGAGCGCGATGACGCGGATGAGGTCCTGAGCGATATCCAGCGTGATCGGGCTGTGCTCCATGTCCACCGCCAGCCAGTCGTAGCCGGCGCGGGCTTGAATCTCGGCCACCGAGGGATCGGTGAAGGTTATCCAGGATCCCAGCGTCGCTTGTCCTGCAGCGAGTTTTTTGCGGACATCTTGGCTGTTCATACATTTCTCTCCGTCGTTTCCCGGTACCGGGGATAGATGGGGTCGTCGGCCAGCGCTTGCTCGACGCGCCGGACATCCTCCGGGACATCGACGCCGATGGTCTGGTAGGGAGTCTTTAGAATATCAACCGGCATATTGTTTTCCACGGCGCGCATCATGTCGACCCCCTCCTGGATCTCGAGCGGGCTTTCCGGCAGGCTCGAGAGCTTGAAGAAGAAATCACGGCGGAAGCCCAGGATCGGGACCTGGCGATAAACCGCGCCCTGCCGCTTGTTGACCCAGTCGGACGGTATAGGGTAGCGTGAGAAGTACAGGACGCGGCCGTCGAGATTGTATACAACTTTGACCGTATTCGGAGATTCGAGCTCCTTCGGGTCGGTCAGCTCGGCGATAGGGTTGACGCACTGGACCTCGGGGCGCTCGCGGAACAGCGCGAGGATGTCGTCAATAAGCTGCGGATGAACCAGGGGCTCATCGCCCTGGATGTTGAGGACGATCTCGTGCGGAAACGCGCGCGCGGCTTCGGCGACGCGGTCGTTGCAGCGGGTATGCTTGTCCGACGTCATGATCGCCTGCGCGCCGAAGGCCTCGGCCGCGTCGAGGATCTCCTGGTCGCAGGTCGCGATGACGACGTCGTCGAGGCCGCTCAGGCGGCTGCGGCGCCAGATATGCCAGATCATCGGCTTGCCGTCGATCAGCTCGAGCGGCTTGCCGGGGAAGCGCGAGGAGCCCATGCGCGCCGGTATCACGCCTAAAGTTATATTTTTGCTCATTCGTTCGTTCTCCCGGCCGCGGCCTTCGCGCCGAGCGCCAGCGCCCAGCGCGCGCGGTCAAGCGGCGCGTAGATGCCTGCGGCCGCCCGCATCTGCCGCGCCGCGGCGGCTAGGTACTCCTTGCGGGTCATCGCGCGGAAACGCGCGAGCGCCCCGCGGAGAGCGCCGGCATCGGCGCAATGCTCCGGCGCTCCGCTGTCGTTGTGCCCGCCGAACGGGTTGACCGGAAAAAAATCGTGGAGTGCGAGGTGTATCGCGGGGCGGCCCCGGAGCATGCAGTGTATGCCGGCCGAGGTCGAATCAAAGAGCGCGACGTCGCACCACCGTATCTGTTCTTCCATGCTGCCGATTTCGATGCGGGTCTCCGGGAGCTGAGTACGGATGCGTTGGGCGGCGCGCGTTTGCCGTTCGGCCCAGCCGTAGGGGTAGCACCGCACGAGCAGCTCGCAGTCCCGGAAGACCTCCGTCCCGTTCTCGGCCAGGTTGGCGAGAGCCTCCAGCTCGAAGCCGTGGCCGATTAGTGCCAGGACGCGCAGTTTTCGGCGGTATTCCGCGGACGGCGGAGCGGCCGCGCCCGCTACATGGCGGGGACTGCCGACGGCGGGGATCGTCCCGGCCGACCGGTGCGTGCGCTTTTCAATCTGCTGTACGCGGCCGTCGCTGGTCGCGGCCACGGTATCGGGCCGCGGCGGCGCGCAGTCTCCGGCGCGACCGTCGAGGTAGAAGTGTCCCTCGTTATAGACCGCATGCGCAAAGGCGACGGTGCGGATGGGCCGGTCCTGGTCGCCGCAGGCGAACAGGAGCGCGCGTTCAATGCCCTTTTCCTCATATGGATATACGACGGTCCGTGCGCGCGTGTGCCGGAGCAGCCGGGCAAAGCCGATATATACGCTCATTTCCAGGATGGGCGCGCGGTGAATAATCATGTCCCGAAAGAACCTTAAGGAAAAGGTGCGGCTTTTGAAGGGTCCGATCTCCAGCGGCGGCAGGTTCCGTTTCAGGGGTGCCAGATCGCGCAGGACCCGGAAGGCCCGGGCGCGAATATCCACGATGTCCGTCAATGAAAGGAAGTCGAAATAAAAGGCGTGGCGCCGCCCGTGCCGTGCAAGCGCACCGGCGGCGCGCCGGCCGTCGCGGAGATGGTCCAGGTAATAAGTCCAAAAGGCGCGGTCCTTGCTGAGGCCCGGCAGCTCATCGAGGGCCTTTCCGAAATAGTGATCGTCCT
>JBDRPD010000005.1:0-28152 GCA_043827405.1 Elusimicrobiota bacterium | reverse complement strand
CGGCACCATTACCAGCTCGCAGACCCGCAACGGCGCGGCGACCTCATTGACCGTGGTCGGCCTGCTGTCCTTCACCACCTATTATATGCGGGTCGGCGCGCTGAACCTCAACGACGCCGTCAACTTCGCCGCTCTTGGCGCTACGCGGACCGTGTCCTCGGTCGACACCTTCCCGCCGGCGCCGGTCGCCGGCTTGAGCGCCGCCACCCATACGGCGACGAGCATGCTGCTAACCTGGAGCGCGCCCTCGGACCCGAGCGACAATCCGCTCAGCGGCAACTACGCTATCCTCTACGCCACCCATACCGGCGTGACCTTATCCACCGCCGGCGCCCAGGTGGTATTCTCAACCGCCGGCGTGACGCCGGGCTCCTACCAGTCGCGCGTCGTGAGCGGCCTCGACGCCAATACGACCTACTACTTCCACCTGTGGACCTCCGACATCAAGCCCAACTGGTCCACGGTCTCCAACGCCAGCACGGCCGCGGTGCTCTCCAACCCGGCGGCGGACGCGGCCTATGCGGCGATCCACCAGACCTCGGCCACCGTCAGTTGGACGCCTTTGCCCGCGAGCCCGCCCGCGGCGAGCGCGCATGGCTATCGCCTGGAAGCCTCATCCACCAACTTCGGCGCCGCGGCCCCGGGCGGTGCAGTCTATTCCGCCGCCGCCGCCGCCGTCGGGACCGCCGAGCTGACCTTGACCGGCCTTGACGCCAACACCACCTACTACTACCAGGTCGGCAGCCTCAACGTCGCCGGCGCGCCCAACTTCGCCGTCCTGGCCGCTACCAGCACCTTGACCGGCCAGGTCGTGCGCCTGACGCCGGACTTCCTGGGCATCTTCACCGCGTCCTTCACCGTCAACTGGGCCGCTCTGCCTCCAGCACCCGCCCCGCAAACCGCGGAAGGCTACCGCCTGGCGGCGTCGTCGACGGCGTTCGACGGCACCGGGGTCGTCCTGACATCGAGCACTCCCAATGTCGCGCTCTCGACTTTGACCGTCTACGGTCTGACACCCAATGTCACCTACTATTTCCGCGCCGGCGGCCTGAACTGGAACGGCGCGGCCAACTACGCCGTGCTGCCGGCCTCGGTGACTCTGGCCAACCCGCCGCTGGCGGCGGCTTTGCCCTTCATTTTGGTAGGCGCATCCTCGGTCACGGCGCAGTGGACCGGCAACGGCAACGCCCCCGGCACCCTCTACGTCGTCGACTTCTCCACCGCCCTGAACTTCAGCGGCACGGTGCTGAGCTCGGCCACACGCAATACCTCGGCCGCGCGTCAGTCGCTGACGCCGAACTCGACCTACTACGCCCGGGTGCGGGCCGCCAACCATGGCGGCATCGCCAGCGTCTACACCGCGCTCGGCTCCACTTTGACTCTGGCCAATGCTCCCGTGCCGGCGACTCCCGTCTTCGCGCCGGTCTTCATCTCCAGCCTGACCTTGAGCTATGATCCGGGGACGCCGGCCAATCCGGTCGGCACGCGCTATGACGTCGAGCTTTCCAGCTTCTCCGACTTCAGCGCCGTCTACAGCAGCGACACGGCCGAAGTCAGCGCCTTCTATGCCGGCCTGGCGCCCAATACCACCTACTTCGCGCGGGCCCGGGGGCGAAATGCCGACGGCAAGCTGACAAGCTACGGCGATATGGGCTCGACGGCCACTTTGGCGGCCCAGCCCGGCGCGCCGGCCGAGGCCTTCACCGCGGTAGGCGCCGGACGCTTCACTTTGAACTGGACCAGCGGTACGGCGCCGGTCGGCTTCAACTCGACCTACACCTTATTTAATGCCCAGATTTCCGAGGCGCAGGATTTCAGCGCCGCGCTCACCGAGGTCTCGATCAACGGCCTGTCGGCCCAGTTCGGCGGCTTGGTTCCCGGCACCACCTACTACGCTCGGGTACGCGCCCGCAACCACCAAAACATACCCACGAACTTTACGACTCTGGGTTCGACGGTGACGGGCGACTCCTCCAAGCCCGGCTTCGTCAGCGGGACTTTTGAAGTCTCGGACTCCCAGGGGCAGTACATCGATTCTTCCTTGTATACGGACACGGATACCCCCAATGTACGCATCCAGGTGCAGTCCAAGTTTACGCCCGGGCTCGCGGTCGATGAAGCGGACAGCCCGCTCGTCCGCTGGAGCCTCGATGAAGGCTCGGGCGCCGCGGCGGATGATCATTCGCGCAATGATCATGCCCTCAACCTGCAGAACTCTCCGTCCTGGATCTCCGGCCGTCTGGGCTCGGCCCTGGACTTCAACGGCGCTTCCAACTACGCGGTCAGCGTCGACCTCGCGCCCTGGCGCAGCTCGGCGGCGCACAATGAGTGGACGGTCAGCTTCTGGTTCCGCGCCAGCGTCAACAGCGGCTATCTGTTCCAGACCGCCAACAAGACCGATACCTCCTCAGGCAACTTCGACGCCGATATCGCCTGGCACAATACCAGCGGCAAGCTCTCGGCGGCTCTGCGCGGCGCCGGCGGCGCCCAGAAGATCGCCGAGGGCGACGCCGCCTACACCGACGGGGGCTGGCACTTCGTGATGATGGTGCTGGGCTCATCGGGCCTCTACCTCTACGTCGACGGCAATCAGGCCGGCTCCAATACCGGCGTCACCTCCAACGACGCCCGCACCTACAGCACCACCATCCATGCCTGGGTGGGCGCGGCCAGCAAGCTCGACAGCAATTTGGGCAACGGCAGCCTGTTCGCCAATGCCGACATCGACGAGGTGTATATCGACACCGTCGCATTCTCCGCCCAGGAGGCCGCCGACGCCTACGCCATGGCCGGCACCGGCCACCGCCTGGAGGGCCCGGCGCTGGACATCTCGATCGCCGACGGCGACGTCTTCACCTGGACGCGGCTGCCCGGCAATGCCTTCACCATCAGCGGCGCCGACGGCACCACGGGAGTCGAAACCTGGACGGCGACCGACCTGCCGGTCGCGCAGACGGCCGCGCCGGGGGCCGGCACCAACCAGGTATTCTTCATCGCCTCCGCGCTCGACGGCAAGCTGACCACGGCGCAGTTCACGGTGCTGGTCGATACCACGGCGCCGACCAATGCCGTTCTCGATGCGCTGACCGCCGTCACCACCTACGGCATGACGGTGAGCGCGCAGACCGCCGCCGATGCGCTCAGCGGACTGGCGGCCGCCCCGTACCAGATTCAGGCCGCCGCCGACTCAGGCTTCGGCGCCATAACTGAAGACAGCGGCTATATCGCCGCCGCCGCTCATGTATTTACCGGCCTGGCCGCCAACACCACCTACTACTTCCGCACCCGGGCCAAGGACGCCGCGGGCAATGCGGCGGGCTTCTCGTCTTCCCTGTCCACCTCGACCTTGGCCAAGGCGCCGGTCGCCCTGGCCGAAAGCTTTCTCAACGTCTTCCAGACTTCGGTCACGGCGAACTGGGCGGCGCGGCCGGCGAGCCCGCAGGCGCTGAGCGCCGAAGGCTACCGCCTCGACGCCTCCACCGCCGCCGATTTCAGCGGCACGCTGCGCACGATCGCGACCGGCGATGTGGCCGAGAGTACCTTGACCGTGGCCGGCCTGGCCGCCGACACCACCTACTACTTCCGGGCCGGCAGCCTGAACTGGAACGGGCAGGCCAAGTATCTCTCGCTGGGCTCCACCGCGACTTTGGGCGCGCAGATCACGGCGCTGGATCCGACTTATTTAGAGGTATTCCCCGACTCGGTCACCGTCAACTGGGCGGCCCTGCCCGGCGGCGGCGGTTATATTCTGGAAGCCTCGGCCCTCGCCGACTTCAGCGCCGGCATCCTGTCCTCGACCACATTCAACGCCGCGCTCAGCACCTTGACCGTCAGCGGTCTCGATCCCAACACCACCTACTACTTCCGCGCCGGCGCGCTCAATCAGGGCGGCGCGGCGAACTTCCGGGTCTTCCCGGCCACCAGCAGCCTGGCGGACGCCCCGACGGCGCTGACCTACGACGGCCTGTTCGCCTCCAGCGCGACCCTCTCGTGGACGGCGCCCGCCGGCGGCGCCCAGGGCTACGTTCTGCAGGCTTCGGCCTCCCAGGGCTTCGGCGGTACGGTGCTGTCCTCGGCCACGCCCAACGGCGGCCTGACCGCCCTCACCCTTACCGGCCTCGACGAGAACACGACCTATTACTTCCGCGCCGGCTCGCTCAACCATAACGGCGCGGTCCGCTTCGGGCTCGCCGCGGCCACCAGCACTTTGGCCGGCGCGGCGCTGTCACCCGCCGTCGTCGCGGTGCATCTTACCAGCGCTACCCTGTCGTGGACGGCGCCGGCCTTCGGCGCCGCAGGCGATCGGGTCGACGCGTCGGCGACCGCCGACTTCAGCGGCGGCGTCATCTCATCGGAGACCGCCAACGGCGATCTCACCACTTTGACCGTCGAGACGCTCAGCGTCAACACGACGTATTACTTCCGCGTCGGCGGCCGCAACTGGAACTCGGTGCTCAACTTCGCGGCCGACGGCAGCACCAGCACCTTGACCAACCCGCCGGCCGGGCCGGGCTTCGGCGTCGTCGGCGTCTCCAGCGTATCGGTGACCTGGTCGGCGCCGGCGGGCGGCGCCGAGGGCTTCCGGGTCGATGCCTCGACCGCCGCGAGCTTCACCGGCAATGTCACCAGCTCAAAAACCTATAACGGCGCGGCGACTTCCTTGACCGTGGTCAGCCTGCTCTCCGACACCACCTACTACCTGCGGGTGGCCGCGCTCAACTGGTCCGACGCGCCGAGCTTCAGCGCTGTCGGCTCGACTTTGACCGGCACTTCGGCCGACGGCACCGCGCCCGGACCGGTGGCGAACCTGAGCGCGTCCACGGTATCGGCGACCAGCATGCTGCTGACCTGGACCGCGCCGACCGACGCCACCGACAATCCGCTCAGCGGCAACTACGCCATCCTCTACGCCACCCACACCAATGTGACGCTGGCGACGGCGAGCGCCCAGGTCGTTTTCTCTACCTCAAACGTCGCTCCCGGCGCCTACCAGTCGCGGCTGGTGGGCGGGCTGTTCCCGGACTCGACCTACTACTTCCACCTGTGGACCGCGGATATCCGGCCCAACTGGTCCAGCATATCCAACGGCACCACGGTGGCGACTCTGGCCAGCCCGATCGAGAACACGCAGATCGCCGCCACCTTCGCCTCCTCGGCCACTCTCAACTGGAAGGCCTTCGCCATGAGCCCGGCGTCCATGACCTCGGTCGGCTACCTGCTGCAAGCCTCGCTCGACCCGGCCTTCGGCGGCACCGTGCATTCGACGCGGACCTTCAGCGCCGCGCTCTCGACCTTGACGGTATCCGGCCTGGACGCGAACTCGACCTACTACTTCCGCGCCGGCGCGGTGAACCCGGGCGACGCCCCCAACTTCGTCGCCGGCGGCTCAAGCAGCACCTTGACGCGCGCGGTGAATACGCTGACGCCCGCCTTCCTCGGCGTTTTCGCCGGTTCGGTTACCGCCAACTGGGCAGCTCTACCTACAACACCCGCCTCGCAGACCGCTGAAGGCTACCGGCTGGAGGCTTCCACGGCCGCGAACTTCAGCGGCACAGTGCTGTCCTCGGCGACGACCGGCGTTGCGGTGTCGACCTTGACGGTCTCCGGGCTTGGCGCCGACACTACCTATTACTTCCGAGCCGGCGGCATCAACTGGAACGGAAAGCCGCACTTCACCGCGCTGGGCTCGACCGCCAGCCTCGCCGGCGTTCCTACCGGCGTGACCTTCAGCGGCGTATTCCTTTCCAGCATGTCGGTGACCTGGGGCGTCCCGGCGGGCGGGGCGCAGGGCTACCGCGTCCAGGCCTCGCCTGCGGCCGATTTCAGCGGCGCGGTACTGACCTCGGCGACCGCCAACGGCGCGGCGACCGGGCTCGTGGTATCCGGCCTGCTCGCCAACACCACCTACTACGTGCGCGCCGGTTCGCTTAACCGCAACCATGCGGTCAATAACGCGGTGACCAAGGCCACCTCGACCTTGGCCGTCGCGCCGACCGCGCTGGCCGAGCACTTCCTCGCCGTCTATGCCGGCTCGGTGACCGCCAACTGGGCGGCCCGGCCCGCGGCTCCGCCCGAAAGCACCGCGCAAGGCTATGTGCTGGAGGCGGCTATCAACGCGAACTTCAGCGGCACGGTCCTGTCCTCGGCGACGGCGAATGTCCTGTCCTCGACGCTCACGGTCTCGGGGATCGGCGCCAACACCACTTACTACTTCCGCGTCGGCAGCCTCAATCACAACGGAGCGGCGAACTACACCGTGCTCGCCGCCACCCGCACCTTCTCCAGCGCGCCCGGCGCCGCCGATCCGACCTTCACCGGCGTCTTTGTGACCTCCGCCGCCCTGCAGTGGACCTCCGGCGGCAATCCGGCCGGCACCAAGTATAAAGTCGAGCTCTCCAGCGTCTCCGATTTCGGATCCGCCATCCGCAGCTCCGCGACTTACAACCTATCGGCGCTGGTGCTCAGCCTGGTGCCCAACGCCACCTACTACGCGCGGGTGCAGTCGGTCAATGTGCAGGAGATCGGCTCCGACTTCACCGCCATCGGCTCCACCATCACCTTGGCCAACACCCCGGCGGCGGCGTCCCCGGTTTTCGCCCCGGTCTTCGTCTCCAGCCTGACCGTGGGCATCACCGCCGGCTCTCCGGCCAATACCGCCGGCACCCGCTACCAGGTCGAGCTGTCGAGCTTCTCCAGCTTCAGCGCCGTGTTCAGCAGCAATACCGCGAACCTGAGCGCCTACTTCTCCGGCCTGCACCCGAATACTACCTACTATGCCCGCGCCCGGGCGCGCAACGGCTCATGGCTGGCTTCGAGCTATGCCGGCCTGGGCTCCACGGCGACCTTGGCTGTCGCCCCCGGCGCCGCGGCCGCGAGCTACGCCGCCGTGGGCGCCGACCGCTTCACTTTGAGCTGGACCAGCGGCACCGGGGCGAGCGGCTACAACCCGGCGGATACCGCTTACGAGGCGCAGATATCCGACGCCGTCGACTTCAGCGGCACCTTGATCGAGAGGACGGTCAACGACATCTCCTACCAGTTCATCGGCCTGGTGCCCGGCACCACCTACTATGCGCGCGTGCGCGCCCGCAGCCGCTACAACTTCCCCTCCGCCTTCACCACCTACGGCTCGACCTTGACCTTGGACTCGGCCAAGCCGGGCTTCATCTCCGGCACCTTTGAAGTCAGCGACGCCCTCGGCGCCTGGCAGGACGCCGCGGTCTACACCGATACCGACACCCCGAACATCCGCATCCAGGTGCAGTCCAAGTTCGCCCCCGGTTTGTCGGTAACCGGAACGCCCAGCCACCTGGGCCTGTGGCACTTCGACGAGGGCTCCGGCACCGACGCCAATGACTCCGGTCCCAACGGCCATACCGCCGCCCTGCAGGGCACCCCCAAGCCCGGCTGGATCACCGGCCGCATCGGCAAGGCCCTCGACTTCGACGGCAGCCAGAACCGCGCGGTCAGCATCGACCTGGAGCCCTGGCGCTCGACCGCGGGCCATAACGAGTGGTCGGTCAGCATGTGGTTCCGCACCTCCACGGCCCAGGGCTATATGTTTCAGGCCGCGGACTCCGCCTCGGCCGGCGCCGCCAACTACGACGCCGAGATCGGCTGGCGCGACACCAGCGGCAACCTGGCCTTCGTGGTCACCAACAACGCCGGCGCCCGCCGTCTGGTGCAGGCCGGCGGCACCTACGCCGACGGCGCCTGGCACTTCGTGACCGCGGTGCTCAGCACCACCGGCATGTACCTCTACGTCGACGGCGGCCTGGCCGCCAGCGGCTCGCAGGTCGTTGCCGCGACGGCGCGGACCTATCCGTCGGCGATCTACGCCTGGCTCGGCGCCGGCAGCGTCCAAGGGGCCAGCATGGGCAACGGCAGCCGCTTCGCCAACGTCGACATCGACGAGGTGCGCATCGCCACGACGGCGCTCTCCGGCGACCAGGCGGCGGAAACCTACAACCTGGCCGCCGGCGGCCACAGCCTGGCGGCGCCCGCGGTGGCCGTATCCACCGAAGCCGGGACCGACTTCACCTGGCTCGGGCTCTCCACCAATACCTTCAGCATCAGCGGCGCCGACGGCACCACCGCGGTGCAGACCTGGACCGCGAACAAGGTACCGCTGAAGGAAAGCCTCTACCCCGGCGCCGGCACCAACAGCGTCTACCTCGTCGCCTCCGCGCTCGACTCCAAGTTTACCACCGCCCAGTTCACCATCCTGGTCGACACCGACGCGCCGACCATGGCGGACAATCAGCCCAACGGCGACTGGATCAGCGCCGATCCCGGCGCCGTCTTCGACGTCGACTTCCACGACCAGGCCTCGGGCATCACCAGCGCCGAGTACCGAATCCGCTCCGGCGCCGGCGACACCGGGACCATCCTCAAAGTCTGGACCCCCTTCTTTACTTCAACCGGAACCGCGCATGTGCTCGACGAGTGGGCGGTCGACTACTCGGCCCTGCAGGGCGGCCTCAACTATATCTCCGCCCGCGCCTTCGACCAGGTCGGCCGCAGCACCGTCACCACCGACGTCTTTATCATCCGCAAGGACGATACCGCGCCCACTTTCACCAACAACGAGTCCGGCGGCGACCTGGTGTGGCGCTCGGCGGCCCGCTCCTACGACTACGCCGTGGAGTTCCACGACACCGGCGGCTCGCTGCTGCAGACCGCGCAGTACGCGGCCTATACCGGCGCCGGCCAGACGGGCGCCAACCCGATCGCCTGGACCGACATCGCGACCGACATCGGCGCCGCCGACCGCACCGCCTCATGGCCGATCGCCTTTAACCTGCTGGAGCCCGGCACCAACTACATCTCGGTCCGGGTCTGGGACTATGCCGCCAGCACGGCGACCCTCAACGACGCCTTCAAGGTTTGGAAGGATACCGTGACACCGGCGCCCGTCGGCGACTTGGCGGTGACCCAGGGCCACCCGGTGCGCGGCACGCTAATGCTGAACTGGACCGCGCCGGGCGACAACGGGACCGGCGACGCCAACACCGAGGGCGGCTATATCGTCAAGGTCACCAGCGACGGCGCCATCACGAATCAAACGCTCTTCGACGCCGCGACCACCTACGTGCAGGCCCTGGTGCCCAAGGCGGCGGGGCAGACCGAATCCATCGTCTTCGCCGAGCTGCTGATTGAGACTACCTACTACTTCGCGGTGCGCGCCTTCGACAAGGCGCACAGCACGGCGGGCATTTCCAACTCGCCCTGGGAAGTGCCGCAGATCAAGTCGGTCTACATCAATGAGGTGCTGGCCGGCGGCTCCGGCGCCGGCAGCGACTGGGTCGAAATCTTCAACCAGACCCCGGACGCCCACAGTCTCGACGGCTGGACGCTGAGCTATAATCAGGGCACGATCGATACCCCCGGCTCGGAGGCCGCGGTATGGACCGGCAGCGGCGACGACACCATCTCCTCGGGCGGCTTTTTGACCATGATCCCGTCGGTGGACATGGACGGCGGCTCGAGCTATCACGTGGTCCTGCGTGACGCCGCCGGCCTGCTCGTCGGCAAGGTGCAGTGGCCGGCGCAGGCCGCCGGCCAGAGCTTCGCCCGCATCGCCGACGGCGATCCCGACTACTTCGAGGTCGACCCTACGCCGACGCAAAACATCGCCAATGCGGTCACCGGCGACGTCAAAATCAACGAGGTGAACTATCAGGCGCTGGCCGATGAGTTCATCGAGTTCTTCAATATCGGCGGCGCCGCCGACGTGCTGACCGATCATTATCTGCGCAGCGGCAATGCCGAGGCCTTCCGGTTTACCCGCACCGTCCCGTCGGGCGCCTTCAACGCGATCGACGTCACGTCGGTCGACAATACGGCCCAAACCTACAGCGCGGCCTTCGGCGGCAGCGGGCTGACGGCGGCCGGCGACTATGTCGTGCTGGAGAATGCCGCCGGGCAGGTGCTCGACCGCGTCACCTGGGAGTCGGGCGCGGCCTATTCCTACCGCAGCAATAAGGCGGTTCTCATCTCCTACTCCTCGGCGACGGCCGGCGGCCTGGCCGACCCGAAGACCATCGGCCGCGTCACCAACGGCCTGGACACCGGCATCGACGCCGCCGACTTCACAGAGCAGGCGGCCGGCAGCTTCGGCGCCACCAATGTCGCCGGCACGCCGCCGGCGGCCAACACGCTGAGCTACCCGACCTCGAGCATCTACTTCCCGCGGCGCTTCCGGCTCGGCCTCACCTTGGGCGCCGACTCGACCGGCGGCGTGACCGACAGCGCCTGGCTGATCCGCACCGGCGGCGCCGCGGACTCCAAGTCCCCCCACCTCTACGATCTCGCCGCGCTCAACGCCGATCTCTCCAGCACCGGGGCCCAGGACGTGCTGATCGGCGGCACCACGACCTATGACTATGACGGCAACAGCTTGGTCGACGGCGCCGTCTACAAGCTGGTGCTGCGCACCGATACCGGAGCCGGCCTAGCGGCGGCGCTCGAGCGCACCGCCCTGACCTTCGACGCCAGTCTATCGACCGTGTCCGTTTCGGACGCGACCATCGACCGCGTCAACAACGGCGCCCGCACGGCGCTGTTCAAATTCACCGTCAACTCGAACAGCCCCGGCGCCGCCAACGGCCTGGAGCTGGCCCAGGTCACGGTGCAGCTGACCGACAAGGACCTTTACCCGCTGGGCACCGCCTCGGCGCAGGCGATCTTCAGCAGCATCCATATCATCGCCGACGCCGTCGATAACGATACCACCGGCCAGTTTCATGCCGGCATCGATACCGAGGTAGTGGTCAGCCTGCCGAGCGCCAGCTTCGCCCTCGACGCCAACGGCGTGCAGGTGATCACCGTCGGCGATCCCAATGATGACGAGGCCAAGATCGCCGCCGGCGACTACCGCCGCTACTTCCTGGCCGTCGACTGGGCCGCGGACGCCGCGGCGCAAGTCCCCAACAACGTGCGCGCCACGGTGGACGCCGAGACCGGGATCGGGATTCGCGACGGGCTTTCCGACACCATGCAGATTCTCGAAGACGCGACCCCGGTCACTACCTCGAGCTCGACCGCCATCGCCCCGGCCCAGCCGCCCGCGGGCACCACCTACCCGCGCGACCTCGGCGGCACCGAGCCCGGGATCGAAGCCGGCATCGCGGTAAGCTGGGACACCGACGCTCCCTTCGTCGGCACCAAGGACGGCCGCATGATCTCGCTGAACATCGACGGCACGGTAAAGTGGACGTTCACCACCTCGCCCGCCGGCGCCATCAAGACCGTGCCCTTCTTCGACCAGGTGACCGGCACCGACTACATCTACTTCGCCAATGACCAGGGCGATATCTACAAGATCCATGACGGCGGCGGCGGCAGCGCCGTGCAGGACTGGAAGCGCGACTTGAGCGGCACCTTCAAGTCGGCGATCGTCCCCACCTTCGACGGCGGCGGCGCCGTCGACGCGCTCTACATCGGCGGCCAGGACGGCAAGGTGTATAAGCTCGATCCGGCTACCGGAGACACCGACGCCGGCTGGAGCTTTGACCCGTCGATCTCCGGGGCATTTTCGGGGACCGCGTATTTGGACAACCGCAACGGCGTCAAAGCGCTGTGGATCGGCTCGGAAGGCGGCGGCATCTACCGCTTGAAGACCGTGGACGGAACCGTAACGACTTCCGAGTCCCCTTCCGCCGCGGCCATCCGGATAACGCCCAATCTGGATTCCGGCGGTTCCGGCGACTCCAATAATATCTTCTGGGGCGCCGATGACGGCGTGTTCCGCGCGCGGACCTCGGCCAACCTTTCGACGATACCGGGCGGCTGGAGCGACTATACGGTCAGTCCGTCGGGGGCGCTGCGCTCCTCACCCTACATAAGCCGCGATGAAAGCCCGCGGGCGATATACTTCGGCTGCGATAACGGCAAGCTTTATAAACTGAACGCCGGGACCGGCGCTCTGATCTGGGCCCGCCAGACCGGCGCCCAGGTCCGCGGCACGCCGGTAATGCTGCCCACCAGCATTACGAGCGCGGGCGCGAATTACATCTACGTCGGTTCGGACGACGGCTATGTCTACGGTCTTAAGGTCGCGGACGGCGCGCACCGCGACGGCTGGCCGGTATATGTCGGCTCGCCGGTGCGCGGCGAGCTGGTTTACGACTACACCAATAACGCCATCGTTTTCGGCACCTTGGAAGGCAAGGTATACGTGCTGGAGGTAGGACCGTGAAGATTCTTCTGGGATTGATTATGGCGCTGGCGCCGTCGGCCGCCGAGGGGCTGAGCTGGCCCAACTTCCGGGGCGACGAGGCGCGCGCCGCTTTCCTTAATGAGGGCGTCGCGCCGCCGCTGACCTTGCGCTGGACGCATAGCGCCGGGGCCGCCGTGCTGTCCTCGCCGGTGGTGGCCTACGATAAAGTCTACTTCGGTTCCCGCGACAATAAAGTTTACTGCCTCGACGCTTATTCCGGAACGGTGCTGTGGAGCTACTCTACCGGCGGCTGGGTGGACGCCACGCCGGCGGTGGCCGACGGCAAAGTGTTCTCCCCCAGCCGCGACGGCAGGATTTACGCGCTCAACGCTCTCACCGGCGCCGTGATGTGGAGCTTTAATCCCGGCTCCACCAACCTGTCGTCGCCCGTCGTGCTGACCGGCGAGGTCTACTTCGCCGCCGGCTACCCGGAGAAACGCCTCTATGTGCTGGATGCCGAAACCGGCACGGTCAACCGCAGCACCACGGTGCCCAATGTCACCGCGTCTTCTCCGGTTATCGACAAGGCCAATAGCCGGATATTTCTCGGCGGCGGCGGCGGCAGGTATAATGCCTGGAACCTCGACCTGACCCAGGCCTGGGCACAGCCGGTGCAGACTCAGGGCAGCATTTACTTCGCCACCCCGGCGCTCTCCAGCGGGACCTTGCTGGCCGCCCCGGGAGACGATGACAAGACTTTGCACGCTTATACCTCCGCCAGCGGCAGCGAGAACTGGGCGTCGCTGAATTTGGTCAGAACCGCCAGCGAGCTGAGCCTTTCCGGTGGAGTGGCGGTCTCCACCAATCTCGCTTTCGTCGGCGCCGCCGTCAACCCGCATACCCTCTTCGCCATCGGCCTGACCACCGGCGGCGTCGCCTGGACTTTGCCTTTGGGAGCCGCCTCGAACCAGGGCGTGGCATCTTCTCCCGCCGTGGCCAATAATATGCTCTTTGTGCTCAGCCCGCAGGGCGAGCTCTATGCCGTCCATACCGGCACCGGCGAGGTGCGGGCGCAGATCGCTCTCGACGGCGAGGGGCTGAGCTCTCCCGCCGTGGCCAACGGCTGGGTCTACGCCGCGACCATGAACGGCAAGGTCTACGGCTTTGAGTCCCAGCGCACCTGGAGCCTGGCCTCGCCCGATATCCTGCTCGACGGCACTAATGTTGTGGAAGGAACGGTCACCGTGGTGGGCACGGTGCTGAGCCCGACGCTGCAGAGCTTCAGCCTGCAGTACGGCCAGGGCGCGAACCCGGCGACCTGGACGACGCTGGCCTCCTCGACCTTCGGCGTCACCCGCTCGTCCATGGCGGTCTGGAACACCAATGACCTGCCCGTCAGCGAGAGCGACAATACCTATACGCTGCGCCTCAGCGTCGCCGAAACCGGCGCCACCGATTTGATTACCGAGGCGCGCTACCAGGTGTCGGTGCCGCAGCTGCGCACGCTCGCCGTCAACGCCGCCAGCAACGCGACTCTCAGCCTGGCGGACGGCACCGAGATCGAGATCCCGGCGGGAGCCCTCAGCGGCAATGACACCCTGACGATCAAGAAGCTCTTCTCTCCTTATGCCAATGAGAACGTCGGCCTGCCGGACGGAGCGCAGGCGCTCGGCGTCGCCCGCGAGTTCACCTTGGCCTCCAGCGCCAATCCGACATTCCATAAGGATGTCACCATCAAGATGCCGTACCAGAACGCGCAGTACACCGATGAGGATGCCCTGCGGATGTACTTTTTCGACGAGACGCAGAAGATCTGGCGCATTCTTAATACCTCGCGCGTCAATAAGTCTGAAAAGCGCGTGGTCGCCGGGGTCAAGCATTTCACCAAGTTCCGCCTCATGCAGTTCGGCGCCCTGGCGGCCTTGCTGCAGGATGCCGAGGTCTATTCCTATCCGAACCCCGCGCGCGGCGATGCCGTGACCTTCAAGTTCCGGCTCGGCGATACCGCGGACGTGACCATCCGCGTCTACGATATCGCCGGGGATCTGGTCGCCGAGCTGTCGAAGTTCGGCGCGCCCGGCGGGATCGCGTCGACCTTGACCTGGGACGTGTCGGGCAAGGCGTCCGGAGTATATATCTACCGGCTGGAGGCGAAGACGACGGCGGGCGAGACGGCGCATGTCACGAAGAAGCTGGCGATCATACACTAGCATGGAAGCCGAGTCATGAAACGTATAAACATTTTACGCAACGGGCCGGCGGCGGCGCTGACAT
Source organism: Elusimicrobiota bacterium (assembly GCA_043827405.1). Lineage (GTDB taxonomy): Bacteria > Elusimicrobiota > Elusimicrobia > UBA1565 > UBA1565 > JBDRPD01. The sequence continues at coordinate 13,718 of JBDRPD010000005.1, read as the reverse complement.
TGTGCCTGTTCGCCGCGGCGCGGCCGGCTTTCGCCGACAAAATTCACCCGCAGGCCGGCACCGGCTCGGCGGCCTTCCTCAAGACCGGCGTCGGAGCGCGGCCGGTAGCCATGGGCGAAGCATATACCGCGGCGGCCGATGATGTCCACGCCGTTTACTGGAACCCGGCGGGACTGGCGGGCAGTCCCTGGACCAGCTTCACCTATATGTTCCATGACTCCATCCAGGATATCCGGCACGATTTCATCGGCTTCTCCCGGCCGCGCCGCGACAGCGCCGCCGGCGGTGTTTGGGGCCTGAGCCTCATCTCGGTGCGCGTCCCGGACGATCTCGAGCGCCGCGCGGGCGCCAATGAGAACGACCCTTTCAATCCGCTCACCTCATCGGAAGGCTCTTTTGGAGCGTCGGATTTGGCCTTGGGCGTCAGCTACGCGCAGTTCCTCAGGGAGGACCATTCCATCGGCATCACCGGCAAGTTTATCCGGCAGAGCATCGATGAGGAAAGCGCGCAGACCGCGGCCCTGGATCTCGGCTGGCAGCGGCGCCGGCTGATCCCCAAGCTGGACCTGGGCGCGGTGCTGCAGAATCTCGGACCCGGCATCAAGTTCGGCCAGCGCTACCCTCTCCCGCTGACGCTCAAGATCGGCGCCGCCTACCGGATGGAGCGCCGCAATACCCTGCTGGTCTTCGATATCGCCAAGCCGCGGGACAACTATCCGATTCTCGCTTGGGGCGTCGAGTCCCAGCTGCTGTCCATGCTTTATGTCCGGGCGGGCTATCGCTACCGCTGGTTCGGCAATACCCTCGGGGCTATATCCGGCGTGCGGACCGGCGCCGGGATCAGCGTCCGGCGTTTTACCTTGGACTACGCTTTCGCGCCGTTCGGCGAGCTCGGCAAAACCCACCGCATCTCGCTCGGCTACGGCTTCGGCAAAAAGGCCGAACCGGTGTCCGCGGAAAAGGCCGCCGCGAAGCGCGAGCGGCAAAAGAAAGCCGCCAAGGACCTGCGCCGCAAGCAGGTCGTGCAGCTGGCGCCCGTGCCGCCCGCCATCCCGCAGGAGGGCTATACGGCCTTCCCCGTCGAAACGCAGCTCAAGACCTTGTCCTCCCAGGGCAGCGTGTTTAGAGTTAAGGCGCTCGCCCCGGATTCGAGCTGGACGCTGCGGCGCATCGAATTCCATCTGCGCGCCCGGTCGGCGGACGGCCTCACTGTCGGGGTGCGCCGGGCCGAGGCGCAGGAGCCCCTGCCGCAGAACCTGAAGGCGCGCGAGGCCGTTTGGCTCAAGCGCGGCGGCGGCGGCACGGTGCGGGCGCCGCGGCTGATTATGAAGGCGCCGGCCGCTGATGCGGGCGAGGCGATTTTCGGTCTTTACGACGGGAAATGGCGGCCGCTGCGCATCGAGCGCTTCGCCGAAGACGGGCAGGATTTCGTCCGGGTCCTCTGTGACGGCCTGCCCGACGCCGTCGCCGTTGTCGAGACGGAACGTCAAGACTACTTTGACGGTTCGCCGTAAGGCGGCCGCTTCTTAATACCCTCGCAATACGAATAAGGTATTCTGCGTCAACGGTATTCTATGACGCTGAAACTCCGGCCCAGCTTCCTGATGGCGGTATGCGGCGCGTTTTTGCTCGCGCCGCGCGCGAACGCGCTGGAAGACAACCGTTTGGTCCTGGACCGTGAGGACACCCAGCTGCATATGGGCATCGGCTTCACCGGCACCTATCTCGGGGCCGAGATTTTCAAGCTCCGCGGCTATCCCGCCTGGCGGGCCACGGCGTACGGCTCGCTGATGATGCTCACCGCCGGGCTGGTCAAGGAATTCGGCGTCGACGCTTTCCCCTCCGGCAACGATCTCAAGGCCGACCTGCTGGGTACCGGCACCGGCGCCGGGCTGCAGATGGCCGTGGCCTGGAAGTGGGGCCGGAAGGGGCAGGACGTGCCGGTGCTGATCCCGGCGGAAGGCCGTTCGACGCCGGCGGCGGAAGGCGGCTCCGCCGATCCGCGGGCGGAGGCCGCCGAGCGCGCGCTTAAAGACGCCGTACGCTGGGTGGTGGCGAAGCACTCCAATGGCATTCCGGCGGGCCGCCTGCGCATCTACGACGGTAGAATTATCTCGCGCTATAAAGAATTCATCGAATCGCATGAGATCATGAGCGAGACGTGGGAGGACGGACGCCAGGTCGTCAAGGTCGGCGCCAAAGTCTACGCTGACCGCATCCGTGAGGCGATTCTGGCGCATGGCCTGCAATCGGCCGGCGAGCACCTGGAGCTGCAGGTCCTTATCTCCCGTCTCAGCGGCGGCAGCGACGGGTTGGACGGCGGGCCCAACGGCACCGCGGTCGAGAACCGAGCGTATTCGGCGAGCCTGATGGGCTGCGCGATGCGCTATTACTGGACGCACAAGACTTTCACCGAGGGCTCCATCCTCATGCTCACCAAGGACGTGCAGGTGGGAACGTTTCGCAGCGCCGCCGGAGAGGCGACGCCGCTTAATCTGACGCGCTATTCTCCGATCACCCTGTCGATAGGCCGGCGCTGGCTGGACCGCGGCGGCTTCCGGCTGACCAGCAGTCTCGGCCGTTCATGGACCATGATACGCGGCGAGACGATATCCGCGAACGCCGCCTTTCCCACCGGAGAATTCGTCGAAAGCTGGGCTTTGGCGAGCGATATCCAGTGGCTTCCCACCCGCTGGGCGGGTCTCGGCCTGCGCACCGAATACCGCAACAAGACCCGCTACGACATCATCACCGGCAAGACGGCCAGGAAATGGCTGTTCGCCGGCGAACTGCTGCTGGGTTTTTAACCGGGGTTAGGCGTCCGCCGGGACGACCGGCCACCATAGCCGCGCCCGCAGCTGCAGGCTGCGGCGCGGGTTCTCCAGCTCGATGGTCATCTCGTCGACGATTTTCTGGATTCGGATCAGCGGCGACTTGCTGAGGTCCAGCGGCGCCGTGTCGGGGAGCAGGGAGCCGGCGCTGTTGTAGGCGGGCCGCAGTATCGGGCGGGTCGGCAGACGCGGGTTGATGCTTTCCACTTCCGCGAGCAGCCCGTTGTTAAGCTCGACGTAGCTTCCCGGAGGGTATACCGACAGGCTCTGGATAAGAGCCTTGATTACCGACGAATCGAAACGGCCGCCGCCGCCTTCGTCGATCACGTACTTAACCGCGTCATGGGGCAAGGCGCGGCCGCGATAGGGGCGCACATGCGTCAGCGCCTCGTAGACTTCGGCGACGTCCAGGATGTGCGCGAAAAGCGGCAGGCTCTCCGACTTCTCGCCGTCCCGCGGCCCGATGCGGAGATCCCAGTACAGCCGCAGGCGCGAGGCTTCGGCGGTATCGCCCAGCGCGTAGGCGGTGGCGCGGGCGGCGGACTGCAGCATCGCATCCCGCACGTCATCGAGCAGAACGCCGTTGTGCAGATCGGAACGTTCCGTCCGCAGCAGGCCCGTATACAGCAGCCAACCGGTCATCATGAGCTGCTTGATCTCGCGTTCCGGCTGCTTGAGCTGCAGCGCCAGACGGCCGGCGAGAATCCCCAGATTGGCCGCTTTGCCGAAGAGATAGTCATCCGGCGTGGAGCGCGACAGATAAATCATCACTCTGTCCGGCGACTGCTGCAGCATGGGCAGCAGTTCATCGCAGCGCGCTCTGAGCGGCTCGAGGCTGCTGTTGGAAAGGACGCCCTGCTTGGGCTTGACCTGCTCGCCGACATCCCGGAGATTCTGGATTAATTCACGGTAGAAGGCGCGGACCCGGCGCGCGGCTTCGTAAGGGGATAATGCCGCCGCCGGCGCGGCGCTGGCTGCGGACTGAGGAGGAGTCATCAGGCCTTGACGTTATTAAGGCTTTCCAGACGTTCCAGCCGCTCGGTCAGCTCGCGTACCGCCGACTCGTTGCGTGCCTGGGCGGCCTTGAAGGCGTCCAGGAGTTGCACCGTGGACTTGAGCGCCGATTTCAGGGAGGCATCCATGCGTCCCATTTCCGAGCGGATCTGCCGCAGCTCCTCGGGATCGCCGCCGCCGCCGTCCTCGGAGTTCAGGGCGGATTCGATCAGATTCACCCGCTTGGTCGCATGCGCCAGCTGCGTCTGCAGCGACTTCAGCTGAGAGTCGAACTGTTCGGAATTTGATTTTGTAAACACGCCGCTCCTCCGGCCTTTATTATAACAAATAAGGGGATCTCCCTCGTCGGCGATCCCCGCTTCAGCATAGCAGGCGGTGATTAAATTTTTATCTCAAACCGCGGCCTCCGCGGCCTGGGGAAATTGATATACTTCGGCGTATGCCGAGCCCATCCGCCGCGACGAAGAAAACGGCCGCCCCCGCCGAGGAGCGGACTACGCTGTCCGAGATCCCGGTCAAGCGGGAGTACAGCGCCGCCGACCTCAAGGATTTCGCTCCGGAAACCGAGCTGGGCGCTCCCGGGCGCTTCCCCTATACCCGGGGGCTCAAGAGCGGCGGCTATCGCACGACCAAGTGGACGATGCGCATGTTCGCCGGGCACAAGACGGCGAAAGACACCAACGAGCGCTTCAAATACCTGCTGGAGCATGGCCAGACCGGCCTGTCGACCGCCTTCGACCTGCCCACCCTCATGGGGGTCGATTCCGATCATGAGACGGCCTGCGGCGAGGTCGGCCGCGAGGGAGTGGCCGTCGACTCCCTGCGGGACTTCGAAGCCCTCTACGCCGGCATAGACCTGGGCCGGGTATCGACCTCAATGACGATCAACCTGCCGGCGCCGATCCTGCTGGGGATGTATCTGGTGCTGGCGGAGAAGCAGGGCGTGCCGCTGCGCCGCGTACGGGGGACGCTGCAGCTCGATATCCTCAAGGAGTATATCGCGCAGAACGAATACCTTTTTCCCCCCGAGCCGTCCATGCGCCTGGTGCTCGACACCATCGAGTACTGCGTCAAGGAGGTGCCGCGCTTCTACCCGATATCCATCTCGGGCTACCATATTCGCGAGGCCGGCGCGGACGCCGTGCAGGAGCTCGCGTTCACTCTCGCCGACGGCGTGGACTATGTCGAGCGGCTCGTCGCGCGCGGCCTGCCGGTGGATTCCTTCGCCCGCCAGCTGTCGTTCTTCTTCGATGTCCACAACAATTTCTTCGAGGAGATCGCCAAGCTGCGCGCCGCGCGCCGGATCTGGGCCCGCTTCATGCGCGACACCATGGGCGCCGAGAACAAGATGTCCTGGATGCTGCCGATGCACTGCCAGACCGCCGGCGTGTCGCTGACGGCGCAGCAGCCGCTGAACAATCTGGTGCGCGTCGCCTATCAAGGTCTCGCCGCGGTGCTGGGCGGCACCCAAAGCCTGCATACCAACTCCAATGATGAAGCCTTGGCCCTGCCCAGCGACGAGGCGGTCAAGCTGGCCCTGCGCACGCAGCAGATAATCGCCTGCGAGTCGGGGGTCACCGATACCGTCGATCCCTTCGGCGGCTCCTACTACCTGGAGTCGCTGACCAATGAGATCGAGAGCCGGGCGCTTAAGATCATGGGCAAGATCAAGGATCTCGGGGGCGTCGTGCCGGCGATCGAGAAGGGCTACTTCCACCGCGAGATCGCCGATACCGCCTACCGCTACGAAAAGGACCTGGCGCGCAAGCGGCGCAAGATCGTCGGCGTCAATGTGTTCACCAAGGAGGCCGACCGGCCGCCGATCCTCAAGATCCGCAATGAGGTCGAAGAGGGCCAGGTCCGCTCGCTGCGCAAGCTGAAGCGCGAGCGCGACGGCGCCCGCGTCGAGCTCGAGCTCGACAAGCTGCGGAAAGTCGCCCGCACCAATGAGAATACCCTGCCGCAGATTCTCGACTGCGTCCGCGCCTACGCCACGGTGGGTGAGATGGTCTCGGCGCTCAAGGACGTCTTCGGCGAGTATCCCACCTTCAGCGGCTGACCTTATAGCCTTCCCATAGGTCGTGCACCGGATGCGGCCTATCCGCATCCGCTTCGTCCAGGATGCGAAAAACATCGACCCAATAGTCCCGCCGCACCGCGCGGTGAAACTCGCGCCGGGTATAGCGCGCCCAGAACTCGTCAAGCACGCGCTTGCCCTGCGGCGAGAAGCGGAACTGCCGGCGGGTGCGATAGATCTCCGCGTGATTGACGAGCACATAGCTGACGCCCGCCGCGGCGAAGCGGCGGCGCAGCTCGCGCGCGCTGCCGCTGCGGTTCGCCCACAGCTCCAGCAGCGCCACCTGGTCCGGCGAGGAGGCGATACGGTCCCGGCGCAGCGGGAACTGGCGCATGTCGCCGAAGATAAGAACCTTGGCGTCCTCCGGCGTCTGCGCGTGCAGGTAGCCGAAGCCGGCATGCGGCGGCGTCGGATAATGGGAGAGATGGTTGACGTGCGAGAGGTACTCCCAGCGGTCCCGGCCGCCGGTCATCGCGTTGATATTGCCCCAGCGCTTGACGCCCAGCGTCATGTACGCGGCGACGGAGACGAGCAGCACCGCCGCCGCCGCCCAGCCGAGGACGCGCCGCAGCCTCGCCTCCGGGACGGCGCATGCCGCGGCGGTCCCCACTGCGCACAGCGGCGCCAGGACCGGCATAAAGTAGCGGGTGATCGCGCTCACCGTATTGATCGGCAGCCAGGAGAGGAGGCACAAAACCGCGAGCAGGCGCGCCGCGCCGCTCAGCCGCACGCAAAAGAGCAGCGGCAGCAGTCCGAGATAGAACGGTCCGATAGCGGCTCCGGCCTCCTGCGCGTGACGCGTGAATACCCAGGGGCGCAGGAAAAATGTTTTGAGTCCATGCGCCGTCAGCAAGACCTCCCGCACCTTCATGTCGCTGACGCTCAGCGTCCGCCAATCGGGCAGGAAGAAGGAGTCCGGGACGAGCCTCTCGTGCAGGAAAGGATAGATTGGATTATCATAGAAGGCGATATTTTTGCCGACCCAGGGCGCGAGCAGGGCAAGCGAAGCGGCGGCGACGAGCGCGAAATCCCGCACCGTAAATCCGGCTTCCCCCTTATCCATGCGGCGAAATCTTTGATAGAACATGCCGGCGCCCAGAACGCCGGGGAGTATCCAGGCCGGGTATTTCGACGCCATGGCGAATCCGGCGTAGCAGCCGCACAGCAGCAGCCAATCACGGCGCCCGCGTCCGGCGGGAGCGGCGGACGCCGCTGCCAGCGCCGAAAAGCAGAGGGTGTAGAACAGCGCGCCTTCCAGCCCGACTGAAACGCGGTAGCTTTCCGACGTGACCACGGGAGTCAGCGCGAAGACCGCGGCGGCGGCCCAGCCCGCTCCGGCCTGCTCCGGCTTGACGAGCCGGCGCGTCAGCCCGGCGACGGCCAGGCCGGCCCACAGCAGGCAGCTGCTGTGCACCAGCTGCGCCGCCATGCCCCAGCGGTCCAGGGTCAGGCCGAGGCCGAACAGCATCATCGGAATGGAGGGAATGCCGCTGTAGGAGTTTTCGGGCGTGGGCGTTATGCGGCCGCGCTGCAGATAGAGCTCCGGCAGCCCCAAATGGTAGCCCTGCGCGTCGTAAAAGGTTTCGGGCATAAGCGAGGACGGCAGATGAAGCAGCCACACGGCGGCGAGCGCGCAGGCCGCCAGGCGGAAGCCGAGGCCCGCGGGGAAGAGGCCGCCGTCCGCGCGCCAGCGCGCCGCCAATCCGGACAGGCCGAGATACGCGGGTATGCTTGCGGCGCACAGCAGGGCAGGCAGCAGCGGCCGCAGCCACAGACCCGCCAGGCCGAGCAAAAACAGGGCGGTGCCCCAAAGGCCGTAGCCGAGGGCGTAGGCGCAGGCGCCGCGCTCCCATGGATTTTGCCCGTCCAGCCGCAGGCGGCACAGCGCCAGCTCGCCTGTTCCCAGCAGGACACCGCTGATCCAGGCCAGGGCCGCCAGACGCAGGCCATGCCCCGCGATGATGCCCCACGATACGCCGAGCGCCGCCGGCAGCCAGGATTGCAGCAGGTTGCTCCATGGATAACCGTGCAGGGAATAGAGCGCGAGGAGCAGGAACCAGCAAGCCGCCGCCCAGGCCGTCGCTCGGCGCGCGCTGGTCCATCCGGGGATTACGCGCTCTCGCGTCATGGCAGGGCATTATAACATAGCGGAATTTCTTCGCAGTTCCCGATAAATTCGATAGAATACGCATCCGTGCGGCTCTTCTTCGCCGTGGAAGTCGGAGCTTCGGTGTCGCGGGCGCTCTGCGAGGTCCGCGACGATTTGCGCCGGACGGTCGGCCGGGCGCGCTGGACCGGGATGTTCCATCTGACGCTGGCGTTTCTTGGTCCGCAGGAACCCGACAGAGTGGAACCCGCGCTTCGGTCCGCGCGGCGCGCGCTGGCCGGCCGGACCGATTTTTACGCGAGCTTCGCGCATTTGGGCGCTTTCCCTTCATGGGAACGGCCGAGAATTATTTGGGCGGGCCTGCAGGAGGGCGCGCGCGAGCTGGCGGATATCGCGGCCGCGCTGCGCGCCGAGCTCGCGACGGAAGGTTTTAGGCCGGAGGATAGGGTTTTCGTTCCGCATGCGACGCTGGGCCGCCTGCGGGCCGGCGGCCCCGTGCGGCAGCTCGCAAGCGCGGCGGCGCGCTGGCAGGATGCGGATATTTGGAAAATGACGCGATTCGACGTCAAGGAGCTTGTCTTGTATAAAAGCGTACTGTCGCCGCAGGGCGCGGCGCATACGGCGCTGGCCCGCTTGGGGCTGCGGCCATGAAGCTGGCGGCCATTAGCTGCGCGGTGCTCTTGGGCTTCATCGCCGTAACCGGAGTCATCTGGTGGTACCATGACGGCCATGACGAGATCGTGGTCATCATTGAGAGCGGCCTGACGGCCAAGGAAACCGCCGAGCGGCTCAAAAGCAAGGGCGTGATCCGCAGCGTACGGGTCTTTCGCGCCGTGGCCAAGCTGACCGGCAAGGACCGGAACCTCAAGCCCGGCACCTATACGCTCAAGCGGCTGATGTCCGCGCCTTCGGCCATCCGGCTCATCCACAAAGGAAGCGTCGAGAACATCAAGGTCGCCATTCCGGAAGGCTTTATGGCCAAGCAGATCGCTGACCGCCTCGAAGCCAGCGGCATCACCGACTCGGCGGAGTTTATGAAGTACGTTCGCGCCAGCAACCTGGAAGGCTTCCTGTTTCCCACGACCTACTTCTTCAGCAAAGGCCTGTCGGCTGAGGCGGTGGCGCATTATATGCATGCGGAGTTCGACCGGCGCATAGACCCGATTTTCGCTTCCAAGAAGCAGGACCGCTTCACGCTCAAGCAGGCGGTGACCTTGGCGTCCATCGTTCAGCGCGAGGCCGCCGTCATCGACGAGATGCCCAAGATCGCCGCGGTTTACCAGAATCGGCTCAAAAGGCGCATGCGTCTGGAGGCCGATCCGACGGTCCAGTACGCCATGGGCATGGACACCGGCAAGTGGTTTAAGGGCCTGCGCTACAAGCACCTGGACAACCGCTCCAAGTACAATACCTACATGTACCGCGGACTGCCCCCGGGACCCATCTGCAGCCCGGGCGCCGCAGCGGTGCGGGCGGTGCTTTTTCCCGCTGAGGTAGATTACATCTACTTCGTCGCCGACAATACCGGCGGCCACCACTTCAGCCGCACGCTCAAGGAGCACAGCGCCTACAGCAAGAAGTACAAGGCCGAGCGCCAGCGCGACAGCTGGAAGAAGAAAAATTGATATAATGCCGCGTTGACCTGTCCTTTTCGCTGCGCGAAAAGGACTGGCCACCAGAAGAGTGTTATCAGTATCGTACGGCCTGCCCCAATTCGCTGCGCAAATTGGGACTGGCCCGCCGTTAAGGTAATACACAACTCATTGCGGGCCTGTAGCTCAGCTGGGAGAGCGCTACCTTCGCAAGGTAGAGGTCAGGGGTTCGATCCCCCTCAGGTCCACCAGCTTTTCGAGGGTTAAATCCCCGGTTTCTCGACGAGAGCCGGGGATTTTTCTTTTCTTTAAGATTTCCCCTCCCCGCTGGCTATTGTGCTTGTGCCATATTTGTGCCATACTTTTTTGAGGGTTATGGCACGAATTTATAAGCGCGCGGACAAGAAAGGCGGCATCTGGTACTTGGACTATGTGGTGGAAGGCCGCAGGGTCAGGAAGCGGATCGGGCAGTCCAAGCGCCTGGCTGAGCTGGCCAAGGCCGATATTCAGGTCAAATTGGAGCGCAAGGAGATCGGCTTCGCGCGTTCGGATAAGAAGCTGGAAGATCTGGTCCGCGAGTATCTGCGGCATTCCCAGGCTAAAACCACCCCTATGTCCCATAAGCTCAATATCCAGGTACTGGAGAAGCTGAAAGGGGCTCTTGGCTCGGCACGTCTCAAGAACATCACCCACTTCCAGATCGAGAAATTCAAGAACAAACGCCGGGAGGATGGTGCCAAGCCGGGGACGGTCAACCGTGAGTTGGCCGTCATTAAGGCTCTGTTTAACCGTGGTGTGGAGTGGGGCTTCCTGATCAAGAGTCCGGCCCAGGGCGTCAAGAAGCTGAAGGAGGCTAAGCGTCAGGCTCGGTTCTTCTCCCAGGCCGAGGTCTCAAAGATTCTCTCCTCTGCGGATGAAGTGCTGCGTCCCATGCTGGCCGTCTATGTTCATACGGGGCTGCGCCGGGATGAGCTTTTGAATCTGACCTGGGAGGATGTGGACCTTGAACGTCGGCTGCTGATCGTCCAGGCCAAGGACGGCTGGAGTCCCAAGGACTATGAGGTGCGGCATATTCCCCTAAACGACAAGGCCTTGCAGGCGCTTAAAGGATTGCGGCGCAATGGCAAGAAGGGCCGGGTCTTCTGTGGGCCGGATGGGAAGCCCTACCTCGCGGACTTTGTGACCAAAAAGTTCAAAAAGCACCTAAAACGCATCGGCATTGATGGCCACCTTCACGCGCTCCGTCACACTTTCGCCAGCCATCTGGTCATGCAGGGCGTCGATCTTCACGCTGTGGCAAAACTGCTAGGCCATGCCAGCACCAAGACCACGGAGATTTATGCTCACCTGTCGCCTGATTTTCTGAAATCGGCGGTGGGGAAACTGAAGTTTTGATTTCTGGGATTCGCGATGAGAGGGATGATCCATCGCATCCAAGTCTTATAGATGCTGCGCTGGAAACAACTTTCCCAACGTTTGTGCCGCTACTCACGAGCATAGCCCGAACGTGCCTTTTTTCAATCTGGCCAAAGTCCCTTTCGCTGCTTGCTCCGCTTCAGTTACCCGGGGATTCACTTTGAGAGCAAATTCCAGAGGCCGCCCGTTCGTGTGAAGCTCTTGAATAGCATGTTCAATGACGTAGAGGCGTCGGATGAGAGTGGTGACATCCCCGACTTTTGTTTTCCCGTAAATTTCATCGAGTACTTGTTTCGAAAGACGCTCGTGGTGCGCAACAATCTTGTTGCGTAAATCATTACATCCGGATCTCCAGATGGCAAGGCATTCATCAGCCTGGGTTTCGAGAGTCTTCAAGTGGGCCGCATCGGGTGCAAAAGCCTTTTCAATCCAACCTTCGAACCAATCGGTCTTTAGCACTCCGGCGTCATTTCTAATGCGTCGCGCACGCAGGGCTTCTTGTGTAAATATTTCTGGGTGATTGGCACAGGCCCTAACGAATGCGCGAATTGTTCGAGCGCGTGGATCATTGTCAAAAAGTCGTCCCAGAACGAGAATCGTGTTGTGCTGAAGCGCCCGCAGTGTAACCAGCCAAAAACTCGGATGCTGATTCATGGCACTCAAAAGGCTTTCATCCTGATGCGCTTCGTTGTGTACGGTTAGGTAGGTGTGCCAGCTGAGAGTTGCGGCATATAGCTCATCGCGAAGCAATTGAAATTCTTTCTCGAATTCATTTGCGGTCATAATATTAGGGGGACGTCACTGCGATTTTAAGGGTATTTCGAAGTTGTAGCCATGCGGGGCGGAAACACGGACTTTGTCGCCGACGCGCGAAACCTCAACATAGGCGACAAGTTCATCATATCCGAATTCTTCCCCAAATGCAGTAACCAGCCTCACAATTGGCGTTTCATAATCCTGAGACATATGCTTTGCGTGATCGTGCGAGCAGTAGGCCTGTATCGCGGTGCCCAGAAAGTCTGGGGAAGAACGATCAACGTATCCTGCCCCGCTGATCATCGTGTTCATGATCGTTTCAGCATAGTTCGCTCTCCCCTTAATTTTGAGAAGATCAAAGTAGAGATAGAAGACGATATCGAATTGAGAGTGAACAAAATGCTGAGGCATGCCCTTCGTTCGTACAATATGGTGCAGGATTTGATCTAACGCGAGTATGCTGCTCTTGAATGGATTGCCATTTTCATGTGATGGCCTAGAAGTTGCAAGCTTAGAGTTTGATTGAGATAGCGGAATATCCTCTAGGCATTCAACCCAGCGAGAAAGATTCCAGTTCATTTCATGTAGCAGGTACAGATATTTTGTGGGCATTTCAGCATCTACATCTATGTCAGGATTCGAGAAGTCCACATTGCGGCATATTCTCCTGGCGAAGTGGGGATAGTAATAGAGCCACATGTGCCATTCAATGTTCTGATAGATCGCCTCCGCCAGCATGATGTCGAAAAATTGGATGCCAACGAAGAGTGGGCATCCCCACCGGCCGTCTTCTTGGTAGTCTCTTGGCGGATCATTGTAGGGATCGGCCTGAATATTCTGGCGAAGGTGGTCGAGATGGCGTAATACCGACTCTCCAATGGGCTTGTAGATACCAAGAGAGTGGGCCTTCTCTGTGTCGTTGAAGAGGAAGTGCAGTAGGCGGTTCTCTTTGGGAATCCTGTACCTGTGTTCGCCGATGGATAAGTTTTGGTTGTTTCGGATTTCGAGATAGAAAATACTGCTCCGATCATTCAAGAGGGATTGGAAGTAATTATCCATAAACTCGGGGAGGAAGAAGCCCGTCGCGGAAAAGACCTGAAGAGCCAGGTATGGCTTTGTTCGCGCTAATTCGTGCGCGAAATTAGGATTTGATAGAAGCATCTGGAGGATGCCCTCGGCTTCGATCTGCGCGTGGGACCAGGTCGGGAATGATTCGTTAGAAATATTAAATCTTTTCAACCACGGCTGAATAATCTCGATGCAACTGCGCTGCCAAGGTAGCAGACGGGCAAGTCTTTTCTCAAAACGCTCTAAGTCAAAAAAATGATTTTTTGGTGGAAGAAAGCGACGCAACTTTTCTGGGAAGTAGTGCCCAGTCGATAGGCTTAGTAGAGCATGGAAGTGTTCTTCGACAAGTTGAACCAGTTCGCTATAGTCGCGGGAATAATGAAGCGTGTCGGCGAGCGTCCGAAATCGTTTGATACTACTACGGGATAGGCGAAATCTGCTAAAGAACCAGATCGCTATGAGAGATGTAGTTAACAGAACGAGGTAGGCAGATATATCCGGAGAGATGGCTATACCGGTTAGTTCATGATACAGGGAGGTCGACCTTGGTGATCGGGAGCACAAGACAAGGAGGTGAATTAGAAAACATCCGATAACCAATATCGTCTTCTCAATGAACCCGGTTCTTAGGCTGAGCTGAAGCTTCTTTGCGGGACTAAGAAGAGAATAGACTGCCAAGGCAAGTGCCACCACTGCCAAAAGGCTAGAAATATCCATTTATCTTGGCTAAGCGCCCTCTAATTCCAGAGTCTAGTCGTTCTTGTGGGAATGCACTCTCTGTCAACTCTCATAGTGGACACGGGCGGCGTCCCGATAGCTGGAGAAATTTAAAAAGCGTAACCTCTGGTTGATGAAAT
>JBDRPD010000004.1:0-15691 GCA_043827405.1 Elusimicrobiota bacterium | reverse complement strand
ATTGGTTCGGGGGTGGATGCTCCTAGGACCATGACCTAGGATTACAGGTTCGCTGATAGGTTAACAGGCGGATGCATAATAACAGGTGTCCAAAGGCCCGGCTTAAATTGGGCCTATGGACCTACGCTGAAATTGTCGTATTTCTGCGGAGATAAGATAAGCTCTTGTGCATGGGCTATATCAGCGATGCGCTGCGGATTCTCCCCCTTTTCCTTCCCGGAGGGCTTAAGCCCGCCGCCGTCTACGACATCCTCTCGACGCACAATGTCCTCGGGGAGAAGAGCCTCTACCTGAATCTCGGCTACTGGGAGGGCGGCGAAAAGACCTACGACGAGGCCTGTGAGAAGCTCGCTCTCAAGCTCGGTCAGGCGGCGAGGCTCGGACCCGGTCTTGATCTGCTCGATGTCGGCTTCGGCTTCGCCGATCAGGATATGTTTTGGGCGGAGAAGTTCGGCCTGCGCAAGATCGTGGGGCTCAATATTACCGCGTCTCAGGTGCACAAGGCCCGCGAGCGCGTCCGTGAACGCGGTCTCGCGGACCGCATCGAGCTGCTGCGCGGCTCAGCGACCGAGATGCCGATGCCCGACGGGACCTTCGACCGCGTGACCGCCCTGGAAACAGCCTTCCACTATAATACCCGTGCCGACTTCTTCCGCGAAGCCTATCGCGTTCTCCGGCGCGGCGGGCGGCTGGCGACGGCCGACGTCATCCCCATGCCGGCCAAAGGCTTCAGCCTGGAGCTTTCGCTGGGGATGTATTTCGTGCGCTCCTTCTGGCAGATCCCGCTGGCAAATATGTATACCCGGAGCGTCTATCACCGCAAGCTTGAGGAGGCGGGCTTCACCCATATCGAGATCCGATCGATTCGGGATTATGTCTACGCGCCGCTGGTGTCTTTCCTGGGCAAGAGGCTCTACGAGCCCGACATCAAGCAGCGCGTCGATCCGCTGTTTCTTGCCGCCTGCCGGCGCAGTATCCTGCATACCGACGGCTGGAGAGCCTTCGACTATATCATCGCGACCGCGGATAAGGCCTAGCTAGCTGCGGGCGAGGACGGCGGGCGGCGGGCTGCTCTGCTCGCGCTCGCTGGAGGCGTTCTGCATTGTCCAAGCGCAGCCCGAGCAAACAACTCCTACGAATTCGGATTTGCGCAGCAGTACTCGTCCCCGTGTAATCTTTGATTCACATTTCACACATTGCATGCTTGCGGTCCTCCCCGGATTATTGAATATTCCAGCCGTATGGCTGCGTCAAATGCTTACGGATAAATATGCGGATTTGGTTTATTGCCGTGTCGTAATCCTTTTTTAAATGCTCCTTGTCGGATGCGGCATCCGTCTCAATGGCCGCCGCGATGGTGTCGATCGCCGCCAGTTCCGCGTCCATGTCGGCCGGCGCATGCTCGAGGGCGCGCCGCAGTTCCCGCCGCGCCGCTTTGAGCTCAAGCGAAACGCCTTCCCTGTCCCTGCCGGCGAGGTGGTTGCCTTTCGCCTGCACGAGATGGTATTTGGCGGCGCTCAGCGCCGTATAGACGTCGCGCAGCTCGCGGTATTGGCGCCAGCTGGCGACGATCCCTTCCTTCTCCCATTCCGTCAGGGCGACGCATAGCTGCCACAGGCTCTCGATGCCCTGCGATGGGCCGGGTTTGCCTTCGGCCATGGAATGCTCTAAGTCCTGGACTTTCTTCGCCAGGTCCGCCCGCGCCTTTTCAGTCTCCTGCCCGCCGCCGGCCGCGCGGGCAAGCCAAACGGAGGTGGAGGAGAGGTATTTCCTGACGGCCGCTGCTTGTCCAAAGGAGTGCGCTATCATGGCCCGCCATAGGTTTTTATGCGCCTGCGCCAGCGGGCGATTTATGACTGTCTTGAGGAAATCCGTTTCCTGTTCCGCCAGCGCCAGTGCCTTGTCGGCGGCGGAGAATTCCTTTTGTTCCAGGCCGCGTTCGGCCGCCGCCAGATGCCGTTCCAGCGACAGCAGCGCCGCCTCGAGATCCGGCTCTTCGCCGCCATGTCCGCCGTCTTCTGCGGCGGCGGGCCGGCGCCAGGCCTTCATGGAGCGCAGTTGGCCGCGCGCGCGAGCGAGCGCGCTGGCCGCCCGCGGCGCATCTTCGGCGCGGAGCGCGGCCCGCGCCGCGCCGATATGGCGCAGCACATCGGATGACGCCGAGATAACGGCGAATTCCCCCTGCGATATGATCAGGTTTTCCGGCTTTTCTGAATTTTCTTCCAGCGCGAGTGCGGCGGCCGGCAGCGACAGCATAATGGCGGCTCCCGTCAGCAGCGCGGCGGCGAAGGTGCGAATTCGATAGTGCGGCATGCTCAGCGCTCCGTTTTTCTGTCTGTTTTTCGCGATATCCGTTTCGCGTAAAGGTGCATCAAATCTTTTTGGCTCACAATACCGACGAGCCGCTGCGGATTGTTTCTGTCGACGACCGGAAGGCGGTCGGTATCCAGCTGATCCATGCGGCGCAGCGCCTCGCTCGCCGAGTCGTCCGCGTACAGCGGCTGGCCGGTGGAGCGCATGATGCTTTCAACCGGAGCGTCGGCCGGGGGCGGCGGCTCGCTGGTGTAGGCGGCGCGGGCCTCGGCATGGGTGATCATCCCGACCAGCCGGCCGTCTTGGTCGATCACCGGAAAGCCGTTGAGCTTGGTACGGTTGAAGTAGCGGCCGAGCTGCCCGAGCGCGAAATCGGACTTGATCACCTTAACGTCTTTGGTCATGATCTCGGAGACCGGGGTGCCGGTCAGCAGCGCGGTTTCCGGTTCCGGCCGATAGCTGATGCCCAGCCGCGCCAGCTTCAGGGTGTAGATGGACTCCGCCTCGATGACGCGCGCGGTCAGGACCGACGTCACGACGGCAACCATCAGCGGCAGGATGATCGCGTAGTCTCCGGTCATCTCGAATAGGATAAGGATGGCGGTGAGCGGCGCGTTCACCATGCCCGCGAACATGGCGGCCATGCCGACCGTCGCATAGGCGCTCGGATCGAGCGTGCCGGGGAAGATCGCGGCGAACGCCTGGCCCAGAAGGGAGCCGAGCATGCCGCCCATAAACAGCGACGGCATGAGCGTGCCGCCGGAGCCGCCGGAGCCGAGGGTCAGCGAGGTCGCCAGCATCTTGCCGGCGATCAGCAGCAGCAGCAGCGAGGGCGCGAAGCTGGTGCGCAGCGCGCTGTCGATGACCTCATAGCCGGGGCCCAGAATTTCGGGGACCAGGAACCCGAGCGCTCCGACCAGCAGGCCGCCCAAGGCGGGCTTCCATGCCGGGTCCATCGGGCAATGCGCTTCGAACTCGTCCTCGACGCGTAGAAAGATATGCTGAAACACTTTGGCGCAGATGCCGGCGGCCACGCCGAGCACGAGATAGAGCCCGAGCTCCGACCAGTGCGTCATCCCATGCGCCGGGATGGTGAAGAAGGATGAGGAGCCGCGCAGCATGCGTGCCATGGTGTCCGCTACGACCGTGCTTAGCACGACCATGGCGAAGGGGCCCGCAGTTATCTCTCCGAGGATCACTTCGAGCCCGAATGCCATGCCGCCCAGCGGGGCGTTGAATACCGCCCCGATGCCGGCCGCTGAGCCCGCCGCCGCCATGGTCTTAAGGGTGACCGCAGGGACGCGGAACATTTGAGCGAGCCGGGAGCCGATCGATGCGCCGATAAGGACGACGGGGCCTTCGCGGCCGGCCGAGCCTCCGGTGCCGATGGACAGGGCGCTGCACAGCGCCTTCAACAGGGCGACGCGTCCGCGCAGACGGCCGCCCTGATGGTGCATCGCCTTGAGCACGTTGGGCACGCCCTCTCCCTTGGAGTCGGGGCTGACGTATTTTACCAGCGGGCCGACGATGAGTCCGCCCAAGGCCGGCAAAAACAGTATCTTCCAGCGGGAGTACAGCGGGAGCTCGGCCAGCTGCAGCGTATTCATGCCGAAGGCGAAATGGAATATCCGGTGGATGAAGCCGTCGAACAGGTAGGTGAAGCCGCCGGTGAGGAGCCCGATCAGCACGGCCAGCGCGACGAGAAACTTCGTTTCCGACGGAGCGAGCATGGGACGAAGGTCTCGGTAGGTGTCGGCCAGCCAGACCCGCGTTTCCTGCCAAAGCTTGAGGGCATCGATGATCCACCCGGGCAGCGCGTTGATGTCGGGTGCGGGGCTCTTCTTGTCGTCGGGCTTATTGTGCGGGGCAGGCGTCATGCTTGCATCGCGGCGGATTTGTTTAGTAAAATATTCTCATATTCGAATATATGGCAAATGAGAAGACCGCGACCGCGGACCTGGTATTTCGAATCAAGGCCGACTTTCTTAAAGCCCTCGCGCATCCCGTACGGCTCGCGATCGTCGAGCATCTGAAAGCGCGCGAGGCTTCCGTCGGCGAGATGGTCCGGGAATTGGCAGTCGAACAGTCCAGCCTTTCCAAGCATCTGGCGATGCTGCGTCAGGCGTGGATTCTTAAGTCGCGGCAGGAAAAAGTCACGGTCTACTACTCCATCCGTGATCGGGATATCTACAAGGTCCTGCGGCCGATCGCCGAGATGCTGCGCAAGAAGTTTAGAGAAAGCCAGGGTATGCTTGAGCATTTGGGCGAAGTTTGATTTTTTGTTCCTACTATATGGCAATAATACCATATAAGAATATGAAAAGATATAGTCATGCTTGCCCGGCCGGCATCTCGTTCCGGCGGGGCTGATCGGCGGTGCCCGTTTCGCCCGCGCCAATCCGCCAAGCAGCGCCGCCGGCCCTTCCCCTGCTCTGCCTTACGGCTTTGGGCATCGTCTACGGCGATATCGGCACCAGCCCGCTCTACGCCTTCCGGGAATGCTTCTCTGGACCGCATGCCATCCCGGTCTCGCCCGCGAATATCCTCGGCGTCCTCTCTCTCATCCTGTGGTCGCTGATCGTCGTCGTTACCGTGAAGTATCTGCTCTACATCCTGCGCGCCGACAATAAAGGCGAAGGCGGCATTCTGGCGCTGATGTCGCTGGTAAGGTCGCCGGACGGCGGGCGCCCGCGATACGGTTTTGTGGCGGTGCTGGGACTTTTCGGCGCCGCGCTGCTGTACGGCGACGGCATGATCACGCCCGCCATATCGGTGCTGAGCGCCATCGAAGGATTGGGCGTCGCCACGCCTCTGTGCCAGCCGTATATCATCCCCATTACCGTGCTGATCCTTGTCGGCCTGTTCGCGGCGCAGCGGCACGGCACGGAGAGAGTCGGCATTGTCTTCGGGCCGGTCATCCTGGTCTGGTTTTTGGTGATCGGAGCGCTCGGAGTCATCAGCCTCATACGGACTCCCGCCGTCTTGGCGGCGGCCAACCCGGCATACGCCCTGCGCTTCTTCGCGGTGAACGGCACCGCCGGCTTCTTCGTGCTGGGTGCGGTCTTCCTGGTCGTTACAGGAAGCGAAGCGCTGTATGCCGACCTGGGGCACTTCTCCCGGCGCCCCATTTACCTCAGCTGGTTTCTCGCCGCTGGGCCGGCGCTGGCGCTGAACTATTGCGGGCAAGGGGCGCTGCTCCTGCGCTCGCCGGCGGCGGCCCATAATCCGTTTTTCCGCATGGTGCCTTCGTGGGGGCTCTACCCGCTGGTTGCGCTTTCCGCTGCGGCGACCGTCATCGCGTCGCAAGCGGTCATCACCGGCGCGTTCTCCTTGACGCGGCAGGCGGTCCAGTTGGGATATCTGCCGCGGCTCGCCATCGTGCATACCTCCGACCGGGAATCGGGCCAGATCTACGTTCCATTGGTCAACTGGATGCTGCTCGCGGCGACGATCACGCTGGTCTTCGCCTTCCGCAGTTCCAGCGGGTTGGCCGCGGCCTACGGGATCGCCGTCTCGCTGACCATGGTCATAACGACGCTGCTCGCGTTTCTGGTGGCGCGGCGGCGCTGGCGCTGGAATCTGCCCGCAGCGGCGGCGCTGACGGCGCTGTTTTTAGCGGTCGATCTGGCTTTCCTGACGGCGAACCTGGCCAAGATCAAGGAAGGCGGGTGGGTCCCGCTGCTGATCAGCGCGCTCATCGTCTTCCTCTTTGTCGTATGGCGGCAGGGGCAGGCCGTTATGCGTGAGCGGCGGCGGGCCGAGTCGCTGCCGCTGATTGATTTTGTCCGCGACGCCGAGAGCAGCGCCGTGGTCCGGGTGCCCGGCCATGCCGTCATCCTCAATAAAAATCTGGAGTGGACGCCGCGGGCGCTGCTGCACAACATCAAACACAATAAGGTTCTTCACGAGAACAACCTGTTCGTCACGGTAGTCAACGAAGAGACTCCCCACATCGCCGAGGCGGAGAGATATCGTATTGAGAATCTCGGCGGGAAGATGTTCCGGGTGACCGTGCGCTACGGTTTTATGGAATCTTCCGACCTCTTCGCGGCGCTCTATCGCGCCTGCGAGGACAAACAGCTGCTGATCAACCCGCTGACCGCCACCTATATCACCAGCCGTGATACCGTCGTCGAGGGGCGATTCGGTCGGCTGCCGGTATGGCAGCTGGCGCTGTACCGCTTCATGTACCGCAACGCTCTCCGGCCGGCGCTGTTCTTCGGCCTGCCGCCAAACCGCGTGATCGAGATCGGCCGCCAGGTCGAGATCTAGCCGCCTACAGCAATAAATCCAGGCGGCTAGGAGCGGGCGAGGACGGCTTCGGCCGCCAGCGTCCCCGGCATGCAGGTGACGCCGCCGCCGGGATGCGAGCCGGAACCGCAGAGGTAGAGGCCGGAGATCGGCGTCGCGTACTGCGCGGTATCCACCGTGGGGCGCAGGGAGTAGAGCTGGTCCAGGAAGGGCTCGCCGTGATAGATATGGCCGCCGGCGGTGCCGTAGCGCTCCTCGATATCCTTGGGCGTCAGAACTTCGCGGCCGACGATTTGCTCCTTGAGCTTGGGCGCATAGGCCGCGAGCCGTTCGACGACCGTATCTCCGAGCGCCGCACGCTGCCGGTCGTTCCAGCCGCCCTTTAAGTCATAGGGCGCGAAGTGGACGAGAATTTCTACGACGTGGTGGCCGGCGGGGGCGAGCGACGGGTCGGCGACGGTCGGCACCTTGATCTCCAGATGCGGCTTTTTGGAGAACTCGCCGTACTTGACCGCGTCGAAGGCGCGTTCGATATCGTCGAGGGTCTCGCCGGTGCGGATATGCTCAAAGACCTTTCCTTCCCAGCCGTCGAACTCGAGCGCTCCCTTCAGCGCCAGGTTTACTTTGGCGGCGGTGCCGCGCGCGCGGATGAGGCGGATCGGCTCGGCCAGCGACAACGGCAGCTGCGCCGCGCTGATCAGCCGCAGAAAGGTGGTCTTGGGATCGCAGGAGGAGACGATGAGGCCGGCGGCTATTTCCTCGCCGTCCTCGAGCACGACGCCGGCGGCTTTGCCGTCGGCGAGCTGGATGGTTTTGACCGGTGCGCCGGTGCGAATCTCGACGCCGGCCTCCTTGGCCGCGGCCTCCAGGGCTTTGACTACGGCGGCCGGTCCGCCTTCGGCGTTGGTTTCGGCGATGCATTCCCGCAGCAGCAGGGCGGCCGTCGTGCCCGCCGACCAGGGGCCCATGAAAGTCCCTTCCACCGACGGTCCGGCCAGCGCCGAGCGCACGAGCTCGCCGGCGAACTGCTCCTTGAGCCAGTCGCCGGAGCACATCGGCGCGATGCGCAGCAGCTCCAGCATGTCGGCGCGGCCCAGGGCGCGCAGGCGCAGCCCGGTCGACAGCAGCTGCAGCATGCCGTCGACTCCGTGGTCGGCGAGCGGCGGCGGTTCGGTGTCCAGAACGTGGCGCACGATGCCGCTGATTCGCTTAATGAACTTGCGGTAGCCGCGATAGCCCGCGAGGTCCTCGGCGGATAATCCGGTCCCGATCAGGTCCTGCATCCGGTCGGGGTCGCGGTGCAGGATGAGGCCTTTGCCGTTTTCGCTGGGGATAAATACCGGAGGATCCTCGCCGCGCAGCTTGAGGCCGTGGCGTTCCAGCTCGAGCTCGGAGATGACGTCGCGGCGCAGCCCGGAAGTATCCAGGTGCAGGCCCTGCGTGCGGCAGCCGGGGTGAAACTCCTCGCCCGCCGCCAGGCCGCCGAGAATGGCGCGCTTTTCCAGCACCAGCACCTGGCGGCCTTCGCGCGCCAGGATCGTCGCCGCCGCCAAGCCGTTATGGCCGCCGCCGAGAACGATCACGTCGGGGGTCATATCACCCCTCCCGACAGCATGGTGCGCGAGGCGAGCTCGCCGGGCGCTCCCATGATGCCGCCGCCCGGATGGGCGCCGGAGCCGCATAGGTAGAGCCCGTCGATGGGCGTCTCGTAGCGGGCATAGTCCGCCGTGGGGCGCAGGAAGGCGAGCTGCTCCAGGCTGAGTTCGCCGTGAAAGATATTGCCCTCGGTCAGGCCGTACTCCTGCTCCAGGTCCCAGGGCGTGATGACGTGGCGGTGGAGGATGGATTCCTTGAGGCCGGGGATGTATTCGGCCAAGGTGTCTACAACCGCATCGCCGAAGGCCTCGCGCTTTTTAGGCCAGTTCTCCGGGCCTTCCTTGATGTTGTAGGGCGCGTACTGCACAAAGCAGGAGATTACATGCTTGCCCGGCGGCGCGACGGTCGGATCGACCAGGGACGGAATCACCACATTGATGTAGGGGCGCTTGGAGAAATCGCCGTACTTGGCTTCGTCGTAGGCGCGCTCCAGATAGTCGATCGACGGGGCGATCGCGATGTCGCCGCGCAGGTGCGGTCCGTCGCCGGGCCGGCACTTAAAATCAGGCACGCGGTCGACCGCGAGGTTGACCTTGCCGGAGCTGCCGCGGAATTTATAGCGCTTGATGGATTTTATGAAGTCGGGCTCGAGGTGTTCGGAGTCGACCATCTGCAGAAAGGTGAGGCTGGGATCGACGCCGGAGACCACGGTGCGGGCGCGCAGCTCGTCGCCGTTCTCCAGCACGACGCCGCGCGCTTCGCCGTGCTTGATCAGAATCTTGGCGACCGGCGACTTGGTGCGGATCTCGGCGCCGAAGGACTGCGCGGCGCGGGCGCAGGACATGCTGATCTCGCCGGTTCCGCCGCGCGACAGCCCCCAAGAGCGGAAGGCGCCGTCGATTTCCCCCATATAGTGGTGCAGCAGGACATAGGCCGTCCCCGGCGAGCGGACGCCGAGGAAGGTGCCGATGATGCCGCTGACCGACATCGGGGCCTTGAGGACTTCCGATTCAAACCACTGATCCAGGAAGTCCACCGCCGACAGGGTCATCATCTTGACCAGCTGCGTCATCTTGTCCTTGCCCAGGCCGCGGAAGCGGTTGCCGGTCTTAAGCAGGTCGACGAGCTCCAGCGGGTTGAGCGAGCCGGGATCGAAAGCCGGCTGGTCGATGATGGGCTTGACGAAGCGCGCCATCTGCACCATCGCCCGGCCGAATTCCGGCAGCCGTTCGGCGTCGCGCG
Source organism: Elusimicrobiota bacterium (assembly GCA_043827405.1). GTDB lineage: Bacteria > Elusimicrobiota > Elusimicrobia > UBA1565 > UBA1565 > JBDRPD01. Next base: position 6,289 of record JBDRPD010000004.1, on the reverse strand, counting down.
GAGAGAAGCGCGCTACTTCGCGGCGCGTCCGCTCGCCGTCGTCCCAGCGGCACAGGGAGTCGCCGTCGGGAAGCGGTGAAAACGAGCAGGGCAGCGGGATGATGTCGAGGCCGTGCTTGGCGAGGCCGAGGTCGCGGATGATATGGGGGCGCAGCAGGCTGACGACGTAGGAGCACGACGAGAAGGTGAAGCCCGGATAGATTTCCTCGCTGACCGCCGAGCCGCCCAGCACGTGGCGGCGCTCGAGGACGAGCACGTCGCGGCCCGCCTTGGCGAGATAGGCGGCGCAGATCAGGCCGTTATGGCCGCCGCCCACTACGATCGCGTCGTATATCTTGCTCATGCAAACTTCATCCTTTTGCGTTCAGGGTCGAAGAACGGCTTCTTGACCACGGTGGCGGTGGTGAGCTTGCGCGCAAATTCGACGGTGACTTCGATTTGCAGCTCGGTGCCCGGCTCGGCGTACGGGGCTTCCACGGTGGCGAGCGCGAGGTTGCGCTTGAGGGTCGGCGACCATGTTCCGCTGGTGGCCTGACCGATCTGGTCGCCGTCGCAGTAGACGGGAATCGGCGTGCGCCACGCGCCGTGCGGCAGCTGCGGCGGCAGGCCTACTTTATCGAACAGGCTCTCCAGCGCGGGCCAGTCGATATCCAGGCCCACGAAGGCGTACTTGGAGCCTTCCTCCCGTTCGCGCTTGAGCGCTTCCTGGCCGATAAAGGGCTCGCGGTCCAGCTGTACCGTCCAGCCGAGGTCCACCTCAAAGGGCGTGGACTTGCGGGACTCGATCATGCAGTCCTTGGCGCAGAAGTAGTCGACGTCCAGCATGATAAAGCCGGCTTCCACCCGCGTCATGTCGAGCGCGTCGAGGCCCGCGGGCAGGATGCGGTGGGGCTGCCCGCCGTCGATGAGCACGTCCCACAGGCGCAATGCGTCTTTGTTCGGCACCCAGAGCTCATAGCCCAGATCCCCGGTATAGCCGGTCCGCGTGATCGTCGCCTCGAAGCCGTCGAGCTTGGCCTGCGCGGCGCGAAAGAACCGGAGCTGGTCGATGTCGCAGTCTTTGACCACGTTCTTTAATATGTCGCGCGAGCGCGGTCCCTGCAGGGCGAGCACGGCGAGCTGGTCGGATACGTCTTCGATCTCGACGTCGAAGCCCCGGGAGTTGCGCTCAAACCAGGCGAAAGTCGGGACGGCGGCCGTGACCCGATAGGCGTTTTCGCCTAAGCGGGCCACGGTGCCGTCGTCGAGTATCTTGCCCCGTTCGTCGCACCAGCAGACATAGGTCACCTGGTTGAGCTTGAGCCGGCGCACGTCGCGCGTCATGACGTACGACAGGAAGGCCGCCGCGTCGGGCCCCGCTAACCGGTATTTGAACAGCGGGGTGACGTCGAGCAGGCCCGCCGCATGGCGGAAGGCCATGTACTCGGGCTCGTGGCACATGTCGTAGTAGCAGACGGCGTAGTAGCCCGCCCACTCCTTCCAACGGAAGCTCTTGCACAGAGCGGATGTCCGCTCGTGAAAAGGCGACTTTTGGGGCATTGCTGGCCGGCCGCTACTTCCTCTTGTCCATCGGCGTATACTTGGTCAGCGTGTTCCCGGTGTAGATCTGCCGGGGACGGCCGATGCGCTGGAAGTCGTCGACCATCTCCTTCCACTGGGCGATCCAGCCCGGGAGGCGTCCGATCGCGAACATGACGGTGAACATGTTGGTCGGGATGCCGAGGGCCTTGTAGATGATGCCGCTGTAGAAGTCGACGTTCGGGTAGAGCTTGCGCTCGGCGAAGTACGGATCCTTGAGCGCGATCTCCTCGAGCCGCATGGCGATCTCAAGCAGCGGGTCATCGACGCCGAGCTTCTTGAGCAGCACGTCGGCCGACTTCTTGATGATCCTGGCGCGCGGGTCGAAGTTCTTGTAGACCCGGTGGCCGAAGCCCATGAGCTTGAAGCCGCTTTGCTTGTCCTTGACCATGTCGACGTACTTCTGGTAGTTGCAGCCGTCCTTGCGGATGACTTCGAGCATCTCGAGGACCGCCTGGTTGGCGCCGCCGTGGAGCGGGCCCCACAGCGCGGCGATGCCGGCCGAGATCGAGGCGTAGAGGTTCGCGCGGCTGCTGCCGACGAGACGTACCGTCGAGGTGCTGCAGTTCTGCTCGTGGTCGATATGCAGCATGAGGAGCTGGTCGATAGCCTTCTCGGCGATCGGGTCCGGCTCGTAGTCCTCGATGCGGGTGCCGAACATCATCCACAGGAAGTTGGCGGCGTAGCTGTACTTGACGCGCGGGTAGATGCCCGGCAGCCCCGTCGACTTCTTGTAGGCATAGGCCGCGATGGTCGGCAGCTTGGCGATCAGCCGGATGATGTCGATATTGTCGTAGCCCACGTCGGCCGCCGGGTGCAGGGCGGAGTCGTGGAAGGTCGAGACGGTATTGACCGCCGAGGACAAAATCGCCATCGGATGGGCGTCCCGCGGGAAGCCGTCGTAGAAGCGCTTCATGTCCTCGTGGATCATGGTCTCGTGCTTGATCTCGTCGCGGAACTTGTCGAGCTCCTGCTGGTTCGGGAGCCTGCCGTAGATGCAGAGATATGAGGCCTCGATGAAGTCGGACTTCGCGCAAATCTCATCGATCGGGATGCCCCGGTAGTTCAGAATTCCCTTCTCGCCGTCGATAAAGGTGATGGCGCTGTCGCAGGCCCCGGTGTTTACGTAGCCCGGGTCGTAGGTGATATGTCCGGTCTCGCCGCGGAGCTTGCGGATGTCGATGCCGCGCTCACCCTCTGAGCCGACGATAATCGGATACTCGTACTCCTTGCCGCCGAGCTTGATGATTGCCGTCTCGGCTTTCTCCGCCTTGGCGGAGCTGGTGGACGCATTCGTTTTGGTGGTCATTTGAGTTTCTCCCCCGTCAGTTCCTTAATTGCGTTCATTAGATTTTTTAACGACGTCGGTTTGTGCAGCAGCCGGATATGCGGATCTCCTTTCGGGACATGCTTGTCCGCCTCGTCGGGCGTCAGTCCCGTCAGGAAAATCGCCGGAAGAATTTCCTTCCGGTCCGGGTTGGCGCGAATCTTGCGGTAGGCGTCCACCCCGGTTCCGAAGCCCGGCATCATGATGTCGGAGATCAGCAGCCCGACCCGCAGATTTTCGAGCTGGATGAGGGCCTGTGCCGCGTCGCTGCAGTACGTGACGCGGTAGCCTTGCGATTCCAGGGAATCGGTCAAGAGCGGCCCGACATTCGGATCATCATCAACGACCAGAATAAATGGCTTCATCCGCCCATAGGATATAAATCTCCTGATCGTGGGCACAAGGGGTAAAAATGCTGAAAAATGCGGAGGTATTTATTTAGTGCAGGTTCCAGTTGACCAGCAGCGCCTTTTCCGGCAGGCCGGGCGGCGGATAGGCGCGCAGGCCCGCGTCGTAAATGAGCGAGCGTCCATTATTGAATGAGCTGCTGGGGCTGATGCTGATCCCCTGCGTGCGCACTCCGTAGAGCCAGAACCGCTTGCCGCTGGAGCCGGACATCTTCATATTGCTCGTTCCCTGCTCCACGAAATATACGCCCACCACGACCAGGTCTTGGCCCGTTTTCGCGAACGTGATGCAGTTGCGCGCCAGCGCCGCGAACGAGGCCTGGCTGTTGGCCGTGATCGAGCTCGCCCCGACGTAATAGAGGTTGTCGACGACGGTGATTTTGCCGTCGGCGCTGCCGCAGTTGCCGGTCGCGGCGCCGGCGATTACAGTCACCCGGCCGCTGACGGCGCCGCTGACCTCGAGGTCGCAGTTTTCGCAGTAGATGATGGCGCCGGTGGCGGGGATGGCGTAGGTCGTATCGCCCACCACGGTGAAGGTCCCGTCCGCGTTGAAGATCACGGTGCGGTCGGTGGTCGACTTGAAGGTGTAGTGCGCGTCGTAGTAATTGAAGTCCAGGCTCGGCCAGCTGGTGGCCGGCACGTAGTTGTACTTGACGCCCAGGACGGTGACGCTTCCGGCGCTGGTCCCGTTGTAGTAAAGGTCGCCGTCGAGCACCACCGAGGCCGCGCCCGAGAGGTTGCCCATGACGACGAGGGGCCCGCCGTTGAAGCGGACATTGCTGCCGGTGACGTTGAGGTTGCCGTTGATCCATAGGCCGCCTTCGTAGGCGACGTTGCTCGCCGAGATGGTGAACGGGCCGTTGACCATGGTCCCGTACTGCGTGAGGTCGGACGAGAACTGGATCAGCGCCTCCAGCCGCTTGCTGGCCAGCTTGTTGTCCGACGTGCCGTAGGTCCCCACCGCGTTGAGATAGACCGTACGGTTCAGCTCGTCGGCGACATAGGTGACGCTGGAGAATCCCGAGGAGTAAAAAGCTTCCGGCCGGTCGAGCGAGGAAACGTCGTAGTGCCCGTTGTAGGCGTCCTGCGAGAACTGCCGCATATAGTCGGTCAAGGCGCTGTTGGCGATTTGCGCCGCGGTCTTCTGGCGCCGTTCCTGCAGCGAGCTTTTTAGCGTCTGGTTGGCGTACTTGTAGAACGTGATGCCGATCGGCAGGACCAGCAGGATCAAGAACAGCGCCATGATGAGCGCCTGCCCGGTCCGGCCCCTGCGCTTACTGGCTTTTGAGCGCCAGCAAGGCGGGAAATACATCCGTTTCCACTCCATAGTCATTTTTCCCATCGTGGTTGCGGTCCACGGTCAAGGCCACGCGTACCGTGGTCGCGTAGCGTCTTTCGTTTTTCGTGTCCAGCAGTCCGTTGCGATTACCCATCCCGTCGGGAGCGTCGACCATGTCCATCTCCGTGCCGGTGATGATGCCGTCGCCCTCGCCGTCGTCGCCCGTACCGGGATTGCCGTCGGCTCCGAAGTCGATCGCTTTGCCCAGGGGGTTGGCCTTGCTCCCCAGATAGGTCAGCGTGAAGCTGTCGACTTCCTTCATGAGAACCGTCACCCTTCCCCCCCAGGCGTCCTGGTTGACGCTGGTATCCATCCGGATTTCGCCGCCGGTGAAGTAGATGCGGCGGCGTACGTCGACCGCGCCGTCGCCGTCCTCGTCATCGTCTTTTAGGTTGAAGCCGGTCTGCCACTGCGCGGTCGCCGGCATCAGCAGGAAGGCGTCGGCATCGCGGTCGGCGTCGCGGAAGTTCGGGATGCCGTCGCCGTCCAGGTCGCCGTTGGGGTCGTAATCCGGGCTCTTTTCGTAGTCGCAGACGAATTCGACGAATGCCGCGGAGGATACCGTGATCTCATTGGCATGCGCGAGCGCCTCCTCGATTTTGGCCAGCGCTTGGCGTGTGTCTTCCTGCGCTTCGCCCGCGAGCCGGGCCTTAACGGTGACGGCGGAGGAGTACTTCAGCAGGCTGGCGAAAGCGGCCGCCATGATCGCCATGATGGCCATCCCCAGCATCAGTTCCAGCAAGGTCACGCCGTTTTCGTTTCTCATCATGGGACGAAGAATCCCCAACTGCGGGTATCGGTCACCTTGTCCGCCGGATCGGTTGCCCAGTGGCTGGCTGAGACTTCTACGGTATGGGCGCTGCCCGCGGCGAACTCGGCGGGCGGAGTGTAGGAGACCAGGTCTTCCCCGGCGTCGTAGGCCGCGTCGATATTCGCTGCGTCCACCACGGTGATCCCGTCCACCATCATGACGATGCTCGACGGAATGATCCCGCTCTGGTTGTCGAATACTTTGAGCGATATCACCGGCAGACGCGAGCCTGCGGCGCCGCTGGGCGTGGGGTCCGCAGTCGCCGGGGCGGAGTGGTCGGTGACGGGGACCGCCACCGTGAAGGACCAGGAAGCCGCAAGTTTGTAGCCCGCATAGTCTCCCGCTTCGACCTCGACGTTATAGGCTCCTGCGGCCAGCACCGGGACGGTTTGCGTGGTCGAATCGATCCATACCAGCGTCCCGTCGTCGAAGATTGCGTTCACTTCCTGCCCGTTCACCTTCATGGTGATGATGTCGGGACAAATGCCGCTCACGGCGTTGGTGGAAGCGCCGGTATCCGCCAGATCAACGCCGACGAAGGGCGTGTAGCTGACGGCCGTCCCCGTCGGCGTTTCTCCCGAGGCGGTCGGCGGCACCAGGTCGTAGACCAAGGTCCGCTGCATAATGGGCGAGGTATAGGAGTCTTTGACCGCTTGGGCCCGCAGGACATTCGTGCCTTCAACCAGGGCTTGGGTGACGGCGAGCGGCGCGCTCGCGAAGGCTCCCATGGCGTCGGCCCCGGCAGCGGCGAGTTCGGCGCTGTTTCCGAGGTAGAAGCGCACGGTGGCCAGCGGATCGGTTTCGCCGTTGATGGCCAGCCAGACAGA
>JBDRPD010000003.1:0-157913 GCA_043827405.1 Elusimicrobiota bacterium | reverse complement strand
ATGGTCAGTATCCGCATGTGAGATGATGACGGTGTTAATATGCGTGATACCTTCTCTGGTCAAGAATTCCAGGAGGCCCGAGCCCGGACCAGCATCGATTACAACAACTCCGCCGGAATCTACGATGACGGCGCAGTTCCCATGTCCCACATCGAGAATAGCAGCATACGGTGGCTTCACTGGGAGTTAACCGCCTGGGAACTCAAACGACTTGAGGTACAGGTCTGATTGGTCGGTCGCGCCGAGGTTTATTTCGGCATAGAACCGGGTTCCTGCTTTGATCTTATCTCGATGGGACTTTGGGACCATGGAAAGCTGGAATCCCACCACGGTCTTGGCATTCCAGTTGGGAACTGTGACCTTCACAATAGGAGGGTTGGACCGCCTATCATCAACCTCTTCAACTCGTACCAGTGTTCGCCATGGCTTACGTGCTTCGGTGAACTTGTTGTCGAACTCTAGCTGGCAAACCTTGAAGCCCTCAACGACCATTTCGGGCTCCACCTCGTCAGAGTGGATAAGGATGGGAAGACGGTCCCGAAAAGACCGGATGTCGATAACATCGACCTTTCCATAGGCCGTGACGAGAACACTGGGGATTTTCTGCTGGTATAGCTCGGCGACCGCCTGTGCCCCGGAAAACCCAGCAAAACCGCGCGGACTGAGATGATAGTCACAGACAGCGGCTTCCAGCCTCCTCCCTCGGATCTCTTTTAGCAGTGCAGTGACTGTCTGAAATGGCCCTTCGAGGAGGGCGGGCCTGAGGTTAACATCTTCGAGTTCCGCCGCCATAGTTTCCCGCATATCCTTGTTATCATCAACAATGGCGACTGTACTGACCGGTGTCATCGCTTCACCTCGTGCTCAACTCCGAATGACTGGGAGCTCGACCGTAAATTCTGCCCCACCGAACTCCCCTGCCTTGATTACTGCCGCAGAGCCCCCCAAATCAGTGACTGTGTCGCGCACAATGGCGAGCCCGAGCCCAGTCGCCGTTGCATAAGTAGACACACCTGGGAGCCAAATCTCCTTCAAGCTGACGCCGTGGATTCCGGGACCATTATCCATGGCCTTAATGGTTATGGACTGCGATTGCAGAAAAGTTCGAATCAGAATCTTCCGGGGAGGCTTTAATATTTTCTCAAGCGCCCTAAAGCTGTTTGCAATTAGATTGGTGACAATTGACTCGATGGCGGCCTGGCTCCCGCGCAGATAGGGGCTGCCAGTATCGAGCTCAAGTTGGATGTCGACGATTCTATCCCGAGCCAATGAGTCAAACAACGCGGCTCCACTCCTAATGGCCTCGTGAATATCAACGCGACCAGAACGACGCTTATCGTGGTCGACCAGGCTTAAAGTCATATTACTGAAGGCGCCCAGAGTATTTGCCTGCCGCACAATTCTCAGCACTGGAGCCTCTAGGACGGAGGCATATCGACCCTTCAAATGCTTCTTTCCCTTCTTCTCAACTTGCCCTGCGTTGCGGATAATGAGCTTGATAGGCTGTTTGGATTCATGAGCAAAAACGGCAGATGTAATTCCTGCGGTACTCATTGTCCTATAAAGCTGAACCTCTTTACGAAGGGATTGGACTTCACGCTTTCGGGCGAACTCATATTGCTCAAAACGCTTTTTGAGTCGCTGCTTTGACACTCTCGGCAGCTTTTCGATGGCCTTAACGATGTCACCCTTAGACTTGTGGACCCGCTGGGCAGCCCCCGTCCTTTCCCGAGTGCGGAGCCTGTCTCTTTCTTCGACACGCCTGCGAGCCATCCAATTGAGCGCATCAATAGCGAACCGCTTCAGCTCATCGAAACCGCCCCCTTCATAGATTCCAGTTCGGTCAGTCTTCTGCCTAAGCTGCCCCTTGTCATCAGAAATCAGTATGCGCCCAATCGAGGTATTTGTACTGGGACGAAGCTCGGGACTGCGAACGCGGCTGAGGTTGATTTCCAGCCAATCATTGCCGGGGTTACCATACGGGGAAACTCGGATTTCCTTGATATATAGATGGACCCCACCAAACTCAGCCAACCACTCCTGAACTTCTTTCAGAGAGGACTTCCGGGTAAGAAACTTCTGCTTGTCTAAAATAAACACCCAAAAGCTGAACTTTGCGGGGGGGCACCCATAATTCTTCTTCGTCGGATGGATGCAGAGGTCGTCATGTGCGGCCGTAAAGAGGGCTTTTCCCTTCCAGTCGACAACTCTGGCGGTCGCCCGCCCCGCCGAGTCAACTTCAGCCGTCAAGCGGAGTTCCGCATCATCGAAGTAACGCCGCTTAACTAGTTTTTCGAGGTCACGAAACTCGGGGGCTTTTAGAACCGGACGAAACCCGCGCTTCACCTCCCTGAAGGGTGCGGCAAGGAGAAGAAGCCCCCGCGCCAGTCTCTTCACGTCCATGCGGGATATCTTTGAGTCAAGCTTCTTGATAATAATTGACGTGCCATGCCTTGAAACTTTCTTTCGGCGACTCTCCTTGATATCAAGCTCCACGTCCTCAACGGCCTGGCAATTATCGAATCGCGACCAGTCGATACTGACGGAATACTTTTTACGAGGCTCTTTCTCCGGCCTGGTGGTTAATTCAACAGACTTCCCAAGGCGTAGGGCTGCCAATCTCCCCAAGCCCTTGTTGCCAACTGGGATGCGGCCAAGTTTTTCGGTCGGTCGGTCTGCCGACTTTTCAGAGTGACCCAACACGAGCCACCCGCCCTGAACTTCCTGCTGACTCATCCCAACGCCATCATCTTCAATGGAGACCGCCCCCCCGGGCTGGTTTGTTTTTATGAGCCGGATTGCACACACCTTGGCATCTGCGTCGTACGCGTTCTTGGCCAGCTCGAGAATCCCTTGGTCTACATGGGGGTTTAGCTCCTCTCCAAGCCGCTTAAGTATGCTGGCAGAAAAGCGAAGATGTGCTTCACTCATGCTCATCACCCCACCAAGGGATATCCGATAGGGCCCCCACTGTTAAGTGACGACATCGGATCCGTTTATCTAGCCACTGAGTTGTCCTGGAGTCTCGCAGGCAGCTCAGCAAGTCTTTGCAGCGTTGTAAAGTCTTGTCCTTGGGTTGGAGGACAAGCAGGTGATTCTCTACTGCAACGTTGCCCTCCCCCCGAATAATGGTACCTATTGCACGGAATTGATCTCCCGGCCGAGAGGTTCTACGAACGGCAACGAAGGGCGGTTGGACAGTGGCACCTGCAAACCGACGATTTCTGGGTGCGGAAGCGATGACTTTCCATGCCGGCAATTCGCCAGAACGGATATAGGGACGCAAGGGCCCCTGCTTAGGATGCCTGAAGGGGACAACCGGCCCGACAGAAACAGAAAAAACCTCTCCAATAGTCTTCCCCACGTGTGTCGAAACACCCTTCCACGAAACATGAGGGCCTGTTTTACCTTCCTGTTTGACTATTGTGTCGAGAAGGAAGACATCAACGTCCGTCCAGCGGTCAAATTGTCCAACCGCCCGCACCTTCTTTACTTGGGCCATCGACTCAATCCGCTTTCGCCACTTCTCGTAACGAACGCCACTGCGGAGAACATCAGGCAGGATTGCCGTGACCGCACACCCGTCCTTGGCATGTGAGAGGCAGTGGTCTATGAACACCGCCGCCATGCTCACTCCTCCAGAGGCCCAGGAGCATGAGTCGGAGGCTTCCCGAGAGCTAAAAGGAGGATTGAGGAGAACATGGGTCCCAAAAGAAAACAGGCGGGGACTTCTAAGGCCATCCCCAGCACGGATATTAGAAAGCAGAGAACAAAGCTCTGACGGAAGAACGTCATGGTTCTTAACGCCTCTGCGGATAGACTCCAATGCGATACGCAGCCGGGCTACTCGAGCGAGTTCAGGATGGATATCTCTCCCAACTAGACGTTGATTCCAGTGAGAGAGGGTCTCCCGTAGACTATTCTTGACTGGAAGTTGCCGAGAATGGGCAAGCAGTAAATCGCCTACTCCACAGGCCGGGTCTGCAACGACACTGCTTTGGGTAAGGGGGGTAGATGTCGCGTTAAGAAGCTTGCACGCCAGGCTCTTGCTGGTAAAGAATGTCCCAGTCTCCCGAAGGAGTTTGAGAGGGATTCTCCGGCGGATTTCCTGGCGCGGCTGACCATCTAAGGCCGCCGCAATATCTTGGCGCAGAATTTGGCTCGTCTTGTACTCATTGCCACGAAGAAGAAACCCTTCGAGCTGCTTCGCGTATGGGAGAAAATCCTTCATTTCCCAGTATTATACCCAAAATGCTGAGGTCATGCCGGGGCTGCCCCCTTCACATCTGACTGTGTCGGCGACGAACTGAGCCCCCCATAAAGCACCTGAATTCCTTGTGACGTCCCCTCAAAAGGGTGAGTCTAGCTTCAATCTCTACTCTCTAAAATTCCGGATTTGCTCCACCCAATATCGAAAGGGCTCCTTCTTGCCGAGATGCACGCCGACAAATCCCGCACTAACTTCATTTCATCTGGGCATTCCTACTAGAAAACTGGCAGCACAACTTCCGCTAATGTCGCTCCAATACTTCCGCAAATGTCGCAATATGTACCCCAGCCGCTACTTAATCCTGCTATTGTCGAGGTAATTTTAAACCTGGCCAATCGTAAGATATCCCCATCAACGATTCTCCCAGGTAACGTCAAACAACATCCCCCCTCGAGGAGCCACACGGAGCGACATCGGCATTTCCCCAAATGTCGTTCGAAAATTTCCGCAAATGGCATCCGCCCCATGCGCCCAAAACCCCATTGCCGGAGGTATGATATGCGCTACAAAATAAAGCCCCGCCTTGGAGATTGCGACATCTGCATATACAGCGGGGAGGGCGACGTTATCATCCAGCAGCGTGACCGGAATCGTCAATACAGACGACCTCACGATCGCAGTTACAACTCCATTCGCTGGGCGGGGATGTTCCTGCTCGACGAGAAGCGCCTGCTCTTGGAGTGTGAGAACTGCGGAGTAAAGTTCAGCCCCGACATCCAGCCTGGCGGCAAGCTGTCGCGAGATTGGTGGATGTGCCCGTACCGCTGCAACGCGGGCGCGACGTAAACGACGGGCGCGACCTGGCGGCAGGTGGCGAATATCGCCACCTGCCGCTCTCGCTCCGGCGAGCGCGCTCACAGCGTACTCATGTAGGCACGCAACTCCGCCGGCGCGATAACGATCTTCTTCCCCATCGTGATCGCCACGATCTTACCGTCCCGCACCAAGTTCCTCACCTGCCGGGCGGAGCGCTTAATGACCCCACCAGCTTCCTCGGGGCTGAGCCCCCGAGCCACCTCATCAACCTGCGCTCTGGTCAGGTACCGGTGGCCATCGATCCTGATCACTTGGACGTGTCCCTGGTCGACCCACCGCTCGAGCGTCCGGAGCTCCACCCCAAGTCTCTGCGACGCCTCGGGGTATGTATAGAGCAGCCCAGCCTTGAGAGAAGCGAGGTTGAGACACTGCTCAAGCTCCATGTTCTGGAGATTCTTGGGCTCAGCGAATCCCCCTTCCTTCAGAACTGACAACAGGTGGACGCCTAACTCGTTCATATCCTTGGCGCCAATCGGAGCCATACCACAAGCAGCTGCTGGTGCCCCCGGACGAGCATCATGCCCAGGAGCACTAACTGGGACCACCCCATGGGCCGTCCACGCGTTCTCTTTGTAGTGCTCGGCGATGGCCAACTGCTCCGACCCATCGTAGTGCTTCTTCATGATCTCCTCTGAGTGTCCGCCCTGCAAAGCCTGGAATTTGTCGCCCTTCCCCCCTGAACGGTTTCGGCAGAAGGTCACATTCCCTTTGCGGGCCCAGTAGAGAGTCGCCTTCTTAGCCCTCCCCTCGTTTACCCCCATTCGGAGTAGGGCACGGCGAAAGGCTTTCTTAGTTACAAGGCGGGAAAGCCTCTTGCCCGTCTTAGGATGAACCCACATGGGCACACCAGGGCGCAGCGTCCCAACCGACCGATCCTCCTTGAGGTCGATATCCCCTATCCTGCCGAAGAGTGCGCGGCGCAGCTTCCAGAGTTGCTCCAACTCCGTGATGTATGTGGCTGGCACCACTCGGTCCGGGCGTCGCTTTCGATGGTGGGGCCGGGCATTATTCATGAGTATGCGGAATTCCTTGCGCTCATCGCCCTCAATTAGCCCCCACTCACGCCAGTTCATGGCCCAGAACTCCATCGGTCTCGCTGGGAAGAAAAGCACCGTTCTTGCGATGAGATTATCCTGAGCCTCCATGAACGCGGCCTCAAGCTCATCCTGCGGCCGGCGCTGCCACCCCCTGAGCGCGGGGTTGCCATACACTGCGACCTTCTTGATGTCTTCGTCCCGGAGACGGCACTCAGTAGGAGTGCCGTCTATCATGGTGTGCCGCTTGCCCATGTGACGAAAGAAGGCGGTCCGTTTGGACTTGGCAGGAAGCCGCGCGAACAATATCACGAACTGATAGCCATGGCCCTTATCCTCTTTTAGCTTGAACGGGTCTTTCTCGATCTTCTTGGCATCAGCCAGAATCCGAAAGATCGTCCGAATCCTCCGGATGATCGCTGAGTGCCCGCCATACTCACGTTTCTGGAAGTAGTCCATTAGCCGCCTTGCCCCATCCAGACTCCCTAGTTCCGAGAGAGTCTTGAGGTTGAGATCGGTCGCGAACATGCGCACCACCTCCCAATAAGCCACCCTCGTCGCGTCAGTCTCGACCTCCTGCACGAGCTTCATGAGGTCCCAGTACTCCCGCCGCACACCCCAGGCCACCTGCTCGTTGAGTCTGATCGCCCTTGCCGTATGCCTCGGCATGATGGACTTTGGATAGACGCCCTTCCAAGCCTCGGGGTATCCCTCTTGGAGGTTATCCGGATCATTCGGTCTTTGCTCCAACGAATCTATCAAGCAGCCGTCCATGTCCAAGTCCAGAAGCTTCCTCTTACACAGATGTCGGAGAGCCCGTCGCCAGATGATCTTGAGATGCTCCAAGTAGCCGGGCGAGACGCGGTGCTCGAGCTTGGTGATGTAGGGCTCGATCTTATTTTCACGCACGAACTTCGTGATCGCGGTGTTGGCCTCGAAAAGTGCCCTCTTAAGGTGATCAACCCCGCACTTGGTCATGGCCTTCTGATCCTCTCCCAAATTCGAGCCCAGGCGCTCGCTGACGAACTCATTGAGATCGCTAAAGACCGGCTTGAGATACTTCGGGAGGTTATCGTATGTGGCTTTGCGCAGTTTAGCGGAGGCCATGATGGTCACCTCCGGCGCTGATCGCGGGGCTTTCAGAAGGTGGTAGCCAAACCGTTAGCAGCCGGTCCGGTTTCTCGACGGGAGCGCACTGTCCGTGGGATGTGGATCATGGAACTCTCCAATATTCCTCGTCGAGAGACGCACCAATATCTACTGTCCACTCTGGAAAGTAGCGCCAGGAAACGCCCTCCAGCGCGTCTTTCGTGATATTCGACAGCCACGACTGTCTTCGGAATTATCCTGCACTTTTCGATGCTTTTCGCTTCCACCGGAATCCACCACGACCGGAAGGTGCCTGATGGTACCTGATTGTCCCTCTCGGTGTTATCCGCTGAACAGAACTCCGGCATGAGGCGAAATAAGATAGCCTCACCGAAAATTCGACTCACCTGTAAGAATTTGATTCAATGGATTAAATGAAGCCCACCGATCTGCTCACCACGCAAGAAACCTGTCAGCTGCTCGGGATAACCCGGCAGACCCTTTACGTCTGGATTGAACAGGGGAAGATCAAGCCCTGGCGGAAGCTCGGCGGCCGATCGGCCTGGTTTTTTCTCTGCAAGGAAGCCAAGAAAGCTATTGGGAAGAGATACACGCGGACGCCAAATGGACGATCTCAATAAAGCGATCCAGGAGATCGAGCGGTTGCGTGAAGAAAACTCCAATCTAAAACAACAGTTGGGATTAGCCGTAGCTGAGCCTCCCGCCGCCTACGTCACAAAGCCTGGGGAGTTGCCACTCCAGGCGCCCGCACTGCCGGACGTACAGAACAGCTCCCCCGTGCAGGAGAAGATCGCGCTCTTCCGGACCCTTTTCCAGGGAAGGGATGATGTTTACGCAGTCCACTGGTCAAATGAACGCACCGGCAAGAAAGGCTACGCACCCGCTTGTGAGGATCCTTGGGCGACTCGCAAGGGGCAGCCGAAAAAGTACCTCCCGCTTACCGACAACGTGATTTCTGAACACTTGACCGGGCAGAAGATCATCGGCGTCTTCCCCCTCCTCAAAGATAGCGCCTGCTGGTTCCTGGCCGGCGATTTCGATAAAGAGGGTTGGCAACTGGACGCTGCGGCCTATTTGGAGGTTTGCCAGCAGCATGGTGTCCCCGCATATCTGGAGCGCTCCCGATCCGGCAACGGCGGCCATGTGTGGATATTTTTCTCGTCGCCTGTCTCCGCAACTTCCGCAAGGCAGCTTGGGATGAGGATTCTTCGCCAAACCATGGATGCGCGCGGAGACATGGACCTCGGCAGCTATGACCGCTTCTTCCCGAACCAGGACTTCCTCCCAAGAGGAGGTTTCGGGAACCTCATCGCGGCCCCGCTCCAAAAGAAGTCCCGCGTCCTCGGGAACACCGAATTCCTCGATCACTCAACTCCGGACATGCGGCCCTGGCCCGACCAGTGGGCTTTCTTGAGCGGCATCAATCGTCTAACGCCGTCCCAACTGGAGGCGCTTCTAGAAACGATTCCTCCCGTTGAGATCGGTCCCCGGGCCTCACGAAGGGTTGCGAAGACTGTCAGAACCAAGCATCCCGCCCCTGCGAAGATCCGCTGCGGACTCGGAGCCACGGTCAGCATCGAGAAGTCCGGCATCCCTCCTTGGATGTCCTCCAAGTTCAAGCACCTGGCCTCCATGCACAATCCGGAGTTCTACAAGCTGGAGAAACTACGCTACTCGACCTATCGCACACCCAGATTCATCAAATGCTACCGGGAGGATTTCAGCCATTATCATCTACCTCGGGGCACATACGAGCGAATCCGGGAAATAGCCCAAGAAGCAGGCAGCGAACTTGTCTTCTCCGATCAACGCCCTAAGCCCGAGAAATTGACGATCCGATTTAATGGCTCCCTGAGGGGGGCTCAGGAACAGGCAGCCAGGGCGGTTCTGTCTCACGATATCGGCGTCTTGGTAGCGCCTCCGGGCGCCGGCAAGACCGTCATGGGGTGCTACGCAGCGGCCAAGCGGAATGTCCCGACTTTGATCCTTTCCCACCGCAAACCCATCCTGGAACAATGGCGCAAGCAGCTCATGACCCTGCTCGATCTACCCTCAGCCAAGATCGGCCAATTCGGGGGCGGCCGCGACCGGCAGACCGGGATCGTGGACCTCGCCATGCTCCAGAGCCTTGCTCGCCATGATGACTTGCCCGATTTCTTCTCCCGCTACGGCCTCATTATCGTGGATGAATGCCACCACATCCCGGCCGCCACGTTTGAGGCCTGCCTGCGCGAGGCCAATGTCCGCTATGTCCTGGGCTTGACCGCCACCCCATATCGGCGCGACAAGCTCCAGGACATTATCTCCATGGAGTGCGGCCCCGTTCGGTTCCGGATGGATGAGGCCAAGTCCGGATTGGATTTGACCCTCTATACGCGACCGACTAAGTTCTCCCGGCCTCCGGGTGAGGAAACACCTATCCAGGAAATCTTCCGTGCCCTCGTTCATGACGAGAAACGCATTGAACTGATCGTTGAGGATGTCCTAGAAGCCCTTGCCCGGGGTCGGCGATGTCTGCTTCTCAGCCATTGGAAAGAGCATTGCCTCATGCTGGCGGAAAGGCTTTCTCAAAAGGGAAAGACTCCTTTCGTCTTGAGCGGAGGCATGGGGAAGAAGGAACGCACTGCGATCCTGAAATCCATACAGGAGGCGCCGCCGGACAAGGAACTCCTTATCACGGCCACCGGACAATATCTAGGAGAGGGTTTCGATTGCCCGCGCCTGGATACGTTATTTCTCGCCTTTCCCGTGGCCTTTAAAGGCAAGATCATCCAATACGTCGGACGAATCATGCGGGAGTTGCCCGGCAAGACCGGCGCGGAGGTCTACGATTACGCCGATATCGAAATACCGGTTCTTAAGAGAATGCACGGCCGGCGCCTGAAGATCTACAAAACTCTCGGATTCCAGACACAGAAAGAAGATAGTAGTATGGTGTGAGACATGGCGATGAACATGGCCAACATTTCCCGCCTGATCCGCAAAGGCGAATCCGAGACCGTCGAGTTTAAACAGTCTTTCGGCAGGGCGGCTATCGAGACGATCTGCGCTTTCGCGAACACCGAAGGCGGAACCGTTCTGCTGGGCGTCGATGATTCCGGCAAGTTGACTGGAGTCCGGGCCGCGAAGGCTGCCCTCAAGGACTGCGCCAATCAGATAGCCCAAGGAACGGGTCTCCACCCGTCGATTAAAGCGCTCTCGACGAAGGGGCGAGCCATTATCGTCATTCAAGTACAGGAGAGCAAGGTTAGGCCAGTCCTCTATCAGGGGAGGGCCTATAAGCGCTCGGGATCTACCACCCGCCAAATGAGCGTGGAAGAGATCGCCGAGGCCGCCTTATCCCGTATTGGCGTTACCTGGGACGCGCTGCCGGAACCCCGCGCCCGCCTATCCGACATCTCCATGTCCAGGGTCAAGGCCTTCATCAAGATGGCCAACAGAGAAAAGCGACGCCCCGTTCCAGCGGGGACCTCCCCGAAGGAGCTTCTACAGAAACTCAAACTCACGCACAGAGGAAATCCCACGCGGGCCGCGATCCTGCTCTTTGGAAAGGAGCCGCAAAGCTTCTACAGCCAGGCCATGCTCAAGATCGGCCGCTTCAGAGACGAAACTCTCATCGTGGATGACCGCAGAATCGACGGGACCATCTTTGACCAGGTGGAAGGGGCGACGGGCTATTTCCGTGAAAAGCTGGACACTCGCTATGTGATCACCGGCCGGCCGCAGCGCGAAGTCATCTGGGAGTATCCCCTAAAGGCATTGCGTGAAGCCGTCACCAACGCCATCTGCCATAGGAACTATGTGAGCACCCGGGACACGGAAGTCCGAATCTATGACCATGAGCTCATGGTATGGAACGACGGCGGCCTCCCATCCGGTCTCTCCGTCCAGGCCCTCAAGAAAGCGCACCCCTCCGTGCCCCGCAACAAGCAGATAGCCGAGGTCTTCTACTACGCTGGGATGATCGAGCAGTGGGGGGGCGGGACCCGGATGATCCTGGATGAGTGCGCCAAAGCCGGTCATCCAGAGCCCCTCTTTGAGCAAGAGCAGGGCTTTCGGGTTACTTTCAAAAAGTCGACCGGACAAGCACCGGACAAGCACCGGACAAGCACCGGACAAGTACCGGACAAGTACCGGACAAGTACCGGACAAGCTGCTAATGGCGAGAAACTACTAGCATACTGCCGGAGCCCCAAAACCATCCGCCAGATCATGACGTACATGGGCTTGCGCCATCGCGAGACCTTCACGGCCACTCATCTGCGCCCCCTGCTAGAGAAGGGACTCCTCGCCATGACCAATCCGGCCTCGCCGCGGAGCCCGAAACAACGTTATGTTTCCACGAAGTCAGGGCTAGCCCTCCTGAAGAAACCTTAGGTTTGCTCTCGTCTTACCAGGAAATCGGCTCACGGCACAAGAAGCTGCCTCTCCAAAGAGAACGCCGTCTTATTGCCCGGGCCCAGCGAGGCGAAACCGCCGCGCAGGAAAAGCTGCTCCGCCACGTCATCGGATTCATCCTCTTCCGAATCCAAACGACCCTCGGCTCCAGGCAGATCAAGCGATTCGGTGATGACATCTTTCAAGACTGTCTGGTGCTGGCAATTAAGAACATCCAGAGCTTCGACCTTAAGTACCGGGATTCTCGGGGGAAAAGACAGCACCTACACCTGAGTACCTACATGTGGAAAGGTGTCACCGGCATCATGTTTGCCTGGGTCCGAAACAGGAAGGAGGTCTGCGCTGCTGATCTGCCTGAATGGAGAGGCCGTACACTCTACAATTGAACAACTGGTCGACCAGTCTCTAGGAACACGGGACCGGACATGTGCCGGACAAGCACCGGACAAGTATCGGACCAGCGGGCAGCCACCCCTAACGCCCAGAATCACATCCGGACCATTATCCAAAATCCGTTTTCTCGTCGGGCAACTACTGTCCGTGGGAATCAGAACAGCCGGGACGCGGAGATGCGGAAGACGTCTTCCTTCTGCCGCATGGCGACACCGTCCGCCCGGCAGACTTGGACCACCGGGATGCCGCCGAGGGCTCGGGCGTTATTGAGATGATGTCCCGCGACGGGGCCGTCGGAGAGCTTCGCCTCGAACAGACACCAGGGCTTGTCGTTTTTCAAGACCAGGAAGTCGGTCTCCCTTTTCTCTTTGTCGCGCACGTAAAATAGGGAGAATTTCTCGCCGGAAGCGTCCGCCCAAAGATGCGTCAGCGCGTTGAGCTCGCAGGCGAGGAAGTTCTCAAAGCGCGCGGCCTCGCCGCGGATCCTCGTCCAATCATAGACGTAGATCTTGGGGGCCTTGAGGATCGCCCGCTTGATGTTCTTCCCGTAGGGGCTGACCCGGAAAGCGAGAAAAAAGTCTCCCAAGCGCCGCAGATGGTTCTTGACCGTGGGGGCGCTAAGCTCCAGATGCGATGCCAACGAACGCTGCGAAATCGGACTGCCGACCATCTCCGGCAGAAGATTGTAGAGATCGAAGATGTATTCCCTATCGATGATCCGCGTCAGGGCGCCGATATCCTCGTTGATGACCCGGTCCAGATAGCCCTCGGCCCATTTTCGCAGAAAGCTCTCCGACTGCCGGAGAAACGGCTCAGGAAAGCCCCCGTAGGCCAGCAGGTCCGGGAGAATTCCTTTGCCCGCGGCTGAGCGATCCAAGGCCTGTTCGATGAAGCCGGCAGCCGTACCGGGAACGGCCTTGCCCAAGCGCTTCGCGTCCCGCAGCTCACCGAGGCACAAAGGAAAGAGATGGAACGTGAAATATCTGCCGGAAAGGCTGTCGCCGGCCTTTCGAAATAGATCAAGCTTCGCCGATCCGGTAACGATGAATCGATAACCTTCCTCGGTCTGGTCGAAAATACCCTTTAGGATGTTCTTCCATTTGGGCATCTTGTGAAGCTCATCAAAGCACACCCAAATCTTGCCTTTCGACCCGGCGGCGTCCTGCGTGAAGAAGAGCTCGTTTTCCTTGTAGCGCTTCCGAACCGACCGCAGGTCCCATAGGTAGTAGACGCCCGGCGGCTTGGATTGCTCAAGCTTGAGCTTTGACACGGTCGTCTTGCCCGACTGCCTGGGACCGGTAATAAACCGCATCTGCCGTCCCCAAGACTCGGAAAACGCCGTACTGTAGAGCGCTCTTTCCAGCATCTGACTATAATAATAGCATGTTTATTTTAGTCTGACCATAGTAATGCCATGTTTAGAATAGTCGATACCCTGCGGGGAAAGCCTCAGCCGCCTTCTTGCCCTCCCTCCTGGCGATAGGCGCTCAGGAGTTCCCGGTGCCGCGGCGCGTCATCTATAAGGAATTTGGGAGGGTCCGTCGGACCTCAGACCTCTCCCGCGACTCATAAGCGCGCCATTTTGATATGGTTGAGTGATGCCCAATACCCGCGAATATTCCCCCCCGGTCCCGCCCCGTCTTTTTTTGGCGCTCGCCGCCTCGCTATTAATAATCGGCTGTTCCGGAACCAGACCCGACCATTCCCAAGGAGGCGCCATGCTCGCTCCCTGTCCTTCTTCCCCCAACTGCGTCTCAACGGAAGCGACCGACCCGGAGCATCGCATAGAACCCATCCCCTACACCGGAAGCGTCGATGCCGCCCGGACCCGCTTGCTGGGCGTGCTCAAAGGGATGAAGCGCTCGCGGATCCTCGCCGCGGAAGGGGACGTGATTCTCGCCGAGTTCGTTTCTTTGCTGTGGCGCTTTGTCGACGATGCCGAATTCCACTTCAACGACGGCGACAAGACCATCCGCTTGCGCTCGGCGTCGCGCATCGGCTACTCCGATTTCGGCGCCAACCGGCGGCGCATGGAAGAGATCCGCAAAAAATTCCAAACACCTTAGGCCGCCCGAGGGGCCTGAAGCAAGGGCGCAGCGCCGCGGAGCAATCCCAGCGCCTTGAGCGCGCTGGCTTCCTTGTCCTTGATCTCCAGCATAATATCGCAGCCGCGCCCCCCCGCCAGCCGCAGGAACTTGCGGAAATCACGCAGGTCGATGGACTCGGCGTGGCTGCCCCTCCGGTGACCCTTTTTTTGCGAGGAGTAATCCACCATCAGGGGGCCGTCCCGCTTGCCCCAGGTGGCGGCCGCGGCGTCCATGGCCGCGGCGACGGGCTCGCCGTTATTGAGCAAGGAGTGATGGAAGCTGTCGAAAAGCACCGGCACCCCGGCGGCGCGGTGCAGCTCCAGGCAGTCGGCCAGCGAGTACAGCCGGTCGTCGTTTTCAATCACCAGCCGCCGCCGCACCGCCGCCGGGAGCTTGGCAAAGCGCGCGACGAACCGGCGCATGGCGGCGGGCTTATCGCCGTAGACCCCGCCCACATGGATCTGGAACTTGGCGCTCCGGCCGAGGCCCAGCAAATCCAAAACCTCGGCGTGATACTCCAGCTCGGCGACACTGCGGCGGAAGATATCCTCATCAAGGGCATTAATCAATACGAACTGATCCGGGTGCATGGAGATGCGCATACCATGGCGTTTGATCAAGCGGCCCAGTTGGGCGAACTCGCCCTTGAAACGCCGCGGCCAATCCGCCCGGCACACCGCATGCGAGGCGAAAGGCACCAGGTCGGAGCTGATGCGAAAGAAATTCAACCCCTGCTGGGCGTTCCAGCGCAGGATGCTTTCCAGACAGGCGAGGTTGCGGGCCACGGTATCCATAAGCCGCGCCGCGCAATAGGACTTGAGCCTGAAGGTAGAGCCGGCGGTGCAGCCGATTCCCCGGTTGATGCAGGGATAGCCGATTCTCATGCCCGCCATCATCCCTCCAGGCGCGTGATATTTCGTTCAAGCCGGCGAAAAAACAGAAAACGCGGCCTCCAGGCGAGCACCGACAGCACCGGGAAAAGCAGCCATCCGTTCACATATATGAGTGCGTCTCGACTGCGAATGGTTTCACCTAATGACGGGCCGCGCCGGTGTCGCAGCAGCGGGAAGGCGGCGGCTGCGCGATCCGGTTCATGATCCCGGTCGCCATGCAGACCACGGTCCCGGCCGCCTCTTCGGGCATGGCCGGGCCCCAATAAAAAGAGCCCGCACCGTTAGGCGCGGGCTCTTCTATTGGTCTGAATTCAGCTGATTACGACTGGCTCTCCGCCAAGGTCTTAACGTTTCCGGCGCGGGGGCCCTTATCGGACTGCTCCACGTCGAACTCGACCGCCTGATTCTCGGCCAGGGTCTTGAAGCCGTCGGCCATGATGGACGAATGATGGACGAAAAGATCCTTAGAACCGTCCTCCGGGGTGATGAAGCCGAATCCCTTCTGATCGTTGAACCACTGAACTGTTCCCTTCATAATAATTAATCTCTTATTTACGTCGTGCAAGTCATTGGATTTAAGTTTCGACTCACACGCTTAGGGAAGGAACTTCTTCAGAAAGAGGGAAATCGTTTAACTTTAACTTACGCCCTTTCAGTATAGCACGGAAACCCCCGCGCAACCGGGCAAATAGCTGTCCGGGGTGGTTCGCCCCCCCTTACAGCATCGACTCCGGCGGCTCCTCAGCGGACTCCTCAGGCGGCTCTTCGTCGCCGGCGGCCTTATTGTCGAAGCGCGCGAAGCGGCCGCGGTAGGAGAGCTCGACGGTGCCGATGGGGCCGTTGCGCTGCTTGCCGATAATGAGCTCGGCCTTGTTTTCGAGATGGCTGATCTTCGGCTGATAGAGCCCCTCGCGGAAAATGAAGGCGACGAGGTCGGCGTCCTGCTCGAGCGCGCCGGACTCGCGCAGATCGGAGAGCTGCGGCCGGGCGTCGGTGCGCCCTTTCTCTTCGGTTCTGCGCGAGAGCTGCGAGAGCGCCACCAGCGGAAGATTCTGCTCCCGCGCGATCGCCTTGAGGCTGCGCGAGATCTCCGAGACCTCCTGCTGCCGGTTCTCCATGCGCCTGGAGGAGCCGCGGATCAGCTGCAGGTAGTCGATGACCACCAGGGCCAGCTCCTTGTTCTCCTTGCGCAGGTTCGACACGAGGTGCCGCACGCTGGCGCGGATATCGGCCACCCGCATGCTGGGGCTGTCGACGAAGTACAGGTCGGACCTCTGCAGCCGGGCGGCGGCGGTGGTGATGTCGGACCATTTCTCGCGGCGAAAGAAGCCGTTGCGCATCTCGTGCAGGTCGCACAGGGCCTCGCTCGCGATAAGCCGGGTCATCAGGCTGTGCCGGTCCATCTCCAGACTGTAGATGGCGACGGCTTTGCCCGTCTGCAGCGCGACATGGGCGCAGATATTGAGCATCATCGCGGTCTTGCCCACGCTCGGACGGGCGGCGAGGAGAATAAGATCCCCCTTCTGCAGGCCGGCGGTCTTGCGGTCGAAATCGACGAATCCCGTAGCCACGCCCCGGATGGCGCCCCGGTTCTTGCGCAGGGCCTGCACCTGCTCGACGACCTCGTCGGCGAGCTCGCTGGCGGCATAGTAGTCGTCGCGCCCCTGACGGGTGGATATGGCCTGCAGCTCCCCCTGCGTGCGCTCGAGGAGCTCCTCTGAATCCTTCTCGTCGTAGCTCTCCCGCACCAGCTTGGTCCCGGCCCGGATGAGCTCGCGCAGGACCGCCTTGGCCCGCACCGTCTTCGCGTAGTCGGCGGCGTGGGCGGCGGTGGAGACCGAGTTGACGAGCTCTTTTAGGTACTGCATGCCGCCGACCTCGCCGAGCTTCTTGCGGCGCTTGAGCTCGGCGCCGACGGTGACGATATCGACCGCGCCGTCGTCATCCGATAGCTTCTCGATCACCTGGAATATCGCCCGGTGCGCGTCCGCGTAAAAGTCCGGGGCGCTCACGCGCTCGCGCGTATTAACGAGCGCGTCCTTCTCTATCAAAACCGAGCCCAGCAAGGCTTTCTCGGACTCCAGGGACTGGGGCGGCAAACGCAGCAGATCGTCTTTCATGCGGCATACTCCCGTCGGAAAATTGATTTCCGGCCCGGCGGCCGGGAAGCGAGCTGACAAAATAGCACGATCTACCTATTCATATCCAATATCAATTTTTTATATATTCAATTCATATTCCGGATAATTAAAAAACGTTGATTTTACTATCGCTATGACCTTCGAGCAAATCTCCTGCTTCATAAAGCTCCTGGAATGCGGCGGCAGCTTCACCGACACGGCGCGCGCGCTCAATACCTCGCAGCCGACGGTGAGCCGCGTTATGAGGCAGCTGCAGGACAGCCTCGGCGATGATGTCCCCCTATTTGAAACCGCCGGCCGGCGCAAGAAGCTGACGCCCTACGGCCAGCTCCTCGGCAGGGAGCTGCTGTCGCTGCGCGAGAAGTGGGAGGAGATCCCCAAGCGCCTGCGTGAGGAAGCCGGCAGCGCCGTCGTCGAGCCCGTCGCCCTCGGCGCCGGCCAAACCGCCGCCAAGTACCTGCTCCCGGAGCTTATTCGCGACTTCAAAAAGGACAACCCCGCCGTCGCGATCACGCTGCGCGTCGAGCTGTGGGAGGACACGCTCAAGGGCCTGCGCAGCGGCGAGCTCGATTTCGCGCTGCGCTCGGTGGAAGACGACCTGCCCCAAGACCTCAAGTTCCGCCCCACGCATGACTACGAGCATGTCATCATCGCGCCGAAAAATCACCCTATCGGCCGCGCCAAACAGATCAACCTGGAAGCGCTGGCGCCCTATCCGTTCATCGCCCCCGGCAAGACCACCCGCGGCTGGCGGGCGCTTGACGCCGCCTTCGGCCGCGAGGGCCTCGACTGCACCTTGGGAATGACCGTCGGCGGCTGGGATCTGGTAAAGCTCTACGTCGAGTGCGGGCTCGGGATGATCGCCCTGGTGCCCGAAATGTGCATCGAGCCCCGCGACCGCCGCAAGCTCATCATCCGCCATACCGATCACCCCTACCTGAGAGGGCGCTACGGCATCGTCACCAAAAAAGGCAGATTCCTGTCCCGCTCGGCGCGCCAGCTCATCCGCATGATCGATCCCGCGCAGAAACAGCGCGAGCTCAAGCTCAAATAGCCGCCCGGCGAAGTCGAGGGGTAATCTACTTCGGAAGAAGGGCACCCAGCTCTTCCTGGGCATCCAGCTTCTTTAGATTATCTCGGGCGATTAGACGGAATTCCTGCGAGATTCGATCGTCATCACCGGCGGCGCGCCAGAACTCTCTCGCCGCCCCCCACACCGCCGGCCAAATATCGGCATCGCCGGGGCTGGGCAAAGGAGGGGTGAATTCCCTGGCGACGATTTGATCATTCATGGGGATGTACAGCATCGGCAGCATGTCATAAATCGGCGCCGCCCCGGCGACCTTGGGCCACTCCATGAAAAATGAAATATTCGCCGCGTGCATATCCGAATTCCCGATCAAACGGCCGTACAGCTCACGCCAACGAACTTCAGCGAAATCCTCAAGGCCGATGACTCCCTCTTCGAGAAGTCGCCGGGACCGCTCGACCCAACCGGTGCCTTTGCCCGCGAACTCCGCGTCAAGAGCCTCCAGCGATATCAGCCCCCGCCTGCCGTTGCGCCCCACCCGGTCGAACCTCCGTACTTCAAGAAAGACCTGATTGTTCCCGGAAACAATCTCCGTGCGCGCGGCCTTGCGGCCGGCCCCCGCCAACACGTGCGAGCTTAGGTCTTCACAAACAAGCAGATCCGCGATCCTGCGGCCGACTTCGGTATCGACTTTAGGGGAGAATTTCACCAAAGCCGGGGTTTGCGACTTTCCGACCACCGCGGGAAACTTGGGCTGCTCCCCCCCGGCGGAGGATCCCGGATCGCCGTATTCCAAGACCTCAGCAGCCATCCTTGGATACTGCCGTTGTCGATCATGGGGATCAACAAATTTCCGCGCGGACTTGCTCTTGAGATAATTCCTGAATGCGCCCTCGCCAAGGATCAGGTCCCCTATCAAGTCCGAGCCGTATCGCGTGAGATACTGCAGGCAGTGATTCGCCGACCACCGCGTGACATCCTTCGGGACCTGAAGATCCGGGTGTCTGGGAGGAATCAGCCTCCCCAAGAAACCCGCCGGCCGCAAATCGTTCAGGAAATAGGGAAGATCCGCGAAAAAACCGCTGGGGAATTTCTCCGGCTTTTCCGCTGCGAAAAAAAATCCATCAGCCGGCTCAACCCCATGGAGGCAGCCCAGCTTTGATGTCTCCCCCGCTTCATTGATCTTATGGATGACAATACCATGGCCCACGCCGGGAATTTCCCGCCGCAATGCATATTGCGTTTTACTCGCCCGGCCGACAGTCAAAACATCGCGCGTATGGCGTGAGAGAACCCTGGAGAATGTGGGCTGGCTGATCTGCAAAAAGCGGCATGCATCAGCGGCATTCGTCACCCCCCTTAGGAGGTACTGACGGAACCTCTCCGCCAATTTTTCATAGTCGATACGTGGTCCTGATGGCATAATATAGAATAGAGTATGGAATAGATTTTGTCAATATAAAAAATAGTGTTATTTATTAATTTGAAATAGTATGGAATAGATTTAGAATTGATCAAATAGACCAAATAGTGGGAGGAGATCCCCAAGCGCCGCCGCGGCCGCCACGTAAAACCGTAAAGCCGTGCATCGTTATCGGGCAGATCCGCTCCGTCGGGCGGGTCTGCCCTATTCGTACGAATATGCGAAAATCCCCCCCATGGCCATAAGGCAGCTCCCCCTCGCCGCCCTGCTTCTCGCGACCCTCGGCTGCGCCACCGACTGGCGCACCGCCAGCCGCGAGAGCGCCCATATCGCGCCCAAGCCCGACGACCAAAGCGCGGCCGTGGTCCACGTCTACGCCGCCCGCGCCATCAAGTGGCGCGGCGTATTCGCCGTGCATACCTGGATCGCGGTCAAGCCCAAGGACGCCGCCGCCTACACCACCTACCACGTCACCGGATGGCGGGTGCGCCGCGGCAAGGACGCGCGCGACGTCAAGGAAGACGTGCCCGACCGGCTGTGGTTCGGCCGCCGCCCGCTGCTGGTGGCCGAGCTCACCGGACCCGCGGCCGCGGCGGCCATCCCGAAGATCGCGCAAGCCGCCGCCGACTATCCCTACCCGCACCGCTACCGGGTATGGCCGGGACCCAACAGCAATACCTTCACCTCGTTTATCCTGCGCCGCGTGCCGGAGCTCAGAGTCGAGCTGCCGCCGCATGCCGTCGGCCGCGACTGGCTCGGCTCCGGCGACCTGGTCGGCCGCACCGAGTCCGGAACCGGGGTGCAGGCCTCGCTGTACGGCGTGCTGGCGCTGAGCGTCGGCATGGCGGAAGGCGTTGAGGTGAGCGTGCTCGGCCTGACCTTCGGCTTCGACTTCATGCGGCCGGCGCTCAAGCTGCCCCTTATCGGCCGCCTCGGCCTGCGCGACAAGCCCCGGCCCTGAGCCGGGGCGCCCGCGGCGCGGCTAGGACCGCGCCGCCGCCAGCGCCTCGCCGTAGTTCTTGTAGCAGATGGTGTAGAAGTCCCGGCTCCTGAGCTCGTCGCGCCACTTGACGATACTGGGATAAGGCGCGAGGTCGACCCCGCACACCTCGGCGGGATCGAGCGCCCCCAGCAGGGCGATATCGGCCAGCGAGAATTCCTCGCCCGCGAAGTACTTGTTTTTGCCCAGCTGCGTCTCGACGACAGGAAGGAATTGGTCGAGAAACTTGCTGCCGTCCTTGAGCGACTGCTCGTCTACCGGCAGCTTCATGGCCGGAGCGAAGACCCGGTTAAAGAGCAGCCGGCCGACGGCATTGCGCACATGATAGCCGGCGAAGTCCAGCCATTGATCGACGAACGCGCGCCGCCGGGGGTCCCTGGGATAGAGCGGCGAGTCCGCCTTGTCGGCCAGGTAGCGCATAATCGCGCCGCTTTCAAAAAGCGTGAAGCCGTCGTCGTCGATGGCCGGCACCTTGCCGGCCGGATGGCGCCGCATATGCTCCGGCTGCTTATGCTCGCCGCCGCGCATATTGAGGACCTCGTACTTGTACTCCAGGCCGAGGGCATTGGCCGTGAAGCGCACGATAGTGACCGGCGTGGAAAGATCGGCTCCGTAGATTGTCAGCATATCAGTCTCCTTATTTTCCCGGCTTGCGTCCCGGTTTTTTCGGACCGGAACCGTCGTGCCGGGCGCTCCACTTCCGGATATGCGGATCCACCTCGGGCTTCCTGGCGGGGGCTCTTTTCGACCGGCGGCGGTCTTTCCCGGAGCGTCTTTCGATAATTTTTGGCGGCCGCTTTTCGTTCGGGTCCGATACGCTGGTGAAGATCTTGCGCCCGCCCAGCTCGCAGCCGTTGAGCTTCTCGATCGCCGCCTTCACCTCGGCTTCGCTGGACATCTCGACGAAGCCGATGCCCCGCGAGCGGCAGGTCGCCCGGTCCTTGAGGATCCGGACGCTGGTCACCCTGCCGCAGGTCCCGAACAATGCGGCCAGCTCCTTCTCGGTGGTCTCGTAGGAAAGACTGCCGATAAATATACTTTTACCCATGGCGGACCGCGGGATCAGTCGCTGCCTCGGGACTTAAGCTCCGCATCATGCTCTTTAATAAAATCCTTGATCATGCCGGCCGAGTCGAGCAAGGTCATCCACTGTTCCTTGTACAAGGTCACCGGGAAGCGCCCGAGGCCGTAAAGGGACGCCCCGCCCTTCTTGCCGACCTGCAGCCGGATCGTCCGCCCTTGCTGCTTTTTTAACGCCTCGTTTTCCTGCTTCAGGCGTTCCAGCTCCGCGCGCATTTCATCGTCGGACATAGTCCCTCCCCTTTAGCGGTCCGGCTTGCGTCCCCACTTCTTCGAGCCGGGCCCGCGCTCCCACTTCTTCGGGCCCGCGCCGCCGGGCTTGCGTTCCCATTTCTTCTTGCCGAAGCCGCCGGGCTTGCGCTCCCACTTCTTTTTGCCGCCGTCCCCGGATTCCCTGCCCCAGGGGTCCTTCGGGGCGGCGCCGAAAGCGGGACGCGGCGCCCACTTTCTCTCCGCGCCGCCGGAAGGCGTGTTGCGCCGGTCCTGTCCGGAGCGCCGGTCCGCGCTGGGCTTGCCGGTGGCGCCGTCCGGCCGCATTTCGGGAGGCCGCGCGGCGCTGACGAACATCTTGCGCTGGCCCATGGGGGCGTCGTTGAGCCTGGCCAGCGCCGCCTTCGCTCCCGCTTCGGTGGCCATCTCGACGAAGCCGATGCCTCGTGAGCGCCCGGTCTTCTTGTCCTGCAGAATCTTGATATGCTTCACCTCGCCGCAGGCCGCGAACAGCGTCAGCAGCTCCTCCTCCGTGGTGCTGAAGGGGAAGCCGCCGATGAACAGGTTTCTTTTCGCTACCGGCTCCGAACGCGGACGCCCGGCGCCGCCGTCTTTGCGGAACTTGGCCGGCCGGGGGCGGAGCTTGAACTTCTTCTTGTCCGGGGGTATAGGCATAGATTATTCAGTCCTCCAACTCCGCGGCCTTGGCCGCGTTCTTTTCCGTACGGCGGCGCATGGAGCTCTTCAGCACGCGCTTTCTCAGACGCAGGGCCTTCGGGGTCACCTCGACGAGCTCGTCTTCGGAGACATACTCGATGGCCTGCTCAAGGCTCATCAGGCGCGGCGGAACCAGAGTCAGCGCCTCATCGGAAGATGTGCTGCGCACATTGGACATATGCTTGAGCTTGCAGGGATTGACCACCGGGTCGTTCTCCCGGTTATGCTCGCCGCAGATCTGGCCTTCATAGACATCAACCCGGGCGTTAAGGAACATCACCCCGCGCTCCTGCAGGCCCCAGAGCGCATAGGCCGTGGTCTTGCCGGGCTCCTTGACCACCATGGACCCGTTCTTGCGGGCGCCCAGCTCCGGGCCCCGCTTGCGCCAGCCCAGGAACCGGTGATGCATGATGCCGGTGCCCCGGGTCAGAGTCATCAGCTGATTCTTGAATCCCAGCAGGTTGCAGGCGGCGAGCTCGTATTCCAGGCGGATGCGCCCCTGGCCGTGCGGCGCCATATTTATCATCTTGGCGCCGCGGCGGGCCATAGCGTCAAGGATAGCTCCGCGGTGGTTTTCCTGAATATCGACGAGCAAAGTCTCGCAGGGCTCATGGAGCTTGCCGTCGATCCGCTTGTAGATAACCTGGGGGCGGCCCACGGCGAGCTCATAGCCCTCGCGCCGCATGGTCTCGACCAAAATGGACAGGTGCAGCTCCCCGCGGCCGGAGACCTTCCACGAGCCCTCGCCGGCCAGCTGCTCCACCCGCAGGCCGACATTATGCTGCAGCTCCTTTTCCAGGCGCTCGCGCAAATGCCTGGAGGTTATGAAGCGGCCGTCGCGGCCGGCGAAAGGCGAGTCGTTGACGCGGAACTCCATGGACAGGGTGGGCTCATCGATGGTCAGCGCCGGCAGGGCGGAAGGAGAATCGGGGTCGGCTATGGTCTCGCCGATCTCGATGCCCTCCAGCCCGGAGACCGCCACGATGTCGCCGGCGACGGCCTCGTCGCGGTCCACGCGGTCCAGCCCGACGAAGGACTGCAGCCGGGTGACGGTCGCCGCGGTGATCGAGCCGTCCGGGCGCACGCGCGCGATACGCCCCCCCTTGCGCATGCGGCCGTTGCTGATGCGGCCGATCCCGATGCGCCCGAGGTAGTTGGAATAGTCGAGCATGGTCACCTGCATCTGCAGGGGCTTGCCCGGGTCGGCCAAGGGAGCGGGGATGCGCTCCAGAATGGTCTTGAACAGCGGCTCCAGCGATTCACCGGTGACGGCGGGCTCGGTACCCATCCAGCCCTGCTTGGCCGATCCGTAGATCACCTGGAAGTCGAGCTGCTTGTCGGTGGCGCCGAGATCCACGAAGAGATCGAAGATCTTGTTGAGCGCTTCGTCGGGATCGATATGCTCGCGGTCCATCTTGTTGATGACGACGACCGGCCGCAGGCCGATCTCCAGCGCCTTCTGGGTGACGAACTTGGTCTGGGGCATGGGACCGTCGACCGCGTCGACCAGGAGCAAAACCCCGTCGACCATGCGCAGGATCCGTTCCACCTCGGAGCCGAAGTCGGCATGGCCGGGGGTGTCCACGATATTGAGGGTGACGCCCCGGTAGCTTACCGAGGTGCACTTGCTGAGGATGGTGATGCCGCGCTCCCGCTCCAGGTCATTGGTGTCGAGCAGCTGGGCCTTGGCATCGGCATGCTGGCCGGTATAGCGAAACATCGCGTCCACCAGCGTGGTCTTGCCGTGGTCTACGTGCGCAATAATAGCGAAGGTCCGAACGTCTTGTCGTCTCATGAGGGTCCCGGCGACCGGGGGATAGGAAGTATACAAACTGTTGGGGCTGTTCATTCATGAGTTAAAACGCCGCCGCGGGAACCAATCAGACCTCTCGATCGTAATTATGGGCTTGAGGATGATTAATAAACGCCCAAAGCTGAACGATATTCATACCTGGACAATATGTAGTTTATACGCTACACTATCGAGGAAGCTCTAAGTGCGTGCGCATTCCCTTCAGGTTCGCATCTACCTGCGGGAGGATGGGACAGCCCCGTTCGAGCAGTGGCTGGAAACTCTGCCCGACAGAAAAGGAGCGGCGGCTATCAGAGCGAGGCTGGCCCGAGTCCGCCTCGGGAACCTCGGGGAGTTTCGTGCGGTCAGCGGAGGGGTGGCGGAACTAAAGGTACGATACGGCCCAGGCTACCGGATATATTTCGGCCGCGCCGGCAAGCACATGGTTCTCCTCCTGGGAGGAGGCGCCAAGAAGACGCAGATAGGAGATATTCGGAATGCGAAAGCGCGCTGGGCAGACTTCAAAAGGCGGGCGTATGCGAGCTAGCAAGAGCTATGCGGGAAGCCTGCAAGCTGCCCTGCGGGATCCGGAAGAAGCGGCGGCCTACCTAAATGCCGCCTTGGCCGAGGAGGACCTCTCGACATTCCTTCTTGCCGTCAGGGACGTAAGTCGGGCGCAGGGCGGCCTGTCCGGCATCGCAAAAAAGAGCGGCCTCAATCGCGAAAACCTCTACCGGATGCTTTCCATCCAAGGGAACCCCCGCCTCCGCGGACTCCGGGGTCTATTGAGCGTCCTGGGTCTCACCCTCGCCATCACTAAAAAGTGATCACCAAAAGCGCGTAGGCCCATGGTCCCCGCATAAGCTGCGCCCTTTGCCGCGCAAATAGGCCCCTTCCAGCCCATCTCGTGCGCGGACGCTCCGGGCTATAATCGGGACATGAAAAATTTTCTCCTCGCCGCATTACTCACCCTCTTGCCCGCCGCCGCCATGGCCGCCGGCCCCGTACAGACCCGGACCGACGCGGACAAGTACGACGCGATCATGTCCGCTGTTTCCCGGCGAGAGGTCATCACGCAGGCCCAGCATAACTGGGCCGGGAGCTATATCGCGGCCCAGCTCGAGCTGATGGAAGATCCCATGGAACCGCGGGACCTGCGGCGCTGGGTGGTGGAGAAGACCGCGCGGCTCACCTGGTTCTGCGCCCCCGAGAACTCCGATAAGCACGGCGCCTGGTTCGCCATGGCCCGGGTGCATTGCGCCGAGCTCAAGCACAAGTTCGGCGTGGATTTCGCCTCCGCGGAAGCCGCAGACAAAATCGACGAGAACCGCGACCGGCTCTTCGCCGCCTACAAGGCCCAGCGCCGGCAAGGCTATCAAGCCGCGCAGAAGACGCTGGGCGAATACACCAACGTGACGGTGGAAGTAGAGCTGGAGAAGCCCGCGGTCGTAAAGCCTTACAACTAAACCGTCGCGACTTCGATCGCCAGGTCGGCGCGGTAGCAGGCGGCGACGATCAGATCCTGATACGGCAGCTGGCCCGGATCGTCGGATAGCGGCGCGCGGAAAAACACCACCTTGGCCGCCTTGAGATCATTGAGCTGGCGGGCGAGAAGCCGCACCAGGAAGCCGACCTCCCTTTCGCTCAGGTACTTGTCGTAATAGGGGATGGGCGCGTCGGCTTCGAGCAGCAGGAACTTCCCCGACAAGACGCGGAAAGCGGCGCCCTGTTTGGCCGCGTCCGCATGCACCCTGCGGATGCGCTCGCAGTCGTAGCGCTCGAGCGCCGGGAGATCGCCGCGATCGCGCTTCTTCTCTTTCGAGCACGCGGTAATGTAAAGGGTCATCGTCATTTTATTTCGCCGCCTCTTCCGGCTTCGCCCTCGGCTTCAAGGGATTGCGCCACAACCCCGCCTGCTTGGCCAGCTTGAGCACCGCGAAGCTCGCCTCGGTCACCACCTGCTCCCACTGCGCCTCGCCGCGCGAAATCCTATCCAGCTCCTCTTCCAGCCGCGCCGTATAGTCGAGCTCGATGAAGTTCCCTGAATAATGTACCACCAAAAAGCGCGTCACATCCATCCCCAGCGGGGTGCAGTGCAGCTTCCTTTTGACATCCTTCACATAGCCCCGCGCCATGATCGTTTTCATGATATTGGCATAGGTCGAGGGACGGCCGATGCCGTCGGTCTCCAGCTTCTTGATCAGCGAGGCCTGGGTATAGCGCGCCGGGGGCTTGGTCTTCTTCTTCTTGGCCGCCGCCGCAAGGAGCTTGAGCTCGTCGCCGACCTCGAGCATCGGCAACTCGACGTCCGCCTCTTCCTCATCGTCCTTTTTCTTCTTCTCCTGGGTGGCGTCCCCGCCCACCAGCTTGCGCCAGCCGTCAAAGAGCACCACCTTGCCCTTGGCCTGAAACACCCCGCGCGGGACCTTGCCCTTCTCGGCATGCTCCCACTCAGCGGGCGCCACGGCGACGTCGATGGTGGTGATCTGGTCGCGGCCCGGCGCCATCTGGCAGGCGACGAAGCGCTGCCAGATCAGCTTATAAAGCTTGCCCGAGGCGTCCCCGGCGGCGCCGGGGCCGGTCTCGGGATCGGTCGGCCGGATCGCCTCATGCGCCTCCTGGGCGTTGGCGGCCTTGGAGGCGTGGACGATGCCCTTCTCGGGCAGATAGTCGGGCGGAAACTTCTTGGCGATGATCCGGCGCGCCATCTCCACCGCTTCCGGCGCCAGGGCCGAGGAATCCGTGCGATGATAGGTGATCTTTCCTTCTTCAAAGAGCCCCTGCAGAAGCTTCATGGTCTGATCCGGGTTCATGGCCAGCTTGACCGAGGCCGCCTGCTGGACGGTGGCCGTGGTAAACGGCGGGGGCGCGTTGCGGTTGGCGTCCTTGCGCTGGCAGGAGAGCACCTTCCACTCCTGATTTTTCAGCCAGGCGACGGTCTGGTCGGCCAGTTCCTGATCCCGCAGGCGATGGGCCAGGGGCTCGCCCTTCCAGGCGACAAGCTCGGCGGTAAATGACGGCGGCGAGCCGGGCTTCTCCAGCTTGGCGCTCAGCGAGTAGTACTCGACGTTATTATGCCGGTTGATCTCCTGCTCGCGGCGGGCCACCAGGCGCAGGGCCACCGACTGCACGCGGCCGGCGCTGCGCGCTTCCTTGCCCACGCTGCGCAAGGTCGGGCTCACCAGCCAGCCCACCACGCGGTCGAGCACGCGCCGCGCCTGCTGGGCGTCGACCAGATGCTGCGCCAGGGGCCGCGGCTTGGCGACCGCCTCCTGGACCTCTTTCTTGGTTATGGAATGGAAAACGACGCGGCTGTACTTGTGCTCGCCGAGAAGCGCGCTGACATGCCAGGCGATCGCCTCGCCCTCGCGGTCCGGGTCCATCGCCAGCAGGATCTCGTCGGCCTTCTTGGCCAATTCCTTGAGCTCCCGAATGCAGTTGGACGAGCGCTCGAGCATGACATAGGTCGGGATAATCCGGCCGTCCTCGAAGGCCACCGCCAGGTCGCCCTTGGCCGGCAGGTCGCGGACATGGCCGAAGGACGCGGCGATATTATAGTCCGGGCCCAGATAGCCCCGGATCTTGCGGATCTTGTTGGGTGACTCGACGATAACAAGCTTCATGGCTGCCGCCTCGTCGTAGTTTATGAAAGTACGAGCGCCCTTAGTAGCCTATCAGCCAGCGCTCCTTGATTTTTTTCGTCGCCTGGTGCATGGTTTGGACGATATCCCAGAGCAGGAGCGGCGCCGATACCGCCGCCGCGGTGAGGAAAGCCAGGGCATAGACCGGGTCCGAAAGGTAGAACAGGCGAAATCCCCACAGCATCAGCACCGACGGGACAAGGAGCTTGAGGCCGGTGACGAAGGGCTTGACCGCATTGCGGCGTTTGCTGGCCCGGCTCCCGAAGGGCTTCCACAAAAGCCGCCCCATAAACATCGCCGCGATGCCGCCCAGGAAGTAGGCGATGATATCGCCGGGATGGAAGGAGCCGGGCATCGCGAAGCCGAATACGGACTGGAAGAGCGGCGACTGCATAATCTCATGCAGCATTCCCAGGCCGGCGGCGATAACCGGCAGCTCGAGCATGGCGGTGCGCACCAGGCGGCCGGAGCGCTCGTCCGGGTGCATCCTGCGGTAGCGCGCGAAGGCCCAGCCCACGGCGATGAGATAGCCGATAGCCGTAACGCCGATCGGGGTCAGAAAGTCGTTGACGAAGTAGCGGCCGAACATGCCCATGGCCTGCTCGACCAGGCCGCCGGCGACGCCCTCATGAAGATAGCGCCAGGCCAAGGTATAAGCCGCGGCGGCGGCGCCCATTAAAGAGAAGAAGGCCGTTTTCTTCTCGGCGCGGCGGCCGAAGACGCCCCAGCGATGCCTGGAGAGCTGCTTTAGAACCCGTTCGTGGCGCTCGTATGCGGGGTCGAGTCCGCTTTCGGCAATCTCGCCGGTATGAGCGGCGACAGCGACGGCCTCCCCTTTCCTGACCAGAGCGCCGTCAAACAGCTTGGCGCCGGTCGCCGCGATGCTCTCCATCCCGCCCCGGGAGACGGCCTTGGGCAGCTTCTTGGCCATGCGGCCCTGGACCTCGCCGAATTTCCGCAGCAAGGTCCCGGACTTAATGGCCGGCGTCCGCACCGCCGCGGGAAGATGCGAGGCCTTGAGCGTAAGGACCGGGGCGGCCCGCAGGATCCGGCCGGTGAATTGCGCGCCGGTTTTCGCTTGCGGAACGGTCAGTGAGGGCAAAGCCGGCAAAAGACTGATCTCCGCGCCCAGGACCGGGGAATTGAGGCCGGAATGAAAGCCGCTTAAGGCGGAGCCGCCGGCCGCGGCCGGGACCGCATTGACGTTCCCCTTTACGGCGCCGGTAATGACTCTGGCCCCCGCGGTCTGTGCGCCCGTCGAGGCCAGGAGGAGCAAGGCCGTTAGAATCGCTTTGGTATTCATAACCAGAGAATATCACAGGAGCGATATCGCCGCATGAGACCTCGGGTTACCTGCGGAGCATCCTTTGGCTCCAGAAGAGACCCTGCAGAATTTCCTGCCGATGTGAAATGGAATTACGGCTTGCGCAGGCGGACTTTGACCGTCCCCTGAGCAATTTGGATCTTTTCGATGCCCGGAGGCAGAAGGAAGAGCTGATTGAAGTCCACCGGCGGCCGCTGATGCCGGCCCACCAGCCGGGTGAGCTTGCGGATCCAGCTATCGGGAACGCCATGGCCGTTGATGGCCGCATGGCGCGTCTTGTAGTAGCCCATGCCTTTAACGCCGAAGAAGTAGCCTTTCACCTCGATGCTGTTCTGATCCCTGAGCAGGCGGCGCAGAGCGGCGCCGAAAAGGCCCTCGGCATCGGCATCCAGCTTGCCCAATAGATAGTCTCCGACCTCGGCATTAGCGGATACCGCGAACTCGCGCGGGCCGGTCAAGCGCAATCGCGCCGAACTCACCTTGAACTTGGACTGCCGGCGGATGAGATAGGTCAGGGCCTCGTTGGCTTCCCGTTCGCTGAACGTCCAGTCGCGCCGCACCTCTTTGCCGGCGCGCAATTGGCTGAGCGCCCATTCGATATTGCGCACGCATTCGGGCTTTTCGGCCGCCGCCGGGGAGGCTGCCAACAGGCCGGCCAGAAGCAGGGCTGATCTCATCCCCTCTATGTTATCCTCTCTCAACGGTTTTTACCAGCATGCTCCGCCTATTGCTCATCACCGCCTGCTTGCTGCCCGCTCCCGCCCGGGCGGTCGAGCGTTCGGACTTCTGGTTTCTGCGCCGGCATATCCCGACTTTGGAGGAGTTCGTCGAAATCCTGCACCGCCGGCGGCAAATTCTCCAGGAGGATAAGGAATATGTCTTTGTCCCGCTGGTAAAGCTGCATGCCGACCCGGCCGAGTACCTGGGAATGCGCGTGGCGACCATGGGAATAGCGCGCGACCTCAACGAGGCCCTCTCCGCCGACGGCCTGACATTCGCCCTGGCCAACGGCTGGGGCCTCGGCGCCTATGTCCAAGTCCGCCTGCCGCAGCCGGCGCAGGAAGAGCGGGCGCTGGTACGCGACATCAATGCAGCCGGCGAGGAGCGGACAAAAAAAGACCCCCTGCAGGTGCATGTCTTCATCGCCCGCGGAACTTTTCAGGAGAACAAGAGCCTGCGGCGTTCCGTTCACCGCCATCGTATCGAAGCCGACCGCATCGAATGGGTGACGCGCAAACCCGACCAAGCGCTCGCCGTCTTCGCGGCTCGCGCCGTGACCGCCAGCGGCGAGCGCTGCGGCGAACGTTTCGCCGAGCTCGAGGGCAAGCGCACCGTATTTGAGAACGTCACCATCGCGGAGCTCAAGGCCGATCCGGAAAAGTACATGGAACAGTGGATCGGCGTGCTGGGCGTGATGTCCTGGGTGAAGATCGACCGCAAGCCGGCGGCCATCGCTCTCGCCCCCAAGTTCGGCGGACCCGACGATATGCTCAATGTCGAGTTCTCCAAGCTCCCGCCGCATCAGCTGACCGAGCTGATGGAGATCTCTTTTCCCCCCTCGATCCTCAAGGTCAACGGCCGGCTCGAGCCGCGCGACCCGACCGGCTTTTCCAAGATTCCGGCGGTGCTGGTCGGCAGCTCCTACGACATCGTCTGCAACGGCACCTACACCTACTAAGCCGCCCGGCATTTGCTACTCTAGTCAGCCATGAAAATATCCGACGATCCCTCGACCCATACCATGATGGCGCATCTCTACCGCGGGGAGATGAACCGCATGACCGTCTGGCGCCAGCGGCTCGACATCACCTGCAACTGGGCCATCCTGATCACCATGGGTTTGACGACCTTCTGCCTCGGCGCGCCCGGCGTGCCGCATTTCATCCTGCTGCTCGGCCTCAACGTAATCGCCATCTCGCTGCTGCTCGAAGCCCAGCGCTACCGGCACCTGCACCACAGCCGCTGGCGCCTGCGTCT
Source organism: Elusimicrobiota bacterium (assembly GCA_043827405.1). Lineage (GTDB taxonomy): Bacteria > Elusimicrobiota > Elusimicrobia > UBA1565 > UBA1565 > JBDRPD01. Next base: position 126,577 of record JBDRPD010000003.1, on the reverse strand, counting down.
CATGGAGACCAATTACTTCGCCCAGCAGCTCCACCCGGTCGAGCAGCACGACGATCAGAGCTGGCGCGAGGAGCTGGCGGCCGACCTGCGCAAGCCGCGGCTGCTGCTCCGCTGGCGGGCGGCGGTATGCGCCCGCCTGCGCCGGGACTACCTGCTGCTGTTCTACTTCATCACCGGCGTCTGGCTGTGCAAGCTCTTCATCCATCCCGCCGACCCGCAGTCGATGGAGGAGTTCATGGCGCGGCTGGCGGTCGGCGAGCTGATCCCGCCGTGGTTTACCGCGGTGACGGCGCCGCTGTTTATTGTGATCATCACGGCGCTGGCCTGGTCCTCCCCTCCGCCCGAAAACCTGGAAGGCTGGGACGAAACGACCGTCCACTGACGCCATGAAGGTCGACGAGATCGACTGGACGGCCTGGAAGCCGGGCGAGACGGCGACTTTATGCTTCGTGGTCCGCGGCGGCGAGATCCTTCTCATCCGCAAGAAGCGCGGCCTGGGCGCCGGCAAGATCAACGGCCCGGGCGGCCGCGTCGATCCCGGCGAAAGCGTCGCGCAATGCGCGGTACGCGAATGCCAGGAGGAGATCGGCATCACGCCCGGCGGGCTCTTCAAGGCGGGCGAGCTCTATTTCCACTTCCTGGACGGCTATAAGCTTTTATGCACCGCCTTTCGCGCCGACTCGTATACCGGGGAGCTTAAGGAGACCGACGAAGCCGCGCCCTTCTGGCAGCCGGTCGACGGGATTCCCTACGGCGAGATGTGGGCGGATGACGCCCACTGGCTGCCCCTGCTGCTGGCCCGCAGAACCTTCAAGGGCTACTTCGTCTTCGACGACGATAAGATGCTGGACCTGCGCCTGGACGAACAGGCTTTATAGCGGAAGCAGCTCATCACGTGGTCGTTGACCATGCCCGTCGCCTGCATATGGGCGTAGATAATGGTGCTGCCCACGAACTTGAAGCCCCGCTTCTGCAAATCCGCGCTGAGGGCGTCGGACTGGCGGCTGACGGCGGGGATATCCTTCATGGTGCGGCGGCGGTTAACGAGCGGCTCGCCGCCGACGAAGCGCCAAACGTACTTATTGAAAGAGCCGAACTCCTTTTGCACCGCGAGGAAAGCCCTGGCATTGGTCACCGCGGCATGCACCTTCAAACGGTTGCGGATAATGCCGGGATCCAGCAGCAGCTTGGCCAGCTTCTGGGGAGTATAGCGCGCGACCTTGACCGGGTCGAAGTCCGCGAAAGCCTTGCGGTAGCCTTCCCGGCGCTTGAGGATGGTGGCCCAGCTCAGTCCCGCCTGGGCGCCTTCCAGGATCAGGAACTCGAAGTGCTTGCGGTCGCGGTGCACCGGCACGCCCCATTCGGCGTCGTGATACTGCACGTAGAAATCGCCCACGCCTTCCGCCCAGGCGCAGCGGCTGCGCATCGTTTTGCTCATGCCTTAGTCGGTAAGAACCGAGGGCTCGGCGAAGCGGGCGCGGTTGCGGCTGGCGCCGGCGATGATGCCGCCGTTGTCGAGCTTGTCGTTTAGGACCAGACGGGTCGCGACGTCTTTTTCGTCCTTCCGCTTCTTCTCGACGTTGATGAAGAACTCGCCGGCCATGTCGGCGGGGTCCACCATTTGGACGAGGACCTTGAGGATGGCCTCGTAGGCGAGCTTGCTTTTCCCGTCGCCGGCCAGCACCGCCAGAAACTTCTCGGCCCGCTCCTCGGCGGTCTTGGCCTGGCGCACCGCCGCCAGATCGCGGCAGATCATCGCCGCCTTGTGGGCGAGGCTGGAGAGAGTGTTCATGTCGTCGCGCGCTTCCTCGTCATGCCAGCTCCAATGGCCGAGGGCCTTAAGGGCGTCGTGCGTCTTATAGTCGAGGGCGCCGTCGGCGCGCAGCGCGGCGACCGGCATAACCTTGGCGATGAGCCGCCGCTCCCAATCCTGCAAAGTACGGATAAAGGATTTATAGACCGTCTCGACCGAGGCGGCCAGGATGTCCTTGATCGCCTTTTGGCTGAAAACCAGAGTAAAGGCGCTGATGCCGCGATGATAGCTCTTGGCCTGCGGGCCCCCATGGTCGCCGCTGCGCGGACCGCCGCCGCGCTCGGGCAGGTAGAGCTCTTCCTGGGGAAACAGTTCGTCGACCGGCAGCGAGGTTTCCGCGTTTTCCCCCTCGCCGCGCGTCCCGGCCAGGCGCATGATCGCATCGGCCTCGACCACCATATTGCGGGCCGTCGTCGAGTTCGAGCGCAGGAAGCCCTCCTGGCGCACGAAGACGGCGACCGGCTCCGAGACCTTGCCCGCGGCGTCACGGTAGGTGATGACCTGGGCGGTGCGCTGCTTGTTGTGCTTATGCAGCTCGCCCAAAAACGGCACGTCGATAAGCCCCGTCTCATTGCGCTTATCGGCCTTATGCACGTCGAACTGCCCGCCTTTCTCATCGACGATAACGATGCGGTCGCGCTCGCGCCCGTTGATTCGGTCGTAGTCGACGAGGATCGGGATCTTGAAGCCGAAGCGCGAGCTGTCGCGGGTATAGTCGTCGGCGCCGACGAAGCTCGCGTCTTTGCCGAGCTCGCCGGCATGGCGGTCGCGCAGCTCCCCCGCCTCCTGGCGGGCGTCCTGGTCCTTATCAAAGACCCGGCTGGCGCGGCGCAGCAGTTCCTGGAGCACCGACAGGGCGTTGAGGTCGCCGCGCATAAGCTGGCGCAGGGCCGCCATGGACTCGGCGTCATTGGGGTCGAGAACGAACTCGATCATCAGCTGCCGCCCCTGGCGCTTGCCGAAGTGCAGGCCGACGCGGGCGGTCAGGTAGCGCGATATGGTCTTGGCGATTTGCCGGTTGACCAGGCGCACCAGCTGCTCAAGGACGACGGTCTCGGTCTCGGGAAAGCCGAGCAGGGCCCCGGGGACCGAGTAGACGATGTCGCCGCCCTTATCGCGGATGTCCATCTTGTCGACGCGCAGGCGGAAGCGCAGCTGATCCTCGGCCATGCGGTAAAGGGTGACCGAGGCGCGCGTCGACTTGCCGCGGCCCAGCGATATCGCGACCGGGACCTCATCGAAGCGCAGGCCGGTGCCGATCCCCGCGCCGATATGCAAAGTGAGCGGCAGCTTCCAGATCTCGCCGATCTCCATCCGGGAGATGCGCTCGGGCGAGAGCGGGACGGCGGTCTTGATATCGAAGAGGTTCGCCAGGCGGCCGAGCTCGTCGCAGGACTTCTTGGTGCCCAGCGGCCGCACCACGACCGATTCGCCGCGGATCGAAGCGCCGACGCTGATCGACACCGGGCCATTGGGCGAGTCGAATATGCTCTGCCCATAGCCGGCGTCGAGCGAGATTTCGGCGCGGTCGACCAGGGCGAAGGTCCCGGCCGCGGTGCGCTGCATGTAGCGCTGGACGCTTACGCCGGCGGCGCCGGCGCCCGGGAGGTCGAGCTTCTGCCCCTGCTTGAGCTTGATGTTTTTGCAGATCTGGTCGAAGGCCTTGTCCTGCATGCGGTCCCAGAAGCCGGCCCGCTCGGGCGCTCCCGGGACATTCTCGTTGGGATCATCGTCGGGAGCCGCCGGCGTCCAGCCTGTTACCGCCGCGCCCTCGATATTGAGCGGAGTGAAGACCGGGGATGCCGCCGACGGAGAGGCCGCCAGGTTCAGCGCGATGAGGACCGCGAGACTCTTAACCACTGGATTTATTATAGGCCCATCGCCCCTGGATGTTATGAGGCAGAGGACCCGGGATGGACCTTCCCCAAAGGGCCCATATTACATTTGGGCACAACGGGATATAATACGCGCGCATGGGGTGGAATAAAATACCGGCCGCGATCGCGCTGGCCGCCTTGGCGGCCGCTCCCGTCCGCGCCGGCGGCGCCTTCGGCAGCTCCGTCTTCCACAACGACCTGCGCGAAATCCGCCGCGATTTCCTCGACATAAAGCGAACATCGCGGCTGCACAACCGCTCGGTCGACCCGGTCTATACCGCGGTCCTCAAGCATCTTGAAGGCTCGGGCGTCCCCATTGATTTCATCCGCGGCGCCTTCGCCGATCCGCAGGTCATGATCATTCCCGAAGTGGTCCGCCGCTGGGACCCGCCGCAGCGCCCCGAAGTGCCGCGGCCCGAGCGAACCTATGAAGACTACCGCGGCATCTTCATCAAGCCGCACCGCATCGAGAAAGGCGAAAAGTTCTACCGCGAAAACAAGGACCTTATTAAAAACGTCGCCGCGCATTACGACGTCGATGAGTTCCTGCTCGTCGCCTTTCCGGGAGTGGAGACCTACTTCGGCAGCTATACGGGAAAATACACCGTCTTCAACGCCCTCTATACGACGGCGCATAAGGTGCCGCGGCGTTCGGCATGGGCGGCGCGCGAATTGGCCGAGTACCTGATGTACTGCTGGCGCGACAAGGTCGAGCCGCAGTCGATCATGGGTTCCTATGCGGGAGCCTTCGGCTTCGGCCAGTTCATCCCCTCAAGCTTCAATCACTACGCCGTCGACTACGACGGCGACGGGGTGCGCCGCCATGACGAATGGTCCGACGTTCTGGGCTCGATCGCCAACTACCTGATAAGGAACGGCTACCGGCCCGGGGATACCGACTTCGCGCGGGGATCGAGCATCTGGAAAGCCATCTGGGCCTACAACCACTACGAGTTCTACGTGCGCGTGATCATCGACTTCCGCCTGGAAGTAATGAAGAAGCTCGGCCTTCCCGCCGCCTAAGCCTCTCCCCGCCGCTCGCGCATGATCCGGACCGCCTCCTGGGGAATTTCCGCATCCGACAGCCGGTAGTAGACCGCCTCGGCCTCGGCGATAACGCCGTTGCCTTCCTCATTAAGCGTCCCGATGACGCGCACGCGCTTGCCGCTCTGGCGGACGATCACGGGCGCGATGGTGCACAGCGTCCCCACATTGAGCGGCCGGCGGTACTTGACCGTAAGCTTCACGGTCACCACCGGAATGCCGGCGGTCCACACCGCGGCGCCCAGGGCCTCATCGAGGATGGCCGACACGCTGCCGCCGTGGATGCGGCCGGGCGCGCCTTCGGCCCCGGGACCGAACCAGGCCCAGGACGTCATGGCGCCGTCGCGGCGATCGCGGAAGTAGCGGATGGAGAGGCGGTCGTCGTCGGCGTTGCGCGAGATGAAGCTGCGGGCGGCGGTAAAGCCGGCGAACGGATCAATCGGCTCGCAGTGCGCCGGGATATCCAGTTCGGGCGGCTTGATCGCCGGCATCGCGCTAGTTGATCACCCGGCGCGCGCCCAGATAGCGGGGCGCGAAGTAGCGCGTATCGAGCGGATCGATCACCACGCCGCGCGACGAGGAAGCGTGAATGACCTTGGTCGGCTTGGCGGAGACCACCATGCCCACATGCGACACCCCGACGCCCAAGGTATTGAAGAAAACCAGGTCCCCCTCCTGGAGCTTGGCCTTGGGGATGGGATCGCCCACCATCCACTGCTGCTTGCTCACGCGCGGGATGCCGATGCGATTGTCGAGATAGCTGTTCTGCATCAAGGCCGAGCAGTCGATGCCCTTACGGGTCGTACCGCCCCATACATAGGGCGTACCGAGATAGGACTTGACCGACTTCTCGAGGTTCGGCCACAGCATGTTCATGATCAGGCCGACATCCTCGAGCTTGGCCTGCTGCTGGGTTTTGGGCTTGAATGTTTTGACGACGGCCGCGGGTTCGGCCTTTTTCTCCTCAGCCGCCGGCGCGGCCGGCTCTTCGGCCGCCGGTTCGGCGGTCTCTTCTCCCGCGACCTGGGCCGCGCCCGCTCCCTCTTCCGGCTGCTCCTTGGCCGGCTCCTCGAGATAGGGCTTAACCTTCTCCTCAATCACCGGCCAGCGTTCGAGCTTGGCCAGCAGCCATTTCTTGAGCTCGCCCATCGGGTCGGGCTCGTTCTCGGTCTTGGCCTCCGTCTTCACCTCTTCTTTGGCCTCGGGGGCCGCGGCCGGCTCAGGCTCCACCGCGGCCGGCTCCGGTGCGGTCTCCGGCGCGTCGACCTGGGCGTTGATGCGCTTGTTGAGCACGTCGTAAAGGATGGAGGGCGGCGGCTTGCGGCTGAAGATTCCCTCATACGGCGGGAGGTCCGGCTTGCCGCCGGTTTTCTGGAGCTTGCCGAAGTAGATGCGGGCTTCCCGCGTCAGTTCGCCGGGATTGCGCCCGCCTTTCAGGTAATGCCCGAACAGATAGGCGGCATAGTCCTTGCCGTCGAACTTCAGCTTGGCGCTTTCGGCCAAGGCCCATTTGAAAGCGTTAAACAGCGGCGCTTCCCAGTCGTTCTCCATGGCATTGCGCACCAGGTCGGCGGCGACCACCGGCTCGACGCCGCGCTGCACCATATGGTGGTAGCCGTTGCACCAGTCGCTGATCTTGTCCGCCGGGAGCTTCTTGCGGTAGCCGTAGAGGCCGATCCCCTCGGCCACGTCGGCGGGAGCGCCGCGGTTGACGGCCTGGAAGGCGGCGAAGGCGACATCGGCCATGCGTTCATAGGAAGCCCCGTCAAAATGGCCCTCGACGATCATGCGCAGGGCGACCTTGGCCGCGTCGGGCTTCTCCGGCTTGACGATCTGCGTGGCATAGCCGGCGAAGCTCTTGCGCAGAGCCGCCATCAGCTTGCCGCGTTCGGCCTCGTCGAAACCGCCGTCTTTGACCAGGGCGGCCTCGATATAGTCGTCGACATGCGGGCGCTTGGCCTGCGCCGCCGCGTCCCGCAGACCCGGCGCCAGCCCCAATATTCCCGTCAGGAAAACTATTGAAAAAAGTCGATTATTCATCATAACGCCCCCCGGCGCTACCCTTTGAAAATAAAGAACTTCCTTGCCGCGTAGTTTATCAAAAGAGCGGATACGATATTGGCGCAGAAGGCATAGGTCGTAAGCATGCCGAAACGCTTGATCAGGAAGCCCATCATCCCGGTGCCGATAACCATGGCGATGCCGGATACGGCATAGAACAGGGCGAGCTCAACCAGAAAATGATGCCGGCCCGCCTCGAATACCCAATAGGCGTTGATGAGGTAGGCGACCATGTTGGCGACCATGAAGGCCAGAAAGTTGTCGATCATGGAATTGCGCGCGCGCACCGAGTCGGTAAGAGCGGCCGGCGGCAGCTGGAAAAACCTGACCGCCCAATCCTTATCCTGCAGGGCGGGCAGCACCTTCCAGGCGCATAGGTGGAAGAAGAAGATGTGCGTGACCGTGGCCACGCCGCCGGCGACGGCGTACTTGAGGAACTGGATGACGTTGGCGGCCTGCGCGCCGAAGAGATTCTCCATCAAGCGACGGCGCTGAAGATCAGCGCGGCCTGGTCCAGAAAATGCGCCACTTTATTGGGCGGGATGGTGACGTCGTTGCGAAACAGAATGACCCATTCGCCGCGAGCCTGCAGCACAAGGGTCGACGACCGGCGCAGGTGCGCCCGCACCCGGCGGTTGAAGAACTCGCGGATCGCGCCCTGCTCGCTGCTGACCAGGTAGGCTTTCTCGAAGTCCTCGTCCTCCGGGAAGTCCAGGAATTCCGAGTCCCATTGGTCGAAGACGTAGTTGCGCGGCCGGGCGTGGATCATGGGCAGGCCGGCGAACTCGGTCTGGAACGCCGCCACGGTGACGATGGAGTGGCGGGCGCCGCGATGGAGACTGGATTGCCAGAAATCGAGATCAAACAGCAGCATCTGGACGCCCCGGCGCTCGCCCCGAGCGAGGTGCAGAATCTTTTTAGCGTCGCCGGCCGCGAAGAGATCGAGGCCGTGAAAGGAATTAAGCAGCTCTGCGGTCGGCTCCTCCCGGTTGAAGCTGACGCGGACGAGCGACTTCTCGAAGTCGTTGGCGCGCACCCGGCGCCGGAGAGCGGGGATGACGTACATGAAGACGCCGAAGGCGGCCGCGCTGCCCGCAATGATCGCCAGCAATCCCATACCCTGAGCATATCAACGATAGAGCTTATCGGGCAAATCCGCCGCGGCCGATCGGCGCCGATTTTAGGCGGCCGCGGCGCCGTCCGCACACCCCTAAAAGCGCCGGAACAGCACGTAGGCGATGCCGCCGGCCAGCGGCGGCAGCAGCAGGCAGCTCGCCATGCGGATCAAGGCCAGGCGCCAGCCCAGGATGGCGACCTCGAGCGGGATGCGCGTCAGCCCCCATACCGACCACCCGGTCAAATAGGCGACGACCGTTCCCGCGCTGGCCCCCGAATGATAGAAGCCGGCGGCCAGCGGCATGCTGACGAAGGGTCCGCCCGGCGTCAGCGCACCGGCGCAGGCGCCGATCATGATGCCGCGCAGCCCGGAGTCCTGCCCGACCCAGTGCGCGACCTTGTCGTGCGGCAGCATGGTCTGCACCATGCCGGCGACGATGAAGGCGCATAGCAGCAGCGGGATAATCTGCCACAGCAGCTGCGCCGCGGCCTTGAGTCCGACGATATGCTCGCCTTGGCCGCGGGCATGCCCGTAATAGAGCAGCACGACCGCAAGGATAAAGAAAATAATTGTCGGAATCAGCATGGAAACGCTCCTGGGTTTCGCGGCGGCGGGCTTCATGGCAAAATCGCGCGGGCGGCGGCGCGTCCTAGAAGGAATATTCCAGCGTCGTGGTGATGCGGTCGGCGGCGTCCCAGCGGCCGAGGTTGCTGGAGGACGGCCCGTTGAACAGCTCGAGCGCCGCCTTGAACACCAGCCCCGACATGATACGGTACTCGCCGCCGAAGATTTCGGTATGGCCGGCGTCGTTGTTCTCATAGGTGACGCCGGTTCCAAGCTTCAGGTCGTCCGAAAACTGGAACTCGAGCAAGCCCATCCAGGTCTCCTGCGCCGCCCGCCCGGCGCGCGAGCTCTGGATCGACTCCGGGTGCCCGGCCGGCGCCGTCAGGTTCTCCCACGCGAAATCGCCGTGGACGGTGATCTTCTCCAACGGGAAGTCCTCGCCGAACTCGTCGAACGGAAAGGAGAAGCCGAAGACGGTATTGACGAAGTCGTCGTCGTATCTCTCGGGGCTGGTCTGCGACAGCGTCTCGCCGTGGACCTCGAGCTTCTTGTAGGTGGTCGCGAAGCCGCCGCTGATATGGACCACCGGCTCGTTAACCTTGCGGTAGCGGCTGGCGAGAGCCGGGTCAAGCAGCAGCTCAAGCGCGGTATACGAGCGGCGCGTAAGCACGCTGTGCGGCGAGGGCCCATAGTAGCCGGCCGCGAAGACATCCCAGCCGCGAAACGTGGTCTTGGTCTTGCCGCTGACGCCGGTATTGCGCCAGGTGACGGCGCGCGGGTAGCGGTCCTCGATCGTCACCCCGGAGTTCGAAAAGTAGTTGAAGTCCACGGCGCCGCCGGAGCCGCCGCTTTCGGGACCGGCCCAGCGGGTCTGCCGGCTGGGAAACTTGCTGGGCTGGAACATCGGCAGCACCTTCACGCCCAGCAGAACGCCTTTGATCCAGGCGTCGGCGCCGGCCTGCCACAGCCCCAGCTTCTTGCCGTCGGTCGGGTCGTTGAGGTCCTGCGGCGTCAGCCGGTCGGAGGGCGAGTAGAGGTTGCCGAGGCCCATCTCCACGATTCGCTTGCCCACCGTGACGTCGACCCCCGGAAGCTCGCGCGTGTAGTAAAGCTCCGCGAGCTCGATGATGTTGCGCGTCCGCTTGAGGTCCCGCGGCGAGTTGACGATCTGGCCGTAGGTGTCGGGGGCGTTGCCGCCCGCGATCCAGCCCTGGGTGAAAAAGATGTTGCCGGCGCCGCTGAACTTGTACTTCCAATCGACCCCGGTCTCGAAGAAGTTGTGGGTGGAATCGCGGTCGTCGCCCCGGTTGTCGTAGAGGAAGCTCTGCGTGCGCAGCCGGGCCGTGGCTTCGAAGCCTTTGCGCATCCTGGCCCACAGGCCGCCGGCGGGCTTCTCGGCCTGCTGCTGCGTGCCGGCCGCCATTTCGGCAAAGATGTCGTCGACGTCGTCCTGCGCCCGGGCGCCGGGCGCCGCAGCCGCCAGGAGTGCCGCTGCCAGAAGCAGCCGCGCCGCCGTCATTTCGCCGCCGCCAAGCGCTTGCCGATGATGCGCGAGATATTGAGGAACAGCCGCGTCGAGATCATCGGCAGGTAGCGGCCCAACTGCTCGAGCGCCTTCCACTCGAGCACCAGCAGCCGCATATCCGACTCGGCGACGACATCGGCCATGCGCTCCTCCTTGGAGACCAAGGCGATCTCGCCGATAACGTCGCCTTCGCCGACGGCGCCCAGCAGGCGGCGCTTGCCGTCCGCGGCGACCTTCTCGGCCTTGGCGTGCCCCTCGAGGACGACGAACATCTCATGGCCCATGGCGCCCTGCTTGATGAAGGTCTCGCCGCTCGGGACCTCGCGGACCTTGGACATCAGGATGATCTGCTTGATCTGCCAGGTGCGCATGTCCTTGAACAACGGGCACTTGCTGATGACCTTCTTGCCGACCTGGCAGGCCACCATGTCCCACAGCGTGACGAAGCGCACCGTGGTCAGCAGCATCGGCGTGACCAGCAGATCCGAGAGCAGGGCGACCACCATCATCAGCGCCGTCAGCGCCCCGAAGTATATGATCGGCACAAAGCTCGAGGCCATGAGGACGCCGAAGCCCAGTGCCAGCGCGATCGAGGTCGAGATCACCGGCGTGACCTCGGCCCGCACGGTATTCTCCAGGGCGGTCTTCTCGTCGGCCGTCGCCCGCACTTCCTTGTTGTAGCGCACCATGAAGTGCACGGTGTCGTCCATGGCGATGCCGATGGCGATGACCGCGATCATGGCCGTCCCGACGTCCAGCGGGATATTGAGATAGCCCATCAGGCCGAACAGGACACAGATGGGGATCACGTTCGGGATCAGCGACAGCAGTCCCGCCTTGGCGTTGAGAAACACGATCGAGATCATCACAAAGATGATCAGAATCAGGCTCGACAGGGATTTGGCCTGGCCGGAGGCCATCGAGTCGGCGGCGGTGTTGGTGAGAATCTCCTCGCCGGTAACGCGGACCTCGATCCGCTTGTCCAGCGTGTCGGTGAACTCCTTGAGCCGCTTGAGCGCCGCGGTCAGATCGTAGGAGGCGGACAGATGGTGGCGCACCAGGATATTGGCCGTGGAGTAGTCCGCAGTCACGTACTGCCCCGTATCGTCGCTGCTCAAGAAGACCGCGAGATACTGGTTGATCAGCTCGGTCGAGGCCGGAATGCGGGAGTGCTCTTCCCCGCCGCTGTTCATCTCGCGGTTGATCAAGGACAGCAGGTCGACCAAAGAGAAGCTGGCGTCGAAGAGCTTCATCTGCTTGATGAAGTCCTGCACCTTCTTGATCTCCGCCAGGAGCTGCGGATCCTTGAAGGCCTCCCCGTTCTCGGTCTTGAGGACGACATAGAACGACTGCATGCCGGTGAGGCGTTCCGCGAGCGTATTGGCGCGCACCCGCACCTGGGAGTCTTCCTTGAAGTATCCGAGCGAGTTGTTATTGACCCTCACCTTGAAGGCCCCGGCGCCGATCACCACGCTGATCACGGCGGCCCCGACCAGCACCCCGGTCCGGTTGCGGCGGATAATCTCGAGCAGGATGTCGGCGCTCTTGGCGAAGACCGATCCGCCCTCCTCCTTCTTTTCGCCTTCCTTCTCGACCTCCTTCTTTTCGGTGCCGCTCTTGCCAAAGACCCCCAGGTAGAGCGGGACCACGGTGATAGTGATCATGAAGTTGAACAGCAGGCCGCTGGAAGCCACGGCGCCGAACTGCTTGAGGATCAGGATTTTATTGAGCGCGACCGAGAAGAAGCCGAGATAGGTGGTGATGAAGGTCAGGAAGATGGCCAGGCCGAGCTTGCCGGCCATGTACATGATGGCGTTGGGCCGGTCGAGCCCCTCGGCGACGCCTTCCGCGTATTCGCTGAGCAGGTGGATATCCTCGGTCGAGCCGATGACGATGATCAGCGCCGGCACGATCCCGGTCAGCATGTTGATCGGCAGGCCCACCAGCCCCATAAAGCCCAGCGTCCACAGGATGCTCAGGCCCGCGGTCAGCATCGGCACGATGGCTCCGTTGAACGTCCCCAGCCCCAGGGCCAAGGCGACGATCAAGGCGCCGACCGCCAGCGGCGTGATCAGCTTCTGGTCGTTGATGATGGCCCCGCTGAGCTCGTCGCGGGTGAACGGCATGCCCATCTGAAACACCTTGCCCACCTGCTCCCGGAGCGGCGCGATCGCCTGCTCGATGTCGCCGGAGAGCTTGGCGTCGAAGTCCTTCACTCCCGCGTCGTTGCGGACATAGACGTTGATCGCCATCGCGGTGCCGTCGGCCGAGATGACATTGCGGGCGATCAGCGGGTTGCGCAGGGCGTCGAGCCGCAACTCCTCGATCGCCTCCTCGGAATCGGGCACCTCCTCGAAGAACGGCGTCGATTCCAGCCCGCCCTCCGAATGCTTGAAGTTCTTGAGCGTGAACAGGCTGTCGACCTTGATGACGCCCTCGACGTCCTCGAGCGCGCCGGCGACCGACTGCACGGCCGCGAGCTTCTCGGGGGTGAAGAGGTCCTTGTCCTCAACGAAGATCACCGTGATATTGTCGGAGCCGAAATTGCTCTGGGTCTCCTCATAGAAGGCCCGGTTCGGGTCGTCCGACACCATCAGTCCGTCGGCGCCGACGTTGATCGTCAGCTTGGGCAGCTGGGTAGCCGCGGCCAAGGAGACGGCGAGCAGGCCGATAAAGACGGACTTCGGCTGCCGCATAACAAAGCTGATGATTTTCTTCATGCTCGCGCTCCTTTAACCGGCTCGACGGTCGCCCTGGACTAGTTTCCGAGCGTCTCTTCCTTGAGCACCGAGCGCTCGCTGAAGATCTCCGGATCGACCTTGGCGTTGAGCTCGCGCTCGGTGACCATCATGACCGTCTTGTGCTCGCGCTGGAGATGGTCCATCAGGGCCTTGTCGGCGCGGTGGATCGTGCCCTGGATCTGCTTGATGCCGGACATGGTCTGGGTCTTGATATGCTTGCCGCGCGGGTTGTAGAACTCGATCTGGACGGTAAAGAAGATGTCCTTGCGCACGCGCAGCACTTTTTTGGAATAGGCGCTTGCCTGCAGCTTCGCCGGGACGGGCGTTGACTCGATGATCCAGACCTCCTGGCCCTCGAGCTTCTCTTCGCCGATAAGCTTGTAGGTATTGTCGTCAAGCGGCTCCGGCGACAGGTCGGCGTAGGTGAAGTCGGTGCCCATGAAGTAGCCCTTCTTGCTGCCCTTGGCCATGCGCTTGAGCTTGCGCCCCAAGGCCGGCATGTAGATCCACTGGTCGTCCTCGCCGCCCTCCTTCTGCCAGGTCAAAAGCGAGGTCCCCCGGATATCCTTGGGCGAGAGGAAGACGAGGAGATATTTATAGAGGTCCTTGCCGGTCTCGAGGTTGTAGCGGCGCAGTTCGCGCAGCTCCTTGTCCCCCTTGCGGTCGATGAGCATCATCTTCTGGAACTCGATCTCGCTCGTCGTCTTATGCAGATCCTTCTGCTTCTGCATGATCTGGCGTGCGGTGAGTTTCTCGGCGGCCCCCGCGGGGATGCATAGAGCGGCGGCCAGCAGAACGGCAATAGGGGACAGGATCGTTTTCATATCTTCTCCTCAAACAGGGAAATACGGCGGATGCGTGCGAGGATTGTACAAACTTTGGCCCGCGGTTAATATGCCGCGCGCACGGCGAAGACGTCGGGCTCCCGGCTCAGATATTCAAGGAGCCGGCCATCGCGATAACGACGATAATGTTATTCATAGCGTACGATCATGGCAGCACCGGGCCTCCGCAGCGTCCTAGAGCCGAACAGACTAGAGCGGCGAGGTAATTGGGCCCAGCATGAATTGGGACAGATAGGAACCCGCTACTTAAGCGCCGGCAGGCGGCCGAGCTTGCGCACCGAGGCGTCGACCTTGGCGCGCTCAGGATCGGCGCCGTGGATGGTCAGCTCCAGCTCGTCGAGCAGCTTCCAGTCGCCGACCTCGTCGCCTTTCAGCGTGATGCTGACCGGCAGGTCGCGCAGCTGCAGCACCGCCAGCGGGTTGCGGCCGTCGCGGAAGATCTTCACATAGGCGCGGTAGGTTTTGCCCTGGTGCTCGGGCTTGGCCAGCTCGTAGATCGACATAAACTCGTCGACCTCGCGGTCCATCAGCTTGGACGCCGCCTCGCGGCCGTTGAGGTGGAGCATATACTCTTCCAGCCCGCGAAAGCCCATATCGGTCAGGTCCTTCTGCACCGCGGCGTAGTGCTCGCGCGGGTCGCGGCCCTCAAGGTAGGCTTCCAGAATCGCCCGGTTATACATATCGGCGAAGCGCCGGATGGGCGTCGAGGGGTGGTCGTACATGCCGGCCTCCAGCGCCAGCCCCTCATGGCCGTCAGCATCCTTGATCTCGTACTGCGCGGTGCGCCGCGTCATCAAAGCAAGCATCTGCGCGACCTCGCGCCCCTCGTCGGTCAGGTCCGCGCGCTCCTGCAGGCCGCGCAGGAAGTCCCACAGGTTTTCGTCCTTCTCCCAGCGCAGTCCAAGCTTCTGGATATTCTTGCGCAGCTTGCGGTTGATCGCCTCCTCCTGCTGCGGATGGACGCGGCTGATATGCGGGACGCCGTATTCCGCGGTGATGCGTTCAAGAAGTTTGGCGATGGCGCGGTTGCCGTAGACCTTGAGCTCCTCGATGAGCTTGTGCGACTCGGTTAGGTGCGGGTCCTCCTCCACGACCGCGCTCCGCCAGGTGCCGTCCGCCTGCGGGCTGTGCGCGACCTGCTGGAAGCGCAAGGCCAGCTTGCCGCGCTGAGCGTCGCTGGCGTCGAGCTTGGAGGCCAGCTCGCGGGCCAGGGTGATCTGCTCGACATGCTCGATACCGTGACCGGCGCGGTCCTGCCATAAATCCACGACCTGCTCATAGGTGTAGCGTCCCTGCACCCGCACCTCGCCGAGGAAGACTTCGGACTCGTCCTTGAGGAACTCGCCGTTCGGACCGAAGCGCATGCGGGTAATCATCGCCAGGCTGTCCTTGCCGGCCAGCAGGCTGGCCGCATACTTCGAGACCACGGGATGATTCATGGGATATTCCGGCACCCCGTCCTTGTCGATGGAGTAGAAGGTATTGCCGATGCGGGCGGCGGTGCGGAAGGCCGGCGTTCCCGGCGGCACGAACTGGTCGACGTCGGCGGTCGCCAGGTACCAGGTATAGCCGCCGTCGGCATGCTTCTCGACATAGAAGGCGTCGTCTAGATCGCCGGCGCCGATGGGGTCGACGGTGACGAAAGCGAACTCGCGCAAATCCCGGAACTTGGGCGGCGCTTTCCCGCTCGCCCCCGCCTTCTCGGCCTGCTCGATCACGGCTTTCTCGAAGTAGCCGCGCGCGCCATGGCGCAGAGCGATCTCGCGGGCGACGATCTCGGGAGTGAGCTCCGCTCCGAGGTCGAGCATGGCCTCGGCGGAGTAGCCGCGGCCGTCGGGCTTGATGAAGGCCTGCACGATCTCGCCTTCCTTAAGGTTCTCAGCGCCGGCCAGCGGCATGCGGCCGTAAAGCGTCTTGGGATTCTTGCCGTCGCGCAGCAAGGCATCGAGCATCCACCGGCCGTTATTCTTTCTCGCCCGCCCGATCATCATGTCCATGGCATAAGAGCCGATCGGCTTAACCGAAACGACTTGGCCGTCCCTTAGCTCGGCCTCAACCAGAGTATCGGTGATAATTCCCGCGGCCAATTCGGGAGAGACATTGGCGGGCTTCATTCCCGGCTCGCCGTCGCTCCGGATGGTGGGCACGAGGACGTAAGTCTTGCCGCCCCGCCGCAGCAGCAGGCTGCGCTGTATTGTGTCGCCGCCGCCGGACCCGGCCTCCGGCCGGTTCGCCCAGGCGGCTTCGAAACCCGCCGGCAGGACCTTGGCGCCCTGGGCGTAAAGATAGGCGTCGCCGCGCCGGGAAGGCTTGGGGCCGTGGGTGGTAAACTTTTCCAGCATCTCAAGCGTGACCCCGCCGGCGCTCTCTCTGCCGGCGCTCCCCTTGCCGGCGCTCTCCTCGCCGGCGTCTTCCTTGGGAGCCCGGGCCTGGGAGGTGGGAACACCGGCCGGCAACGAAACCCCGGTCAGGCGCATGCCGCCGCCCGCCGTGCGGAAGAACTCCTGAATCTCTTTGCCGACCGCCGCCGCCTCGGCGTTCGGCTCGAGCTTAACCACCGCCATAAACTCCCCGCCCGGACCGGGGCGCTGGCCGACCGTGACGCTCCCCCTGCTCTTGAAGTGCCGGGCCAGCCGCTTGGCGGCCTTCTGCACCAGGTCGAGAGTTTTTGGCTGGTACGACTTGCCCTGGGCGCGGAAGAAGACGAGCAGATCGCGGTTCTTCCGCACCGCGGCCTCTCCCTCGTATTCGACTGAGCGGTCGCTGAAGCTCAGCTGGTCGCGCAGCAGCTGGGTGATCTCCATGCCGGCGCCGCCCTCGACCACCAGCGACAGCTGGTAGGAATTGGTCTTGTTGGCCCGGCCGCCGGTCAGCGTCGCCGCCGCGATCTTCTCTTTGGATTCGGGCAGCGCGCGCACCGCCTCGCGCACCGCCCGCTGCATATTGATCTTCTCCTGCGCGGACGTGAAGCCGAAGGCTAAAGTCGTTGTCTCGCGCACCGGCAATTCGGCCGGCTTGGAAGCGGCCAACGCCGCCTGCGGATCCGGCCGGCGGTAGCCCAGCTCTTTGAAGGAAACGGGGCGGCCCGCGACCTTGGCCATGCGGTAATTGCGCGCCGCGTCGGCCAGGCGCCGCCAGGCCTTGTCGCTGAGGTGGGTCAGAAAATTGACCGGCTCGCGGAAAGGGTTGAAGACGCTCCACAATCGCGCCGCCTGTTTGAGGCCGCGGTAGCGGCCGTCCTGGTCGAAAGCGATATCGTTGATGCGATCCATGAACTTGTCGAAGTCGCCGGGCTCGAGCACGGTCTGTCCCTTGTCGGCGCTCTCGACGCGGCCCGACTGCATGATCATTTGCTCGACGCCGACGCCGCTGGGGCCGCCGCGCCAGACCTTGTAGGCGCCCACGACTTCCTTGAACATCCGCTTGGCCAGGCGGATGGAACCGAGCACCTCATCGACCGCCCCCTGGCCGCCCAGCTGCGCCACCTGCTCCAGCTGCGCCGCGAAGTAGCCGGGATAGTCGTTGGTGTACTTCGCCAGATTGGTAAAGGTTACGTCGGCGTCGAGCAGGACCTTCCCCTCGGCGCTGAGCACTTTAACCGGCAGCATATAGACGCCCTTATCGGGAGAATGCGTCACCGGATCGGACAGCTGGACATAAGAGCCGGCCTCCACCTCGATATCCTGCCCGGGAAACAGCGCCGCGGCCTCCTCGCGGATCGCGCTCTCCAAGGCGGCGCTCAAGTCCTTGCGGCGCTCCTGCATAAAGCTGTGAACCTTGTCGGCGGACCAGTCGGCGGGCAGCGCCGCCATGATGTCGTAGTCCACCCGCGTGTCGTCCTGCGTGAGGCGCGCGCTCGAACCGCGCGACACCGCCCGGATACCGGCTCCCGGCAAAAGCTGCGCGGCCGCCTTGGTCACCGCGGCTTCCATGGCGCGGCTGGCTTGCCGGATATGCTGCAGCTGCTCGCCGGTAAAATGCGGCGTATCTTCGGCCAGGAGCTCTTTGGCGGTACTGCCGCCGGCGGCGGGCTTGAGCGCGCCCTTTTCCCAAGCCGAGAGGCTCTCCTCGAAGAGCTGGGCGAAGTCCTCTTCGCCGGCGCTGATACCCAGAGCATGGAACTGCTTGTCCGCGGCGAGCTTGCCGCCTTCGGCGGATTTATTCTCCGCGCCGCGGCCGGCGTCTTCGACCGCTTTGCCGATGGCATTAAGCTTCTTCTGAAAAACGGTCTTGGCCGGCGCGGTCTCTTTGACCGCCGATGCGGAGGGCCCGACGACGGCAGCGGGCTGCGAGAGCTGCTTGAGCTGACTTGACGGCTGGAGCTGAAGATTTTCGACGCTGGGCAGAACCGCGGAGTTCAGCTGCAGAGATGTCGGGGTAAAACTCAGCGGTGCGAGCGCCTTAACCCCTGCGGCACCGGCGGCTGCGGAGACATTCGGAGCAACAGCCTTTACGCCGACAACCTTGACTTGAGCCAGCGCGGGCTGCGCCGCTAAAGAGCAAGCGATAAACGCGGCCAAGAGCCTGTTCGCTATCCGCATACTAAAGTATGGCGGTATAAGAAATCAGCACAGGGGGCTTTTGGTATCCCCGAATAGCGCCATTGGATGCAGGCGAAATTGGGCCCTTTGCCTGCCCGGCGGCCGCATTTTGCATAATATGCTCGGTTAATGAAAAACATCTCCGAGATTTACAACGAGGCGGCGCTAAGCATCGATCTCAGCACCTTGCCCCTGCCGGATACCGGCGAGAGCATATCCATCCTCGGCCTGCTTTTTCTGCTTATCATTCTGGCGGTCGCGATCTGGCTGCTGCGCAAGGGACAGCCCGGCGGCGCGGGCGCGGTCATGCTTCCCGGCTTGCTGGCGGCCTTTTGGGCTTTCGGCGGCGTGGGGCTGAACTTCGGCTTCGCGCCGGAGCAGCCGGTTGCTTTTTCACACAAGAAGCATGCGGGTGACCTGGGTCTGGCCTGCTGGAGCTGCCACCGCGAAGCCGGCAAAGGCGAGAAGACAGGCTATCCGAAACTGAATCACTGCCTGCAATGCCATGACCGCGAAGCGCTGAAGGTAACGAGCGATGAAGTGGAATGGATCCGGGTGCATCGGCTTCCCGGCTACGTAAGATACAGCCACCAGAGCCATATCGGCAACAATATCCTGTGCCAGGAATGCCATGGTCCGGTGCAGACCATGGATCGCGTACAGAAGGTCAGCCGCATGTCCATGGGCTGGTGCATGGACTGCCACCGCCGCGATCCGGCGCCCGCGCACTGGAAGAAGCCGACCGGCACCTTAAAATGCGCCGCCTGCCACTAACGGCGGCGGGGCTGCTTCTCCTACTCTGCGCGCCCCTCGAAGCCGCTTCCGCCCGCCTGACAAAGAGCGATGGACGATTTCACCTAACCGGCGCGGGGCCCATCAGCGTTAATTTTATTCGCGCCCTGCCGGTGCTGCGCGGCTTCGCGGATTACGAGAAGTGGGCGCTGCGCGACATCAACGAACCGCGCGCCGGCCGCGAGAAGGCGTACATGATATCCATCGACGGCCTGCGCTATGAGGCGGCGCACCGGCGCTTCCGCTTCGACTACAGCTTCAGCCGCTACTTCAAGGGGTCCCACTCGCTGACGCTGCTGGTCGAGGACCGCCTCGATGAGAAGCCGCCGCGTCTGATCGCCAAGCTCGAAACGCCGACGCGCCTGGTCCAGGACGTCCGCTGCGAGCTGACCTTCCATCCTTCAGATAAGGTGCCAGGCATGTTATCTAAACGAACTGACAGCCCCGAACACCTCGATATCGAATTAACAGCAGAAGCGCGCTCGCACTGGCTCTTCTACTACCTGGTGCCGCTGCGCCTGCTGCGCGGCAACACCGAGGACCGGGTGCTGAAGGTATTCGAGAACGCCGACCGCCGCTTTTCCCAATAGATAAGGTAGATAAGGGATAAGGTGCCAGGCAGGTTATCCAATCGTGGTCAAACCTAAATCTGTCAGCCTATTCACCAGACAACGATCGGCACATGCTCGTTTACGCAGCCGGTTAATCGCAAGCGAGACGCCGTTTTGGGATTTCATACCGAAAATTCGTGCGATATCGGCGAGCGGCATTCCGATCTTATCCCTAACTGCCAGCATCGCGACTGATCGAGCGATCCTCAAGCGGCGTCTTCTGCTGCGCTCCAACAACGCGCCGGCACTTGCGTCGAAGAGGTTCGCGACTTCTTCGATCACCCGCATCTCACCTGGAGGCCGAGCTACCACGGCGGCACGTAGCGCATTACCGGCCACTCCATCGGGCACTGCTGACGCGGCATGATCTGAAGCATACGGAGTGCGCGTCGTAAACTCATACATCGCGGATACAGACCCCAAACCCAAATCTGAGTACGGCGCCCACAATGACTCTCTCGACAACAAGCCGGCCTCTTCCAATCCAAGATATGCCCTCATACTGCTCCAGGGGTAATCTTCCGGTCGTTCACACAACCCTCCTCGGACAGGGTTCATGTGGATATAGCGACCTGCCACATAGAAGTGGGTTGTCCGGATAATCAATTTTGCACGGTACCTGCCTTGGAAAACATGTCCGACTCTTCCATGGCGCTTATTAAACTTTCTGGCATAATTCCCCAGAGTCCACTCCATCATATCCGACAGCCGGCCTAAAGCATCGCGAAGCAGTAAATGGATATGGTTCGGCATCAAGCAATAAGCATGCAGCTCCGCCCCATAACGTGAAATCCCCAAGGAGAGCAACCTGACGAACTCCGAATTATCAATTACATCAAGGAATATTCGCGCCTTGTTATTGCCGCGAGCGACGACATGCACAAAGGCTCTCGCACTATCAGGTCTGGGGATTCGAGGCATATAAACCAAGGACGTACATCTCCGAGTACGACCCGCAGGAAAAAAAGTTCCTTTGGATAACATGCCTGGCACCTTTACTGAGGGGGATTAGGCGGGATTAAGTGCGGCCCATTGCCCCATGGGCCAGGTTTCGTTGGCGTGGAGCAGAAGCTCCGGGCGGGTGCGGCAGGCCTTGATGAAGTGCTCGACTTCGTCGGACTTCCAGGCTTCCTTGTAGAGTCTCCAGGCTTCCTCGATATTGTGTTGGCGGACATCGGCGGGGGCGAAGGGCAGGGCGTTGAGCAGCTTGACCTTGCCGTTGGGCACGACCAGAAGCAGGGCCTGCGGCTCGAGCAGGCGCTTCTCCAGCTCGGTGCGAATGTCCCAGGGATAAATCGAAAGCTTGACCGCTTTCCGGTGCGCGGCCTCGCGCTCACGCAGGGCTTCCTCCGCGGCCTTCCACTGCTCATCGTTTAAAGACAGTTCGTCCCAGCCCGCCGCCGCGCGGCCGAGGCGCATCATCGGCCCGGTGACGAAGGTGCGGCAGCCGAGGTCGACGGCATGATCGTAGGCCGCGGCCGCCTCATGGACATTGAGCCGGTTGGGCACGAAGACGTATTCGGGATGCAGGCCGCGCGCGACCAGCCGCTTGATCGCGGCGATGACGCCGTCGTAGTCGCCGCCGGGACGCACCTTCTCGAAAGTTTCCTTGCTCGCTCCGTCGACGGAAATCTGCACGCACAAGACCTTGAGCGCCTGCAGGATGTCGGCCTTCTCGTCGTCAATGGGCAGGCCGTTGGTCTCGAGCTTGAGCTCGACGCCGCCCGAGGCCAGAATGCGGGCGATCTTCCAGAAGTGGGGAACGGCCAATGGTTCGCCGCCGCCGAAAGCCGCGTACTGGATGCCGGATTCGACGATGCGGCAGGCGAAAGAAACAGCCTCATCCTCCGCGAGCTCGTCTTTCCAGGCATTCTCCGGCCCGGACTCCTCGCAGCAGGTGAGGCAGTGCGCTTGGCAGCGGTTGGTCAGCTGCCACGCGAGAAAGAGGGGGGCGCGGTAGTCGCCTACCGATGCCCCCCTCTGATTGCTCACGTGAAGCGAATGTAGGGCTGAGCCATCACCCGCTGGGATACTTCCTCAAGACAGGGCGTCTCCCACTCGAGCTTCTCAACCTTAATCGCGATGTTCTTCTCGTTCATACGATCTCCATGATCACGGAGTTCCACTACCGGCCCATGGACCGGCGGCAGATCTGTTCCGCACCCTCAGGTGCGGGAAATCGGTACGGACTGCTCTTCTTCGTCCAACGGCCGCCAGCAGTTGGCTTCTTCGAGGAAGCCCGGATCCTTCAGCACCGCTTCGATCGCCTTATGCACCTCTGGACGCCGCCAAGCCGCCCGGTAGGCGTCCCAGCATTCCGCGATCGACTGCCGACGCACGTCCGCACAAATATAAGGCAACGAAGCCGCCACCTTGACCTTGCCGTGCGGCAGAACCAGGAGGGTCGCCGGCGGCGCCGACAAGCCTTCACGCAAACCTTCCTGGATCGTAAAGGGACGATAGCAAAGTTCGATCTCTCCTGAAAACTCCCGTTCCGCTTGTTCGAGGATTTCCAGGAACTCATGCCAATGACGCTCCGGCGGATCGAGCTTGTCCCAGAACTTGGCGGCGGTGCCGATGCGCATCAGGCGGCCGGTATTGAAGCGGAAGGCTCCCAGCTCTACCGCCCGGCGCAGGACCGCTTCTCCTTCGTGGATATTATAGACGGTGGGAGCGAAGGTGATCTCCAGCGGCAGGCCGGCCGCGCGGATGCGCCGGCAGGAGTCGAGCGCCTTCTCGAGATCGCCGCCGGCCCGCTGGGCGCCGTAGGCCGTCTGCGACGCGCCGTCCAAGGAGACCTGGATCGAGCGCACCGGCAGGCGGGCGAGGACATCGAGCGCGAACCCTTCCAGATGCTGGGCATTGGTCTCGATCTTCAGCTGCACGCCGCTTTTCCCGAGCCGGCTGGCGACATCGAGAAACCACTCCACGGTGAACGGCTCGCCGCCGCAGAGCATGACATAGGGGACATCCGCCTCGATGAGCCGGGCGGCGAAGCGCAGGGCCTCGGCCCGGTTCAGCTCGCCCTCCAGGACCTTACCCGGCGCGGATTCGGTGCAGCAGTGCAGGCAGGCGAGGTTGCAGCCGCGGGTCAGCTGCCAGGAAACCATAAGCGGCGCCCGCAGGCTGTCGATGTGCGCCGTGCTCACCATTTAATCAGGCTCAGAAACAGCGAGACGATAAACAAGCTCGTTGCCGTCAGATAGCACAGCACGATCGCGCGCACCGCCGGCACGAAATCGCGCGGCGTATCGTAGTGCGCCAGGGCCGCGCGGCGGCTGGACCACCACAAGGGCAGGGCGAGCAGGGTCAGCAAGGTCCACTTGCTGAAGACGCCGAGCACCGCGCCGAAGACCGGGATACCCAGCCCCAGAAGCGAGCAGCCGAGATAGACGAGGACGCCGTTATAGCGGCCGACGCGCACGACGATATTGCGTTTGCCGACCAAACGGTCCTGATGGAAATCGGGGATCGCGTTAACCACCGCCAGGCTCATGATCAGCAGCCCGGGAACCAGGGACGCCAGGAGCGCTCCCCAGGAGAAAGCGTGCGTCTGCAGGTGCAGGCTGCCCAGCACCATCCACGGCCCATAGGACAGGGCGATCATGGTCTCGCCCAGCCCGCGATACACCCAGCGGATCGGCGGGCCGACATAAAACACCGCGGCGCAGCCGCCCAGGCACATGTACAGGATGACCGGCCAGCCGCCGGCCTTGGCGAGATAGATGCCCGTCGCCGCCGCCGCGGCGAAGGCGGCGATGCCGAGCCCCAGCACCCAGGCGGGAATCGGATCCTCGTCCTCCGGGTTGAATACCCGGTCGGTCCCCAGACGCGAGTCGAAGTACTCGTTGAAGGCCTCGACCCCGACAACGGAGAGGAATATGCCGCAGAACCCGATCCAGAACACCGGGGGGTTAAAGGCGCCGCCCACGACATAAGCCCAGGCCGCGCCCAGCAAGTACGGCAGCAGCCCGGCATAGAGAAAGAACCGGTAGCGCACCACGCTGAATATCTTCCACAGCAGGGCCCAAGCGCCCCAGGCGCCTGCGGGACGCTGATAATGCGGCGGATCTTTTACAATCGCACCCATTTATGCAGCTCCGAGGTCAGCTTGGGTTCGGCCGCCAGAGACTCGACGAACTCCGCGACCTGGGGATTTTTCCAGGCGGTTTGGAAGTTCCGCCACACCTCGAGCACCGAGTCCTCGCGCAGGTCGCCGCAGACGAAGGGCAGGGCGTTGATAAGCTTGACCAAGCCGTTGGGCAGAACAATGAAGAGGGCCGCCGGATGCTTGATGCGGTAGCGCAGCTCCTCAACGAGTCCCATCTCGTGGTAGTGAACGCGCAGCTTCCCCTCGTACTTGTCGCAAGCCGCGCGCAGATCCGCGAAGAAGCGTTCATACTGCTCGGCGGAAGGAGCGATATGGTCCCAGGCGCGCACGGCATTGCCGGTGTACATGGTGCGCCCGGTAAAGAAGCTCTCGGCCCCGAGCTCGTAGGCGAGGTCGACGGCGCGGGAAATCTCTCCGGCGTTGAACTTGGTCGGCGAGTAGTTGATTTCGATAGGAACACCCGCGTCCTTGAGGCCGCGCACGCCCTCCAGCATCTTGTCGAAGCTGCCGCGAGCGCGCAGGCGCTGATAGGTCTCGGCGGAAGCGCCGTCCATGCTGACCTGGGCGGCGCGGATGCCGCAGCCGGCCAGACGCCGGCAGGCGTCGCGGTCAAGCAGATGCGCATTGGTCTCGACCTTCAGCTCGGAGCCGCCCCGGGTAACGAACTCGACCATCTCGAAAAAGTGCGGATGCATCATCGGCTCGCCGCCCGAAAACGCCAGGTACGGAACCTCGGCGTCGAGCAGCTCCTTGAGCACAGCGAAGACCTTGTCTTTCGGCAGCTCGTCCTTGAATGCCTTGCCCGGGCCGCTCTCCTCGATGCAGTGCAGGCAGGCCAAGTTGCACTCATTGGTTATCTGCCAGGCGACATAGAGGGGCGCGCCGAGATCCCCCGTGCCGGTATCGGCCGGGCTCTCCGAGGGCAGGGCTTTCTTGGCCGTTTCCACTTACTCGGTGACCAGGCCTTTTTCCTTCAGCGAGCCGATAAATTCGGCGACCTCTTTCTCGATCGCGCTGTTTTTATCCTGGTACTTATCCTTCAGGCGCGAGGCGATCTCCTCGCTGGTGCCGCCGGCCACGATCTCCTTGACGATCGCCGAACCGGTCGGGCTCAAAGTGAACACCTTCTCCGAACGGGTCTCAAAGAGCACGCCGCCGAACTTCTCTTCGCGGTACTTCACATATTGCGCCAATTTCATCGCAGGTTTCTCCTTGGGCTGAAGCTCGGCCCCCTTGAATTCGTACGCCTCACGCTCCACGATCCACTCCATTCTCGAGCGCAGCAGGGTCCGCAGGTTCGCGGCGTCGCCGCCGCCGCCGTCTTCGGCGCCGCCGGTCTCCGCCTTGTACTGGCCCGACTTCCAGGCATTGCGCACCAACTTCTGGTAGCGGGACCCCATCAGAACTCCCGCGCGAACAGCAGCTGCAAAAATTCCTTCATCCGGCCGGCCGCCTCGCGCTCGGGCAGCGCTTCCGCCATGGGGATCATGCCCTCCATGATCTCGCGCGCGATGCCGCGCGCCGCTTCGAGATGGCCGCGTTCCTGCAGCAGCGCGAGCGCCTTGTCGAAGGCCTCCGGGTCGCGCGCCCGGCTCTGCCACAGTTCCAGAAAGCGCGGACGCGTCTCCTCGTCGTCCAAGGCCAGGATCGCCGGTAAAGTCAGCCGGCCGTTGGCGAAATCCTGGCCGGGATCCTTGCCCGCGGTATCCTCATCCAGGGTGTAGTCATGAATGTCGTCGATGATCTGCAGCAGGATGCCGGCCGAGCGGCCGAGCTTGGCCGGGTTCTCCCGGTCATGTTCAAGCGGCGAGCAACCCGACAGGGCGCGCCCCGCCCAGTCAAAAAGCGCCGCGGTCTTGCGCACGGCGACGCCGTAGTAGCCTTCCAGCGAGACGTTGAGGCTGCCGCAGAGGTACTCCTCCTGAAGCTCGCCCACCGTCATCTCACGCACGGCCCGCACCAGTTCGGCCACCGCCTGGGGAGAGACCGCGGCCGCCTCCGCCATCCCCTCGGTGAAGGCCAGGTCGCCCAGCAGGATGCCGGTGCGGTCGCCGAAGCGGGCGTTAGGGGTCGGCACTCCGCGGCGCAGCAGGGCCTCGTCGATGCAGTCATCGTGCAGCAGCGAGGCGTTGTGCACCAGTTCCACGGCGCGGGCGACTTTCTCGCACAAGCCCTGGTCCGCGCCCAGCGCGGCGCCCAGCAGCAAAGTATAACGCGCGCGCAGCATCTTGCCCGGGCGGCCGATATATTCGGCCAAATGATCGCCGACGCGTCCCCCGAGGGTGACGACTCGGCGCTCCAACCCTTCGCGTACGCGTTCCAGGGATTCGTCGACGGCAGGAATGGCCAACATCGGCGCTATTCTACCAATTTGCCCAGATAAGGTGCCAGGCAGGTTATCTGAAGAGATCAGGCTGAGTTAGTACTAGCTTTAGATAACCTGCCTGGCACCTTATCTAAACTTGAAAAGACCGCGTTTTCCACTTAAACTTAGCGGACATGTCCAACGCCAAGCTGCAGGCCGGCCTGGAATTTATTCTCGGCAACGTGAAGACGCTGATGGCCTACGTCAACCGGGACATCACCAACGGCGGCTTCGAGGCCGAGCAGGGTCAGCTTTTTTTGGCCGGGCCCTACGATGACTGGTATAAACTCGCGGCCGCAAAAGCGGAAAGCGATCAACTTGCGGACCTCAAGACCGCCTATCTCCACATCGATCGCATCATGCGCGCCCTGGTGCGGCTGTGCCAGT
The DNA here is from genome assembly GCA_043827405.1 of Elusimicrobiota bacterium. GTDB lineage: Bacteria > Elusimicrobiota > Elusimicrobia > UBA1565 > UBA1565 > JBDRPD01. Next base: position 100,183 of record JBDRPD010000003.1, on the reverse strand, counting down.
ACGAGTACTGCGCCGGCAAGGACGTAGCCCTCAAGACCATCGACTATTGGGACCTCGAGGACTTTGTATGGCTCGAGGATTCCCTCACGGACTACCGTCCCCTGCTCCGCGAGCTTAAGCAGCTCGCCGACAGCCTTAGGCCCGCGCTGGGAGACCCCGATATCGAGGAGCTGCTGCGGCACGCCGATCTCGCCGAGAAAAAGACCTTTCACTTCCAGGTAACTTTCGAGGACTGCAACGCCATCCAGGGCTTTGAGGCCGAACTGTCGACACGGCTGGACGACAACGTCAAGTGCCGGGAGGAGGAAGAAGGCAGCGAAGACCAAGCCGACATGCCGATCGTGGATTTCGTCGATGCGCTGCTGGCCGACGCCGCTGTCCGCGGCGTCAGCGAGATTGAGATTGTGCCCGGACCCTGGCGCGGTCTGATCCAGTACCGCATCGGAGACGAGGAGGAATTCACGCCCTTTTTCGAAGTGCCGCCCGAAGTGACCAAGGTCGCGGTGATCCGGCTCAAGATTCTAGCCGACCTGGATATCGCCAATCACGAGGACGCGCAGGACGGCCGTATCGGCAAGATCCCCTCGCCCGCCTTGGTCGGCCGGAAGATCAGCCTGTCGACGACGCCGACTCCCTACCGGGAAAAAGCCCTCATTCGTCTGGATTAGACTCTTCCTTCAGCCGGCCGTAAACCGCCAGCAAGGTCAGCACCACCAGGAATATCCCCGCCGTCAGCAGCACCGGCGCCGCTCGCGCGAGAAGGAACTGCGGAAAAGTGAATACGGTAAACGAAACTTTTTTACTCCAGGTGCCCGACATCTCCTTGTAGACGACGCCGGAGAATACCGGATAGACTCCGCGCAAAGAGGCGGTACCGTTGAGAGTTTTGCCGGAGAGGTCCGGGGTGTCCTTAAGGCGCACCTCGATATAGGGTCTGAACGCGGGCGGGTCGCTTTTGCGCTCATGCATCTCGGTCAGCCGCCCTTCCCAGCTGTCGGAATGCGTCTTCACCGAATCGATGAAGCTCTGCTCTCCCTCCTCGACCGTAAACACCGGCGCCTCGCCGCTCCAGCGGCCGCCGATCGAGCGCAGGCTCTTGCCGAGGTAAATCTTGACCGCATAGCCGGGACGAACGACCTTATTCTCGAGGGCCGCGTTGTCCGCCAGCGGCGTCAGCGATCGGAAGAAGAAGTTCCCCCCGATGCAGAGGACGGCCCCCAGGAGCAGCTTCACGATTCCCCCCCAAGTGCTTACCGCCGGAGCCTCCGGCGGCGGCGCCGGCGGGACATAGGGCCGCTCTTGACGCACCCTCTCCCAGGCCGCCGCCACGCTCTTCTCCTCCTTCAGCGCGGGGCTGAAGATCTTCAGGAATTCCGCTACGGCATTTTCGCCGTGCGCCGTCTCGCCCAACGCCTCGTTGTGCGAGCGCGCGCCCGCGAGGACCTCGCGGAGACCGCGGGAATCGACCGGCAGCTCGACGACAAATCCTTCCTGCTCGCCCGGGCTTTCAAAGATAAGCATCAGCTTGCCGGTCTTGCCGAGCGCGTCCAGATAAGCCCCGATCGTCGCGTCGGATGGATCAAGCACCCGGTGCAGAAAGAACGGCTGGTCCGGGACATCGTACAGGCGCAGCCAGACGCCGACCAACCCCCCTTCGGGCAGGCGGAAGAGCTTGATCTCCAAATCATAATTGACGCCTTTGAAGCGGGCGGGGTCGGAAGCCAGGATCTTCCAGGCCGGGGCGTCGTCGTAATAATGGATCTCAACACTCATCTGCCGTCACTAGTAATACTGTACTCAAACGACGGATTTGCGGCAAGGTAGTTGAATTATTGCTCGCAAATTTATACACCAATGCTGACAAATCCCGGGAGGAATCGTTTCACGCCCATGCCGGACGACGAGATTAAACTGCCGCTCAACGTAAAAAACTTCAAGAAGGTCCTCACGGAAGGGGCCAAGGCGAAGTCGAAGCACTCACATGAGGCGATCGTCCATTGGTGCTACCGTTTCTGGTGGGAGCACGCCGAGGGCAAGCAGCGCGAGAAGGCCGATCCGCTCACCCAGAAAGCCTTCAAGATCGCCGACGACGTGAGCACCCAGTGGGAAAGCTTCCTCATGAACAACTTCACGGCCGAGGAACGCGAGAACCAGGAACAGGCCGGCGCGCGCATGTCGGCCGAGCTGTTCAAAGACTGGCTGGCCATCCTTAAGTAGCACTCCACCCGCATGGATATCCCGCGACGCTGCGCCGGCGCTATGCTCGGCCTGGCGCTCGGGGACGCCTTGGGCGCCCCCTACGAAGGAAGCCTCATGGAGCGCGCCGCCTGGAAGGCGATCGTGGCCGTCTCCGGCGAGGACCTGCGCTGGACCGACGACACCCAGATGGCCATGGTGTTGGCCGAATCGCTGCTCGAGAACGCCGGACTCGACGCCGACCGCCTGGCCGCGAGCTGGGCCGCGGCCATGGAATGGTCGCGCGGCTACGGACCGGGCGCGGCCAAGATGCTCAAGCTGATCCGCGGCGGAGCCGACTGGCGGAACGCCAATAAAAATGTCTTCCCCGACGGATCTTTCGGCAACGGCGCGGCCATGCGGGCGGCCCCGCTCGGACTATTTTATCGCCGCGACGCGGCGGCCCTGGAGCGCGCGGCCGCCGAGGCCGCCGCCATCACCCATACCCACCCGCTCGGCGTCGAGGGCGGGGTCCTCATCGCGCGGGCGACGGCGCTCGCCCTGTGCGAACCGTTCAGCGCCCGGAACTTTATCGCCGAACTTCTCACCCGGGCCGGACACGAGGAGTATCGCCGCCGGCTGGCGCGCGCCGGCGAACTTCTTGACGGAGCGCCGGAGCCGGCGGCGGTCCGCGGAGAGCTCGGCAGTTCGGTCCGGGCCCACGAATCAGCGGTCACCGCCGTCTACGCCTTCTGCCGGCATCACGACGACTTCGCCGCCATGATGGAGTTTGTCATTTCGCTCGGCGGCGATACCGACACCATCGGCGCCATGGCGGGCGGCTTGTGGGGGGCGCGCAACGGCGCCGGCGCGCTCCCGCCCAGGCAGCTCGCGCGGCTAGAAGCCAAAGACCGGCTCGAACAGCTGGGAATAAGGCTCGGGACGATGAAGAAATAGGTATCCTTTGACCATGCGAAGGCTGATCCTGCCGGCGCTGCTCGGCACTTTCCTCTTCAGCGGCTGCGCCAAGCCCGCCGGCTCGGAGTACGCGGGCTACCGCGTTGCGGAGGAGAACCTGAGCCTCGAAGTGCCGAAGGATTGGCGGCAGTTCGGCGCCCGCTGGAACGGCCTGGGCGGCGCGCCCAACGGCCCCGCCTTCACGCGCTTTATCGCCGAGAGCCTCCCCCAGCACGAGGGCGTCATCCTCGGCGCCTATATCTCGCTAACCCGGGTAAAGAAAGGCGCAGACCGCTCCGATTTGGAGCGGGCCCTGTTCACGACCAAGCTCCCGGGCGTCGAACCGGCGAAGTTCGCGGGCTTCGAGGCGCGCGTCTATGTAACCGAGTACCAATACCAGATCGAAGACCTCAGCATCCCCATGCGCGCCGAGGGGGTCGTCATCGACGCGCCCGCCGCCTACTTCGTGCTCGAATATCGCGCCAACAGCAAGGTGTTCGAGAAATACCGCGCCGATTTCGCGCACGCGAAAAAGACCTTCCAGCTGAAGACCTGAGGGGAACGCCTACCAGCCGTTGTAAATGGTGGCGCCGTTTATGTCGGTATGAGAGCAGTCGATAAAGACCTGCCCTCTTTCGGGATCGTAAACCCAGCGGCCGCTGTCTTCAATCACCCGCGGCCCGCGCACTACACTGTTGTCGACCGCGTGCCCATGATGTGAAAGGTCCAACGGCGGGATAACTTCCACATAGCCGTCCTTGCCCTGAAAGGTTTGGGCGTCGAGCTGCGGGGGAAAGGCCCCGGTATCCAGCCGGTAGCGGTAGACGGACTCCCGCAGCGCCCCCAGCGAGTTGCGCGCCGCGATCTCGACGAGATCGGGCTGCACCGTGAAGTAGTACTTATAAGTCGACCACGCCGTATTGACGATCATCAGCGGCATCAGCAGCGGCAGCAGGCCCAGCAGAAGCACGGCGAGAATCTCGAGCCAAATCCGGCGGGGGTCGACATGGATCACCCGGGTGCCGGCGAAACCGTCGTGCAGGGCGCGCTTGCCGTCACGGAAGGCGGCGGCGATGAAGCCGATACCCAGGGTCAAATAGGTTAGATGATAGGCGAGCCAGCGCCGGTTGGCCTGGCGAAAGTCGAGCAAAGGATGCGCATCGCCCACGACCATGAGCCCGAGCCAGCGCTTGCCGAGGGTCTGCCCGCCGTTCCAGTGCCAGAGGAAATAGTAGATCCAGTTGATGCCCCATAGAAGGGCGCAGACGGCGAGAAACAGGAAGCCCGCCAGCGCGTCGCCGAAACCGAACAGGTATTGGAGCAGGCCGAGAAAGAAGAAGGCGGCGGCGCAGACCAGCGCGAAAACGGCGACATCAATGCAATGCGCCACGTAGCGGACCCAGATTCCGGCGGGCTTGTCCTCGCTCACGGACCTATCTTATCAAACCTTCGCGGGAAATATGCGCGCGGAGCGGTTTTTTAGCAACTGTTGCCGGCAACAGTTGCCGCCGCACCGGCTTTAGTCCACGCCCGAGACGATCCGGCGGACCAAGTTGTGCGTCTTTTTATCGTAGACCACCTCGACCACGGGCTCGAGGCGGATCGTCTCCCCCTCCGCGGCTTCCGGCAGCTCCTCATCGATCAGGTGGGCGACCACGGCGGTCACGTTGTCCTGGGTCGCGGCGGCGAGCGCCGCCATGTGCAGCGCGCCGGCCGTCCACGACGGACCCCCGCCCGCCATACGACGGCGAATATCGTCCTGGTCGACTACGCCGTGCAGGCCGTCCGAGCACAGCAGCAGCCGGTCGCCGCGGCAAAGCTCGACCTGGGACACCTCCACCAGGACGCTTTCGGCGATGCCGCCGACGCACTGCGCCAGGACATTGCCTCCCGCCAGGTTCCGGACGTCGTCTCCATCGTAGCCGCGCAGCTTCGACCAATAGCCGTGATCGGTCGTCAGCCGAACCAGCTCGCGGCCGCGGTACAAGTAGGCGCGCGAGTCCCCAACATGCGCCAGATACAGCATGTCGCCCCGCAGCAGAACGACCGTGGCGGTAGTCCCCATGCCCGTCAGGCCTTGTTCATCAGCGCGGTCGCGGACGGCGTGATGCGCCGCCTCGATCGCGCCCGACAGCGCGTCCTGGGTGCTGCGGGTATCGGCATATTCGATATAGTCCGCCGCGATCGTCTCGAGCGCGACCTCCGCGGCCTGCGCGCCGCCGGCGACTCCGCCCATGCCGTCGGCCACGGCCAGGAGCACTTCGTCGGATTGCTCGCCGATACGGAGCTTGCTGCTTTGGGTAGCGGTAAACGTAATCGCAAAATCCGAGACCACGTAGCGATCCTGATTCTCGCTGCGCACCGGGCCGACGTCGCAAACGGCCGCGAAATCGATAACCATGCCCGATATCATAGCTCGGCCCGCGATTTCCCGCCACCCGTCATTGGTCACCCCCGGTGGGCCTTGCGCGCGCCGCGAATACCGCATACACTAGATTCAGCTGACCTTCCGTACTCCGGACCCCCGTTGTGCGCCGAGTCATGAAAGAAACCGCCGACGATATCATCAAACGCATGCGTCCTTATATCGAAGCCTCGGGCGCGGCGATCGAGGTCTATTTCTTTGACGCCGACTTCGGCGTGGTCGAGCTGCTGCATAAACCGCTTTCCAACACCACCGAGGAAGACCTGCGGGCGATCCAGTACTCGGTGGAACAGATGCTGCTGCAGAAAGGGCAGGGTGTACGCCATGTCGAGTTCCTGACGGGACCGCCGAAGCCGCCGGAAGCGGCGGCCGAGCAGGATGTGCCCGATGTCGCCGAAGACGAACTGTCCACCCTGCGCGCCGGAACCGGACTGGCGCTGGACATGCTGCAGTCCATCGACAAGGCCCTGCGCAGCGACGCCGCTGAAAGCTTGCTGCGCGAGCGGCGGCAGGCCGAGAATTTCCTCAACGGCCCCTACCCGCAATGGGCCTCCGAAGCGCGCGACCGCTTCGCCTCCATTCTCGATGACGCCCCCGCCAAAGCGACCCTGCGCCGCCTGCGCGACATTTACCCCGCGGTGGACCGCACCGCGCGCGCGCTGGCGCGCGTTGTCGAGGCCGAGCGCGCGGCCTGGGGCGGCGACGACCGTCCGCCTGACGGCGCCGCGCCCTGCCTGCTGCAAACGGTGACCCAGGAGGATTATTCGGATCTGCGCCGCATCCTGGCGGAGATCCGTCCGCATTTGGGCGACCGGACGCTGGGCGACTTGAATTTCGCCGGGACCCCGGAAGATTCCGACGAGGACTCGCGTCCCACCAACCATCTGCTGGACCGCATCTTCCGTGACGCCGCGCAGCGCCAAATCCGCGACGTCTATATCGAGGCGGGAGAGGCCTCCGCCCTGCTGCAGTACCGCATCGGCCGCGAGATTCGTCCCATCGTGGAGTTTCCGCGTACGCTGTACCGGGCGCTGCTGACGCGGATCAAGCACCTGGCCGCCCTCGACATCGCCGAGCGCACCCGCCAGCAGGAAGGCCTGATTTGCTTCTCGGAAAGCTCGGGCTATAAAGGGCTCAATGTCCAAGTCCTCACGATCCCGGGACAATTCGCCGAACGCGTGCGGCTGCGCCTGCAGCTGCCCCGGGAAGAGGAGAAGCCCGCATGAGCCTGCTGGGACGGCTGTTCAGCGGCTGGGGCGGCGCCGGCAAGCCCCGGGGCTGGTCGCCGCGCAATCCCCTGCTGTCCGCCGGCCCCGCCGACGCCCGGGCGATGCTTGAAAGCTGGACCTGCGCGAAGGGCCACCGGCTGGAAATCAGCCGGCGAGGCTCGGTGGAAGGCGCCTGTCCCGATTCGCCCGGACACGCGGGAGGCGCCGGCGCCGGCGGCTGCATCGTCGACGCCTATGCCGTCAGCTGCGCTCTCTGCCGCGAACCGGTACGGATTATTTTCGTCGACGGGCAGCACCCCGTACACCCCGAACAGACGCCCCCCGCGGGGCTGCGCGGCGCCCCACCGCTCAAGGGGCCGGCGCGGACGATCACGCTCGACTACGAGGACACCCGCCCCGCCTGGCGGCTGAAGACGGTGCAGCCCTCGCGCTTCCGCGGCGTACGCTACCAGGTGCAGACGCGCCTCTTCCTTATGCCGGAGGGAGCGCTCATCGGCCTGCTGTTCAATCTCTACGACATCCCGAATCAGCCGTACTTCATCCACCGCATCATGGACCTCAGCGATCCCGAAGTCGACCGCTATGTCGATGCCTGCGTGCGCTGCGGCAGCATCGTCACGATCTTCGAGTCCAAGGGCGAGGAGGCGGGCTTCCGCCGCGACATCGAACTGGACGCCGAGGAATGGCGCGCCTGCCTTGACGAGGGGCGCGAGCATAACGCCTCGATCGAGACCGATGGCAGCCGCGCGCTGGAGATTTTTCTCGATGTTTTCCACCGCATCAGCCGCGAACGCGGCGTCGAACCCGCCTGGGACGAAATCGCCCGCCGCTGCGCGCCCCGTCGCAAATAGCCGGCCGTTCACTTCACCCTGTGACCAAAGTAACATTCATGTTACCGGCGGTTACATGCCTGTGAATTGACGTAACGGACTCCGCCTGCTATGAACTTAGCAGGAGCCGAAAAAATGACCGCCGAAGCCAAGACCCTCGCCCTCGCCGCCCTGATCGTCGGGCTCGGGCTGCCGGCTCAGGCGGACCCCTACGAACAGCTCGCCCGCGACCTCGCGGACATCGCCCGCCAGACCGGCTACCAGCGCCTCGCGGTCATGCCGCTGCAGCCGATCACCGGCGGCGGCGCGCAGAGCGGCGAAATCCTCGCCGCCCGCCTCACCTCGCGGCTGTCAATGAGCCGGGACATCAAGATCGTCGAGCGGGCCCTCCTCGACCAGGTGCTGCAAGAGCAGGGGCTGAGCTATAAAGGCGTAGTCCGGGCTGAGCAGGCCAAAGAGCTCGGCCAGGTGCTGGGCGTGGACGCGATCGTCACCGGGACCTATCTCAAGCTCCGCCGCGGCAAGCTGGAAGTGCACGCCCGCCTCATCGACACCGAGACGGCGCGCGTCCTCGGCGCGGCCACCGCCAAGGTCGAGAAAGAGTGGGAGGATGAAATCATGATCGCCTCCGCCGACGTCTGGGACACGCCGCCGCCCTCCATCGTCGGCTTCGGCGCGCCGTCGCTGGGAGGCATCCCGGACATGCGCGACGCCCTGGCCGATATCAACTCCTGCGACGACTGGGAGGACCGCGTCCGCGCCGTCCAATCAGGAACGATCGAGCAGCGCGCCCGCTTCTGGGCGGCGCGCCTGCATGAGCCGGGCTTCCGGGCTTCCACCCTGACGCGCAACCCCGGTTCGAACATCCGCGATCTCGGCCTGCGCCAGCAGTTCTACAGCCGCACCCAGGAGCTTTACACGCAGAATTTCACCGCCGGAGTCACGGTGCACGCCAAGGAGCGCCTGGATGCGGCCGACCGCCAAGTCGAGCGCATCCTCGAGGAGTGCTACTACTAATGATCAACGATTTCAGCCGGACCCGGGGAGGCCACGCCATGAAAAATATCGACCGAGTACTGATCGCCACGGCGGCCGGCGCCGTTATCGCCGCCGTCGCGTTGACCGGCTGCGCGCCGAAGTACGTCAAGAAGGGCAGGGTCGTCGACGTCATCGAGCAGAATATGGTCACCCGCACGCACATCCGCGCGGTCGGCATCGGCGCCGCCGACCCGGCGCTGGCGACCGACACCCAGCGCAAGGCCACCGCCCGCAACGCCGCCATCGTCGCCGCCCAGTACGAGATGCTTACCGTGGTCAAAGGGGTGGAGATAGAAGGCGGCATTACGGTCTCCCGCGCCATGGAGACGGACTCCGCGCTCGCCTCGCGGGTCAAGAACATTATCCGGGGCGCCCAGATCGTCAGCACGCGCTTCACCAGCGACAACGGCGCCGTCGTCGTTATGGAGCTGCCGAAAAATCGCCTGCGCCGGCTGGAGGGGATAAAGTTTAAGTAGAACGCCCCTACTTCTTTTTACGGGGCGGAACTTTGGGAGCCAGCTTCTCGGGGGAAGCCGGCTTCTCGTCTTTATTGCCGGGCTTGATGTAGACGTAACCGAAGCCCTTGACCGCCATGATGCGCTTTTCCAGGATGACGGGCAGCGCCTTGCGCAGGCGGTTCATGAGGATGTCGAGCGCGCGCGAGAGCTCCGGCATGGGCTTGCCCTCGACCGCCGAGAACAGGATGTCTTTGTGCACCGGCTCGGGGCTGCGCTCGATGAGGATATAGAAAAGCTCGAAGGTCTTGGGCGTCAGCGTCGCCACTTCGAGATCGCGGAAGTAGACCTTGCGCGTCTCCATATGCACCGCGACGTCGCTGACCCGGACGATATTCTGGTCCAATTCACGGCGCCGGAACACCGCGCGCAGAGTCGCCAGCAATTCGGCGGGATTCTCCGATTTCTGCACGAAGTAATCGGCTCCGTATTCCAACCCCAGGATCTTGTCTTTGCGGTGGGACGTGATCATCACGATCGGCGTCTTGCCGAGCGCCGGGATGGAACGGACCATTTTGCAGACTTCCATGCCGTCGATATCCGGCAGGCCCAGATCAAGGAGGATGCAGTCCGGAAGACATTTGCGGGCGAGCTCGACGCCGTCCTTGCCGAAGCGCGCCACGTAAATCTCCTCGTAACCGGCGCCTTTGAGCCATACCTGCAGGAGCTCGATCCAGGGCTCGTAGTCTTCGACAATGAGAATCTTCTCGGGCATCTGGATAAAGTCTAGCAGAAATAAGCGCAAAATAAAGTTCCCGGGGGCAGGGAACTAAAATGGGGGGTCGCTCGTACTACGTGGTGAGGGGTGCATAGCCGCCCTCGGGAGAGATGAAATGAGATACCTAATGACTGCGATGCTCGTAGGCGCCCTCTGCGTCCCGGCACTCTACGCCAAGGAAAAAACCGAAAAAGGTGAATCCAAGGCGGTGAAAGCCGAGACGAAGGAGAAAGCCAAGGCTTTCTTCAAACAGCAGCAGGAAAAGCGCAAGAAGTTCCGTGAGGAAATGAAGGCCAAACGGGAGACGTTCCAAAAAGAGATGAAGAAGGAGAGAGACGCATTCCTCGCCGCCAACCCCGAACTCAAGGACCGGTTTGAGAAGCGGATGAGCAAGCGGCAGGAACGGCGCAAGCGCGGCCGGAAGGAACGTCGGGCGAAGCGCTGCGGCGAGATGAACGACGATGACGGACCTGAGCCGGAGCTGGAATAGACCGCCGCTCCGACTTGCGATTACAGCAGACTGCGCGGCCGGCGCCGCGCAGTCTGCTATTCCTTATAACTTGACAGTGTTGGGTGGGTAGGGTAGAATGTGTTCGAAGAAGTAAATAGAATTTTCGACGTTGGAGGATTGATGCAAAAACGCAGCTCCTATTTTGATCCGCACATCATCGCGGCCGTGCTGTTGTGCGCGGTTTTCGCCGCGGCCGGCTGCGCGAAAAAGACCGTCCGCACCGCCGGCCCGGCGACCGGAGCCGACGCAGACGGCAAGGACTATGCGGGAGGTTCGCTATACGGCGATGAGGGCGGGCTCAACGATCCGAATGTCGACGTGGCCGAAGCCGACATCCGCGGCGAGGGCTTCACCGACATCCCCGACCTGCGGCCGATCACTTTCGAATACGACCGCTACACGCTCACTCCCGACATGCGGGTCACGCTTAAAAACAATGCGCAGTATCTCAAAAGCCACCCCGAACTGCAGATTCTGGTGGAAGGACATTGCGACGAGCGCGGCACCCTGGGCTACAACCTGGCGCTCGGACAGAAGCGCGCAAAAACCGTGCGCGAATACTACATTCGGCTCGGGGTCGACGGAACGGCGGTGGGCACGATATCCTACGGCGAGGAAAAGCCGGTCTGCGTCGAATCGACCGATGACTGCTGGCGGCAGAACCGGCGCGCCGCGACGCTCGCGCGCAACCAGCACGAAGGCGGCGATCAGGCCATCCTTCCGGAAAACGCGGCATCGGAAAGCCGCGAGACCCGTTAGGACGCCATGCGCCGCGCGATCTTTCCGCTGCTGGGGGCGCTAGTTCTGGCCGGCTGTGTCGCGACGCAAAGAGACATCCTCGATTTATCCCAGCAGACCGACGGCATGAATCTGCAGGTCCATCAGCTGAAAAAAATCATGTCCAACCTGCAGTCCAACCAGGCCGATCTCAACTCCAAGCTCGAGCAGATGAGCTCGGATATCACCGTCCTTAATGAGAACCTCAAGGACAACCGTGAAGCCATGTCCAACCTTTCGGCGAAAATGGATGACGTAGGCGCTGGACTCGGCCACAAGTTCACCAACCTGGACACCTCCATCAAGCAGAGCCGCGAGCTGTTCCAAGAGCGCGAAAAGAAAGAGGAGCAGGAGCGGCTGAGAAAGGAGGAGGAGCAGCGGGAACTGGAGCGCCGCAAGCAAGAGGAAGAGAAGGCGCAAACTGCGACGACCCCGCAGGCCGCCGGACCCGCGCCGAGCGAGATATATCACAAGGCGCGCGTTCAGTACAGCCAGAAGAAGTACGCCATGGCAGCCGAAGGCTTCAAGCTCTACGTTAACGAGTACCCCAAGGGCGAGATGGTCGACATCGCCACCTATTACCTCGGCAAGGTACGCTACGCGCAGAAGCAATGGAAGCTGGCCGCCAGGAACTTCGCGCTGGTGCTCGACCGTTACCCCAAGAGCGACATCACGCCGTCCGCCCGCCTGCATTACGCTTTATGCCTGATGAAGATGAAGACGCTTCTTGAGGAAGCCAAACGCTACCTGGAATCCATTCCGGATGATTTCCCGAAGTCCCCGGAAGCGAAGAAAGCCTCCGAGCTGCTCCGCTCCTGGGAGAAGAACATCAAATCCGCCCAAGACGGCGATGCTCTGCCGGAACCGGAGCCGGCCGAGAAAGCGGCTCCATGAGGACCGTTCTTTGCTGCGCGCTCCTGCTGACGGCGGCCCAGCCGTTCCCCGCCGCGGCCTCGGACATCTACATTGGAGTGGAGCGCGCGAAATCGCCCCGCTGGGCGTTGGGGATCGACACTTTTTTCCCCCAGGACGCCCGGCTCCCGGCCGACGCTGAAACCGGACGACAACTGCGCGAAATCGTGCGCGCCGACCTGCTGTTTTCCCGCTACTTCGATCTGAAAGAGGGCGGTCCGGCGGGAGGAACCACCGAAGCCTACCGTGAATGGACGAAGCTGGGAGCGGGCTTCCTGCTGGAAGCCAAGGTCGCCCGCGTCAATGATCAGATCGAGCTGACCGCAGTTGTCCGCGACCTCGCCTCAGGCGACGCGATGCTGTCGCGCTACTACCGGCAGAAAGCCGATTTTTGGCGCACCCTTGCCCACCGCGTCGCGGACGATGTCGTCGGCCAACTGACCGGAAAAAAGGGAATCGCCCGCTCGCGCATCGCCTTCGTCAACGACCAGACCGGCAGCAAAGAAGTCTACCTGATGGACTATGACGGCTTTCGGACCAAGCGCGTCACCGCCAACAACTCGATCAACCTGATGCCTCGCTGGACAGCCGACGGGCGCCGCCTCGCCTTCACCAGCTACAAGGACGGCAACCCGGACATCTTTCTCCTCGACCTCGGCCGGGGAATAGTCCGTCCCATCATGAACCTCCAAGGGCTGAATCTCGCCGGAGGCTTCTCGCCGGACGGCTCGCGGCTGGCGGCGACTCTGACGCAAGGCAGTACGCCCAAGGCGTACTTCGTCGACATCCGCGACGGGAAGAGCAAGCGCATCACCTCGAGCAGCGGCCTGGAATCTTCGCCCACGTTCTCACCCGACGGCGAGCAGATCGCCTATGTCACCGACCGCTCGGGCAATCCCCAGATCTACAGCATGGAAATCGCCACCGGACGCTCCCGGCGCCTGTCCCGGCTCAATTGGTGCGATTCTCCGGCCTGGTCGCCCACGGGCGAGTGGATCGCCTTCGCCGGCCGGGTGAATCCGAAAGACAAATTCGACATCTACCTGTCCGACATCACCGGCAACCGCATCGTACAGCTGACCCACGGCGAGGGCTCCAATGAGGACCCGACCTGGTCGCCCGACGGGCGATTCATCGCCTTCTCCTCGACGCGCGGCAAACGGCGGCGCATCTTCATCATGGACCGCGACGGCAGCGCCCCGCACGCGCTCGGCGATATGCCCAGCCAGTCCTTCACCCCCAGCTGGGGCCCCGCCGACTAGCCCGAAACTCCGCACCCGCCGTCGACTCAAGTAATAAGTACCGGTACTTGTTTAGAGGAGTTTGGAGGCGCCGTACATCGCGGCGGCGCCGGCCGCGGCGCCGATCAGCGCTCCGATCGGTCCGCCGAAGATAAAGCCCAGAATGCCGCCGAGCAGCGCGCCGGCTCCCGCCTTGACCTTCGGGCTCTTCCAGGCGGCACGAAGCTTGGAGCCGAAGCCGGGCTCCTCCGCCGCCGCGAGATTCTGCGACTCGTCCGTCTTCGGAGCGGGCGGTTCACCGAAATGGACTCCCTGCTCCGCGGCCGGCGCCGTCTCGGCGCTGCGCTGCAGGCCGCTATTGGGTTTATCGTCGGCGACGGCCGCGCCGGCGGCAGCCTGCTCGGCGCTGTCCGGACGCGCATCTACGACCGCGCTGCCGTTGTCCTTGGACGGCAGCGCGCCGTCGAAATCGGCTCCTTTTTCCGCCAAGGCCTCGTCGCTGCCCGCCTGCGGGCCCTTGGCGATAATCGAGGCGGCCGCCCCCAGCTTGAGATCGATGGCCGCGAGCTGTTCCTTGACGCTGCGGAAGCGCGCGACGATCTCACTTTCGGCCTGCGTCAGTTCTTTGACGAACTCCTTGCGGCTTTCTTCAACCGCGATTTCCGCCACGGTCTCGGCCGACGGCTTGAGCCAATGGTCCTTGCCCTTGTCGAAACGAGCGATGAGGGAGTCCCGCTGCGCCTTGTTCATCGCCCGCATCGAGGAGATGTTATAGGCGAGGTGGTATGGATCGGCATGCTTCCATATCGCGGGAACGAGCTGACCGGCCCAGACGTCGCGGTCGTAATCGGCGAACCACTGCAGCAGTTTATCCTGGCCGACCGCCTTGCTGTCCGGCTTGGCGAGCCCCGCCATCTTTTGGCGCAGCGCGGCATCGCTGCGGCGGTACTGCCCGGAAAAATCCTTGATCCGCTCAAACCACCTGATCTGAAAGCGGCGCTTCGCCTGCTCGAACTTGTCGGCGTCCTGCTGCTTATCGACAACCGCCTGCAGACCACTCCAGAATTCCCGGTTGGCGGCGGGATCGGCGTTTATCGCGGAGAGGACGCGCTGCTCGCGCGCCGCGAACAGCTCGTTCCACACCTCACCCCGCCCGACGCCCGGCGCGGCTTGCGCCGGCGGACAGCACAGGCTCAGCGTGAGGAGCGCGGCCAAGCGATTCATGCTTATAGGTTAGCGGGACGGCCGCGCTCCTCCAGGTGAGTCCGACCTAGTGCCGGCTAGGCCTATAGACCCCTCGGCGCGAATCGCCTTCTCCCGACGCAATCTTTCCAAAAATAGGTCTTTGGGCCTATTTTCAATTAGGCCCTTTGTGTCTGGAACACCCGGGCCTTTAGGCTCAAACTAGGAGTACCGGGGGTGGTGATGGACGCGGACGGCGGGAGAAAGCTGGTGGTTTTGACGGCGGCGCTGCTTCTCCTGCCGTCTGTTCATTTAAGCGCCGCCGCGCCGCGCCCCGTGGCGGCGGAAACCCTGCGGCAGGCCGGCTACTCGATCGACTACAACGGAGATCTCGTCGACCTGGAGGTCGCGCACCGCCGCATCCGCCGGGATGCGCTCAGCGCGGCGAACTTCCAGTACAGCGATGACGGCGTCCTCATGGACGTTACGGACGGCAGGGCGGCCGCGGCGCGCGACGAGCATGTCTCCCTGATGCCGCCCTGGGAACTGGAGCGCCGGCTGGCCGAGATCCCGGGCGAGGTCGCCTGGGCGCCGGACCGCTTCCAGCTCAGCCCGCAGCTTTCCGCCTTCCTGCGCGCCGACGGCTTCACGCATGATGACCGGGGCAATATTTACCACCGGGAATCCGGAGCTCTCATGATGCGCGACCGGCTGCAGAGCGCTCAGCTGGACTACACCGCGGGCGGCGAGCTCGCCTACCGCGCGAAAAGGGAGTCCCGCAAGGCCGGCAGCGTGCTGGACAATGGAGAGATTTCGCACGCGCTGCAGCGCCTGATGGACCGCGGCCGCATCGCGCAGCTCGACGCCGGCAAGCTCGGCGGCATGCTGGGCGGCCGCGACGCGCTCGCCGCCGGAGCCGTCGCCGCCGGCGGCGGCACAGCGGGCGGCCGCCGCGAGGACCGGAAAGCGAAGATCGCCGAGCTCAACATGATCGAGCAGGGCTACCGGCGTCCGCAGATGCGGCTGCCGCAAGTGCCGGAGCCGCCGCCGGAACCCGCAGTCAAAAAAGAAGACGACCGCCTGGCGCGGACGCGCTTGGCGCTCCACACCTGGTTCTCCAACCTGCTGTTTGGCGACTGAGCCGGTTCAGCCCTTTTCGAAGCAGCCCCGGCAGCGCGCCTCGTATTGGTCGGTGCTGCCGACACTGATGCGCTTGCGGGTATGCGACAAGCGCTGGCTCTTGTTGGCGGGGTTCCCACAGGCCACGCAAATCGCGAGCTGCTTGCTCACGAACTCGGCTACCGCCATGAGATTGGCGGTGGCCTCGAAGGGCCGACCGCGATAGTCCTGATCGAGGCCCGCGACGATAACCCGCCGGCCCTGATCGGCGAGCTTTTCCGCCACCTCGACGATGCTTGGGCCGAAGAAGTGGACCTCGTCGATCCCCACGACCTGGGTGTCGTCGTCGACCTTGGACAGGATGTCGCGCGCATTCTTCGCCGGGACGCAGGGGATCTTCAGCTTATCGTGCGAGATGATCTGGCTTTTGCCGTAGCGGGTATCCAGCTTGGAGTTGAAGGATTGGACCTTCTGCCTGGCGATCTTCGCCAGACGCAGGCGGCGAATGAGCTCCTGGGTCTTGCCGGAAAACATGCTCCCGCAGACGACTTCGATCCAGCCATGGGAAAGGCCGCACGGCTGGACGAGGTCCGGACTGCCGCTGGCACGAGCTGATATCGCGTTCATTTTTTCACCAAGGTCCTGTACTGTCTTTTGTAATAGCGCTTAAACTGCGCTTTATTCTTGATCGCCTTCCACCACGGCGCATGCTCGCCGTACCACGTCACGGTCTGCCGCAGCGCCGCATCGAACGACAGGGAATGACGGAAACCCAAACGCTTGAGCTTGCGGCAGTCAACCGCGTAGCGCAGGTCGTGGCCGAGCCGGTCCGGGACCCGGCGCACCAGGTTCTCGGGCACCTTCATGATACGGCGCACCCGGGCGACGAGATCCTTGTTGCGCAGCGAGGCCGTACCGCCGATATTGTAGACCTCCCCCGCCTTCCCGCGGCGCAGCAGCAGTTCGAGCGCGCGCACATGATCGAGAACATAGATCCAATCGCGGATATTCAGCCCCTTTCCGTAAAGAGGAAAGGGCTCGCCCGTCAGCCAATTGGTGATCATCAACGGCAGGGCTTTCTCCGGGAACTGATACGGCCCGAAGTTATTCGAGCAGCGGGTCGTCACCGTGTTCAGGCCGTAAGTGACATGATAGGCCCGCACGATATGGTCGGAAGCGGCCTTGGCCGCGGCATAGGGGCTGTTGGGCAGCAGGGGATCTCCCTCGCGCGAGGAGCCCCGCGCGACGCTGCCGTAAACCTCGTCGGTGCTGACATGAACGAAGCGCCGGACCTTATGCCGCAGCGCCGCGTCGAGCAGCACCTTGGTTCCTGTGACATTGGTGCGCAGGAAGGCGTTTCCGTCCTGGATCGAGCGGTCGACATGGGTCTCCGCCGCGAAATGGACCACGACATCGACGCCCGGCATGCAGCGATCAACGGCCTTGGGATCGGCGATATCGCCGCGCACCCAGCGGTGGCGGTCCGCGCCGCACATACCCTTGAGATTGGCCGGGTTGCCCGCATAGGTGCGGCAATCGAGGTTGACGATCCGGTCCCGGCGATGCCGGTCCAAATAATAGCGGACAAAGTTCGACCCAATAAAGCCGAGCCCGCCCGTGACCAGCAGCTTCACCGGCGCTTGCGCTTGGCGAAGTAGGAGTTCACGAAGTAGTCCCAGGTCTCCCGCATGCCCTCTTCAAAATTCACCGTGGGCTTATAGCCGAGCAGACGCTTGGCGCGGGAGATGTCGGCCTGGGTTTTGCGCACGTCGCCTTTGCGCTTGGGCGAGTGCCGGCGCTCGAGCTTATGGCCGACGAATTTCTCGATCGCATGGACGATGTCGAGCAGGGAATACGTCTTGCCGTTGGCGATATTGAAGGCCTCGCCGACGCCGGTGCGCGACTGGGCCGCCCGCAGGTTGGCGTGCACCACATTGTCGATATGCGTAAAGTCGCGGCTCTGCTTTCCGTCCCAGTGCACCTCGAGCGGCAGGCCGAGATAAGCCTGCTCCATGAACTTCGGAATCACCGCCGAGTACATCGACTCCGGATCCTGGCGCGGACCGAATACGTTAAAGTAGCGCAGCGACACCGTCTCCAAACCCATCCCCTTGGCGAACATGATCGCATAGTGCTCGCCGCACAGCTTGGCGACGGCATAGGGACTGACCGGCGCGGTCTTAAACGACTCCCGCTGCGGAAAGCGCTGGCACTCGCCGTAGGCCGAACTCGAGGAAGCGTAGACGAAACGCTTGACCTTGGCGTCCCGGGCGGCGATGAGGAGGTTCAAGGTCCCCGTCGCGTTGGAGTCATGCGAAGCGGTCGGATGGTCCATCGACTTGGGCACCGAGCGGATCGCCGCCTGATGGATGACGTAGCTCGCGCCCTTGGCCGCGCGCCGGCAGGCCGCGAGGCTGCGAATATCGCCCCGGATCAGCTCGATCTTCGAGGCGAACGGCGCGATGAACGACTTCTTGCCGGATGAAAAATTGTCGATGATGCGGACCTTCTCGCCCTTGCGAACGAGGGTTTCCGCGATATGCGAACCGATGAAGCCGGCGCCGCCGGTTACGAGCCATGTTTTCTTTGCCATTAATCGCTCTCTCTGCGTAAGGAAGGTAGCCGGATTATATCAACTATGAATCCGGGGCGCCATAAAGCGGGAGGAGGGAACCCTTCTGACGAAGCGTAGACCTTGCCAAGCGCGAAGGACAGGCGACAGCCGGAGCCGCCCGACTACTTAGGCATGAGGCCGTAGATGAAGACGGCGGCGACGGCCAGCGGGCAGAGCACGCGGACGCAGTAGAGCCAGGGGATAAACAGATGCTTGAAGACCGAATGCTGCTGGAACTCGGTCTTGACCCGTTTGGGATCCATACGATAGCCGACGAAGAGGGCGATAAAGAGCCCGCCCAGCGGCAGCAGCCAGTTGGAAGCGATATAGTCCATCGACTCAAAGACATTCTTGCCCGGCAGCAGATCAAGCCCGGAGGTATCGGCGCCCGACAGAGCCGAGGGCACGCCGAAGACGAATATCAAAAGCCCCGGGATCAGCGTCGCCCGGACGCGGTCCCACTTCAGCGTATCGATAAAGAACGACGCCACCACCTCCATCAGGGAGATGGCCGAGGTCAGGGCCGCGAAGGCGAGAAGCAGAAAGAACACCACGGCGAAGAACATCCCGCCCGGCATCTGCACGAAAACGATGGGCAGGCTCTTGAACACCAGCCCGGGGCCGGACTGCGGGCTCATGCCGAAGGAGAAGATGATCGGAAACATGATCAGAGACGCCATCAGCGCCACGCCCGTATCCATGATGGCCACGATGAGCGCCGACTTGGCCAGATCCGTCTCCTTGGTAAGGTAGCTGCCGTAGGTCAGCATGGCGCCCATGCCGAGGCTCAGCGAGAAAAACGCCTGGCCCATGGCTTCGATGACGGCCCCCGGAGTGAGCTTGGAGATGTCCGGGCTGAACACGAAGGTCAGGGCCTTGCCGAAGCCCGGCATCGAAATCGACCGCAGGAAAAGCACTCCCAGCATGACGAACAGCAGCGGCATCATAATCTTGGAGGCTCTCTCGATGCCGCCCTTGACGCCGCCGATCACGATGCCGATCGTCATCGACATAAAGACCATATGCCAAAACAGGTTCAAGGACGCGCTGCCGTACAGCTTGCCGAAAAAGCCCGCCACGGTGTCGGGGTCGGTGGCGCCGCCGAAGCCCTTGAGCGCCATCACCACATACTGCAGGGTCCAGCCCGCCACCACGCTGTAATAGGAAAGGATAATGAAGCCCGCGAACACCCCCATCCAGCCCACCCACTGCCACCAGCCGCCCGGAGACGTCAGCGCGCGAAAGGCGTCCACCGGAGAGCGCTGGGTCGTGCGCCCGATCGAAAACTCGCAGATCATGATGGGCAGGCCGATAAAAACGACGCAGAGCAGATAGATGATGACGAAAAGCCCGCCGCCGTTCATGCCGGCGACGTACGGAAACTTCCAAATATTTCCCAGGCCCACCGCGGAGCCGGCGCAGGCCAGAATAAAGCCCATCCGGCTGGCCCATTGACCGCGTGATATCGCCGCTTTCTCCATGACTTTCCCCAAAATACGAAGTGGGTCCATACTACCAAATCTTCGTTTAGACTGTTATCCTAAGGCGTGTCCGCCGCCAAACGCTACTACCAGATTCTGGAGCTCGAGCCCGGCGCCTCCCGCCAGGAAATAAAGCGGGCGTTTCGCGCCATGGCCAAGACCTATCACCCCGACCTCTATCCCTACGATGACGTCTCCCGCCAGAGCTGCGTACGCAGAATGCAGCAGATCAACGAAGCCTACGAGTTCCTGCGCGATATCGCACCCGACGAGCCCGCGCCGGACGCCGCTGCGCCGCCGCCGGAATACGACGAGCCGGAACCGGACCTGGCCGCCCGCTACGGCCGCGATGCCGCCGCCGAAGAAGAGCCCTGGGCGGAGCCCGAACCGGTGGACGAGGCGGAGCCGGGGATCACCCGCTTCGACGAAGAATTCGCCAAAGAGGCCGAACTGCGCCGCCGGCCGCATGAATGGTCGCCTTTCCGGCACGGCATGCCGGCCGATGAACCGGATTTCGCCGGGCTCTTCCAGCTCGGCGCGTCCTACCTGCTGGCGATCATCACCCTGGCGCTCTTCTACTTCATCGACGTTACGATATTCAAAGGCTATTTCAGCGCCATGCGCGTCGTCGTCTGCCTCGTCTGCGCGCACAGCGTTTACTTCGCACTGTGCCGCGGCTACTGGGAAGTCGCCATGGCCAGCGCGGTTCTCGGCGCGGCGCTCAACCCCGCGGTTCCTTTGATGATGGACCTCGAAGGCTGGTGGCTCTTCAATATGCTGTGCCCCGTGATGCTGGTGTTCTTCTGGATCCTAATGCTCAACCGGGAGTCGGACAAAATCCTCGGCATTCGGCGGCGGAGCTGACGCGCATGTTTCTGCCCGCCACCCGCGAAGAAGCCGCAGCCCGCGGCTGGGACCGGCTCGACGTCATTCTGGTCACGGGCGACGCCTATATCGACAGCCCCTTTATCGGCACGGCCGTGGTCGGGCGCGTCCTTCTGGATCACGGCTTCCGGGTCGGAATTATCGCCCAGCCCGAAACCGGAAGCACCGCCGATATCATGCGCCTCGGCGAACCCGCACTATTCTGGGGCGTCACCGCCGGCTGCATGGACTCTTTGGTATCCAACCGCACCGCTTCCGGCCGCCGGCGGCGGCAGGACGATCTCACCCCCGGCGGCAAAAACGACCGGCGGCCCGACCGGGCCTGCATCGCCTACACGAACCTGATCCGCCGCGCCTGCAAGAACACGGCGCCCGTCGTACTGGGCGGGATCGAAGCGAGCCTGCGGCGAACGGCGCATTACGATTTCTGGAGCGACCGCCTGCGCCGCTCGATCCTGTTTGACGCGAAAGCCGACTACCTCGTCTACGGCATGGGCGAGATGACCGCCCTGCGGCTGGCGCAGGCCTTACAGAACAAGGAGGACCCCTCCGGCATCCGGGGCCTCTGCTATATCGCGAAAGCTCCGAAGGACGGCTTTCTGGAACTGCCTTCCTATGAAGAAACCGCGGCGGACAAGAAAACGTTCGAAGCGATGTTCCATGCCTTCTACCGCGGCGGCGACCCCCATCACGTACGCGGCCTGACGCAGCGTCACGGCGGCCGCTGGCTCATCCATAACCCGCCCGCCCCGCACCCCACCTCCGCGGAGCTCGACTATGCCTACGGCCTGCCCTACGAGCGCGATGCGCATCCGCGCTGCCGGCGGGGCGGCGAAATCCGCGCGCTCGAGACCATCCGCTTCTCCATCACCACCCATCGAGGCTGCTACGCGGAATGCAGCTTCTGCGCCATCGCCTCGCATCAGGGGCGCCGCGTGATCTCCCGCAGCGAGGACTCCATCGTCCGGGAAGCGGAAGCGATCGCGCGCCATCCGGCGTTCAAGGGCGTCATCGCCGATGCCGGCGGGCCGACGGCCAACATGTACGGCACCGATTGCGGGGCCCGGCCGGACCAGGCGCTGTGCGATGACAAGCGCTGCCTGTTTCCCGGCGCCTGCAAAGCCCTGCGCCGCGACCACGCACGCTACACGGAGCTTCTGGCGCGCTTGCGGCAAATCCCCGGCGTCAAGAAGGTGTTCGTCGCCTCGGGCATCCGCTACGACCTGCTGCTGGAGGCGGGCGAATCTGGAACGCGCTTTCTAAAAGACCTGGCGGCGCACCATGTTTCAGGCCAGCTGAAGATCGCGCCGGAGCACTGCGACCGCCGGGTGCTGGCATTGATGGGCAAGCCCGACGGCGAAAACCTCGAGCGCTTCCGCCGGCTGTTCGCGCAGGCGAATAAAGAGGCCGGCAAGAAGCAGTTTCTCACCTACTACTTCATCGCCGCGCATCCGGGGTGCACGATAGAGGATATGGCGAAGCTCGAACGCTTCACCCGGGAAAAGCTGCGCCTGCGCCCCGAGCAGGTGCAGATATTCACCCCCACGCCGTCGACCTATTCGACGCTCATGTACTATACCGGACGGGATCCCTTCACCGGCGCAGAGGTATTCGTCGAGCGCGGCGCGGCGGGCAAGGAGCGGCAGAAAGACGCCGTCTGCCTGCCGCCCCGCGAAAAAAGGAAGTAATCCGCCTTAGGCCGGCCGATGACTTCGGCCGGCACAGAGCTTCACTAGTGTAAAACTCAGCCTATACGCTCTAGTCCAGCCAGTCCCGGTCCTTGAGCTTCTTGGGCAGGTACTGCTTGGTCAGAAACTGGAAGTCCTTGTTGGCCAGCGCGTCGAGCTCATACTTGAGGCCGGAGGAGAGCATGTGCTTGATCTCCTTCTGCCACTCTTTCTTCTGGAACCACGGGTAGTTCAGCAGCTCTTTGGCGCGGTTGACATCTTTATCGTTAAGCTTGATGCCGACATTGCGCGGCAGGCCGTAGCGCTGGGGGTCGACGCTCGACAGGCCGATGAACTTGGCTTTGGGGATGGCCATGCGCTGGCTCTCGAAGGCGAGGTTGATCGAGCCCTGCTTGATGACCGAGTAGATATAGTAGCCCCAAGGATCGTTATCGACGAGCACGTAGACGGGGAGCTTCTTCTCCTCATGGAGGCGCCGGGTCAGGCGCCGCACGCCGCGCGGCGGCTGGCCGTTGCCGGTAATCATGACGCAGTTGTACTTTCGCCAGAACTTATCCTCCGACAGGCGGTTCCACTGCGTGCCTTTTTCGACCAAAAGGATAAAATTGGCCGTGCACTTCTTGATCCGCAGGTACTCGGGCTCGACGATCGAGGGGATGGAGTAGCCGCCCTTGCCGAGCTTGGTGCAGTCGACCGTATCGCCGTCGTCGATAAGCGTCAGCGGACCGACGACGGTGCCGCCGTTATCGGCGCGCACGTGCAGCTCCTCGCGCAGCGCCTCCAAGGCGACCTCGAGATCTTCGATGACCGGATCCGACTCGTTCTGGCCGTCGAAGGTATTCTCGTGCGAGTCCTTGATGGTATGCTTGGTGCGGTAGTAAATTTCCCTGAGCGACGTCGTCAGATCCGAGCTCTGCAGCTCGTTGAGCGCGTCGGCCACCAGCATGGTCTGCATGAATTTCTTGGCCATGCCGACGTTGAAGAAAGTGCGGGCCTGCTTGTTGCGGCCCATCTCAATAATGCCCGTTCTTTCGTTGAATTTGACGTTCGACAGCGAACGCACCGGGATTTGGATCGTGGGATCCTTTTTCCGCGCCGCCGCGTTGATTACGATGTCCGCCAGCCCGACGAGCTTCTTGCCGACCCGGGTACTGCTCCTTTTGGTCTTTGCCATATTGCCTCTTACTTCTTCGCTCGCTTGGGCTTGGGCGCGGGCTTTTTCTTGGCCGGCGCCGCCTTCTTGATCTTCTTTTTCGCCGGGTTCTTCAGCTTAGCCGGCGCCTTCTCTGTGGGCGGCGCTTTCTCCGGCTCGGGCAGCTGCAGCGGAAGCTCAGGAGCCGCCTCCTCGGGAGGGCTGGATTCGCCGGTCTCCGGGATCTCGCCCTCGGGACCGTCCGGCGTGACGATGATGGAATGCGGCAGCCCTTCCGGCCCGCCGCTCGTCCCCAGCAGCTCATCGGTTTTCTCACCGCCGGTCCGCTTCATGGCGATCATATGCAGCTCCTTCTTGAGCCGCTCGGCGGGGATGCGGCCGCCCTTGAGCCGCCGGCAGGCCTCGACGACTTCCTCAATATATAGGTCGAAGATATTGCGCCGCTTGTACTCGCTCTTCGCCCGCTCCTTCCTTTTGAGGAAGATGCCGAGCCGCCGTCCGCATTCCCGCACCGCGAGCTTGATCTCCTTGCGGATCTCGTCGTAGTCGGCGACCGCCTCCTTGGACTCGCTGGTAAACGGCACCCAGACCGAGGCCATATGGATGAAGATGACCATGGGGCCGGCGGGCAGCGCCCCCCGCGACTGGGACAGGCCGTAGTTGCGCCAGACGATCTCAAGCACCGACTTAAAGGTGCAGCAGGCCGACTGCTGGTAGAGCAGCGGCACGCGATTGGCATAGCGGATTACGCGCGCCAGCTCGCCGCCCTTGCCCGCCTCCTCACCCTCGGCGAGCGGCATCTTCACTTTCTGCGCTTCTTTCGCGTTTTCCTGCACGCCCTTGCCGAAGGCAAGACCCGCCTCGATCACGAAGGGATTGCCGCGATAGACCGCCGGCGGCCGGGTCACCGCGGTATAAAAATCCCCCTTTATCTGCTTGTACAGGCCGTAGAGGATGGCCTTTTCACCGATCGGCGCAATGCAGTTGGTGGGCGGCGCCATAATCTTGGTTTCTTGAATCGCTTTGTACAGCCGCTCGGCGTCGACGCCGTGGATATCGCGCGGCCGCTTGCGCGAAGTCAGCTCCGCCTTGGCGCAGATCTCCTCGGCGACCCGCGTGGAAACCCGGCTGAAGTCGCTGCTGAGGAAGCCGGAGAGCCAGTGGCTCTTGGTGTCGTGGAGCATCTTAAGCAGCATGCCGAACTCGATCCCATAGGGGTGCGGCTTGATCTCGCGCGGCTGTTCCGGCAGCTGATGATAAGTCCGGGGATACTCCTTGGTCTCGCCTTCCGGCGTGATATAGGTCAGCTTCACATGCGGGTTGGCGATCGAGGTCTGCTCGATATATTCGTCGATTGAAGCGCGGCCCTTCTGGTAGCGTCCCTCGAGCTCGATGGTGACCTGGGTGCCGCGGTGGTTCTCCCATTCGATCTCTTTCTTCTCCAGGATACGGGGCTCGTTCTTCTTGGTATTGATCTGAACCTCGAAGTAGTGCGCGGGCTTATTCTCTCCGGTGCGGGAGATGATCTGCACCGGCTTGCCCGTAGTGAGCTGCCCGTACATGCCGGCGGCCGAGATGCCGATGCCCTGCTGGCCGCGGCTCATGCGCAGGCGGTGGAACTTCGAGCCGTAAAGCAGCTTGGCGAAGATGCGCGGAATCTGCTGACGAATGATGCCGGGGCCATAGTCGATCACCGTGACCCGAAAGCGCTTCGCCTGGCTGGGAGGCAGAAGCGGCGCGCCGCCTTCGGCGGCCACCTCCACCTTGATGACGACCTCGGGAAGTATCCCCCCCTCTTCGCTGGCGTCGAGCGCGTTGTCCACCGCCTCCTTGACGCAGGTCAGCAGCGCCTTGCGCGGGCTGTCGAAGCCCAGGAGATGGCGGTTCTTGGTAAAGAACTCGGAGACGGAAATCTCCCGCTGGCTGGCGCCCATCTCGGCGGCGGTTCGCCCGATCGAAGGACGAGCGCTGCGCTTCCGGACGGGGGACGTCGTTGGAGTCTTTGGCATATCGGTATCTTTCCCGGTACGAATCAATTTACTGAGAGGCCATCATATAATTTCTTCACTCATTTGTCGTCGATAACCCGGAAAAACGTCCGGGCCCATCGCCGCGCCGCCTCTAGGACCATCGCTCCGTAAACAATTTTTGCCCGCATGCTTAAATGGGAACGTGAGAGTTCGGCTCCTTCTCTGGGGAGCGCTGGCGGCCGCGGCGCTGCTTCCTGCGCGCGGCTTCGCCCAGGAGTCCGTCCTGCCGCCGGACCTGTGCGCGTCGCTGCCTCAGGTAACGGACCAAAGCGCCCTGCTGGACGTCCTCCGGGGCGCCCCCGACTTCTTCGCCAAGACGGGCAAGAACAGCTACCGCCTGAAGGTGGACCTGCGGGAGATTCCGGACGCCGTCGCTTTTGACATCATCGACGACGCCGCGCAGAAAGGCTGGGGCGCCGTCGACTTCGTCGCCGATCCCGGCTTTCAGGGCGAATGCGCCTTCTACCTGCGCGCCGCGACGCTGCGCCTGATCGACGAGGCCTTCGTGGTCGACCTGACGACCCCGCTCTCGGGCGTCGATGAGCTCGGCAATCCTTTCTGGATGAAGGCGATGATCCTCGGCCGCCGCCAGGCGGCGCTCGTCTTCGAGCAGGATCACGTCAGCTACTTCAACGCGCGGGCCAAGCGCATGATGGCTTTCCTGCGCAGCGTGCGCATCAAAGTCCGGAGAACAGAGGAAGGCGGCAGCCCGGTCGTTTACCTCGACGATCTCCGGGGCCTGAGCGTACAGACGGGCTTTCCTTTCGGCTGGGAGAACATCGAGCGCATCCGCCTGGCGGAACGCCGCCTCTACTCCTGGGTCCTGGGCCAGT
Source organism: Elusimicrobiota bacterium (assembly GCA_043827405.1). Taxonomy (GTDB): domain Bacteria; phylum Elusimicrobiota; class Elusimicrobia; order UBA1565; family UBA1565; genus JBDRPD01. Next base: position 73,870 of record JBDRPD010000003.1, on the reverse strand, counting down.
GGCGCAGCGGCGAACCGGTCGTGCCGCTCACGCGCAAGCAGCAGGGCGGCAAGGAGCCGCTGCTGGTCAAACCGTTTCAGTCGAGCCGGGGCCTGATGCGCACCTCCCAGTCCCTCGGCGCGCTGCGGCGCCTGGCCGACGATCCGGGCCGCTGGTAGCAGCTCAATAAGTGTTCCATGCGTTGCCGCGGCTGTCGGTATGGGTGCAGTCGACGAAGACAAAGCCGAAGTTCGCGTCGGCGGGATCATTGATATAGCCCCACTTGCCGCTGTCGCCGGACTTTCCGTCCGGCTTCTGCTCGACGTCGCGGCTGATGGGATGCGGAACATTCACCTTGGGCGCCTCGACTCCCGTCCAGGTCTGAGGAATCTCGCGCAGCCATTCAGGCTTTTGCAGCAGCGCCTGGAAATCCGCAGGATAGACCTCCTCGTTATCTCCATAATAGATCGAGAGCGCGGTGCGCATCATCCCCAGGCTGCCTTTGACACGGCCCTCGGCGCGCTTCTTGAGCATCGGCCGCATGAAAACAGAATAGCTGAAGACCATAAAGCCGCCGATTACCAGGACAAAAACGCCGCCGGCACGGATCAACTGTGAAAGGCAGCCCTTCTTGGGTTCTTCACTCATAATGCGCTCCTAGTAGGTATGCCATGAGGTGCCCTTGCTGTCGGTATGGGTGCAGTCGACGAAGACCACGCCGAACTCCTTGCTCGCCGGGTTATTGACATAGCCCCAGCGTCCCGAGTCGCGCGGGACGAATCCATCGAAGTACTCCGCTTCGGCACTGAGGGGATGCGGTACAGCGGGCTTACTCGCCGGGAATAGACTGTCGCCGCTGCGGCCGCCGTCGTTATCCCATACACGGGGGATGCGCTCGATGTACCTCCCGCCGACCGTCAGCGCCCCCAGGTCCGCGGGATAAAGTCCCTCCATGTCCCCATAGTAGATGGATATCGCCGAACGGATGCTGCCCAGATTCATTTTAACATCGGATTCGCCATGCATGACTCCGGCGGGATTGTTCACCCACTGGTAGATGAACAAGACGAACAGGGCCGCGCCGATCGCTAGAACCTTCAGACAGCCGCTCTTCTTACGGGGTTTCGGCGTGGGGGGTGGTTCAGTCATATCTATTACTCAATAGGTATGCCATAAGTCGCCTCTGCTGTCGGTATGGGTGCAGTCGACAAAGACCGTGCCGAAGTTCGCGTCGGTCGGATTGCTGACATAACCCCAGCGGCCGGAGTCGCGCGGGATGCGCTCGTCGAAGTACTCAACTTCGGCGCTGAAAGGATGCGGCACGTCGGGCCTACGCGCGGGGAAAAAGCTGTCGGTGACGTCATCGCCGCTCCATATCCGAGGAATGCGTTTATTGTACAGGCTTGCGCCCACCGTCCCCAGGTCCGCGGGATAGACACCCTCCATGTCGTCATAATAAACGGAAAGCGCGGTACGGATACTGCCCAGATTTATTCTTACATCGTTTTCCCCGTTCCTAACACCAGAGGGATGGTTCATAAACCTATAGACAGACAAAGCGAACAAGGCCGCGCCGATCGCCACAACGGTCAGACAGCCTTTTACGCAACCCCCCCTCTTTTGGGGTTCCGGCGCCTGAGGCGGCTCATTCATGTTTCTGTTCCTCGAGCCAGGTCCGCACCCCCTCGCGCAGTGCCGCGCGGCCTTCCGCGTCGAGCCCCTCGGGGTCGAAGCGGTGGCGGTAATGCAGATCCACAAGAACGCGCAGCGGCCTGATGAGCCCGCCCTCGGTATTCTCAAGCCGCTTGAGCCAGCCGGACGGCGATTCCCAGGAGTTGCGGCCGCGGCCGGACTTCGCTAAAACATCCTCGATCTCGTAGAACTCCGAGTCCTCCCCGGGGACGACGACACGGGCGGCGTTTTCCTCTTCTTCCCGCTTAAGCCGGGCCGAGCGCAGCGCGGCATAGACCCGCCACGCCATGAGCAGGATGAGCGGGATGAGGATCCAGCCGACGCGCGAGCCATCCCTTTCCTCGGAGCCGGACCAGCGCCATTTCGAGAAGCGGAACTTGAGCCAGGACAGGGCGTCGCGCAGAGGCTGCAGCGCCGACACGTCCTCTTTTTCGACCTCGCTCCATGTGGCCGGCGTCGTATCCAGGTCCTGCCACTTCCCGTCGACATAAACCCGGGTCCAGGCATGGGCGTGGCGCTGGCGCACGACATAGGCGTTCTCAAGAGCGCTGAACTCTTCCACCGCATAGCCGGTCGCGTAGCGCGCCGGGATTCCGGCGGCACGCAGCAGCAGGGCCGCCGACGCGGCGAAGAATTCGCAGTGGCCGGTCTTGGTCCGCTCCAGGAAATCCGCCACCGGACTCGCGCCGAGCGGGCGTTCCTTTTGGAAGATGGAATACTGGAACCCCTCCGAGAAATAGGCGGACAGCGCGGACACGGCCTCGCGAGGGCGTTGCGCGCTCAGCCTCAGTTCGCCGGATATCCGCGCCAGGATCCTGCGCAGATGCGGGGGAACGGCGAGGTCATCCTCGTCCGGCGCGCCGTCGCGCGCCTCATCGCGTCCGTAGCTCACCGCGTAGACGACCAGACCCGGCGCGTCCACCACTTTGACCGAACCGAGATCGTTGACGCTGACGGCGGAGGCCAATAGGCCGTCGATGCGGGAGGCGCCGTGCGGCAGTGCGAGGACCCCTTCGCCGCCGGGGAGATAGCCCGAGATGCGGACGCGATTCGCCGCCCGCGTAGTGGCCGCGATCTCCCATGTGGTTTCGCGCGTACCGCGCGCGAGCTCCCTGAAACTCGCCTTGCCGGCGAACCACGACGTTCCTTTATATTTATTGTAGGCGGCATTGCGCAGCAAAGCCGGCGGGTACTCGCCGCCCGGCGTTTTCACCCGGAGCAGGATATTGTCGCTCTGCTTGAGCTTCCCGATCGTGCCCATGGCGGTGCTGCTCTTGAAGGGATTCTTGCGCACGCCGACCAAGCCCATCGCGACTTTGGCGACCACCTGCTCCATCTGCCGCTGCAGCCCATGCAGCCCCAACTGCCCCTGATATCCCGCCGCGCCGGCGATAAGGAGCATCGCGCCCCAGGCCGCGGCCGAAGTCCGGACGGGTTTAACGCGCCACAACGCCCAAGCGGTCAGGAGGAACATGCCGCCGTAAAACACCGGCGACCTCAGGTTGGCGGCGCCGGCGGCAAGGAGACAGGCCGTGAAATACAGGTACGTGAAGTCCACGAACCTGCGGGGGCCGCGCGCCTGCTGCCGCTTGCGGAAAGACCAGAAGAAGGTGCTGGCGTCCACCCCCCGCTGGACGCTGCCGGCCTGCGCCGCGATCAGCGGGAAAAGGAACATGGGCATGCGCTGCGAGATCATGCGGAAAGCGTCCGACGCCCCGTCGACGGCATAGGAGTAGATCGCCGCGGCGGTAAAGATCAGGGCGCAGAGGTCCGACATGCGGTGGAAGTTCGACCGCGAAAGGTCAAGGCGGCGAGGCAGCGCCCGGCTCGCTTCCAGCAGCAGCGCCATGCCCGCGGCCGGGATAAGCATCCCGGTCTGATACCCCCAAAAGAGCAGCCCCGCGCCGATGAGAAGCGGCGGCGCGCTCATGCAGCCCCCCGGCCGACCGAACCCTTACGTGAGGAAGTGCCGCCTCCGCACGCTGTTGGAGGGCGGCCGGCCGGGAGGGCCGCCAGGCCTTCGGCAATGCGGCCGACTTCCAGGCGATGAACGCCCGGCTCGTCGATGGGCGGGTCGACCGGCTCGGCGACGACCACCGCCAAGACCGGCACGCCCAGAGCGCCCAAGCGCCGGATAAAAGCGCGGCGCTCCTCGTCCCAGGCGAGCAGGACGCTGATGCAGCCGCTCAAGGCGGCATGCCTTCGCGACACGGCGTGATCGAGCTCCGTAAACGGCTTATCCTCGCATCTCTCGACGCAAGCCAGGACTTCGAGGAGCTTGTCCGGCCCGCCCAGTCCCCGGCCCGCGGTGATGCAGTAGGACTCGCCGCCCACAAACAGCAGGTCCAGCAGGGACTCCTGCGTCAGGACCGAGCACGCGAAAGACGCCGCCACGGACACGGCTTCCTCGAACGCCGCGCCCCGGCCGGGACGCGCAAAGGTGTCGAGCACCAGGGCGTGGCGCACGAAGTACTCGTCCTGATATTCTTTGACGATGAGCTTGTCCGTCTTGGCCAGGCTCTTCCAGTGCACGCGCTTGGGCGGATCGCCGGGACGGTAGTCCCGCAGCGACATGAACTCCTGGGAATCCCCCACCGATGAGGAGAGGGCGATGCCGCCGCTCTGGTACCGGCGCAGTCCCGGCAGCGAGACGCGCGGCACGGGATATCGCTTGGGCAGGACGAGGACGGAACGCTCCTCGACACAGGGGCGCAAGGACTTATACAGGCCAAGGGTTCCCGGCCGGGCCACGGAGGCGGCGTCCAGCCTGAGTTTCCCCCGGCGCCGGGGGGTGAGCTCGAGCGTGACCGCGGCCGAGCCGCGCGGCGGGATATCCGCAAGCGGGTGTTCCTCGCCGGATGCGACCCGCGAACGGCTGAGCAGGCGCTGCCAGCGGTCGTTTCCCGTCAAGCGGCCGAGCGGGGTCTGCTCCTCCCGCGGCGGCGGGGAAGAGAGCCGGTACTCGTCAAAGGTCGGCAGGACGAACGCGGCTTCCTCCAGCAGGCTCAAGCCCCGTTGCGCCTCCCCGCTGCGGCTGCGGACCGACACCGTATACGGCAGGGGCTTGCCCGCGGTGCCGAACCGGGGCAGGGTCCGGCGCACCTCGAAGTCATCGCGGAAGAACAGGCTTTGCAGCATGGCCGCGGCGGTCAAGGCGAGCATAAAGGTGAACATCTGATAGGCGACGTTCTGGTCGGTGTCGAAGCCCACCAAGGCGGAAACGACGAGAGCGATCAATACCAGCTGGCCGGCCGTCGTGAACCGCCGGCGCAGCCAATAGAGCGCCGTGTAGACGTACCAGAGTCCGCGGTAGCGCCAACGCTCAAGCCGCATGACGGCTTAGGCGGGCGCCGGGATGGATTTCAGGATCTCCTCGACCACGGATATCGCCGTCACTCCGGAGAACTTGGCCTGGGGATCGAGCATGAGGCGGTGGGCGATGACTCCAACGGCCAGTTCCTGGATGAGGTCCGGAGCGACGAAGTCCCGGCCGTCCATCAGCGCCAGCGCCCGGGCGGCTTTCATCAGAGAGAGCGAAGCGCGGGGGCTCGCGCCCAGCGCGACGCCGTCGGCGCCGCGTGTCTTCCCGACGATGTCCACGACGTAGCGCATGATCTCGGGACTCATGCGGATATCCTGAGCGCGCCGCCGCAGCGCCAGGATATCCTCAAGCTCCACGCAGGCCTGGACGTCGTCGACCGGATGGCGTTTCTCCTGATCCGTCAGGATGGCGACTTCATCTTCGGGCGGGACATAGCCGAGGCTGAACTGGATCATAAAGCGGTCCATCTGCGCTTCGGGCAGGGGATAGGTCCCATGGGTCTCAACGGGGTTCTGCGTCGCGATGACGAAGAACAGCTCGTCGAGCTTATAGGTCTTCCCGTCCACGCTGACCTGGTTCTCGGCCATGGCTTCCAGCAGGGCCGATTGGGTGCGCGGGGAGGTGCGGTTGATCTCGTCGGCCAGCAGGATATTGGTGAAGATAGGCCCTTCGTTGAAGCGGAAGGCCCGTTCCTGCTGATCGAAGATGGAGACGCCCAGGATATCGGACGGCATGAGGTCCGGGGTGAACTGGACGCGGTTGAAAACGGCGCCCACGGACTTGGCGAGAGACTTGGCCAGCGTCGTCTTGCCGGTGCCGGGAAAATCCTCCATAAGGACGTGGCCGCCGCTGACCAAGGCGGCGAGGAGCTTGCGCACCGCCGCGGTCTGGCCCTTCATGACCTTTTGGATGTTCGCGTCGACCTTCTCGAGAATCTCCCGGCAGTTCTTATCCGCCGTCGTCATCGCAGCTCCTTTTAAAAACGCACGTCGGCCCGGACCTGGGTCGTCCGTTCCGGACGGCCGCTGCGGTCGTAGGTCTGCTTCTGGACCACGACGAGCGCGAGGTTCGGGTTCGGCTTGTAGCCGATCTCGGCCGTGATCAGGGTATTGGAGTCCTGCGTCCGCCCGATCCGCTTGATCATCTCGAGGTTCCGCTGCTCGTAAGCGGCAGCGACGTAGAACCGATCAAAAAGCAGGCGGGGGTCGGTACGTATCTCCGCGCGCACGCGGGGGAAGATATCGAGCGGATCGTAGCTCAGGCTCTCGTAGGAACCGCCCACCCGAACACGCTCGAGGATATTGGCATAGAGCGAGACGAGCGGACCGTTCGCCTGGGGATTGGCGGTCGTGACGATGCCGTCGGCCTTCCGTATGCTGCCGGTGGCCCGGTCGACCTCGTAATAGGAATCGAAGAAGGTCGGGATGAAGTTGGCCTGCGTCGAACGCATCTCCGCCTTGTAGTCGAAGAAGAGCACCTTGCCCTGCACGCCCGCGGCGGCGCCCTTGCCGTGGTTCTTGCTGCCGGCCGCCGTGTAGCGCTTCCCGAGCTGCATCATCGCGGCGTCCGCGTAAAGGACGGAGCTGAAGGCGTCGTTCTTGAGCAGGGGCAGGTCGAGGTCCACGCCGTAAACGGAGACCTCGTCGCTCTTCGTCTGCGAAAAACCGTCGGGATCGGTATCGGTCACGGCGCTCGCCGCAAACGACAGATTCTTCAGCAGGGGGATATCCGAACCGTACAGCGGCCGGGCGAACACGCGGCCCCCGATGATCGTTGGGCGGATAACGTCGGTCACGACCGACTCGAAACCCGCCCAGCCGGCGTCGACATCGAGCACGCCGCCGACCTTGCGGACGTCGGGGTAGCCGAGCCGGTTGGAGTAATTGCCCATGATCAGGCCGTGGCCGATCGTCGTGCCTGAAAGGCCGCCGAGGCGGGCGTGGATGGGGTCGCCCTTTTGGGCCCAACGCACGTACCAGATCTTGCTGATGATGTCCGAAGTCGTATCCCAATCCTCATCGCGAAGCTTGCCGTCGGCGTCGAAGTAGATGTAGAGATCGAGTCCCAGGCCCAGTTTCCCGAAGGACAGCTCGGGCTGAAAGGAGATCGTATTGTATATCTCCATCTTGCCGGTCCTTGGATTAAGCACCGAGGCCGCGCCGAAGTTCCCGCCGAGGCTGAAATCGAACTCACTCCCCCCCTTTTCTTGAGGAGCGGACGGCGCGGACTCTCCGATCGGGGCGTTGAGCGAGGCCCACTGGGCGTACGCCGGTGCGGTCAGTAACAGTGAAAGTGTGAGTACAAGAAAGTTCTTCATGCTTCCTCCCTAATAGGTTGCGCCTGTCCAGGCGACCAATTTATATATCTTATTATTATCGGAAGGAGCCAGGTTGGCGAGAAGGCGCCGCATAAGTTACCCTATACTTGCTTTGCAATCACGAGAGACAAGTAAAGACCGCGCGCTCTCGTTCGATGCCGCCCTATTCGACCTGGACGGCGTGGTCACCCGCACCGCCAGTCTGCATGCCGCCGCCTGGAAGCAGCTCTTTGACGACTACCTGAAGAAGCGCGCCGCGCGCGGCGGCCCGCCGTTCAAGGAATTCGACGCCGAACAGGACTACAAGCTCTACGTCGACGGCAAGCCGCGCGGCAAGGGCATCGCCAGCTTCCTGCAGTCGCGAGGGATCGAGCTCCCGGAGGGCGATCCCGGCGACGGCCCGGACCGGGAGACCATCTACAGCCTGGGCGACATCAAGAACGCCAACTTCAACCGCATGCTCCGCGAGCAGGGCGCCGAGGTATTTGAATCCACCGTCAGCCTGATCCGGGAGATGAAGGCCGCCGGCATCAAAGTGGGCATCGTCTCCTCGAGCAAGAACTGCAAGCCGATCCTTGAGCGCGCCGGACTGCTCGACCTATTCGAAATCCGGGTCGACGGCGTCAACTCCATCGCGATGAAGCTCAACGGCAAGCCCGAACCCGATATTTTCCTCAAGGGCGCCGAGCTCCTCGGGGTCGGCCGCTCCAAGACGGTAGTGGTCGAGGACGCGGTCAGCGGCGTGGCCGCCGGCCGCGCCGGGGGCTTCGGGCTGGTCCTCGGCATCGACCGCGGCGGCAACCGAATCAATCTCCTGGAGAACGGCGCCGACATGGTAGTCGACGACCTGCAGTTCATCTCGCTGGATCAGATCAACGCCCACTTCGCAAACCGCGAGCACGTGCGCCCTGCGGCGCCGGGACGCCTGCGGGAAGTCCAAAATTTCCTCGAGCGCCTGGTACGCTTCATCAGGAGCCGGCGATGAAAGACGCCTGGGTACTCGCCTACGACGATTTCGATCCCCGGATGGAGGGGCTGCGGGAGTCCCTCTGTACGCTGGGCAACGGCTACCTGGGAGTCCGCGGCGCCGCGGAGGAAGCGGTTGCCGGCGATGTCCACTATCCGGGGACCTACCTGGCCGGCGGCTGGAACCGCCTGCCGAGCCAGGTCTCGGGACGGACCATTCACAATGAGGATCTCGTCAATTTCCCGAATTGGCTGCCGCTGAACTTCCGCCCCGAAGACGGGGACTGGCTTGACCTGTCGCGGATGAAGGTCCTCTCCTACCGGCAGGAGCTCCACCTGCGGGAAGGCGTCCTCATCCGCCGCTTCCGCGTCGCAGACGCCCAGGGCCGCGTGAGCGCCGTCCGCATCCGCCGCTTCGTGCATATGCGCGATCCGCACCTGGCGGCGATCGAGTACACGGTCACGCCGGAGAACTGGTCCGGCACCATCCTGTTTCGTTCGCTCCTCGACGGCAGCGTCCGCAACCGGGGGGTGGCCCGCTACCGCCAGCTCAGCGACCGGCATCTGCGGACGCTCCGGTCCGGCGCCGCCGCGCCCGAAGGCGTGTGGCTCGAAGCGGAAACGACGCAGTCGCGGATCGTTATGGCGCAGGCCTCGCGCACGCGCTTTTTTTGCCAAGACCGGCCGCTGCCGCTGAGCAGCGTCCAGGTCAAAAAGCCGGACGTCATCGGTCAGGACTTCCAGTTCGAGATCAAGCGCGGCGCCAGCGTCACCGCCGAGAAGATCGTCGCCGTTCATACCTCGCTCGACCCGGGCGTATGCGAGCCGGCGGACTCGGCCCGGCGGCATCTCTCGCTGTGCGGACGCTTCGCCGAGCTGCTGGCCAGCCACCGCCGCGCCTGGGAGACCCTGTGGTCGCGCTGCGATGTGGAGCTGAAGCCCGCGCCCGGCCGCCGGCAGTCGGCCGGCCGCATCCAGACCATCCTGCGGCTGCACGCCTTTCATCTCCTGCAGACGGCCAGCCCCAACACCGTGGGCCGGGATTTCAGCACGCCGGCGCGCGGCCTGCACGGCGAAGCCTATCGGGGACATGTCTTCTGGGACGAAATCTATATCTTTCCGTTCTATCGCCGCTGCCTGCCCGAAGTCGCACGCTCCCTGCTGATGTACCGCTACCGCCGGCTCAACGCCGCCCGCGCCCTGGCGCGAGCCGAAGGGCTGCGCGGCGCGATGTTCCCCTGGCAAAGCTCGAGCGACGGCAGCGAGGAGACGCAGGTCATCCATTACAACCCGCGTTCCAATAAATGGGATCCGGACCACAGCCGGCTCCAGCGCCACATCAATATCGCCATCGTCTACAACACCTGGAAATATTTCGCGACGACCGACGACATGGAATTCATGGAGCGCTGCGGCGCCGAGATGATGGTCGAGATCTGCCGCTACTGGGAGAGCGCGACGAGCTACCATCCGCGCCATAAGCGCTACGAGATCAAGGGCGTCATGGGACCCGATGAGTACCACGAGGCATATCCCGGCGCCGGGCGGGGCGGCCTCGACAACAACGCCTACACCAACGTGATGGTCGTCTGGTGCCTGGAGCGCACCCTGGAGATCGTCGGCCTGCTGTCCGCTGGTGCGCGCCGCGAGGTCGAAGCGCTGACCGGCGTGACGCCCAAGGACTACGCGAAGTGGAAGGATATCACCCGCCGCATGAAAGTGCCGCAGCTGGGCGGCGGCATTATCAGCCAATTCGACGGCTACGAAAAACTCAAGGAGTTCGACTGGGAGGGCTACCGGAAGAAATACGGCGACATCGGACGGCTCGACCGCATTTTGAAGGCGGAAGGCGACTCCCCGGATCCCTACAAGCTCGCCAAGCAGCCCGATACCTGCATGCTGTTCTACCTGCTTAAGGAAGATGAATGCATGCGGCTGCTCAAGCAGCTGGGCTGCCGCTTGGGCCGCAGCGCCGTAGCCAAGAACGTCCAGTACTACTTCGAACGCAGCGCGCATGGCTCGACTCTAAGCAAAATGGTCTTCGCCATCCTCATCAACCGCAAAAGCAAGGAACGCGGATGGGAGTACTTCCTCGAAGCCCTAAAAAGCGACGTGGAGGACGCCCAAGGCGGAACCACGCCCGAAGGCATCCACCTGGGCGCCATGGCCGGCACCATCAATATGGTGGTCCGCCAGTTCGCCGGCCTCTCGGTCGGGCGCGACGGCGTGCGCTTTCAGCCCGAACTGCCGGCGGCATTCAGCGCCGTCCGCCTGCCCGTGGAATACCGCGGGGCGCTGCTGAGCGCCGAAGTCTCCCGCCGCTCCGTGCGCGTACGCTCGTCCAAGAAATCCAAGTCCGCGGCGCCGATACTCGTCAGGGGGCGCCGGCACCTGCTTAAGCCGGGCCAAACCCGCGTCTTCAAGCTCTGACGACCGCGGGCAGCGGAGCGGCCAGGGCGTCGCGGTAAACCGTCGCGAGCTCCACGCGCCCGAGGTGCGGGACAGGGCGGTCGGCGCGGGATACCAGCGTGAAGCGCGCTCCGATCCTAAAGCGCCTGTTTAAATACTCGGCCAGCTCCGGCCGCGAAACGGCGGCCGCCGCGATATGCCGGATTCCGGCCGCGGCGGAATCCACATAGGCCAGGATCCGGCGGGCCAGGTCCTCCGCCCGCACGGCCGAACGATACTCGTCGCGCACCAGCGTTATCGGCAGACCGCGGCGGGTCCGGTAGCGCAGCCAGTCCAGATGCCCGGTCCGTCCGCCGCTCGAGGGCCCGACGCAGAGCGCATAGCGGAGGACTAAAGCGTCGGGCCGTTTTTTCAGGATCAGCCGTTCCGCGGCGACGCGCAGCCGGCCGTACTCGGTCAAGGGCGACGGGCGCGACCGTTCGTCGTAAGCCCGCCGCCGGCCGCTGAAGACATGGTCGGAAGATATGTAAACGAGCCGCGTCGCCGCCGGCAGGCACGCCAGCAGATAGCCGAGACTTTCCACGTTGACCGCGCGCGCCCAAGCGGGGTGAGCCTCGCATTTCTCGACGTCGCAGACGCCCCCGCAATGGACCAGCGCCCGGGGCGGCTCCCCCGCGAACAGCCGCGCGTAGGCGCCGCCGTCCTCGAGGTTGAACCGGCGCCAGCCGCGGCTGGCGGGCGCCTTGGCGCGGGCGCCGCCGAACGGAACCAGCCGGTTCCCCGCCGGGTGCCGGAGCAGGCTCCAGCCCGGCATCGAGGCCGCCCCGAGAACGTAAATCGGACCGCTGCGCCGCGTCATAGACTGGCGACAGGTAACCACTTTTCGCTATAACAGTCCAATGGAAACCAGCCTATTCCCCGCGCTCGAACATTTCTGCGCGACCTTCGTCGGCCTGGTGTGGGGCCTGCCCCTGGTCTTTCTGCTGTTCGGCGCCGGCCTGCTGTTCACCATCATTAATAAAGGCGTTCAGTTCACTATGTTCAAGCATGCCCTCGACATCGTCAGGGGATGCTACGACAAGCCGGAGAATAAGGGCGAGATCAACCACTTCCAGGCGCTATGCGCCGCGCTCTCGGCCACCATCGGCCTGGGCAATATCGCCGGGGTCTCCGTCGCCGTGGCCGCCGGCGGCCCCGGCGCGATCTTCTGGCTGTGGGTGGCGGGCTGCCTGGGCATGGCCTCGAAGTTCACCGAAGTCACCTTGGCGCTGAAATACCGCGAGCAGGACGAGGACGGCCATATGCACGGCGGTCCGATGTACACCATCAAAAACGGCCTCGGCAAGGCCTTCCTGCCGCTGGCGGCCGCCTATTCCTTCTTCATCATCCTCAGCTCGTTCGGCGCCGGCAATATGTTTCAGTCCAACAACGTGGCGGGCGCGCTGGCGGCGGGCTACGCCGTTCCCAAATGGCTCTCCGGCGGCGCCATGTGCTTCTTCGCCTGGCTCGTCCTTATCGGCGGCATCAAGCGCATCGGCGATGTCGCCGGCAAGCTGGTACCGACCATGTGCGTCATCTATTTCATCGGGGCGGCCGGCATCATTGTGATGCATATCGGCGAGGTGCCGGAGATGCTGCGCCGCATCGTCACCGAGGCGTTCACCGGAACCGCGGCGGTCGGCGGCTTCGCCGGCGCGGGCTTCAAGCAGGTCCTGGTCCAAGGCGTACGCCGCGCCTGCTTCTCCAACGAGGCCGGCATGGGCTCGGCGGCCATCGCGCACAGCGCCGTCAAGGAGAGCATCCCCCTGCGCGAGGGCTTCGTGGCGCTGCTGGAGCCCTTCATCGACACCATCATCGTCTGCACCATGACGGCACTCGTCATGCTCCTGACCGGCGCCTGGGCCGACACCCAGGGATTTAGCGGAGCCGCTCTCACCGCCTACGCCTTCTCGACCTCTTACGGCGGGATGGGCACCGTGCTGGTCACGCTGGCCGTGGTCCTGTTCGCCTTCTCGACCATCATCTCCTGGGCCTACTACGGCGAGCAGGGCACAGTCTACCTGTTCGGGACCAAATGGGTGAAGACCTACCGCTATGTCTTTATCGTCTTCATCATGATCGGCTCGTTATGGAAGCTGGGACCGGTCATCGACATATCGGACGCGGTATTCGGCCTGCTGGTCATCCCCAACATGATCGCCAACCTTATGCTCATCCGCAAGCTCGCCGCGGAAACGCGCGACTACATCAAGGACTATATGGCGGGCAAGTTCGTCCGCACGGCGTAGGCGCGGCCGCCGGCATTCTGCCGCGCTTCCCGCATAGCGAAAGCAACCCGCCGTTTCGCCAGTAAACAGAAAAACCTCCATTTTCGGCACTTTCTGTCCGCGCCGGCGCTGCTGCCGACAATCAAGCGTCGAAGTTTAGTGCGGCACCCGCGCCTGCGGCGTGAAAATGCGGCACCCGCGCCTGCTGCGTGAAAATGCGGCACCCGCGCCTGCCGGCGTGAAAATTTCGCAAAAATTATGCTGAAAAATACAGCGAATACAACTGGGCCCGGGCCCAGTGCAAGTTCAACTTTGAAGTGCAAACACCCAAGGCATCCGCTATGATGCGGCGCAACGCCAAGGCACCCGCTATGATGCGGCGCAACGCCAAGGGACCCGCTATGATGCGGCGCAATGCCAAGGGACTATAAGCATTTGACGAAAGGAGAAAGGGATTGTTTGTCGTTGTTTAGAGCCCACGGCATGTCGCGGCACAGGATCGCGGTGGAAATTGGTCGCGACGTCAGCGCCATATCCCGTGAGATGAAGCGAAATATCGCGCCAAATTATGCCGGGTGCTATCTGCCGCATAATGCCCCGGAACGGATCGACGTTGGTAAAGCGACAGCGCTAGAGCGCCTTCGGCTGACCGAACGACTCATCCAACCGCGCCAAGACGCAGTACGAAATGTCGGCAGATTAAGGATTGTTTAGAGCCGACTCAATCACGCTCGTCGCTCTCGCCGCGGCGCCAGGGGAACCACTCCTTCTCCCAAGCCTTGCGCACGGCGCGGCGCACCGTCTCCCGGTCGGTCCGCAGGTCGAGGCGGAAGGTGATCTCGGCGACGTTGCCCGGACGGAAGCGAACGACCAGCCGGGTCAGGAAATCATGGAAGTCCTTGTGGATCGAAAGCTCTTTCTCGAAGAGCTCGAAGCCGTGAAACTTCAGCCGGTCTTCCTTGCGGACCAGCGAGCGCAGCGCGGCGCCGAATTTCCAGCTGGAATCCGGCGGCTTCCAGCCGCCTTCCAGCGCCGAGAGATACTCCCGCGGCCGGTCCAGCGCATAGGTGACGCCGAACGCCGCGAAGGTCGAGTCCCGGTCGCCCCAGTCCGCCTGCAGCAGAAACGAGCGGTTCCCGTCCTCCAACTGATAGTCATTGCGCAGCGAAAACTGGAGGCCGCTTTTCGGCAAATAGACCAGATCGCTGGTAAAGGGCTGCATCCGCCGGCGGAAGCCGAGGTTGTACTCGCGGTGCCGCCGCAGGTCGTAGCCGCTCTTCACCCGCACCAGGACCCGGCGGTTCGGCCGGATGGTATCCTGGATCGACATCAGGTTCTGCACCTGGCCGTAATCGGGAGCGCCGATATCGCCGTGGACCTTATCCGGCTTGAGCCGCCGCTCGAATACGTAGCCGGCATCCCAGTCGCCGGCGGGGGTATCGATGCGCAGGTTTCCCCCGAACTCGTAAAAACCGGTAAACGGGTTCTTAATGGTCCGCGTCGACGAGAAATCGGCGTAGATCGTCCGCCGGTCCTCGAAGACCTCGCGCAGCGCCGCATGCGGCGTCAGGCTTAAGCCCCGGCGCAGGCGGAATGACCGCGTCAGCCGCGTGCCCGCCCCGAGCGCCTTCTGCTGGTAGCCGCGCGCGCGATCGAAGCTGTTTTCGGCGAAGGCGTCGAAGGTCATGAGCGCCGGCAAATGCGGGATCGGCAGCGGCGCGGTGCGAAAGTCGACGCGCGGAGTGCTCTCCGTCTGCCGGATGAAACGGTTCTGCTCGCCGAAGCGGACGTCCTGGCGGGAGTAGGAGATGCGGGTAGTCGTCAAGGCGGTCGTACGCACCAGCGCGCCGCTGTTGATGAGCTCCGGCGTCACGCGGAAAGCGTTCGAGCGCATGTAGTGATTATTGACTTCCGGATCCGACTGCGCCTGCAGCCGGCCCTGCACGGAGTAGCTCGAGACCAGCGTCTGGTAATAGCTGCCCAGCACCGTCCAGCGCTGCTGGCGGGTGGCGTTTTCGCGAATGCGGTAGCCGTAGAGCGCGCCGCGCGAGTCCTCGCTCGACTTAAACAGCGCCTCGCCGCCCTGCGCGAAGCCCGTCTCCGAGTAATAGTCGAGAAACAGCCGGCTGAACAGCGAACGATGCAGCTGGAACTCGGTGGTCGAGCGGGCGGCCCCGCCGTTGCGCCGGTCATAGGAGAACTTCATGCGGGTGCGGATCAGCTTATCCGGATCCAAAAACTTCCACATGAACGGAGTGTAAAAAATAGGGACCGGCCCCAAATGGAAGCGGACATTGGTGGCATAGAGCCATTTCTTGGGCTTGACATGCAGGCCGCTGGCCCGGAAATGGTAGTCCGGCGGATTGCCGTCGCAGCTGGTGAACAGCGTCCGCCGGAAATACGCCTTGCGCGTCTGATCCAGCCTGCCGCGCTGCGCCCAAATGCGCCAGGGCGGGAATTCCGCCCGCACGTCGTCGACGATTCCGGACTTGTCGTCGATATCGAATTCGCCGCCTTCGCCGCGCAGCACGCTGAGGCCGTCATCGAGCTCGAAGCCTCCCCGTGCCTTGGCGCGGCGCCGGCTCATATCGAGGGTCGCTTCCTGCGCGCGCAAGGTGCGGGAGGATTCCACAATTTCGACGGCCCCGCGCAATATGATCCGCGCATTCGCGCCCGTGGTGCTCCCCTGGTATTCGAAGTAATCCGCCCGGTAGCGTATCGGCTCGGCGACCGGCGCCGGCGGCAGCTCGAACGGCGGCGCCTCCGCGCCCGACGCGGCCGAGGCCGCGAAGGGCAGGAGCAGCAGGAGCAGCAGTCTAATGAGGTCCTTCAAGGGAATAAAGCGCCGCTCCCAGCGCTCCCATATCTTCACGGCGAGCGACCGCGATGCGGACGCGGCCGAACGGCGCGCGAAACGTTTCCGCGCGCAGGGCCCGACGGATGCTCCCCATGAAATACGGGGCGGCCCGGGACACCCCGCCCGCGAAAATGATCGCGTCGGGATTGAGCAGATAGACGACGTTGACGATGCCGACGGCGAGCGCCCGGCCCACGCGGCGCCACACCTCGCGGGCGAGCCGGTCGCCCTGTGCGGCGGCGGCGGCCAGATGATGCGGCTGCAAAGCGCTCTCCCCGACGCGAAAGCGGCCCCGCGCGGTCTCGCCCTTCTCGCGCAGAAGCTCCAGCGCGATGCGCGTCACGCCGTACTTGCCGGCATAGGCTTCCAGGCAGCCGCGCGCTCCGCAGCGGCAGACGGCGCCGTCGACGGCGACACGCACATGCCCGATCTCGCCCGCCGAGCCTGTCGCGCCCGTGACCAGGCGTCCATCCAGCACCACCCCGCCGCCGACGCCCGTACCCATAGTCACCCCGACCACGTTGGGGCAGCGGCGCTTGAACTCGAGGGTGTAGCAGCCCCACGCCGCCATATTGGCGTCGTTGTGGACCTCCACCGGGCGCGACAATGCCCGGCTAAGGCGCTCCCGCAGCGGAAAATCCTCGAAAGCAGGGAGGTTCGGCGACCTTCTGAGGCGGCCGCTGACCGGGTCCACGTCGCCGGCCACCGCCAGGCAGGCGGTCTGCGCCGAGCGGCCGAGCGAGCGCTCGATCCGGCGCACGGCGGCCGCCACGCGCGGGATGAAGCGGGCGGGGCCCAGGTGCGGCTCGCTGCGTACCTGCAGCCGGCGCAGGACCTGACCCGATTCGGAGACCGCCAGAATCTTGGTAAAGGTCCCCCCCGTATCGATGCCGAGGCCGACGCGCTTGAGCATGGTCACACGACGACCTCCTCAACCCGGTCCAGCACGCTGCCGACGAGATAAAACGACCCCAACACCGCGGCGACGGAATACTCCGAAGCCAGCCACCTCTCGATGGCGCGCCGGGGCGTATGCGCGGTCTCGACGCTGTGCACGCCGGCCGCCTGAAAATGCTTCGCGATCACATCCGGGGAAAGCGCCCGCCGGGAATCCACCTGCGCCGCGACGACGCGCTTGGCATACGGCGCGAGCGCCCGGATCATGCCCGCGTAATCCTTATCCTCGAGCACGCCGAAGATGATAGTCGCCTCATCCCGCCACGGAGACGCCTTCCAGGTGTCCACGAATGCTTCCATCGCGGCGAGGTTATGGGCGCCGTCCAGAATCATAGTGCGCCCCCCGACCTGCGGCAGGACCTGGAACCGTGCGGGCCATGTCAGCTCGGCGAGTCCCCGGGCGGCGTCTTCTTCCTTAATCGCAAAACCCAGCCGCCGCAGTTCATCCGCGGCCGCCAGCGTGAACGCGGCGTTGCGCGCGGCCGCGGCTCCCAGCAGCGCGAGCTCGTAGCGGCGGCCGTCGGTCTCAAACGTCTGCGTACCCTGCCGCCAGCGCGCCTCCACGGTCTTGGCGCGCGGCTTGACGCTGACGAAGCGCGACCCCAGCGTCCGCGCCCGGCGGCGAAACACCTCGACGGCGCTAAAGGACTCGGCCCCGCACAGGCAAGGAACTTCCGGCTTGATGATTCCCGCCTTCTCTCGCGCGATAGCCTCCGTCGTGCTTCCGAGATGGAGCGTATGATCGATATCAATGCTGGTGATGACGGAAAGGACCGGCCGCAGGACATTGGTGGCGTCGAGCCGACCGCCGAG
This sequence comes from Elusimicrobiota bacterium, assembly GCA_043827405.1. Taxonomy (GTDB): domain Bacteria; phylum Elusimicrobiota; class Elusimicrobia; order UBA1565; family UBA1565; genus JBDRPD01. The sequence goes on along the minus strand of JBDRPD010000003.1, from coordinate 56,291 downwards.
TCCCGTCTCGAAAACGGCGATATCCACTTCGCATTCCTTGAAATAAAGAAAAGCCGCGGCCGTAACGAGCTCGAAGTAGGATGCCTCCTCCCGCTCCGCCGCCCGCACCTGCGTCAATATCCGGGCAAAATCCTGCGGCGGGATCGGCTGCCCGTCGATGCGAATCCGCTCGCGGGGAGTTACCAAATGCGGCGAGGTGAAGAGACCGACGCGCCGGCCGGAGGCCCGCAGGATGGAGTCGAGCATCGCACAGACGCTCCCCTTGCCGTTGGTGCCGGCGACATGGATCGAAGGAAAGCCGCGCTGCGGGCGCCCCAGTCCCGTGACCAGCCCCTCGATGCGCTCCAGGCCGAGCTTCCACCGCGTCTCCTGACGCCGCTCGAGAAAGCGCAGCGCCTCGGCGCAGTTCACGCCCTGACCCGCCGCATGCGCGCGCCGGCGCGGCGCAGGAGCCGCTCGATCCGCTCGTAGCCGCGGTCGATATGGTAGACGCGATGGATCTCCGTAACGCCTTCGGCCGCCAGCCCCGCCGTCACCAGCGCCGCTCCGGCCCGGATGTCGGACGCCATAATGGAAGCGCCCTGCAGGCGGGGAACGCCCGTCACGATAATGCAGTTTCCGCGGAAGGCGATCCGCGCCCCCAAGCGCGCCAGCTCGGCCGCGTGCATAAACCGCCGCTCGAAAATCGCCTCGCGAATACTGCTCTTGCCGCGCGCGCGGCACATATACGCCATCCACTGCGCCTGCAGGTCCGTCGGAAAACCGGGATAAATCCCGGTCGTGATCGAGACCGGCCGGGGACGCGCGGGACCGGTAACGCACAGGCCGTCGGCGGTTTGCCGGACGCGAGCGCCGGATTTGGCCAGCGCCCGGAGCAAGCATCCCAGATGCCCGGGCTCGGCGCCGACCAAAGTGAGCGGGCCGCGCGCCGCCGCGCCGGCGATCAGCAGCGTCCCCGTCTCGATGCGGTCGGATATTACACGATGGCGGACTCCCGCCGGCGCGGACACGCCTTCGATGACGATGCGCGATTTACCGGCGCCGGAAATTTTCGCTCCCATCGCGCCCAGAAAGCGCGCGAGGTCGTCGATTTCGGGCTCGCGCGCGGCGTTTTCAATAATCGTCCGGCCGGGCGTGGCCGCTGCGGCCATCAGGATATTCTCGGTGGCCCCCACGCTGGCGAAGCGGAATTTAACCCGCGCGGGCCGCAGCCGGCGCGCGGAAAAAACGACATCGCCGCCGGCGTTGTCCGCCTTGGCGCCCAGCGCCTGAAAAGCTTTCAAGTGGATATCGACGGGCCGCAGACCGATCGCACAGCCGCCGGGCAGGGGAACCCGGGCGCGGCCGAAGCGCGCGAGCAGCGGGCCGGCCACCAGCACCGACGCCCGCATCTGTTTGACGAGTTCGTAAGGCGCCCGGGTGCGCAGCCGGCGGCCGAACTCAACGCGCACGACCTTACCCTCTACCGCCACCCGTTTGCCGAGACTCTCCAGCAGGCGGATCGTGGTGCGGATGTCCCGCAAATCCGGCACGTTCTCGATCACACAAGCCTCATCGGTCAGCAAAGTCGCGATGAGTATGGGGAGCGCGGCGTTCTTCGAACCGTTAACGCGCAAAGTGCCCCGCAGGGGACGACCGCCTTCGATGACGAATTTATCCATTTTTCGATTCTATCATTTGGGAAGTCCCGCCAACGCGATACGTTCACGCCGCTGCAGATCACGCCGGATCTCGACCGCGGAGAAGCCGCCGCGCTCCAGGATGCCGCGGACCTTGTCCGCCTGGCCGTCGCCGATCTCCAGCGCCAGCCGGCCGCCGGGCTTGAGCATCCGGGGCGCATCCGCCGCGATGGCGCGCACCGCGTCGAGGCCGTCTTTGCCGCCGTCCAGCGCGAGGAACGGCTCGCGCAGCACCTCTTTGTCGAGCGTTTTCAGCTCCGCCGTAGGGATATAGGGAGGATTGGCCACCACGATATCGGCCCACGGCGAAGAGCGCCGCTCCGGCTTGAACAAATCCTCACACAGAAAGCGAATACGCTGAGCGACGCCGTTGAGCCCGGCGTTCTCCTCGGCCATCTTGAGCGCCGCAGCGCTGATCTCGGTGGCATAGATCATCGCGGCGGGCAGGCGCCGGGCGAGGGCGATGCTCACGCAGCCGCTCCCGGTTCCCACATCGACGATATGGACCGCCCCTTTCCCGCCGGCGAGCTCGATGACGGCCTCGACCAGCTGCTCGGTCTCGGGCCGGGGGATCAGCACCGACGAGTTCACCTTGATGCGGCAGTCCATGAACGGCTGAAAGCCGAGCACGTAGGCCAGCGGCACGCGCCGGCCGCGCCGCTTGATCATGTCCCAAAAGTGATGGTCCTGCTTGGGCTCGAGAATATAATCCGCGCGCGCATGGACGTCCGCCCGTCCGCAGCCGAGGGCTTCCGCCATGAGGAACTCCGCGTTGGCGGCGGTCTCGTCGACCCCCCGCTCGGCGAGGTACTTCTCGCCGTCACCCAGGCGCTCGGTCACGGCGCGCCTGAGCGCCTTAACCATTTCCGCTCCCCTCGACGCCGCGCAGCAGGCGCTCCTCTTCCTCCGCGCGCAGCGCTTCCAGGATCGCGCGGAACTCGCCCTCCATGACCGCCGGCAGGTTGTGCCACGAGCGCTCGATCCGATGATCGGTTACCCGATTCTGCGGGAAATTATAGGTGCGGATCTTCTCGGAACGGTCGCCCGTGCCGACCTGGCTGCGGCGCGCCGCCTCGTTGGCGTCCTTGGCGGTGCGGCGGGCCGCCTCGACCAGCTTGGCGCGCAGGATCGACATGGCCCGCATCCGGTTCTGCAGCTGCGAGCGCTCCTCCTGGCAGGCCACGACCACGCCGCTGGGGACATGCGTGATGCGCACGGCGGTCTCGACCTTGTTAACGTTCTGCCCCCCCGCGCCCCCGGCGCGGAAGGTGTCGATGTGCAGGTCCTTGGCCTCGATCTCCACTTCCTTCTCCTCCGCCTCGGGCATAACGGCCACGGTGACCGTCGAAGTGTGAATGCGGCCCGAGGACTCGGTCTGCGGCACGCGCTGCACCCGGTGCACGCCGCCCTCGAACTTGAGCCAGCCGAAAACCTTTTCGCCCTGGATATGAAGCACCGCCTGCTTGGCGCCCTTGAGCCCGGTGCGCGAAAATTCCACGACCGTAATTTTCCAGCCGACGCTTTCCGCGAAACAGGTATAGGCGCGCATAAGCTCGGCCGCGAACAGCGCCGCCTCTTCGCCGCCCGCTCCGGCCCGGATCTCCAGGTACATATCCTTGTCCTCGTCCGGGTCACGCGGCAGAAGCTCGCGGCGCAGCGTGTCCTCCAGCGCCGAACGGCGCGCGGTGAGCGAATCCACCTCCAGCTGCGCCATCTCGCGGAGCTCCTCGTCCGCGCCCGAGAGCAGCTCCTCGGCGCCCTTGAGTTCCGCATCGATCGCGCGCAGCTCGCGCGCGAGCTTCATGGGTCCCGACAGCTGGAAATGCCGCCGGGTAAGCGTCTTAAGTTCACGCGGCGGCAGCGGGGTCGAGGAGCTTAAGCGCGCCTCGATCTCCAAGTGTTCCTTCTCCAGGTCTTCCAGCAGGCCCATGATCAATCCTCAAGCCATGATAGAGAAAGCCCCGGCGCCTTCCGCAGCCGGGGCTTTTCGCGAGGGGGAGGCTAAGCCTTTTTATCGGCCTTTTTCTTCGCTCCCTTCTCTTTCTTGTCCGACGCCCGAGGCGCGGTCGTCAGCACACGCTTGCGCGTGGCCTGCGACTCCAGCTTCTTTTTGACCTTGGCCTTGGGCTTTATGCGCACGGTCTTGCCCGCCGTCTTGGCAAAGCGCTTCTGGAAGCGCTCGACCCGGCCGGCGGTGTCGATGAGACGCTGCTTGCCGGTGTAGAACGGATGGCAGGCGCCGCAAATCTCGAGCCGGATCGACTTTTTGGTGGAGCGGGTCTTGAAGGTGTTGCCGCAGGCGCAAACCACTTCCACGTTGTAATAGTTGGGATGGATATCTGTCTTCATAGTAACTTCCTGATTGCGCAATAGATTGAACGGTTATTGTACAAAATTAAGAGGACTCTGCGGGCTAGGGCTTGCGCTTGGGGGCCGGCAAAAACAGCTTGCGCGCCATCTCGACGAGCCGGAAGCCGCCTCCGTCTTTGGCTTCCTCCCGGAGGGCGGTCGTGGGAGAGTGCAGGAACCGGTTGGTGATGCGGCGGGTCATATGCTCCAGGTCGTCGCGCAGACGGGCATCGAGCTTGCCGAGCCGGCTTTCGATACGCCGCCACTCCTGATCCCGGATCGCTTCCAGGCTGTCGCGCAGATCGCGGATCAGGGGCTCGGCCTTCCACTCCTCGATCTGCGCCAAAAAAGCCTGCGTTTCCTCGTCGACGATCTCCAGGCAGCTGGAAAGCTCCGCCTGGCGCTGCTCCATATTCTGCAGGACAACCGCCTCCAGGCTGTCGATATCATAGAGAAACACGTTTTCCATCTCCGCCACGCGGGGGTCGACAGCGCGCGGGACGGACAAGTCCAAGAGAACGAGCGGCCGGTTGCGGCGGGAATGCATGGCCGCCTCCATCATCTCCCCGGCGATCACATGGGCGTCCGACGCCAGCGCCGTCACGATGATATCGGCTTTATGCAGATGCTGGGGAAAATCCTGGAACGGAACCGCCTCGGCGCCGAACTTGGCGGCGGTTTCCACGGCCCGTTTATGGGTCCGGTTGGTCAGGAGCATGCGGCTCAAGCCGCGCTCGGCGAAGTGCCGCATGGTCAGCTCGCCCGTTTCACCGGAGCCGATCTGCAGCAGGGTTTTGTCGGCGAAAGAAGAGAAAAGGTCCGCCGCGAAGTCGGCGGCGACCGACGGCACGGAGATCTTCGCCTGCGAGATGCCCGTGGTGGTATGGATGCGCTTGGCCGCGGAGAAGGCGCGCTGAAACAGGGCGTTGGTGTACTTGCCGGTGCTCTCACGCTCTTGGGCGCAGGCGAAAGCGTCCTTGAGCTGCGCCAGGATCTGGGTCTCGCCGAGCACCATGGAATCCAGGCCGCTGGCGACCTTCAGCAGGTACGCGATCGCCGCCTCATCCTGATAGTGGTGGACATGGCCGGCGAACGCCGCGGGGGATACTTTATGATACTCCGCCAGGAAGCGGACGACGCGCTCCGCCTCCACCGTCCTGCCGCCGGCGCCGAGGCAGTAGATTTCCACCCGGTTGCAGGTGGAAAGCACGACCGCCTCGCTCACCGCCGGGTCGAGCTCAAAATGACGCAGCACGCAGGGATAGTCCTGCCGGGAAAAGCTGAGCTTTTCGCGCAGGTCGATGCCCGTTTTCTTATGGCTCAGGCCGGTGATGGACGGCGAATGCATGGTTTCAGTTCACTTGAAATAGTGCCACTGGGTGCCGATCAGCGACAGGAGCAGAAAGCAGAAGCTCACCACGGTCAAGATGATGACGCGCCGCCCCCGATAATGGGACATCAGCCGCAGATGGAGCACGATGCCGTACATGGCCCAGGAGACCGTGACGAATATCACTTTCTTCTCCAGCATCCAGCTGCCCAGCTTGGGGTTCGCCTGCGCCAAAAGCAAACCGACGAACAGACCGAACGTCATAATCGGAAACCCGATAACCAGCGTCCACAGGTTGACCTTGTCCAGCAGCTCCAGCGGCGGCAGCCGGTGGCTCGGCCGCTGCAGCTTCATCGCCTTCTCCTTGAATAGATAGAGCACTCCGGAAATAAAGCTGACCAGAAAGAAAGAGTACGCCAGCAGCAGCGAGACGACATGCAGCTTGATGCGCCAGCCCTTTTCCACGTCATGCGCCGCCGGGACCGAGAGCATGCCGACAAACGCAACGACAAAAAGCGCGACGATGATCGGCGTCACATATTTCGCCAGCCAGGGCACGGTGAACGAAAAGCTGACGAAATAATAAACAAGCGCGATGCACCAGCAGAGAAAAATAATCGCCTCATAGGAGTAGGTCGTGGGACACCGGTGCTGGGTGGCCGCGTGCACGAAGAGGAATAGCGTATGCAAAGCCAGCGCCGCCCCCATGATCCGGTCCGGCGTAAGCTCGACGCCCCATACGCCGGAGCGGTCCTCCGGTTTCCGGAGCATACTCTGCAGCCAGCTGGCCAGGTACAGCGCCGCCGCCCCGCAGAGGATCAGTCCCGCATAAATATTCATTGCTTGCCTTCCAGCATCCGCTGCGCTTCTTTCGCCTGCGGCGACCCGGGAGCGAGCTCGATAACGTGGCGCAAGGCGGGCCGGGCTTCCTCGTTGCGGCCCAGCGAGGTCAGCACAAAACCCAGGCTCAGCCAGGCATTTTTAAAAGACGGTTCCGTCTCCGTGGCCTCAACCAGCTCTTTAACGGCTTCTTCGGAGCGGCCGGTATAATGCAGGGCCAGCCCGAGGTCATTGCGGGTATCGGCATCCGCGGGATCCAGCTCCAGAGCCTTCCGGTACAGCTTGATCGCCTCCGCGTACCGCCCGGCTTCGAAATGCCGGTCGCCGCCGAGCGCCGCCTGGCGCGTATCCGCCGGAGCGGCCGCCGCGAATGTTTCGATCTCCCCCGCTCCCCGGCTCAACGCCGCGGCCGCGGCCAAAGCCAACACGACGACGCCGGCGACGATAGCCCACCACGGCGGCGCCGCCGCTTGCTTGCTTTTCTGGAGATTCTTCCGTCCGGCGGCCGTCATGGTATCAGTATATTTAACGGGTAAAGGAATATCCAGGATCGAAGCGAGCCGCTAATGGGCGGCGGACTTCCGCAGGCGAATCTCCAGCCGCGGCACAAAGGCCAAAGACATCACCAGCAGCTGGCTCACGACAAAAAGCGCCAGCCAAAAGAACGCCTTATCCATAAAACCGTATGAGTGCAGCCCGACGCCCAGCATATTGACGCCGAACCAGGACAGGCTGGTGACGATATTGCCGAATACCGCCATCACCATGAGGCCGCGCTCGCGGATGAAGAGGGCCGCGCGGGCATGCAGGATCACGGACTGCCATAGGAGCATCAGCAGCGCGCCGTTCTCTTTTGGGTCCCAGCCCCAGAAACGCCCCCAGGACTGATCCGCCCAAATACCTCCCAGCACCGTGCCGATATAGGTAAACAGCAGGGCGAAACAGACCGTACCGTAAACCATCTGCGCCAGAGAGCGGGAGTTCTCCCGGCTTAACCGTCCTATAAACTTCAGCAGGATAAAGACGACGGCGAAGCCGCCGGCCAGGTAGGTCGCGCCATAACCGATGATAATGGTGATGACGTGCGTGGCCAGCCAGAAGTTCGAGTCCAGCACCGCCTGCATCATCTCCATGGTATCGCCGCTCATCGCCAGATTATGGGCGATCAGCAGCGTGCAGAAGCCGGCGAGCGAGCCCACCGCGCAGGCGATCCCGCGCCGATGCATCCGTTCCAGCACCAGGCTCAGCAGCACGCCGACCCAGCCGACGACCACCGCCGAGGAGTAGAGGTTCGTGACCGGCGGCCGTCCCTGCAGGATCATACGCGAAAGCAAGCCCAGAGTCTGCACCGCCAGCGCCGCGGCGAGCAAAGTGAACGCCGCGCGCCGCAGCAGCCTGGGCTTAAACAGCCACGACATGCAGACGGTCAGAAACACGATCAGATAGAGGATCATCCCCCAGTAAAACGGCTGCAGCCGGTTAAAGATGGATTCATGCTTGGCCCGGCCGGCGGCCCGCGGGGCCCGCGCCGTCAGCTGGCGCTGCAGCTCAGCCACCCGCTGATTAAAAGCCGCGATATCTCCCCGGCGATACGCCGTGACCAGGCCGGCGTAGAGTTCCACCTCCGGCCGCACCGCGTCGCCCCGCAAACCCTGAAGCAGCGCCTCGCCGATATTAGTCCACTCCTCAACCGGACGCCCGGGCGCGGGCGGCACGGCACGGAAGTAAGCCGATCCGGAAAGAAAGCGATAGCGGTCGAGATAGTCCGCGAAGCGGCGCGCGGCCGCGTCATCGGCGGACCCGCCGCCGAGCATCGCCATAACCTTGGTCAAATCCTTTTCGACGACCGCCTTAAATGCCTTCAGGTCGGCATCGGGGTCCGCCACCAGCCTGCCCCATAGGGTGTTTTGCAGCTGCTGATAAAGGTTGAGCCGCTGCCCCAAGTCATAGACGGCGCGCGTGAAGCGGTCGCGCTGCTGCGGCGGGATGCCGCTCGCGCGCTCGGCCTGGCGCAGAATTTCGCTGGCGGCCGGAGCGATATCTTGAAACGAAAAATATCTATTCTTGCTCTGTTTTTTGCCGATGAGACCGAGCACGTCCGGATCATTGATCACGAATATCGCGAAAGAATCCGCCTTGCCTGTACCGGCCATCACCTCGAGCAGCCATTCGATCGCCGGCATGCGCCGGCCGGCGGCCTGCAGCGTCTGCTTGCCGCGGATGCGCAGCAGGGAGTTGCGGGCGATCGTATCCAACGGCTTGATGCGGCCGTTATGTAAAACGGGCAGCTTGCCGAGCCCCGCGAAATCCGGGGGCGAAGACTCCGCTCCCGCCGGGACCATGAACAGCAGTCCCAACAGCGCGCTCATAAGCAAAGGCTTCCATGCCATGCGCATTATCCTGCCCCCCCTTCGATCTTGCTGAATGCGCGCATCTGGATGGCGAACTGAAAAAGCAGGCCCAAAGTCACCAGCAGAAACGAGACATAGGGCAGAAGCCAGCCCGGGTTCTCCACGACCTGCAGCACGGAGAGCGTATCCCCCTTGCCGTAGCTCGCTTGAAAGAACGCCTTTCCCGCATAGCGCAGAGGATGGTTCATATAGATGAGGACCTCACGGTCCTCTCCTCGCTGCGGATGCCTCAACTGAATCAGGCTCGCGAAATTTTTCGGGATGCTCGTCCCCGGATAGACGTCGTGGCGAAAATCCTTAAGCGTGATGCTGTATGGCAGATAGTGGCGTTTGGGCCGCAGCAGCAGCGAATAATGCCCGCCGGCATGGTCGATATGCTGCGGCTGAGCTAAAGCCGCCGATACCAGCCAAGTGCCCAGCGGCTTCCCGCCGGCCGTCGCCTCGACATAGGCCGTCCGCTGATTGCCCCCCTGCTCCTCGGCCGCCGGCGCCAGCGGCCAAACGGTCACACCGGGACCGACTCCGCGGTTCGCTTTCGACGGCGGAAGCTTGGAATCCGGCGGCCGGCGCTCGAGCTTCGCGTTCGGATAATGGGCGATGACCTTGAAATCCAGCGGCATCCGCGGATGCGAAATTGTCCGCCCCTCCCGCATCGCGGCGGCATCCATGCTGTAAACCTCGTCGAACTCGGGAAGGGAGTGATCGATAAGAACAAGCTCCTCACGGCCGCGGTTCTCGGTGTAGTTGACGGTCTGCCCTTCTTCCACCGTCATCTGCGTCTCCACCGAGAACATGCCCGTCATAAACTCTCCCAGCACCAGAAGGACCAGACCGGTATGGATAAGCCAGAAGCCGGCCCGCTGCCGGAAGGCGCCCGGAGCGGAAAACAGGACGGCCAGCAGGTTGGCGATCAGCCCCAACCCGACAAGGCCTCCGGCGGGAAAGACGGGGACGCGCACCCCCAGCCCGGGCAGCGCCGCGTATACGAAAAAGCCCCGCATGTATTTCAGCACCGACCCGTAAGTACCGAGCTCAACCTGGTGCAGGGTGCAGAGCACCACCAACAGCATCAGCACAACCAGCAGCGCGACCGTCAGGTGCATGGATGCCAGCAGGGATAGAGCCTTGCGCGTGGTTTTCTTCATTACTTGTTCCAGTGGAGGCTTTCCAGCAGCCGGCGAAAATCCTTCTTCGCGTTGCCGATCGGGTCTTTCGGGCCCCACATTTTAATAAACCACGTCGCCTCGCCGTCCCGGATGCTGCCGGCGAGAATCCGCTGTTTAGGCCCGGGGATATCAAACATCAATACCGGACCGGCGGGGCTGACCAGCTTGAGAGTATCCCGCTTAAGCGCCTCCTCATCGATCGGCGGCAGCCCGATCTGCCGGCGCCAGCGGTTGACATTCGGCAGCATGCCGCCGCCTATGCCGCCCAGCGAGATCACGGACGCTTCGAGCTGGGATTCTCCCTCGCCGACGAGAAAAGTGGCGGCCCGCATTCCCGCGCCGGCCTTTTCCGTCCACCCCGCAGGGAGTTTCCAGCGCAAGCCGCCGGAGACCGGCGCGGCGCCCGGCATGGCGGCCGCCCCGCCTCCCGCGCCGAGCGGAGGATGGCCGTCCGGCATTTGCGCGCCGCCGTCCATAGGCGGGTGCCCCGCGGGCAGCGCTTCCGCGGCCGGCGGCGCTTCCGCGGTCTTGGCGATGCGGTAGATTTCGACATCCTTGTCGGAACAGGCGCTCAGACACAGCACCGCGCCGGCCAGCACGGCCGATCCGGATAAAATCTTCGCCATAAAGCTACTCCTCCCAACCATTAGGAATATATGCGCAGCAGGGGTCCGTCTCGAGATAATCTCCCGTTAACGCGTAAGCACGGGCCCGCGAGCCGCCGCAGATCCGCTTGAACTCACAGGCCCCGCAGCGGCCCTTCAGCAGCGCGGGATCCCGCAGCTCGGTAAAGAGCTTGGAGTTCCGGTAGATCTCCACCAAAGAAGTCTGCCGGACGCTGCCGGCCGTGAGCGGCAGAAAGCCGGAAGGATAAACGTCGCCGAGATGATCCACAAAAGCGAAGCCCTTGCCGGCATTGACCGCCTCGGGAGACATGCCCATGCTGCCGCCTACCCCGCGCGGCCGCGCGAGGATATGGCGGACGCGTTCCGCCATGCTCTCCTCGCTTTTATCCTCCGCGGCCTCCTTCTGAATGACGAAGCGGCGGTAGTGCTGAGCGTCGGTCACTTTGATAATAAATTTCTCTTCCTTGTTGAGACGCCATAAACGCGCAAAAACCTGCTCAAAGCGCTCGGCCGTCATATTCTTCAGCTCGGCGCCGCGTCCGGTGGGGATGAGAAAGAACACTTCCCAGAACACGATGTCCAGGCTCCTGACCAGGGCCACCATTTCCTCGAGATATTTGAAGTTCTCGGAAAAAAAGCAAGTATTGATCTGCACGGGGACGCCGGCCTCATGGGCAAAGCGCACCCCCTCCATCGTGCGCGCAAAAGATCCCGCGACCCGGCGAAAATCGTCATGCAGCGCCGCGGTCGGCCCATCGAGGCTGAAAGCCATCTGGTCGAGCCCGGCCGCCTTGCAGGCCTGGACGCGCTCCTTGGTCAACTGCTCGGTTGCGGCCGGTATCGTCCCCATGCGCAGCCCGCAGTCCTTGCCGTGGCGGATCAGCTCTTCCAAATCCGGGCGATTGAAGGGATCACCGCCGGAGAGAATAAAGATAGGCGTCTTCATCTCGGCGGTCTGCTCGATAATGCGCTTGCCTTCCGCCGTCGTCAGCTCTTGGGAATGCCGGCCGAGTATCGCCTTGGCGCGGCAATGCCGGCACGCCAGGCCGCATGAACGGGTCGCCTCCCATATAACGAGAAACGGCGCGCTCTTGAAGTCGACGGCTTGCGGGCGGCCGCCCTTCCCATGCCCGCCGGGATGCGTCATTTGCCTACCGCCTTGCCGTAACGGCGCTCCTTGCGCGCCTGCTGCTTCGCCAGTTCATTCAACGTCTTGCGCTGCAGCACCTTAACGACGGCGCTTCGCACCTCGTCCCATAGGTCGCCGGCCGCACAGACCGCGCGCCGCGAACAAATGTCGTCTCGCGTCACGCAGGCGACCGGCAGGACCGGCCCCTCCAGCGCGACCAGGATATCGATAAGCCTGATTTTTGACGGCTGTCGCGACAGGGCATAGCCCCCATGGGCGCCCCGCACGCTGCGCAGCAGGCCGGCTTTTCGCAGGTCCTGGGCGAGCTGCGCCAGGTAGCGCCGCGGGATACCCTGCTTTTTCGCGATACTCCCCAGCTGCACCGGACCGCGCTCGGAGTGGAGCGCCAGCTCGAGCATGGTTCTGAGACCGTACCGTCCGCGGGTAGAAACCGTTATCATAGATCGTCGGGCTTAATTAGCACTAAATAGGTGGCAATAATGTATTATACATAACAATGACCGTGATACGCATCCTCAGTCTCCTATGCCTGCTCGCGGCCTCCGGGTGCGCGCCCGCGGAAAAGTGGGGCGACATTCAGGCATCCGACCCGGCGCCGAGCTTCCAGCTCAAGGATCTCAGCGGCAAAACAGTGCGCTCGGAAGATCTGCGCGGCAAGGTGCTGCTTATGGACTTCTGGGCCACCTACTGCGACACCTGCCGGGCTTCCCTCCCCGCCTTGCAGGAGCTGCATACGGCATTCGCGGAAAAAGACCTCGTCGTCCTCGGCGTCAGCATCGACACCTATACCGGGCACCTAAAGCAGTTCGCGCAGGAAACCGGAATGGGCTACACCGTGCTGCAGGACTCCAAGCTCGCGACATCGCGAGCCTACGGCGTGCGCAAAGTCCCCGAAACCTTCCTGGTAGGGAAAGACGGCGTCGTACGCAAAAAATGGATCAGCTTCGGCCCGCAGCACGCCGCCCAAATGCGGGCCGAGATTGAGACCGCGCTGCGGGAAAAGTCCTAACCCCTAGCCATCCATGGACGAAATTTCCATGGATTTCAGGAAATCCTTATTGGACTTGGTGGCCAGCAGCTTGTCGTTGAGCAGCTGCATCGCGTCCACCGAAGCCAGCGGCGCCAGGACCTTGCGCAGGATGTAGATCTTGTTGATCTCGTCCTCGGTCAGCAGCAGTTCCTCCTTGCGGGTGCCCGAACGGTTGATCTCGATGGACGGGAACTGCCGCCGGTCGGCGAGCTTGCGGTCCAGCACCACCTCCGAGTTGCCGGTGCCCTTAAACTCTTCGAATATGACCTCATCCATGCGGCTGCCGGTGTCGACCAGCGCCGTGGCGATGATGGTGAGGCTGCCGCCCTCCTCGATCTTGCGCGCCGCGCCGAGGAAGCGCTTGGGCCGCTGCAGCGAAGTCGCCTCGAGTCCGCCCGAGAGCACGCGTCCGGAGGACGGCGCGATGGTGTTGTAGGCCCGGGCCAGGCGGGTGATGGAGTCCAGCAGAATGACCACATCCTTGCCCATCTCCACCAGGCGCTTGGACTTCTCAATCACCATCTCCGCGACCTGCACATGCCGGTCGGCCGGCTCGTCGAAGGTCGAGGCCACGACCTCGCCCTTGACGCTGCGCTGCATGTCGGTCACCTCTTCCGGCCGCTCGTCGATCAGCAGCACGTGGAGCTTGACCTCGGGATAGTTCTTGGCGATGGCGTTGGCGATCTTTTGCAGCATAATCGTCTTGCCGGTCTTGGGCGCGGCCACAATCAGCGAGCGCTGCCCCTTGCCCACCGGCGCGATCAGATCGAGACAGCGCGTCGTCGACTCCTGCTGCACGGTCTCGAGCACATATTTCTCGTTGGGGTGCAGCGGCGTCAGGTTGTCGAAGAAGATGCGGTTCCCCCGCTTCTCGATCGCCACGCCGTTGACGCTGACCACCTGCAGCAAGGCAAAGAAGCGCTCCCCCTCTTTGGGGCCGCGCACATTGCCCGCCACGGTGTCGCCCTTGCGCAGGCCGAACTTCTTGATCTGGGACGGCGACACATAGATATCGTCGGGGCCGGGCAGGTAGTTGTAGTCGATCGACCGCAGGAATCCGAAACCGTCGGGAAGGATCTCCAGCACTCCCTCGTCGAATATCTGGCCATGCCGCTTGGCGTGGCCTTCCAATATCTTGACGATCAGGTCCTGCTTGCGCAGTCCCGAGATGCCCTCCAAGCTCATCTCTTCGCCGAGCTTCATCAAGTCGGCGATCTTCATCTTGCTGATGGCCGCGACATCCAGCGTCCTGCCGGGCTCCCCCTTGCTGCTGCCGCTCCCCTGGCCGTCCGGGCGCGGCGGCGGCGCGGCGTCGGGCTTCTTGTTATTGCCGCCCGGGCCTTCCGGGCGCGGCGGCGGCGCGGCGTCGGGCTTTTTGTTCCTGCTGCCGGCGCTATGCTTCTGCGGTTCGGTGGGATTAGTAGAATGAGTCATTGTTGCCTCCTGCGATCAGCCGTAAGGCCTTTTGGTATTCGCGCACGGCACATCCCAGCTCGCGCAGGCTCCCGTCGTTGGGAATCCTGACGTCGGCCAGACGGCGCTTGGTCCGCTCCGGCAGCTGCGCGCGCATCCGTCGTACAACGGCACTGCGGCTCAGCCCGCTCCGGCGGCGCACACGCTCGATGCGGCGCTCACGGCTCGCGGTCACGATGACCGTTACGTCGAAATTCCCCTGCAGGCCGCCCTCGAACAGCAGCGGCACATCCACCACGGTCACGGCACGGCGCGCGGCCGCCAGACGCCGCCGCATCTCGCGGCGGATAACCGGGTGCGCGGCGCGCTCGAGGCGGCGGCGCTGCCGGGCGTCGGCGAAGACCCGCGTCCCGAGAGCCTCACGGTCAACGGCGCCGGAGCGGTCGAGCGCGCCGCGGCCGAACGTCCGCACAATCGCCCGGTGCAGCGGGCGTCCCTTCCGGGAAAGCTCATGCGCGATATCATCCAAAGAGAGGGTTTCCGCGCCGGCCCGCGCGAAGCACTTAAGCGCCTCGCTCTTGCCGGAGCCGATGCCGCCCGTCAGACCCACCGTCAATGTCCGCGCGCGCTTAGGCATGCCCCTCCGGCTTCTTCTTGGCCTGACGCAGGAGCGTCTCACGCTCTTGCGGCGTCAGCGATTCCTCGCCGTGATCTGAAATTTTGTCGAGAATACGGTCGACCTCCGCGATCTCGTCGACGTAATTCATCGCGGGCTCCGGCTTCCGGCGGGGCGGGGCGATTCGGGCGCTGGTCTTGCGCCGCGCACCGGCCTTGCCCTTATAGCCGCTGCGCGAAAAGATCTCCCGCAGCAGGGCGGTTCCGTACATGCGCGCCCAGTTCCACCAGCGGATATAGACGTAGGCGATCAGCGCCCCGCCCAGGTGCGCGAAGCGGGCGACCGTAGTATTATTGGTCGACGTCGCGGCCATAAACTCCAGAACCACGAAGAGTACCGCCATATGCTTCGCCTTGATAGGGAAGAGAAAGTAGAGGTAGATCACCGCATCCGGAAACAGCATGGCGAAAGCGATCAGCAGGCCGTAGACGGCGCCGGATGCGCCGATAATCGGCGCCACCGAATGCGGGGTAAGGATCACGTTGAGCACCCCCGCGCCGACGCCGCAGATGAAGTAGAACTTCAGGAACTCCCGCGGGCCCCATTCCGCTTCGACGGGCATACCGAACATCCACAGGGCGAAAACATTGAAGAACAGATGGAAGAAGCCGCCGTGCAGAAAAAGGTAGGTGAACGGCTGCCAGAGAAGCCCTTGGTGCAGCACCCGGTAGGGGACCAGTCCAAAAAACTGGGAAAAGTGGGCGCGGCTGGTCAGCTCCAGCAGAAGAAAAACGACCACATTGGCGATGATCAGCCCCTTGATGACCGGAGACATCGCCCGAAAATCCAGCGGGCCGTGCGCGAAGCGCCGCGTCATAGCTTGACCGCCTTCATCTCGTTCCAGTTTGGTCCGGATTTCACATCAACAACGACCGGCACGTCCAGCTTGATCGCGGTCTCCATTTCCCGGCGCACCCAAGCGCCGAACTTCACGACCTCGCTCTGGGGCAGCTCGAAGATCAGCTCATCATGCACCTGCAGCACCAGTCGGGCCTTCCATTTGCCCGACTCCGCCATCTTAGTATGGATGTTAATCATCGCCGCCTTGATGATGTCGGCGGACGTGCCCTGGATGGGAGTATTGCCGGCAACCCGTTCATTGAACGCGCGCTCACGGAAATTCTTCGCGTTGATGTCGGGCAGGTAGCGAATGCGGCCGAGCAGGGTCTTAACGCAGCCGTCCCGGCGGGCGGCATCCAGGTTGCTCTTGAGCCAGGCGGCCACGCCGCTGTAGCGCTGGAAATAGCCGTCGATGTATTCTTTCGCCTGCCCATGCGCGATACCGAGCTCGCCGCTCAGGCCATGCGCGCTCTGGCCGTAGACGATGCCGAAGTTTACCGCCTTGGCGCGGCGGCGCATCTCAGGACTCACGTCCTCCGGCGCCAGGCCGAACACCTCGCTGGCGGTCTTCAGGTGGACGTCCTCCCCGCCGCGAAACGCCCCGCACAGCATCGGGTCCGCCGACAAATGGGCCAGGACCCGCAGATCGATCTGCGAGTAGTCGGCGGCCAGCAGCGCCCGCCCCTTGCCGGCGATGAAGCCGCGGCGGATACGGCGCCCGAGAGCGGTCCGCACCGGGATATTCTGCAGATTGGGGTCGAGGCTCGAAAGCCGGCCGGTCGCCGTCCCGGCCTGATTGAAATGGGAGTGGACGCGATCCGTCTCGGGATCGGCCTTCTCCAGCAGCGCGTCGATATAGGTGGACTTGAGCTTGGTCAGCTCGCGGTACTCGATGATCTTCCCGGGGATCGGATGCTGTTCGGACCAGGCCCGCAGCGCGGTCTCGTCGGTCGAGACGCCGCCCTTCTTGGTCTTGTGGATAACGGGCAGCTTGAGCTTATCGACGAGCAGCTCAACGAGCTGCTTGGGAGAACCGAGGTTGATCTCCACGCCCGCCAGCTTATCCACCTCGCGCTTGATCCGCGCGATCTCGCCCGCGAACTCCTTGGCGAGCCGCTGCAGATAAGCGCGGTCGATCGCGACCCCCTCGATTTCCATAGCGGCGAGCACGCGCAGCAGCGGCAGTTCGAATTCGCGATACAGCTTCTCGAGCCCCGTCCGGCGCAGCTCCGGGTCAAAGCGCTTATGCAGCGCCCATACCGCGGCGGCGCGGCGCGCCAGCGCCTGGGAACGCTCCTCATCCGGCGGCAGATCCAAACCTGCCTCGGCGAGCACCGCCTCCAGCGCATACTCGGGGCGCGACGGATCGAGACAGTAGGCCGCGAGCATGGTATCGGCCAGCGGAGGTGCCAGCTCCAATCCGCTGCCGTCCAGGCCGCGAATCACCGCCTTGAGATCGTGGCCGAACTTCTGCACGTCGCCGGCGCCGAAAATCTTGGCCAGGGCGCCGCGATGCTTCACGAAGTCCTCATCAATAAATACCGCGGTCCGGCCGTCGGGCAGCGCCAAGCCCACCTGCGGGTTCGCCGTGGTCAGCAGGTCGGGCTGCGCTCCATGCTCCACCGCCACCGCCACCATGGGCGCCGTCTGGGCCGCCGCCGCCATCTCCCGGGGCGGGACCGGCTTAAAGAGGATCGCGGCCGGCGCGGCGGCGCTGCCGGCGCCCGCGACGGACGGCGCGGGCGGCTCCGCGGAAGCCGGAACCGCCCCCAGGCTTTTAAGAATACTCTTGAAACCAAGACGGGAGAACAGCTCGATGAGCTCGGGCGTCGGCTCAACTTCCGGCGAGCAGTCGCGCGGCTTAACCTTAATCGGCGCTTGGGCGTCGAGGCGGATAAGGTCCTGGCTCAGGCGCGCGGCCTCAGCGAATTTGACCAGGCTCTCCGCCGCCTTGGGCTTGATGTCCTTATGCCCCTGCTTTGCCGCCTCGATCGCCTCGGCCAGAGTGCCGAAGTGGTTGAGCAGCTTGACGGCGCCTACCGGGCCGATCCCCGGCACCCCCGGGACATTGTCCGAGGTGTCGCCGATAATCGCCAAATAGTCGACGACCTGCTCCGGCGCGACCTTGAGCTTTTCGCGGACCCCTTCGGCATCGTAGAAGATTTCTTTCGCTTCGTTGTAAACTTTGACCCGCTCGCCGATCAGCTGCAGCGCATCCTTGTCGCCGCTCACGATCACGGCGTCCAGGCCGTCCTCTATCGCCCGGCGCGCCAGCGTGGCGAGCAGGTCGTCCGCCTCATAGCCGGGCTGCGCGACGGTAGTGAGCCCCATGGTCCGGACCATGTTCTCGGCCTGCCCCAGCTGGACGATCAAATCCTCATCGAGCTCCTTGCGGGTCGCCTTGTATTCCTTGAATTTCTTGTGGCGGAAAGTCGGCTCGGGCAAGTCGAAGCACACGGCCAGATAGTCCGGCGTTTCCTTCTTAATGATCGCCAGCAGCATCTTGGCGAAGCCGAACAGCGCCCACACCGGCTCGCCCGCGGAACTGCGCAGCTGGGAGCCGTACAGGGCGTGATACGCCCGGTGGAGATACGCGTGCGCGTCCACCAGGTATATACGCTGTTGTGCGGTCATAACAGGAGACAAGGGTTAGCAGGTGCGGCTAGGAGGTTCCTTTATCTTGCAGCGCTGCTGCGACTTCACGGTGAATTTCCTCGGCGATCGCGGGATCGTATCCGAGCCATTTCCGGCGTATCCTGCCGGAGCGGTCCACGAGGAAGGTCGTCGGCAGCTGGCTGAAGCCGAACGATCTCGCCGTCTCCTGCTCCGGATCCAAAACGACAGGGTACTTCACACCCAGCTCGCGAACGAAGTCCGGCACATGTCCGGCATAAGCGTCCACGCTGATCCCGATGACCGCGAAGCCCTCCGCCTGATGCTTATCATGGAGCGCCTGCAGTTCGGGTATGGCGTCCCGGCAGGGGAGACAGTACGTCGCCCAAAAGTCGATAAGAACGACTTTCCCCTTAAAATCCGCGAGCCGGACAATCCGCCCCGTCAGGTCCTTGAGCGCAAACTCCGGCGCGGGTTCTCCGAGCCCGGCATCTCCACCGGACCCATCCCCCGGAGGCGTACAGCCGGCCGCCAGGAGCAGCGCGAAAAGCGCCGCCGGGACGCTAAGTGTTCGTCCCGAGAAGCTCGTCAAGAATCTTTTTTATGTCGGCCTTCGAATGAACGCCGACCACCTGCTTTTCGACCTCCCCACCCTTGAAGAACAGCATGGTCGGAATGGCCGAAATATTGAACTTCGTAGCCGTATTGGGGCTCTCGTCCGTATTGAGCTTGGCGATCTTGGCCTTCCCCGCATACTCCTCGGCCAGCTCCTCAACGATCGGCGCGATCATGCGGCAAGGGCCGCACCAGGGCGCCCAAAAATCGACTAAAACGGGTTCACTGCTCTGCAGAACTTCCTTCTCGAAAGTATCGTCAGTTAGCTGAATCTCGGCGGACATCCAGGCCTCCTAGAAGCGGGGAAAAATGCGGAGAGAACGACGCTACGTCAACGACAAAGACATATTAGCAGGCTCGACCCGCCTTGTCAAGAAGGTACTCCATCTCGTCGAAAAGCGCATCCAACTTAATGGGCTTGGAGAGATATGCGTCGGCGCCGCAAAGCATGCCTTCGACTCGATCCGCCGGCTCCGTATACTTCGCCGACAACAGCACGACCGGCACGTTTTTATAACGCTCGTCCTGCTTGATATCGCGGCAGAGAGCGAAGCCCTGGGTGTCCGGCAGCTGAACATCCAGCAGTATCAAGGAAGGCGTATGAGACTGCAGGCTCGTACGCGCCTGCGCCCCGTTGGTCGCTCCCTGGATTTCGACGTCCCGCAAAGCCATCGCGTCCGACATGGTTTCGCGGAAATTATCGTCGTCGTCCACCAGGAGTATCGAAGTTTTCGCTGCGGTCTTCATTGCCGATTCCCGTCCACCACCAGTGTAGCCGTATGCCGTTTTCATTAAAGGGACAAGAGGCCCAGGTCTCTTAGGGTCTTAGGGCCTATAAATATTTCTTATTATTTTTCTACGTTTCTTTCGTCTGCCGCGGGAGCGGGCGGCGCTTTTGGCGCCTCGCCGCCGACCTGAGCGCGGTCCAGCAGCCAAATAAGCAGGCGCCGGACCAGCCCGCGCTTAACCGGCATGAAGCCGGTCGCATTAAGCCGCTCATAGGCGGCGTAAGCGGCG
This sequence comes from Elusimicrobiota bacterium, assembly GCA_043827405.1. Classification (GTDB taxonomy): domain Bacteria; phylum Elusimicrobiota; class Elusimicrobia; order UBA1565; family UBA1565; genus JBDRPD01. The sequence continues at coordinate 36,536 of JBDRPD010000003.1, read as the reverse complement.
CTGAAGCCGTCCCCGATGGCCGTCGGCGTCTCATTTTTCGGGTTCACGAGAGTGCCCATAACGGCGTTGACGATCCGGTCGAGGTCCTCGCCGACCTCGGTCACGCCGAAGAGCTGCGCCAGCATGGCAATCGTCCCCGCGAACTTCGGGGTCGACATCGAGGTTCCGGAAATGGCCCGGGTCCTGCCGCCCAGCCAGGCGCCCTCGGTATTGTCGCCCTGCTCGGCGGCGTTGGGTTTGCGCGGATAATCCGGGATATTGCGCGTCTTGCGGCTGCCCGGCCCCTTGGAGGAGAAGCTCGAAACCGCCTTATTGCGGTCGGTAGAGGCGATCGCGATCACCCGGGGCGCGCCGGTCTTGGCGTCCACGTAATGCGATATCGCGGGAGAGCCGATGGTATTGGCGCCCCGATAGCCGGCGTTCCCGGCGGCGAATACCATGATATGCCCCTCTTCCGCCAACTTCTTGACCAGCATGGAGTCCGGGCTGTTCGGGTCGCCGTCGTCGGAGCCCCAGGAGTTGGAGATGACGATGTTCTTGTCGTTGCCGGCCATGGTCAGACCCTTGAGCACGTCGTCGAGGGTCGCCCCGCCGTTATCGCCGAAGATTTTATAATGCGTGATATTCTTGAGCCAGGGGGCGAACCAGAACACCATAGACGTCACCCAGGTCCCATGCCCGTTCCTGTCGGCGCCGCTGCCGTTGGGATCGACGTCCTTGGCGGCTTTAAGGCCGGGGGCGATCAGCGGATGGTCTTTCTCCACCCCGGTATCGATGACGCCGATATTGGGCTGCGCGATGCTGCCGCGCAGCACCTTGGTGAGCAGGAAGTTCAGCAGCCGCGCGCGCCAGTCGCTGCGCTGCGGCGAACCCCACCGCTGGCGTGCCGCTTCATGGACCTTGTCCATAGTGGAAATTTCGAGCGTCTCCTTCATAGAAACCGCTCCCCGCTGCGGCGCGGCCTGCGGCATCTGCACGTTCGGATCGTCCTCGATCGGGCGCACGATCTCGCGCCGCTCGTTCTCGTAGACCTTGAAGCCGCGCGCTGTGAGCGCCTGCTTCATGGCGTCCTTCTGCGAGGCCGGCATGCGCAGGGTCGCCGCGTTTATCCTTTTATAGGTGGCGATCGGAGTGGCGCCGAAGCGGTGGAGCAGGCTCATGTCCAGACCCGACAGGTGCAGCTGCGCCATCATCCCCTGCACGGTCGCCTGATAGAGCCGCATGCCGCCCTGGGCGCCGACGTCCACCAGGCTGAGATGATGGTCCGCCGAAAGCTTCGACTTCGCGCCGTCAAAGCGTACGATAAGCTCGCGGGCGTCCGGAATCTCAACGGCCGGCTCCGACTTGGCGCCGTCCGAATTGCCGCCCATGGTGCTGCCGCCGCCGAGGATTTGGCCGACCATGAGACCCAGCGCGCCGACCGCCGGGAGAACGCCCGACGCCGCCAGCGCGCCCGAGCTCACCAGCCACGATGAGCCGGCGAGGAAGACGCTCGAGATCAAATGCACCGCGCCCAGCACCGGCCCCAGCATGAACAGAACCGTTCCGATCAGCCCGTAGATATTGACCGCGCGGGCGGCCGGACTCATATAGCCTTCGGCGCTGCCGTAAGCCTTCTCGGCCCAGTCCGGCCGGCCGAGGGTGTCGGCGAGAAACGAGCGCCCGACATGATGCCCGTCAAGCGGCGCGAACGGCAGCAGGTTGAAGACTCCGAGCAGCACATTAAGGAAGACCGAAGCCGCCAGAACCGGCAGCACCGCGCCGCCCACGCCCGCGGCCATGAGACCGAAATGCGTCAGGCCGGCGAGCGCGGCGATGCCGAAGTTAACCGCCGGGCCGGCCAAGGCGACAAGTCCCATGCCCTTGGCGGCCGTCCGGTTCTGCGCGGGGCTCGCGAGATTGCCGGAATTGACCTGAACCGGCCGCGCGCCGCCGAACAGGATCGGCACGCCCACAGTCAGCATTGAGATCGTCATCATCCCAAGCGGCAGCACGAAGCTCATGCCCAGCGGGATGGAGATTTGCCGGCCGAAAAGGTTGAAGCTCAGCGGCATATTCAGGTGATTCCAGAGGTTCCGGGGGCTGAAGCTCATGCGTCCGGCGAGGCGGGCGCTGGGGTCGCCGAGCTTGTCGGCCGCCCAGGCATGGCCCATCTCATGGAGCACCAAAGACGGCAGGACGACGGCGAGATAGGTGCCGATCATCACCGGGAGCGAAAGCGCGCCCAAGAGCGGCGCGATAAACAGGCTCGAGCCCGCGAACACCAAGGGCATGAAGCCGAAAAGATCGCTGTTGCCGCGGCCGCCGTCGCCGCCGAACTCGTCGTAGCCATCGTCCGGACCGGGGTCCTGCCGGCGGCGTTCATTGCCCAGCTCGTCCAGATCATTATAGTCCGGTTCCGAACTGCGATCATCATCGCGCCCGTAGTCCGGCATATCCTCTTTCTTGGAGGACTTCTTGGCGGCGCTCAGCCGCATTCCACGCCGCAGGCTCTGAAAGACCGAGGCCTTGGGCGCGACCGCGGCGGACTCGCCGCGGGACTTATAGCTGCCGATACGGCTCAGGAAGTCGGTCTGGGCGGAGGACTTGGCCTCGGCGCCGGACATCTCGCCGAACTTGGGCAGCGCAAGGCTGAGGCTCTTGAGGAGAGACTGCGTCTTTTTTGCCGCCGGCGGCGCACGGCTCGTCTTGACGGAAAGCGCCGCCTTGAGCGGAAGCGCCGCCGCCGCGCCTGAAATCTGCGTCTGAACCATCAGGCTGGGCGCAAGCCGGACACCCGCATGCGGCGCGATAACGGAACCCGGCAGCGAACTCATACCGGGAAGAACGCCGGAGTTGAGGTTCAGGTTGACGGGAGTCACGCTCAGGGAGCGGATGAGAGCGGGATTGCCGACGGCCGCGCCGACCGCGCCGTTGACGCCGGCGGCGGAACCTTTGACCGCCGTCGCCGCGCCGATCATGCTGGCACAGGCGCGATAGGCGCCGAGTCCGGGCGACAAAGTGATCAGGCTGACGGAAATGAAGACGGTAAGCGCTGTGCGTAGATGTTTCATAATGGGTTTCTCCTCAGGTATCTGGATTATATATGGAAGAAGCTCCCTTCCCCGCGTGTCCAAAGTCCCAAAATAGCCCGATAAATCGGCCCACCGGGGCCTGGGCCGGTGGACCTGCAATAATATTTAGGCCTTGATAGTTAAGTCCTTAAGTATTATCCTAGGGCATGCCGCAGCCGAAAGATCCCATGCGCGAGCGCTTCGCCCACATGGCGGAGAACTATCCCGGATTCGATCCCGAACTCATCGAGACGCATATCGGCATCATCCGCACCTTCGACATGCTCTTTCGCACCCTCTCCAAGCAGCTCCGGCCGCATGGCCTGACGCCGCCGGCCATGGGCATCCTGTTCCTGCTCGACGGCCAGGAGAGACCGCTGCCGATGAGCGCGGTCAGCATGCAGCTGCTGGTCTCCCAGGCCAACGTGACCGGCTTGACCGATACGCTGGAGAAGGCCGGACTGGTACGCCGTCTGCGCACCCGCGCAGACCGCCGGATAACCCTGATCGAGATCACGCCGGCCGGGCGCAAAAAAATACGCGCCTTCTGGCCCGGCATTATCAAGCTGCTCAAGACCATCTACGCCGGCGTCTCCGGCGCGGAAAGGAAAACGATGCGCTCCGCCATGGCGAATATCCGGGCCAAGCTGCTGCCCCTGCTCGGCGCGCTGCTGCTGGCGATTCCCGGCACCGCGGACGCCTTGTCGGTCCCCAGCGTACACCGCCCCCCCTTTCCGGTGCTGACCGCGGTGCACAGCGCGCTGAAAAACAATCCCGAACTTGCCCCCGTCCGCGCCGCGCATCAGGCGGCGCTGGCCCGGCAACTGGCGCTGCTCGGCGCTTACGACACGTCGATCAGCGCCGCCATCCAACGCCTCGATGCCAAAACGCCGCCCGCCGTGTTTTTCCAAACCCCGCGCACCATCACCGACAGCGCCGGCATCGGGCTGGCCAAGCGCTTCGCCACCGGCACCGGCCTCGCGCTCGACTCCTCGCTGGCCAAAGAGATCGACGACGTCAGCTCCACCTTCACCCTCAATCCGCGCACGAGATCCAAGCTTGATCTATCCGTAACGCAATCCCTGCTCAAAGGCTTTATCGGCCGCCCCGAACGCAGCGCGCTGCGGGAAGCGGCTATCGACGTGCGCGCGGCCCGGGCGGATCTCGACCGCGCCTCTGAACTGCTCGCCCAACGGGTCGCAACCGCTTATACGGAGCTCTGGCTCAGCCACGAGAACAAAAAGGTTCTCAGCGGTTCCCGGGAGGACGCGCGCGAATTCCTCGACACGACAAAAAAGCTTGCCCAGCGCTACGAAGCGGAAAAAGACGATCTATTGCGGGCTGAAACATCGCTGCTGTCCAAGGATCTCGAAGTTCTGCAGGCCGATGAACTAATCCTCGAGCGGGGAGAGGAACTAAGACTCCTCATGGCCGCCCCATTGCCGGACGGCGAGCTTCAGAAGCCCTTCTTTCCCGGCCCGGCCCCACAGGAGCAGGCCTCCCTAGAGCACGCCCTGCGTGAACGCCCCGACCTGCAAGCGAGCGAACTGCGGGCGCAGCGCGACCGTCTGCACATCGAATCTCTATCCGGACTCGGCCTGCCGTCTTTGGACCTTTCCGGGAGCCTCGGGTGGTCGGGCCTAAAGGACCGCAACGAAGAGAGCCTGCACCAACTCAACCGCGCCGGTTTTCGCACCTGGAGAGTCGGCCTTAACTTGTCCTATGTCTTCGGCGGCCGCGCCGCCGCGGGGGAGCGGCTGGCCGCCGCCAGTTCCCGTCTAATATCGGAAGCACAGACCCATACGCTGCGGTTAAGGATCGGACGCGACGTGCGCATCTCCCTGGCCCGCTTGCGATTGGCGATCGAACGGGTCGAGTTAACCAAACGGCTTGAAAACATGCAGCTGGAAGCGCTGGATATCGCCAGAAATAAATACCGGCAGGCGCGCATTACCAGCCGCGACCGCCTGCAGGCATCCGACACCGCTCGCGCCGCCCGCAGCGCCCGCCTGCGTGCCGCGGCGGACGGAGAGATAGCGGAGGCGGCGCACCAAGCCGCAGTGGGCGGCCTGCTCAAGTGGCTCGGCCTCGGAGACCGGCCATGAAGCACGCGCCGGAGAAGGAACCGGAAGCGCGCGACCCTCGCGAGCTCGGGCTGTTCCGGTTCTTCGCCCGCCAGCACGTGTTCACCAACCTGGTCGCCTTTTTCGTGCTGCTGGTGGGGACGGTGCTGGCGTTCACCATCACCAAGGAGGCCTTCCCGCAGATCGAATTCGACATCATGCTCATAACTACGCCGTTTCGCGGCGCGGCGCCGGAGGAGGTCGAGCAGCTGGTCACCGTCCCCCTCGAACGGGCCGTCAAAGGGATCGACGGCATCGACCGCATGGAGTCCTGGTCGGTCGAGGGGATGTCGGTGATCCTGATCCGGCTCGACCCCGATCATCCGACCAAACGCAAGACCGTCAAGGATATCGAGAACGAGGTCGAGCGCGTGCGCGGCGCCGAGCTCCCGGAAGACGGCGATGAGCCCATCGTCCAGGAGATGGGGTCCAACCGGCCGGTGATCAACATCGATCTCTCGGGGGCTCCGGAAAGCGAGCTGCGCGTGGTCGCGCGCCGGCTCGAGGACGTCCTGCTCGAGCTCGACGGGGTCAATAAGGTCGCCAAGGGCGGCTACCGCAAGCAGCAGATATGGATCGAGGCGGATCAGGCCAAGCTCGACGGGCTGCATCTGTCGCTCAACGACCTTATCGAGGCCACCGCCCGCTCGAACCACACCTCTCCCGGCGGACGCATGGTCATCGACGGCAAGGAGGTTCTGGTCCGCACCATGGGACGGCTGCAGACCGCCGAGGACGTGCGCGGCGTGGTGGTGCGCTCCAACGTCGAGGGCGAGCAGCTGCGCATCCGCGACGTGGCCGAGGTCAAAGACACCTTCGAACGCGAGAAGGTCTTCACCCGGGTCAACGGCACCAAATCGATCAGCATCACCGTCTTCAAGAAGCCGGCAGGCGACACGCTCGACATCGTCGACAAAATTCGGCCGCTCGTCGACCGCTACCGCGCGCTCTACCCGAACGTGATCTTCTCCTACTCCGACGACGTGACCTTCTACATCAAGCGGCGCCTCGACGTCCTGCTGAAAAACGGCAGCCAAGGGATCCTCCTCGTTCTGATCAGCCTGGTGTTTTTCCTCTCCCCCGTCAGCGCCGTATTCACGACGCTGGCGATTCCGATCGCCTTCCTCGGAGGGCTCATCGTCATCCACATGCTCGGCTATACGATCAACCTGCTGTCCATGTTCTCCTTCATCCTGGTCTCGGGCATGCTGGTCGACGACGGCGTGGTGGTCTCCGAATTCTACGAGAAGAAGCGCGAGGAGGGCTTATCCCCGGAAAAAGCCGCCATCGTCGGCACCTCACAGATGGCGCTGCCGATCACGGTCGCGGTGCTCACCACCATCATCGCCTTCAGCCCGCTCGCCTACGTCTCGGGCATCATGGGCAAGTTCCTGCGCCAGTTCCCGGTGGTGGTGGTGGCGACCCTCGCGGTGGACCTGTTGGAGTGCATCTTTATCCTGCCCAGCCATCTAGTGCTGTTCGCGGATCGCATCCGCTTTCCGGCCTTTATGACGCGCTTTCGCGAGCGGGGGACCCGGCTGATGGTGTTTCTCGACCGTCTCTACCAACCCCCGCTCCGCCGCTGCGTAGCGAATCCGGGGAAAAGCTTCGCCTTCTTCGTGCTCATGCTGCTGGTCTCGCTCGGCGTCTCCAAGGCGTTTTTACGCTTCCACATGTTTCCGGTCGCGGTCGACGAGTTCTTTGTCTCCCTGGAGCTCCCGATGGGGACCAGCCTGGAGAGGACGTCCGCCGTCTCGGCCGAGCTCGAAAAAATCCTCGCGGCGCTGCCGCCGAGCGAGGTCGAGTCGATCATCACCGAGATCGGCGTCAGCGGCGACGAACACAGCAAGCAGCGCGGCACCCACTTCGCGCAGTCGCGCATCGTTTTGGACCGCAGCGGCAAGCCGCGACGCGACGGCAATGATATCCTAAAGGATATTCGCCCGCAGCTGGAGAAGACCGCGGGCGAGCTCGGCGTGGTGAAGCTCGAGATCACCCAGCGCAAGGCGGGCCCGCCCCAGGGCAAGGCCGTCGAGGCGCGGCTTATCGGCGACAACTTCGAGACCCTCTCCGCGCTTTCCCGCCAAGCCCAGGACTTCCTGCGCGGACAGAAAGGAGTGTTCGGAGTCAAAGACGATTTCACGCCCGGCAAGGAGGAGATCCTGCTGACGGTGGATATGGAAGCGATAGCGCGCGCCGGCGTTCCGCCGTCCACGGTAGCGATGGTGGTGCGGTCGGCCTACGACGGCGCGATCGCCACCGAGATCCAGCGGGCCGACGTCGATGAGGACATCGAAGTCCTGGTCAAGCTGCCGGAGGCGGCCCGCGGCTCCAAAGACACGCTGGAACAGATCCGGATCACCACCCCCCGGGGACGGATGGTGCCGCTGTCGCAGCTGATCAAGCGCACAAAAAGCTCCGGCTATTTCGCCATCCCGCATTCCGAAGGCAAGCGCACCATCACCGTGATCGCCGACGTCGACCGGGACGCGACGTCCTCGAGCGAAGTCTCGGTGGCGCTCGCCAAGGTACTCGACGAACTGACGCGGCAGAACCCCGACGTGCGCTGGGAGTTCGTCGGCGAGGAGCAGGACCGCATCGAGTCGGTGGCCTCGCTGCGGCGGGCGATGGCGATCGCCTGCATCGTGATCTACACCTTGCTGGCGACCTTGATGGGCTCGCTCCTGCTGCCCGTCGTCATTATGTCCATCATCCCCTTCGCCTTCATCGGCGTCTTTCTCACTTTACTGCTGCACGGCCTGCCGCTGTCGATGCTGGTTCTTATCGGCCTGGCGGGACTCATGGGGGTGGTCGTCAACAACTCGATTCTGCTGGTGGAGGCCATCCTGCGCCTGGCCGAGGAGCGTCCCGAGCTGACGCTGCCGGAGCGGCTGGTCGAAGCCGGCCGCCAGCGCCTGCGGCCGATCATCCTGACCAGCGTAACCACTTTCTTCGGCGTCGCGCCGCTGGGCTACGGCATCGGCGGCCGCGAGCCCTTCCTCGAGCATGTCGCCCTGACCTTCGGCTGGGGGCTGCTCTTTACCGCGGTGGTCTCCCTGTTCCTGATACCGACCGTCTACGCCTTCGGGGCGTGGGTTGGGGACCGTCGGGCATATGGCCGCGCGGCCGGCAATTAGGCTAGAATCGCTTCCGGGAGCGCATATGGGCCGGCAAAGAAAACTACTGAAAGGCTTGGGGGTTTCGTCCGGGATCGGGCATGGAACGGCGTATCTGTTTCTCAGCAGCAGCCACCTGGTCGCTCCCCGCCGGGAGATCCTCCCCGGAGAGATCGCGCCGGAGCTCGCCAAGTTCGACGCCGCGCTGAAGACCGCCGCGGACGACATCGCGGCGCTGCGCGATTCCGTGCGCGAGAAGCTGGGGACCGACGAGGCCGAGATCTTCGGCGCCCAGCTGGTGGTCCTGAAGGATCCGCTGCTGCTCAAGGACGTGTTCAACGCGGTCACCCACAACAAGCTCAACATCGAAGCCGCGGTTTCAGACGTCATCGGCCGGGCGGCGCAGATGCTCGCCGCGCTGCCGGACCCCTACATCCAGGAACGCGCCGCCGACGTGAGAGATATCGGCCGCCGCGTGCTCTCCGTGCTCATGCGGCGGCATTCCGGCGAGGACATCCTCGTGCCGCCGGACTCGGTCATCGTCGCCGAGGAGCTGCTGCCGTCGGTAACGGCGCACATGCAGCTCAAGGGCATCCGCGGCATCGTAACCGAGAAGGGCGGCCGGACCTCCCACACCGCCATCATCGCGCGCTCCCTGAACGTGCCGTACGCCGCGGGCGTGACGGGAGCCCTCGCCGGCATCCGGGCCGGGCAGACGCTGCTCGTCGACGGAAAGAGAGGCGAAGTCTACCTCGATCCGGGGCCGTCCCTGCTGCGCCGCTACGAACGCATCGAGACGGAGCTGGAGTCGCGCCGGGAGGACCTCGAAGAGCTCTCCGACCTCCTCACCGTCACGCAGGACGGCGCGCGCATCGCGCTGACCGCGAACGTGGCGAATCCGGACGACGCGCGCTCCGCCCGCGGCCTGGGCGCTGACGGCATCGGCCTGTGCCGCACGGAGTTTCTCTTCATGGGCCAGCAGAGCTTCCCGACCGAGGAAGAGCAGTTCCGCTTCTACAAGGAGTTCGTCGCGGCGATGAAGCCCGCGCCGGTGACCATTCGCGTGCTGGATCTGGGCAGCGACAAGATCCTGCCGTATTTCCCGCTGCCGGCCGGTCCCAGCTCGGCCCTAACCCTGCGCGGCATCCGCCTGATGCTGAAGTACCCTGAGATCCTGCAGGTCCAGCTCAAGGCCATCCTGCGCGCGGGGATGACCGGCGCAGTAAAAATCCTCCTGCCGATGGTGGTAGACGCCGGAGACGTGGCCGAGGCCAAGCGGCTCATCCGGACGGCGGAGACGGCCTTGCGGGCGGAAAATCGCCGTTTTGCCAAGGGAATCCCCGTCGGGGCGATGATCGAGGTCCCTTCCGCGGTCATCACCATCGACAAGATCACCGCGGCGGCCGACTTTTTGGCGATCGGCACCAACGATCTCATTCAGTACCTGCTGACCGCGGACCGCACCAGCCCGGACATGGCTTCCTACTATGACTCGCTGCATCCATCGGTCCTGGAAGCGCTCCGCCAAGTGACGGCGGCGGCCAAAAAGTGCGGCAAGGACGCCTCCGTCTGCGGGGAGATGGCCGCCGACCCGAGATGCACCAAGCTGCTGCTGGGACTCGGAGTGCGCAGCCTGAGCGTCGTCCCCGGCAAGATCCTCGAAGTCCGGGAAGCCGTCCGCGCCGTCTCGCTGCTCGAAGCCGAGGGGCTGGCCGGGCGCGCCCTGCAGGCGGAGACGGGGACTGCCGTGCGCGCCGTGCTCAAGGACCCGCTGGCCGAAGCCGCCGACCGGCCCGCAATCCAGAATTGACGGCCCAACCATGATCCTGTCGCGCGAACGGATTATATGTTGACGCCTGTATTCAGTTAGGTTAAGCTGTCCGATATGACGCGCCGCGCCAACTATGTAATCCTCGCGCTGCTGCTGGCCGCCGGCTCACCGGCCGCCGCCGCTTCAGCCAAGAAAGACGTGCTGCTGCGCGCGCTCAAAGATGAGCTGGCGCGCTCCTTCCCTGTCCTGCGCGGCGCCGAAACGGCGCCGCTCTACTATATGGGCTACGAGGCGCGCGATACCCGCACCTATGACCTGGCGGCTTTTCTCGGCGCCGTACGCAGCGAGAACGAACGGCATTCCCGCCACCTGGATGTGGACATGCGCGTGGGCGATTATACGCTCGACAGCACCCACCAGTTCAAAGGGAACAACGCCTTCCGCGAAGACGCGGGAAACGCCGTTACCTCGCTCCCGGTCGAGGATGATCCGGCATCTCTCAGAGCGGGCATCTGGATGCACACCGACCTCGCCTACAAGACCGCGCAGAACCGCTATCTGAAGGTGCGGACCAATAAAACCGTAACCGCGGAGGAGGAAGACCCGTCCGACGACTTCTCTCGCGAAGAGCCCGCGCGCCATTACGACGTGACCGATATGCCCCTCATCGATAAGGAAGAGTGGCGCAGCCGGCTGCGCCGGCTGTCCGCCGCGTTCAAAAAGCACGATTTTCTCATCCACTCCGGGGTCCATTTCTCCGTGCGCACCGAGAACCGCTACATCGTCAATTCGGAGGGAACCGAGGTCGTCACCGGAAACAGCTATATCCGCCTGACCTATACGCTCCTGGCCCGGACTGAAGACGGCATGGACCTCGACCGCTTCCGCAACTACGATGCCGTCCGCGTCCGCGACCTGCCGTCCGACGACAAGATACTGCGCGACATCGAGGACTCCATCGCCGAGCTCGCGGCCCTCTACCGGGCGCCCATCGTCCAGCCCTATACGGGGCCGGCCATTATCCGCAACCGGGCGGCGGCCGTATTCTTCCATGAGATACTCGGCCACCGGCTGGAGGGCCACCGGCAAAAGCTTGAGGACGAAGGACAGACTTTCGCCAAAAAACTAGGCCAGCCCATCACGGCGGACTTCATCAGCGTCTACGACGACGCGACGCTCGAGCGCTTCGCGGGCCAAAGCCTGCGCGGCTTCTACCGGTACGACGACGAAGGCGTCGAAGCCCGTGAGGTCACTTTGGTCAAGGACGGCGTCCTCAAGGGCTTCCTCCTGTCGCGCTCGCCGATCAAGGGCTTCGCGAACTCCAACGGCCACGGACGGCGCGGCGAGGGACAGGAAGTGACCGCCCGCATGGGCAATACCCGGGTGCACGCGTCCAAGACCGTCACCTACACGCGCCTGCGCGAAATGCTGATCGAGGAGATCAAGCGGCAAGGCAAGCCCTACGGCCTGATTTTTGAGGATATCGGCGGCGGCTTCACCAACACCGGGCGCTCCGGCGCGCAATCCTTCAAGGTCCTGCCGAAGCTCGTCTATCGCGTCTACCCCGATGGAAGACCGGACGAAGCCGTGCGCGGCGCCGACATCGTGGGCACGCCGCTCAACTCCTTCGCCAAGATTCTGGCGGCGGCCGACGACTATGCCGTCTTCAACGGGACCTGCGGCGCGGAGTCCGGCTGGGTCCCGGTATCGGGGGTGGCGCCGAGCCTGCTGATCGCCGAGGTTGAAGTGGAGAAGAACTTGAAGAACTCCGCGCGGCCGCCCATCCTCCCCTCGCCCCATCACGACGGGAGGACGGCGCCATGAACCGGTGGGGCGCCGCGCTGGTGCTGGTAACCGCGACGGCCCTCGGCGTCCGCGCCGAAACCGGCACGCTCATGCGGGCGCTCAACGATGAGCTGGGCCGCACGACCAGCCGCCTGCGCATGGAGCAGCTCGCGCCGCCCTATTTCGCCGCCTATACGGTCGAGGAGGACCGCCGCCTGGAAATCCGCGGCGCGTTCGGCGCCCTGAAGGGCTCCAACGTCTCACTCTACCGCAACGTCAAGGTCGACGTCCGCGTCGGCAGCGCCGAATTCGACAATACCCATTATGTCGGCAGGGACTACTGGAACTACGACACCATGACGCAGCCGCTCATCGTCGAGGACGATTACGACGCCCTGCGCTTCGACCTCTGGCGTTTAACCGACGATGCCTACAAGCACGCCCTGCAGCGCTTCTCGCATAAGAAGGCCTACAAGCAGAGCCGGATGATCCGCGATGAAATCCCCGACCTTACCCGCGACCCCGCGCAGAGCTCGCAGCGCGGCGCGGCGCGGCCGGAGCTGCGGCGCGAGCTGTGGGAAACACGCATGAGCAAGGTCTCGGCGGTATTCAAGGACTATCCCGCCATTGAGAGCTCGGACGCCTCCCTATTCTGGACCGACCGCACGGTTTACCTCGCCGACAGCGAGGGCCGGCGCAGCAGCAAACCGGCCGATGACTATGAGATCTATATCACCGCGAACGCCCAGGCGGTCGACGGCATGGGGCTGTCGGACTACCGCCGCTTCATCCGGCGCCGGGCCGACGACCTGCCTCCGTATTCCCTGCTCGAAGCGGAAGCCTTGCAGCTCGCGCGCGGCCTGACGGCGCTGACCAAGGCCCCGCTCTTTGCCGAAGATTATATCGGCCCGGTCCTATTCGAAGACCAGGCGGCCGGCGAGTTCTTCAACCAGCTGCTTGCCCGCAACGTTTCTTTTCCGCGCGAGCTTTGGCTGGAGGACGAGAGCGCACGCGAGAAGTTCCATAAGGGCGAGCTGACCGAACGCCTGGGCCTCCGGGTGATCTCCCCGCTTATCAGCGTTGAGGACGATCCGAGCCTCGAGGCCTTCGAGGGCGTCCCCCTTATCGGCCACTACGCGGTAGACGACGAGGGCATCCCGGCCGAACGCGTTCAGCTCATCGAGCGGGGCATCCTCAAGGACCTGCCGACAAGCCGCGCCCCGACCAAGAAGAGCCTTCGCTCCAACGGCCACTCCCGCGGCGCCCTATGGGAAATTCCCACGGCCCATATCTCGAACATGATCGTCTGGGCGGAGAAGACCTCCTCTATGGAAGAAATAAAGCAGGATCTCCTGGCGCGGGCGCGCGACTTCGGCCTTGATCACGCCTATATCGTACGGCGCCTGGTGATGGAGGAAGGACGGGAAGCGGGCGAACTGTTAGCCCCTCCGATCATGCTCTACCGGGTCGACGCCGAATCGGGCGAGGAGACTTTGGTGCGCAACGCGAAGTTCTCGGGCGTGACGCTGCGCGCCCTGCGCGACATCGTCGCCGTCAGCAGCCGGCGGCACGTGCACAACTTCTATCAGCTGGGCCCTTTCGCGCTCGCGCGCGGCCAGACACAAGCCTCGATCATACATCCCTCGATCCTGGTTTCCGAGATGGAGCTGAAGCGAACCGACAAGAAGCCCGTAAAGCTCCCCTATCTCAAGCACCCGCACTTCAACTGACATGGACCGGATCACCCTGCGCGATATTAAATGCCGCTGCCGCATTGGCGTCCCCGCCGCCGAACGCCGGAAGAAGCAGACTCTCAGGATCGACGCGGCGCTGGAGACCGGCCTGCGCCGGGCGGGGCGCAGCGACGACCTGCGCCACAGCGTCGACTACTTCGCCCTGGAGCGGCGCCTGCGCGAGACCGCCGAATCCGTCGAGCGCCGCCTCATCGAGCGTCTGGCGGAAGACCTGGCGCGGACGGCGCTGCGGTTCGACCGGCGCATCCGCGCGGTGACCATTACCGTGCGCAAGAAGCCGGCGTTGATGCCGCAGACCGGGGTAGTCGAGGTAACGGTGCGGCGCGCCCGCCCCTAGAAGCGGCCCCGGTCGTGGCGCTCGCGCCAATCATTGTCCAGGCCCTTCCACTTTTTCCGCTGCTTGGGCGTATAGGTATAGCCCTCCAGCGAACGACGGATAGCGCGCACGATCTCATTCATCGGCGGGTCGAGAGCGGCGCGCAGGGCTTGCTGGAAACCGCGCTTGCGCTCTTCGGAAGACAGGAACCACATGACCTCGCCGCCCTCCGTTTTAACCATCTTCACCGTAAGCAGGACGGTACAGGGACCGTCGATCTGAAAGTACTGGACGCCTCCCGGACCGAGATCCGGGTCCTTCCATACCTGGACGAAGCGTCCGTTGCGCCGCACGATAATTTTGCGCTGGCCGGACATCGTCCCCGCTTCGCGCCCCTCGGTCGTAACCAGCAGCCGCCCGACGATCACCGCCTCCACGCCGAGCAGCTTGCCTATGGTCTGCAGCTTCTCCCGCGGGGTGTGGACGGAGACCTCGATATTCTTCTCCTCCAGGAGCAGCTGCTGGGTGGCCCGCGGCAAAAGCGGAAGGCCGGCCTGCGTGAGATGATGCGCGATCATATCGGTCACCATGACGCCGGACTGGGTCAACCCCTCGGCATCCGGGATAATGAGCAGGGCCGTCCGCTTGATCGGCTTGTAGTCGGTATGCGGCTTGAGACTGACCTCGGCGCCGGCCGGTGCCGCGAGTAAAACGGCCAAAAGCGCTGTTGATCCTAAACGCATCTTTAATAAGATATATTACCGCGGCCATGCATACAATCCCGCAGCCCGCTTTTTTCCGCATTTTGCCGCTTTGCGCGTTGGTTTTCGCGCTGACCGCCGCGGCCTGCAAGAAGGACGACCGGCCGCATGCGGCCGACTGGACCGACCCGGCCAACGACATCATGGCCTTCCCCGGCGAGCCGACCTGGGTCCAGCCCGATATCGTGCGCGCCGCCGCCCGCGGCGGCGAGGAGCAGCTGCAGCTTGAGGTCGAAATGCCCTTCAGCATCAAGGACTACTACCTCCAGCTCAGCGAAAAAGGCATGCGGCGCGGCCAGCTGCTGGCGACTTTTTACATCGACACCGACAATAACGCGCAAAGCGGCTTCGCTCCGCTGCAGTTCCCCGCGCGCGCCGGCTTCGAGTACAGCGTCATGCTGACCTTGGGATTTTGGACCAAGAGCAAGGAAACGGGCCTGGAGCGCGCCGGCCGCGTCACCTTCGATCCCCGCACGTCCATCTACAAGCGCATTCCGTCGTTCGAGGTCAACAAGCTCCATGGGGACTATCTCGAACCGGTCAGGCCCAACATTCATCTCGGCTTCAACAGCTTCGACACGCTGACCGCCACTGAGGGCGGACGCATGACCGTGCGCATCCCCTATAAGCTGCTCGACCTAAAGAAAGGCGACGCCGTGCGCCTGTGCTTCCAGGAAGCCTCCGCCGGACACCAGGCTGCGTCATTTTCCGCTGACAAGGTGATCGCGCTCGACTAATGAAAACCGTAGGCAGAAACGAGATGCGCAAGGACGGCGCGGTCAAAGTCAGCGGCCGCGCCCGCTACATCGACGACGTCACCTTCCCGCGCTGCCTGTACGGCGCGACCCTGCGCTCGACCATCGCCTGCGGCCGGATCAAGCGCATCCGCTTCGACCCCAAGTTCCCGTGGCGGGAATGCGTCGTGGCCTCGGCCAAGGACATCCCGGGCGAAAACAAAGTGCTGTTCATCGTTAACGACCAGCCGCTGCTGGCCGACAAGGAGATCAAGCACGCGATGGAGCCGATCCTTCTTGTCGCCCACCGCTCCTACGCGAAAGCGCAGGAAGCGCTCCGGCACATCCATGTAGACTACGCGGAGCAGAAACCCGTCCTAACGATCAAGGACTCCCTGGCCCGCAAGCGGCGGCTGCACGGCAAGGACAATATCTTCAAGGACATCAGCATCCGTCACGGCGACATCCGCAAGGGCTTCGCCCAGGCGCACCACATCGTCGAGGAAACCTTCCGCGTCCCGCACCAGGAGCAGGCCTATATCGAGAACAACGGCGTCGCCGCCTATTTCGAGAAAGACGGAACCTTGGTGATTATGGGATCACTGCAGTGCCCCTACTACGTAGTCAAGGCGCTGGCGCCGCTCTTTAACCTGCCGCCGGAGAAAGTCCGCGTCATTCAGGCGGCGACCGGCGGTGCCTTCGGCGGCAAGGAAGAATATCCCAATATGATCTCCGGCCATGCCGCGCTGCTGGCCCGCAAGGCGCGCCGTCCCGTCAAGCTCATCTATGATCGACACGAGGACATGCTGGCGACGACCAAGCGCCATCCCGCGATCGTCCGGCGGCGCGCGGGACTGAGCCGCGACGGCCGCCTGCTGGCGCTCGACATCGACATCCTGATGGACGGCGGCGCCTATACGACGTGCTCGCCGGTGGTGCTGTCGCGCGGCATCCTGCACTCGACCGGCCCCTACGAATGTCCGAACGCGCGCATCCGCGCCCGCTCGGTGGCCACCAATACGCCGCCCAACGGCGCCTTCCGCGGCTTCGGCGCGCCGCAGACGCTCTTCGGCGCGGAGCTCCACTGGGAGAAGATCGCGCAAGCGACCGGCATTGACTCTTTGACGCTGCGTCGCCGCAATATCTTCAAGGCCGGCTCAATAATGGCCACCGGACAGGTCCTGCGCGAAAGCATCGGCGCTTCCATCGTCCTGGAGAAGACCGTACGCCGGAGCGGCTACGAGCGCAAGCGGCGGGACTATGAACGCCACAACCGCAATCCCAAAAACCCGACCTGGAAAGGGATCGGCCTGTCATTGGTCCACCACGGCTCGGGCTTCACGGGCACGGGCGAGGTCTACCTGTCCAGCATCGTCGAGGTCGCGCTGCGCCGGGACGGCCGGGTGCGGGTCCATGTCTCCTCGACCGAAATGGGCCAGGGCGCCGGAAGCACCTTGGCGCAGATCGTAGCCGAGACGCTCGGCCTGCCCTACGACCGGGTCGACGTGGAGGTCCCGGACACCCATAAGGTGCCCAATAGCGGACCCACCGTGGCCAGCCGCACCATTATGATCATCGGCGGGCTGCTGCATCAGGCGGCGCTGAAGCTGAAAAAAGCGGTAATCAAGAGCGCCGGCTCGTTTCCCCGGAGTCCTGCCGGCCTGCGCCGGGCCGCGCGCCGTCTGCTGGGACAACGGACCGAACTGCGCTTCTCCGCCCAGTACCGCAAGCCCGAAGAAATCCAGTTCGACGACAAGACCTACCGCGGCGACGCCTACGGCAGCTACAGCTATGCCTGCCTGGTCGCCGATGTGGAAGTGGACAAGACCACCTCCGAGGTGCGGGTACGCAAGGTCTACACCGCGCAGGATATCGGCAAGGCGGTGCATCCCAATATCGTGGAAGGGCAGATCATGGGCGGCACGGCCCAAGGCCTGGGCTGGGCGCTGCTGGAGCGCCCCGTATACAAGAACGGCATATTGCAGAACGCGAATTTTACCGACTATATCATCCCGACCGCGCTCGACACTCCGCCGATGGATGTACAGATCGTCGAGGTGCCGTATTCCCGCGGTCCCTTCGGCGCCAAGGGCGTCGGCGAGATGCCGATGGACGGTCCGGCGCCGGCGGCGGCCGCCGCGATCATGCAGGCGACGGGATTTCTGATCCCCGAACTCCCCATCACGCCCGAAGTCATCGCCAAACGGAGAGCGAAGTCATGATACGGTTCACGCTTAACCGGACAAAACGCGTTTACCGGGGGGCGGAATTCAAACGCCTCATCGACGTCCTGCGGGAGGACTTCGGCCTGACCGGCACCAAGGAAGGCTGCGGCGAGGGCGAGTGCGGCGCCTGCACCGTCCTGGTCGACGGCAAGGCGGTCAACTCCTGCCTGATCCCCATCGCCCAAATGGAAGGCCGCCGCATTGAGACGATCGAGTCGCTCGGCAGCCTCAAGCGGCTGCACGCCCTGCAGAAGTCGTTTCTGCGCACGGGCGGGGCGCAGTGCGGCATCTGCACCCCCGGCATGCTGATGACGGGACTGGCCTGGGTTAGAGGCGGCGGCAGCGCCGACCCCGCGGCCATCCGCGAACGCATCGCCGGCAATCTTTGCCGCTGCACCGGCTACCAGCACATCGTCGACGCGATCGCGGGCGTCATCGCGGCCCAGGCCGGGAAGGGCCGGAAAAAGGGGGCGCGGCGATGAGGGGCTCGGCGCCGAGCATGAAGCTGCTCCGGCCGCGCACGCCGCGGGAAGCGGTGCGCGCCTACGGCGGCAATCCGGACGCGACTCCATTAGCCGGAGGCACCGACTTCATGGTGCGGTGGAACGCCGGCCTTTTGGACGACCGCACCCTGCTCGATCTCTCGGCGCTCAAGGCCTGGACGCATATCCGCGCCGGCAGGAGCGGACTGCGCATCGGCGCCTTGGCCACCCACTCGCAGCTGCGCGACGACCCCCGAATCCGGCGGGACTACCCGCTGCTGGCGCAGGCCTGCGCGGTCATCGGCGGCGAGCAGATCCAGAACCGCGGGACCCTCGGCGGCAATATCGGCAACGCCTCACCCGCCGGCGACACCTTCACTCCGCTCGCCGTCTATGAGGCCGTCGTGCGGACCGTCTCGCCCGCGGGCGAACGAACGCTGCCCTTTCTTGACGTCTTCGCGGAAGTCAAGAAGACCACGCTGCGCCGCGCCGAGCTGATCTCGGCGGTCGAGCTGCCGCCCGCGGCGCGGCCGACGCGCCAGCTGTTCCGCAAAGTCGGCACGCGGGCCGCACAGGCGATCTCCAAGCTGAGCGCCGCCGGCCTGCTGTGGCTAAAACGCGACGGCGCGGTCAAGGAACTCCGCTTCGCGCTCGGCAGCGTCGCACCGACGGTGCGGCGGCTGGCGACGGTCGAGAGCTTCCTGCGGGGCAATAAGCTTACCCGGGCCGTCATCGCGGAAGCCTGCGTCCGCGTCCAGCGCGACATCTCGCCGATCGACGACATTCGCTCAACCCGGGAGTACCGCCTGGAGACCTCCCGCCGGATTCTGCGATCCTTCCTCGAATAGCGTGACGCCGCCTCTTCGCTGCGCCCTGGTCCAGTCCGTCAACGCCTACCGCGGCATGCCGTCCGACCGCAAGGACCAAAGCGACCTCGAGCGCAGCATGGACCGCATCCGCGAAGAGAACCTGCGTTTCCAGATCGCGCTGATCGAACAGGCGGCGGCCGAAGGCGCCCGCGTCGTCTGTCTCAACGAGCTCTGCATCGCTCCTTACTTCTGCTTCGACGAGGAGCCGCTGTGGCGAAGGCTGGCCGAAAACGCCGAGGCCGGGCCCACGGCACGCGCCCTTACGCGGGCGGCGGCGGCTCACGGCGTCGTGCTCATCGCGCCGATCTACGAGCTCGATCGCAAGCTCGACCAGCGCTTCAATACGGCGCTGGTGATAAACGAACACGGGCTGCTGCTCGGGAAGTACCGCAAGGCCCATATCCCGAAGGGAGAGACCGAGTCGGATGGGGTGAACGAGACCTTCTACTTTCACCCCAGCTGCGCCGAGCCCTACTTCCCGGTGTTTTCCACCACGGCGGGGAAGCTCGGCGTATGCCTCGGCTATGACCGTCATTTCGACGGGGTCTTCGCGGCCTTGGCACGAGAGGGCGCGCAGATCGTTTTCGCCCCCGGCACGGAGTTCGGCGCCAAAGCCAAGACCCTCTGGGAAAGCGAGGCGCGCACCAATGCCGCGCGCCACCGCCTGTTCATCGGCCAGTCCAACCGCATGGGCGCCGAGCGCCCATGGAACCGCGTGTTTTTCGGCGACAGCTTTTTCACCGGGCCGGACGGCGGGCGGCTGGAAAATCTCTCGCGGCATCCCAGCCTTGTGATCTCCAGCCTGGAGCTCGCGGCGCAAAGCTATCCCGACCCCGTGGGCTGGGACCTTCCCCGGGACGTCCGCCCGGATATTTACTGATTACGTCCTTTGCTATACTGGGCTTATGGACGTCAGCAAGGTATTCACGGTCATGCTGGCCGGCGGCAAGGGTCAGCGCCTCGACCCGCTGACCCGTGACCGGGCCAAACCCGCGGTCCCCTTCGGCGCCAGCTACCGCATCGCCGACTTCACGCTTTCCAACTGCGTAAACTCCAAGCTGCCCAAGATCCTGGTGCTCGTCCAATACCGTTCCCGCTCGCTCAATGAACATATCCGCTACGGCTGGGCGCATTTCTTCAACCGCGCCAAGGGGGAGTTCATTGATACGCTGCCCCCGCAGCAGAACCTCGGCGACCTCTGGTATTCCGGCACCGCCGACGCCGTCCACCAGAACCTGTTCGCCGTGCGCGAAGAGCAGCCCGAACACGTCCTGATCGTCTCCGGCGACCATATCTACAAGATGGACTACCAGCAGATTCTGCGGGCGCATGAGGATAGCGGGGCGGATGTGACGGTCGCGGCCGTCGAAGTGCCCAAAAGAGAGGCCTCCTCGTTCGGCATCCTGCAGGTCGACGAGAACGAGCGGATCATCAGCTTCCAGGAGAAGCCGGAAAATCCCAACCCGACGCCCAACGACCCCGACGTCTGCCTGGCCTCCATGGGAATTTACGTCTTCCGCGCCGAGACGCTGGAACAGGTTCTGGAAGAGGACGCGTTGGACACCGCCAGCGCTCACGATTTCGGCAAGAACATCCTCCCCAAAATGATCGGCAAGTACTGGGCCTACGCCTTCCGCTTCATCGATCTCAACAAGAAGTCCAACAAGTACTGGCGCGACGTCGGCACCATCGACGCCTACTACGAAGCCAATATGGACCTCATCCTGCCCGATCCCCTGCTTGACCTATACGATAATTCCTGGCCCATCTGGCGCCGGGCTTCCATGGCGCCGCCGCCGAAGTTCGTCTTCGACCTGAGGGGACCGGAGAAGCGGGTCGGCGGGGCGTTTGACTCCTTGGTCTCTACCGGCTGCATCGTCTCGGGCGGCGAGGTCCACCGTTCCATTCTTTCCAACAGTGTCCGCATCAACAGCTACTCCCTGATCGAGGACTCCATCCTGTTTCAAAACGTCCAGGTCGGCCGGCGCGCCAAGATCCGCAAGGCCATCATCGACAAGGACGTCCACATCCCCGAAGGCATGGAGATCGGCTACGACCTGGAAGCCGACCGCAAGCGCTTCGTGGTCTCCGAGAACGGCATCGTGGTCATCTCCAAGCGCGCCGTCGTCTGACGGGACCTAGACCGCGGCCGTGATGCCGAGATCGGCCGCCCGGCTGCGGCGGAAGGACCAGGCCATGGCCAGCCCCTTGAGCAGCGTCGACACGGTGATGCACCACCAGATAACGTCGGCGCGATTGTAAACAAAGACCAGCAGCCAGGCCGCCGGATAGCGGATGAGCGTCAGCGGCACCGAGATATACATATAGCGCCGGGTGCTGCCGAGGCCGTTAAAGCCCCCCTCAAACACGAACTCCCAGCCCAGGAATACCTCGAAGTAGCCGACCTTGCGCAGGTAGGAGGCCCCATGCGCCACCGCCGCCGGGTCATCGGTGATCAAGGACAGCAGGGCCTCGGGCATGAAGACGAAGACACAGGACATGGGGATGAGGATCGCGGTAATCAAGGTGCGCGCCTCATAAGCGATCGCGCACGCGCCCTTGGCGTCGCCGCGGCCGACCGCTTGGCCGACCATGGTCGCGGTGGCGATGGAGAAGCCCATGCAGGTGAAGTAGGCGACGCTCTCGAAGCGGTGCGCGATCGTCATCCCCGCCAGCGCCGCCATGCCGAAGCCGGTGATGAGCGTCGTCAGCAGCGGATAGATCGTGGTCCCGATCAAGTGCGACGCCGCCGTCGGCGCGCCGACATGGAGAATCCGTTTGAAATAGTCGAAGCTCGGCCGCGCGAAATCCGCGAACGGCGGGATAAAACCGCGGCGGCGCAGGAAGAATATCCGCAAGGCCACGCCGATAGCCCAGCCGATAATGCTCGCCCAAGCCGCGCCGGCGACGCCCATCGCCGGCGCCCCCAGCCAGCCGAACATCAGGATCGGGTCGAGCGTCGCGTTGACGACCAAGGCCGCGGTCATAATAGTGAACGCCGTCTTGGTGTCGCCATGGGCGTTGAATATCTGGTTGCCCAGCAGCGCCATATGCATCAGCGGCAGCCCCAGGATAAGCAGCCGGATATAGGTCAGCCCCTCGCTATGGGCGGCCGGCGTCAGCCCGACCCAGCGCAGCAGCGCCGGCATCGCGGGATAGAAGACCGCCATAATACCCAGCGAGAGGACGAAGCTTAACTGCACCGCCTCGCGCGCGGCGGCGCGGGCTCCCGCGGGACGACCGGCGCCGATCGACTGCGAGATCAAGGTCGCGCAGCCGATCGTGGTCAATCCCATGATCGCCTCGATGGTCCAGCTCCAGTACTGGGAGGCGGCGACGCCGGCGACGGTCTCGGTCCCGAGCTTCGCGATCCAGAAGATGTCCACCATATGGTAGACCATCATGCCGAGAAACCCTGAGACCGCCGGCAGGGCGATCTTCAGCAGCGAACGCTTGGTTGGGCTGAGAAACAGCATCCCCTGGCGCAGCGGCGGGAAGCGAACCTAGTCGCCGGCGTAAACGGCCAATGCTTTGACCTTGAAGGGAAACTTGTCGGTGTCGACGCCGTCGTCGCGATTATACGCCTCGAAGAGCACGAGGCCCTTGCCCGGAACGAACCAGCGCGTCATGCCCCATTCACCGCCGATGAATCCGGCGACGCCGAAGGCTTTCTTTCGGTGCAGCTTGTTAACGAAGCGCTTGTCGCCGCTGCGCAGGACCTTATAATACGAGTTCGCGTCCACGTTCCACTTGCGAACCAGGCCGGCCTTTACCGGAAACGGCAGGATCCAGTTCTGCAGCTCTTCGATAAACTCCGCGCGCGAGGTATCGGCGAGCGTCTTGATCAGCTCATTGCGGCGCTGGGCGTAGCCGGCCTCCGTGCCGTCCGACACGGCATAGACGGAATACAGGACGACGCCGGCGGAAGTGATCACGTAGACGCTTTCGTTGACCGCCGCTTCCGCCTGACCATAGACCCATGCCCCGTCTTTCTGGCTCAGCGTCCCCGTTGAACTGCGCACCACCACGACGCGAAAGCCGTGAATGATAACGGTCTCCACCACCTCATCCCAGTAAGTCTTTTCGGATACCTGCCGTTGCTCATGCTTCCGGCTGGCGTAAAAGGTGATATAGAGGTTCTTGGTGCCCAGCATAGACGGGAAATAAGCCAGCTGCTCCACCTCCGGCGCCGACGGCTCCAGCTGTGCGGCGGCGGACCCGAAGCCCGCCAGAAGGATAAAGCCTGCGATTAGGTGAGTTTTCATTGGGGGGTAACGCTCCCTTGGTTCCAGTTTTCATGTATGGCCGCGAACGGGACCGCCGCGCGGTCCACCCGGCGATTGCGCAGCCAATAATCCAGTCGGTCATTATCAGGATCGAGCGCTCCCAGGGCGCCGCACGCGTCCGGCGACAGGAGTATCGGATGGCCGCCGCGGCCGTCCTTGACCGGGACAACGGCCTCAGCGCCGGCAGCTTCCGCCTCCGGCACGCGCTCCTGCAGCTGGTCGAAGAGCCGGTCGTCCCAGACCGGCATATCGACATGGTATAAAAACGTCCAGCCGGTAACCGGCGCGGCCGCGAGCAGCGCCTGCAGGGAGCGCAGCGGCTGGGCGTCGGGATCGACCGCGGTCCAGCGCACCTCCGCGTGCAGCTCCGCGCGGCAGCGCGGCAGCCACTCCTCCTGCACCGTCACGGCGACGCGCGCGGGAGCGCAGCGGCCGAGCAGGAAACGCACCTGCTTCTCCAGCAGCGGCATCCCCTCATGGGTAAGCCAGGCTTTCGGGCCGCCGGCCCTGCGGCCGCGCCCGGCCGCCAGCAAATAGACGTTAAACCCGCTCACGGCAAACCTTGCCCCCCCACTTCTGCAGCACTTCGGCGGCGATGGATATCGCGATAATCTTCGGATCCTTGCCGCTGATCTCCAATCCGATCGGGCAGTGCATCTTCTCGTCCCAAAGCTCGATCCAGCGCGGAGTCTCCGGGTCCTTCTTCTCCTGCGCCAGCCGAGTTTGGAACACGGTCGCCTTATGGTCCGAGCCGATCATGCCGAGATAGCCGGTCGGCAGGGGCAGGAACTGCTTGACCAGCGCGAAATCGAGGTCATGGCTGTGCGTCAGGAGGCATACCGCGTCCTCCTCGGACCACTGCCGGCCGCGGGCATACTGCAAAGCGTCCACGCAATGCGGCAGTACTCCCTCCGGCAGGCCCTCGCGCGCCGCCCATTCGGGGCGGGAATCTACGACATGCAGATCGAAAGGCGTCTTGGACAGAACATGCGCCAGCGCCCGGCCCACATGACCGCCGCCGAAGATATGGATGGCCTTGCGCCGGGAGACCGGCTCGAAGAATATCTCCACCCGTCCGCCGCAGCACTGCCCCATCTCCTTGCACAAAACGTATTCCTTAACGTGCGGCTCGGCGTCACTTTTCTGCAGCAGGCCGCGCGCGTATTCCAGCACCTGACGCTCGAATTCGCCGCCGCCAAGCGTCCCGGAAACGCGGTTGCCCGCCACCCACATCCGCACGCCGGGAGGCTGCGGGGCGCTGCCCGTTACCTTTACGATAGTGCACATCACGGCCGGACGCGGAAGATCCGCCGAGAAGTCGCCTAGTGTCTGCGCTGACTCCATGGAACTTTAGTATGGCGAATAAAGAAGTTTTTCGCAATATCGGGATTGTTACACGGCGCGGCGGCCGCGCGCCCGATCTCAGCGGAGGACGAAGTCCGACGCGGTATGCAGGGTCGGCGTCTGGTCCCGGTTCTGGCGGCGGGCTTCATCCTGGACTTTCGGCGTCAGATAGCGGTGCAGGCCGCGGGCGGTGATGCGCCCCGCGCTGTCTTTGGCTTCGCCGCCGAGACCCTTGAGCAGGAAGTAGGTGAAGGTCCCGTGCCCCTGGGATTCGAGCGCGCTGGTGATCTGCTCGTCGCTCGCCGCCGCCAATACGGTCAGCTTCTGCGGGATGACGGACTTGTCGGTCTTGAGAACCAGGGGACGCGCCCCCTTGGGCAGCACCGACCGGCCGCCGGCCCCCGAGAAGCAGGCGTCCATAGCCACGATCACCTCCGCGGCCTTCAGCGCCGCCAGCTTCTCATAGAGACGGCTGATGGGATAGGCCGTCCTGGCCAAGAACGCGGGGTCGCCGTCCCAGGGCACCAGATAGGCCCGCCCCGCCTGCGTATCCGGCGCGCCATGGCCGGAGAAGTAGAAGAGGACCCGGCTGGAAGGCCGGACGTTGCGGGGCAGCCACTCCTCGAGGTATTTCTCGAGGGCGGAGCGGACGGCCTTGCTGCCCGCGAGATGGATGATGTTGCGCACCGGCCAGCCCAAAGACACGAGGTGTTTTTTCACGGCCTCGGCGTCCCGTTCGGCGAACTGGGCTTCCGGCAGGTCAGAATACTTCTCGATTCCCACCACCACGGCGAAGTCGTACGGCTTCTCTTCGAGCCGGAACTTGGGAGCGTCCACGTCCGATACGATCTGCTTGCTCTTGACGGGCTGCGGCCGGCCTTCCTTGACGGCTTCCTGCACCAGCGACTTAAGCTTGGCTTCATCTAGCTGCGGTGATTTCGCGGAGGCGCTCTGTACCGCTTGGGACACGATCTCCCTAAACTCCTCCTTGCGCATTCCGGCGCTCGCGGCCAATGCCGGCCGGACGGCCTGGAGCCCTTGGGTCTCGACCCGCCGCAGAAGATCGACGACGCTCTTATGTCCCAGCTCTTCCGCCTCCGCCAGCGGCGTCTTTCCCCTGCTGTTGACCGCTTTCATGTCGGCGCCGGCTTCCAGCAAAATAGGAATAGACCAGGTCCTTCCGTTGCGCGCGGCTTTATGGAGCGGGGTCCAGCCGGAGGAGCGGGTAAAATTGAGAGTGCCGTCGGATGTCGTCCAGTCGCTGCGCGTATTTACGTCCAGTCCCTTGGCCACGAGCAGGGACAGCACCTGTTTGCTTTTTTCCGTCATTAGCGCTGCCATCTCCAGCGCCGTTGCGCCGTCCGCGTTTTTGGCGGCGGCGTCGGCCCCTTGCGACAGCAGCCAGGAGAAAACCTCCGGATGCTCGGTGGCGGACATAAGGGGCGTGCTCGAATAGCCGTTCCTCTTATTTACATCCGCGCCCAGGGAAACGAGGAGCTTGACCATAGCCAAATTTCCCCTCCCGGCCGCCGAGTACAGCGGTGTGTAGCCGCTGACTTCGGAGTTGGGATTCGCACCTTTGGACACCAGAAACTTTATGAGCTCCAAGTCGTCTTTGTAGGCCGCTTCCGCGAGAGCCTTGCGCCCGGCGGGGTTGTCGGCGCCGAACTTCTCCAGCATTAGTTTGATGATCGCGCCGCGCCCTCCCCTGGCCGCCTGCGCCAAAGCGCTGTCTCCGAAATCGCTGTCCGCCGGCCGGAGTCCAGGCTTGCGTTCAAGCGTCGGGTCGGCGCCTCCAGCTAAGAGAGCGCGCACGGTCTGGGTCCCCGATTTGATGCTGGAGGGGCTATAGTTCCAGTGCGACATGAAGCCATACAGCACGGTTTTGCCGTCTTTATCCCGCCGGTTGGGCTTCGCTCCGGCTTTGAGCAGGAACTCGATGACGGCCAGGTTTTCGGATTCGACGGCTTTGGATAACGGAGTCTCCCCGTTTTTTGTCGGACGGTTCACGTCCGCGCCCTTGTCTATGAGCAGCTGAAGCAGGGGCAGAGCGTCCTTGCCTTTGGCGACCAGACAGGTGAGCGGAGTGCGATAATCATCCCCTATATTGGGGTCGGCTTGCTGCTCGAGCAGCTGCGATATCTCATCCGCTTTGGGTTTGGGCGCGTAGTCGCAGGCCTGGTCCAACAGCAGTTTCCCTAAGTCCGCCTTGGATGCGGAGGAACCCACCCGCTTGAGGATTTCCAGGGCCTTGGTATTCTTTTCCGCCATGGCGACCATGAGCGCGGTCTCGCCGCGCTTGTTTTTCGCATCGGTCTTGGCCCCGCGCGCCAGCAGGAACTTGATGAGCGCGGCGCCCTTCTCGTCTTTGCGGCTCTTGGCGGCGTGGATGAGAGGAGTGCTGCCGTACTTGTCCTGTTGGTTGATGTCCAATCCGCGCGCCAGCAAAACTTTGGCGGTTTCGCTGCTTACGCCATAGCTGTGGAGCATGGTCCCTTGCCAGAAATTGTCTTTGGCGCCGGCATCGGCGCCCAGGTCAAGGAAGGTCTTAAGGGTCTCGGCATTCTCGGCACTGAAGAAGGTGGGTTTCCCTTCCGATACTTCGTTGGGGTCGGCCCCGCTTTTCACCAAGGCCTTCACCGCCTGGACGGCGCCTTTTCTGGCCGCGCACTCCAGCGGAGTCTTGGTCCAATTGGTGCAGGCGCCCGTTGCGGGGCTGATGCCGGCCCGCACCAAAAGAGGGATGACCGCCGCGCGGTCGTGCGCCGCGGCCACCGCGACGGCTGTATAACCATTTACAGCCTTAATCTCGGCGCCCTTGCGGAGCAGGGCTTTGACCGCGTCGACCGAACCCGACTTGGCCGCCCAGAACAAGGCGGGCGCTTCAATCGGGGGGTAGGTGTACATCTGACCCATCATAGCGGCGTTGGGGTTGGCGCCTTTATCCAGGAGAAGCGCCGCGACCTGCCCCCGGCCCTCTCTCGCCGCGTACAAAAGAGCCTCGTTGAGCGCCAGACTCCAATCGAGGGAATCCGGATCGGCACTCTTGACCATGGGCCTGACCAGGTCGATGTGGCCGTCCCGGGCGGCCAGTCCCAAAGTCGAGATGGTTTCGGACGGGTGGCGGTCGCCGGGCTGATAGCATGAGAACTTGGCATGGATGTCCGCGCCCTTTTCGAGCAGCATTTTGGCGATGACGGCATGGTCCTTGCCGTGCTTCCACGCTTTCTTGTTCTCTTTGGCGTAGAGTCGATCCGACAGGCCCAGCAGGGCGCGAATCAACGGGGAGGGCAAGTCCTTGTTCGTGCTGTTGACCTGCGCGCCGCGCTTTAAAAGAAGCTTGACGATATCGCCGTGGCCTGCGTACGCGGCCTCGGCAAGGGCCGTCTTTCTCCCATAATCGTGCGGGGCATCGGGGTCCGCGCCGCGGTCCAGCAAAACGGCTGTTTCCTTGGCGTTTCCGTTCTGGACAGTCTTAAGCAGATTGTCCTCCAAGGGTCCGGCCAGGAGCACGGATGGGAGGATGGGAAGCAAAAGGGCGATGATAAGTTTCATGAGTGCATTCTAAAGAACAATCACGTGCGGCTTCAAGCAGGTGCTTACCCGATAAGAAACCTCAGCCCATCAAGGCCCGGCCAGCTGCTTGCGCAGCAGGACCATAGTCCGGATCGAGGGGCCGAGCTGCAGCGCCTTCTCGAAGAACTTTCTGGCCTCATCCCGCTCGCCGCCGCGCAGCAGGCAGAAGCCGATTCCGGCGTAGGATTCCGCCACCGCAACGCTGCGGACTCCCAGCCGCAAGCCGAGCCGGATCGCCTGCCGGTAGTGCCGCCGCGCCTGCTTGAAGTCCCGCCGCAAGTATTCGATCCGCCCCAGCCGCTCGTAGAGCTGGATCATGTCGCTCTCGTTTTTACCGAGCGCCGAACGCAGCTCCTGCTCCGCCTGCGCATAGCGTCCCGCTTCCATCAGCTCGGTCGCGCGAACAACGCGCGGGTCCGGCTTCCCGGGCCCGGCCTCCAGCGAGGACATTTGCCGCCGCGGCCGTATCGGCTCAGCCGCTTCCGCCACGGCGGCGGCGGGCGCCGCGGCGTCTCCCCACCGAACCCCCAGGCTCAGCCGGTGGGACGCCCCCAGGTCGCCCGCGGGTATAAAGGCGTAGTCGATCGAGTACCGGTGGACGTTCCAGCCGAAGCCGACGCGGATGCCCGGACCGACGTCGCCCCGGCTGGTGAAGCCGAAGCGGACATGCATCCGCCGGGCGATCAGCGTCTCAATGCCGAAGTGTACATCCGGGCCGCGCCCGGTGCGCTGGGTGACGTCCAGCGCCAGCAAGTGCTGCAGCCGCACGGCGCGCACGGAATACGCCGCCCCCGCGCGCAGCTGCGTGGGCAGCGCCTCCTCGGCGCCTTCGAAACGCACGGCCGGACCCAGGTTCTGCACCGCCGCGCCCAAAGTCAAACCCGCGATGCGCGGCACCGCGCAGCGCACGCCGAGATCCGCGGCGTAAGCGCCGGCGGCGACGTCGTCGATCGTCTCCCGCAGGTATTTAAGGGCGATACCCGCCTCGACCCCATCAATAACGGACCGGCCGTAGCCCGCCGATAGCGCGACGTCGCGCAGGCCGAAATCGCCCAAGGTCTCATTGGGCTGCGAGATGGTGGTCCGCGGGATATCCGCTGCCGACAGATGCTCGACTCCCGCCGCCCAGCCCCGGCGGTGCGCGAACACCGCGTACTGATGGGAAACGCCTTGGAAGTGCCGGTTGTCCGAGAATGCCGCCTCGTGCGCCTGCGCCCCCGCCAGCCCCGCCGGGTTATAGCGCAGCGCTCCGGGCCCGGTCGCGTGGGCCGCGTACGCGCCGCCGAGCGCCGCCGGCCGCGCCCCCGCGTCGAGCGCCAAAAATGAAAACGCCTTCTCCGCCGTCCCCGCATGGGCGCAAGAGGCGCGCAGAAAAAGCGCCGCAGCCATGATCCAGTACCGGCCCATCACCTTATCACCGCCACTTTTTTAACCACCGGTTCATGGTCCGGGCTCGATACCACCG
The DNA here is from genome assembly GCA_043827405.1 of Elusimicrobiota bacterium. Lineage (GTDB taxonomy): Bacteria > Elusimicrobiota > Elusimicrobia > UBA1565 > UBA1565 > JBDRPD01. Next base: position 6,876 of record JBDRPD010000003.1, on the reverse strand, counting down.
CGAAATACACCCCGGACGCCACCGCCGCTCCGGCGCTGTTGCGCGCATCCCACTGCACGCGCGTACCGGAACCACGCGGCAAAATTCGGGCGACCCATTCGCCGGTGAGCGTATAGATGTTGATCTTAAAATCCACCGGCAGCCGGTCGAACACGATTCCCGAGTTGAGATTGGCCGGGTCGTAAGCGACGCCGTCGTCGGCGCCGGCATTGCCCGGGCGGTAAGGATTCGGATAAACCCTTACCGCGTCCAACCCGGACGCGGCAGAGGCAAACACCGCGAAAAAGCTGAAGTGCGGAGTGCTGCCGGTCACGGTACGCCGGGAAGCATCGACGCTGGAGGCGAACTCCTGCCGCCAGGCGCCGGCCGTCAGATCGTAGACGTAAATCTGCAGCTCGTCGGCCCGGTAAGTCGTCCCGTCCACCAAGCCGTCGCCGTTGGCGTCGGGGTACTTGAAGGTCAGCGCCGCCCGGTTGCCGCCCGCCAGGTCCGTCTGCCCGTTGGACAGCGTGATCTGCGCCCGCAGTCCCAGGTCCGCGGCGCCGGCGGGAGGATTGAGCGCCGTCGACGGATTATTGACGAGCGTCACCGTGACCGTTGAATCACTCAGCGAGCCGGCGGGGATCACCACCCGCGTAGTCAAGGCGGTCGCCTGATCGGAGGATTCGACGGTGCCGGCGGCGCCGTTGTGGATTCGCTGCTGCTTGCTGATGCGGCCGCCCGCCTGCAGCGTCTCGCTGATATCGTAGCCCGCATGGTCCACCACGACCGTCACCACCGGAGCGAAAGCGTCCGTGCTCGAATGGATATCGGTCGTGACGGCGCGCAGATGATAGCTTGTCGCGTCGAGCCCGAGGACGTCCCAATGCACCGCGTAAGGGTAATCCGGATCCGGATTAGGACGCCGCAAGCTGTCCGCTGCGGGCAGCAGCGACCAGGCGGCGGCGCTCGCCGCCTTGAACTCGAAGCGCACCTCGCGCGCGTCGTCCACCGAGCCCAGCACGATGTCCGCCGCCACCGTGACGCGGTCCCCCTCCACCCGCTGTCCGGAAGCGGGCACGGTAACGGCGGCGCGCAGGCCGCTCAGGGCTTCCAGCGCGACGGCCGACGCCGCGACGTCGACATTCGTCTCCTCCACGCCGCAGCGGTTGACGGCGCGCAGCCCGAAGCGGTATTCGGTCTCCAGGCCCGGCAGGGGATCGGTGACGTAGCTCAGGGTCTGCGCCGCGAACGTGGTCATCGTCGCGGAGTAGTTGATCACGCCCCCGCCGTTATCGTAGTAGAGCGCATAGCCGACGACGTCCTCCGACGGGGCGGCGCTCCATGACAGCCCGATCCGCCGGCCGCTCAGGCTTTCGGCGCTGAGCCCGCCCGGCACCAGCGGAGTGGAGTTCAAAGTCAGGAAATTCAGCGTAGTATCGTAGGACGTGGGAACGCCGTCGCCGTTGCGGTTGCGGACGCGGAAATAGTACGAGGTGCAGCCCGCCAGCTCCATGGCGGCGACGGAGGAAAAGGCGCCCGAAGATATTTCGGTGAATACCACATTGTCTGTTGAGCGCTCCAGCGACGCCGTCGTATAGGCGGGGTTGCCGTTGAGGCCCCAGCTCAACGCGGCGCTGGCGACATAGACGGCCGTGGTCGACAGGCCGGTCGGCTGCGCCGCGGAGGTATATACCGTCGCCGCGGGCGAAAGCGGTCCGCGACCGGAGTCGTTGCGCCCTCCGACGACGACGCCGTAGGCGGTATTGGTGTCCAGGCCGGTATGGAAGACGCCGGGGGTAACGCTGTTGATCGGCGCGGCCGAGGTATTCGTCGCCGGGACGACATCATAGCTGTCGGCGTACTGCACGCTGTTCCATACCCACTGCAAAGTCCGGGTATCGATCGCGCTCCCCACCGGAGCGAGCGGCGCCGCCGACAAAGGCGGCGGCGCGCCGGTCTCCTCTTCCGCCGACACCGCGCCGGGCCCTTCGCCGCAGGGGCTGTTCCCCCGCACCTCGACCGCATAGGTCGTCGAGGGTTGGAGGCCGGTAAAAATGAACGAGGTCGCGGCCGTTTGGGTGATCAAGGTGCCGGTATCGGTGGCATAGTAGACGTTGTAGCTGCCGGCGAAATTGGCGCTTCCCCAGCTGACGGTAATCGAGGAATGCCCGAGCGCCGTCGCCGTAACCGCCGTCGGCGGGGTGATGGCCGCGGCCAGACAAGCGAAATGCGTCGCCTTGCCGTAGCCCCAAAACGGATTGGGCACGGTGCCCGATGAGGTGACCGGAGCGTCGGCGCGGGCATTGGTTTGCAGCGTCGCCTTGACCGCCGCCGCGCTCTTGGCAGGAAAGCGCTGCAGGTCGATCGCCACCATGCCCGTCACGACGGGCGCCGACATGCTGGTTCCCTGCAGCACCGTATGCCGGCCGTCTTTGAGGATTACCAGCGAGCTGGGCGACGAATCCGCGGACAAAGCCGAAGCGACGTACTCGCCGGGCGCGGTCATATCCGGCTTGACCCGCCCGTCGCGCGTCGGGCCGAGACCGCTGAAGTTCGAGAGCTTGCCGATCTGGGCCGGCAAGCACTCGGTATCGGCGACCGGCGTGTCGTCGGTATCGGTCCACTCCCGCTTGCCGCAGTAGGAGCCGACGACGATCGCGCTGTCCGCGGTCGCGCCGTCGCTGATCGTCCAGAGAGAGGATTCATAAGTGGTAAAGCTCGATACCGCGGGCGTGATCCAGCCATGGATCTGCCCGCTGCCGCTATTGCCCGTCCGCGTGAGCGTGATGTAAAAATCGCTCGGCAGGATATTAGGCTCCTCACGAATCACGACGAGCAGTTCACGGTCGCCGGAAGGATGCGCGCCGGGAGTGTTGTAAATATCGACCGTCGTTGTTTCCAGGGTTCCGGAATTGACGTCGAGGCCCGAAACCGCCGCAACCGCGCCGCCGCCGGCGGCGACGGTGGCGACCGAAACCGTATACTCGTCGCCGCTGGGCACCCAGAAATCGACCGCGAACCCGTTGCTCAGCTGGTGCCGCTGCACCGCGAACATGACAGTGCCGCTATGCGCCGTCAAGGAGGACGCGTGGATTCCGCTGCTGCCGGAATTCCCGGCCGAAGTCACGACCGGAGAGCTCTGGGCGATGGTCTCCAGCGCGGTGGAGTAGGCATCCGTGCCGTCATGCGGACCGGAGTCGCTGACCAAGCTCAGGTTAACCACGGCGCGGCGGCCCAGGGCGGCGGCTTTTTGAAAAACGTAGTTGACGCCGTCGAGCACCTCGGCGCTGCCGAGCGAGGTCTTGACGACGATCAGCTCGGCGTCCGCCGCCATGCCCCTAAACGTCCCCGCCGGGATATCTCCGTCGGTGGCGCTGCCGTCGCCCGCCGCGATGGCGGCGACGTGCGTGCCGTGTCCGACCGTATCGGATGAGCGGACGATGCCGGGCGGTACGGCGCCGAGCTCGGCGTTGATCTGCGCCTGCGTCCACTCCGTACCGTAAGCGTAGGCGCCGCCCGGGGCGGGGCCGACCGTATCCCCCTGGTCCCAGATATACAGCACGCGGCTGCGGTCCGGCGTGCCCTCGATGATAAAGTCGCCGTGCTTCCAGTCGATGCCGCTGTCGATGATCCCGACGATTACGCCGGTCCCTTCCTCGGTGCGGAAATCGGTCACCCCCGGATCCAATACGCCGAGATACTTGCCGCTGTCGGTCACGCTGGAACGGACGATATCGTTGGCGTAGCGCAGGCTTACCGACGCCTCGGCCGCCAGCACGTCGGGATCTCCCGCCAGGCGGTCGATGTCCGCCAGCGGCATCTCGCCGGTGACGACGGCCCCGGTCTGGGTCGCGAAGCGCGCTCCGGGATAGCGCGCCGCCAGCGCGCTCTTGTCAACGCCGGGACGCAGCCGCAGGAGCAGCCGGATACGTGACTGCGCGCCGAAAGCGGACTCCCCCGCCGGAGAAAAGCCGGGCTGCTGCGCCGGAGTACCGGCGCGCAGATGCCGCAGCATAGGATTGAGCTTGGATGCCTGCGCGTTCGCCCATAACGGCAGCGCGAGCGCCAGCAGGCATGCCGCGGCCGCCCGTCTTAGGGATATCCCCCAGGAGACGGAGTTCTCCATGCTATTAGGGTAAGGGGGGCCGCGGGGATGGTCAATATCCGAAATGTGAAAATATCAGCCGAACAGGCCGTTTTCTATCGCCAGGAGCAGCAGCGAAATGGCGGCCAGAGCGTACATCATCGGCGCAATTTCCTTGCGGCGGCCGGCCAGCAGGTAGAGGCCGACATGGGAGATGAAGCCCCAAAGGATGCCCTGCGTGATCGAGAAGGTCAGCGGGATGAGCAGCAGGGTCAAAAAGGCGGGGATGGAATCTTCGATACGGCGCAGGTCGAGTTTCGCGGCGCTGCGAAACATCAAGGCGCCGACGACGATAAGCACGGGAGCGGTAGCGCTGGGCGGCACCATGCCCGCCAGCGGCGCGATAAAAAGACAGGGCAGAAAGCACAGCGCGGTCACGACCGCGGTACGCCCGGTCCTGCCGCCGGCCTCGATACCGGCCGCGCTTTCGATATAGGCCGTACCCGATGACGTTCCCGCCAGCCCCGCGCTGAAGGTGGCGAAGGCGTCCACCAGCAGACCCTCGCGCAGATTCTTTGGATGCCCGTCCTTGTCCAGCAGCCCGGCGGCCTGCGAGACGCCGACAAAGGTCGACACGGAATCAAACAGATCGGTGAACAGCAAGGTCAGGATCGCCGGCACGAACGACCACTTCAGCGCGCCCAGGATGTCCAGACGCAGGAAGACGCTGCCGAAGTCCGGCGCCTGCACCATGCGTTCCGGAAGGCTGACCCCGCCCAGCGCCCAGCCCGCGCCGGTAACCGCCGCCATGCCGGCGAGAAATGCGAAGGGACTTTTTTTCTGCAGCAGCCAAGCCATGACCGCGAGGCCGAAGACCGCGAGCAGGGGCTCGCGGCCAAGCGGTCCCGGACGGACAAAGGTCACCGGGTCGGCGACGACCAAGCCGGCGTTTTTAAGACCGATAAAGGTCAGGAAGATGCCGATACCGGCCGCCGCCGCCAGCCGCAAGCCCGGCGGGATCGCCCGCACGATCTGCGTACGCAAATTGGTGGCGGAGGCCAACAGAAACAGGACCCCGGACCAGAATATCATGCCGAGCGCAGTCGGCCACGGAATGCCCTTGCCGAGCACCAGAGTAAAAGTGAAGAAAGCATTGAGCCCCATTCCAGGCGCCACGGCGAAAGGCAGCCGGGCATAAAGGCCCATGGCCATAGTGGAGAGAAACGATACCAGTACCGTAGCTGTGAGGACGCCGGAAAACGACATTCCGGTTCCCTCAGTGGAGAGAATGGAGGGATTGACGACGACGATATAGGACATGGTCAAAAACGTCGTGATGCCGGCGATCACCTCCGTTCGCAGATCCGGCGGCGTTTTTTCGCTCACGGGCCTAGAATAGCATTTGATAAAGTAACCCCATGGAGGATTTCCTGCGCCCGCTTCCCAAGGCGGAACTGCATCTGCATATTGAAGGAACGCTCGAACCCGAGCTGATGTTCAAGCTCGCAGAGCGCAACGGCATCCGCCTGCGCTTCGCCAGCGTCGAGTCCCTGCGCGCCGCCTACGCCTTTGAGAATCTGCAGTCATTCCTCGACATCTACTACGAAGGCGCCGCCGTGCTGTGCAAAGACCGGGACTTCTACGACTTGGCCTGGGCCTATTTTGCGCGGGCGGCGGCCGACGGCGTCACCTTGGCGGAGATCTTTTTCGACCCGCAGACGCATACCGCAAGAGGCGTGCCGCTGGCGGCCGTTATCGCGGGCCTGGAGCAGGCCGGCCGGGACGCCGAAGCCAAGCTCGGCATCCGTTCGGGACTCATCCTCTGTTTCCTGCGCCACCTGCCGGAAGAGGACGCGGAGAAGACGCTCGACGAAGCGCTGCCGCTGCGCGACAAGCTGCTCGGCGTCGGCTTGGACTCTGCAGAAAAAGGGCACCCGCCGTCGAAGTTCGCGCGGGTATTCGCCCGCGCCCGCGGCGAGGGTCTGCGCGCGGTCGCCCATGCCGGAGAGGAAGGTCCTCCGTCGTATATAACCGAGGCTCTCGATCTGCTGCGGGTCGAACGCATCGACCACGGCGTACGCTGCCTCGAGGATCCGGAGCTGGTCCGCCGGCTGCGGGAAGAGCGGATACCGCTGACGGTATGCCCGCTGTCCAATGTCCGGCTGCGGGTCTTCGACCGCATCGAGGATCACTGCCTGAAAAAGATGCTCGCCGAGGGCCTCTGCGCCTCGATCCACTCCGACGATCCCGCCTACTTCGGCGGCTATATCGGAGACAACTACGCCGCCGTGCGCGAAGGGCTGGGACTCTCCGCGGCTGAGCTGCGAACGCTGGCCGATAACTCGCTGCGGGCCGCCTTCCTCAAACCCTAGCCGCCCAGCAGGCTTCCTATCGCCTCCAGCAGGATCGGCGTCGCCGACTTGCCGATGGAGTTGGTCTCTTCGTAGTGCGTCCCCTCCGGCTTGGGCGTCATGGAACGCGTCGGCGCGGCCTGGAAATCATATGCGGGAATGATATAGCCGATCTCATCATTGGCCAGTCCGATGATGAGGCCGTGCTCCGCGGCGAGCAGCTCGCGCAGATAGGGGGGCTTGGGCGCCTTCTTCAGCTGCGGCGGATTCTTATTGGTCGGCCGAATGAGAGGATAGCCGTAGGCATGCTCGCCGCCATAGCCGCCGAGAGCCAGCTCCGGAAACAGCTCGCCCGGAACGCCGAGGATGCGAACCGGCCCCAAACGGATCAGCGCAACTTCGGTCTCAACCCAGGGACGCAGCTTCTCCGGCAGCGGAAAAAACAGCAGATGCCGCAGC
>JBDRPD010000002.1:0-19837 GCA_043827405.1 Elusimicrobiota bacterium | reverse complement strand
CGGCCGATCGGACTTTGATCGATTACGATCGCCTTGTCGATTCGCTCGATGTTCTCGATGCCGGCATGCGCGCCCGGTGTCTCCTTCGCGCGGTCAAGGCGCTTGGCCAGGGCTTTATAGAGCACTTCGTGTACCAGCGTGGATTTGCCCGATCCGGAGACTCCCGTCACGCAGGTGAACAGCCCTAACGGAATGGCGGCATCGATATTTTTGAGGTTGAACTGGGAAGCCTTGCTGATGCGCAGGAACTGCGACGGTTCCCGCAGCGGTCCCTGCCGCCGAATGATGCGCTCACCGTTCAGGTAGCGGGCCGTCAGGGATTTCTTGGATGCGAGGATTTTTGCCAGCGAGCCCTCGGCCACGACGCTTCCGCCATGAATCCCGGCGCCGGGTCCGAGATCGATGATGCGGTCCGCTGCCCGGATCGTCTCCTCGTCGTGCTCCACGACCACCAGCGTGTTGCCGAGGTCGCGCAGGCGCTTGAGCGTCTTCAGCAGGCGGGAATTATCGCGCGGGTGCAGGCCGATCGAAGGTTCGTCCAGGACATAGAGAACGCCGGTGAGCCCCGAGCCGATCTGGGTGGCCAGGTGAATGCGTTGCGCTTCGCCGCCGGCCAGCGTCTGCGAGCGGCGGTCCAGTGTCAGGTAATCGAGGCCCACGTTGAGCAGGAAGTCGAGCCGGGCGTGGATTTCCTTGAGGATCTGCCGCGCTATAACCTTGTCTTTCGCGGTGGTCTTTAGCTGGGTAAAGAAGTCCCGCGCGGCTGCGACCGAAAGCTTGGTTAGTTCGACGATGGTATGCCCGCCGACACGGACGCTGCGCGCCTCTTCCCGCAGGCGCGTGCCGCGGCAGCGTGCGCACTGGATTTCCTGCATAAAGCGGCGCGGGATCTCCTCCTTCACGAAGTCGGATTCCGACTCGGCGAGACGCCGCCGGAGATTGCCGACGACGCCCTCGAAATCCTTGGCGTTGCGGGCCCAGTGGATTTTGTAGCTCCCGCCGCCGTACAGGAGGATGTTGCGCTGCTCGGGGCTCAGCGACTTGAACGGCTGGTCCATGGGGATGCGCTGCTGGCGGCAGACTTGCTCGAGTATCTCGTCGTAGTACCCTCCCCAGGAGCGCTTCCAGCGATTGGTGCGCGTTGTTACCGGGTCCGACCAGGCAGCGATCGCTCCCTCCGCGACCGACAGCGAAGAGTCGGGGATGACGAGCTTTTCGTCGATGACCGTGCGTACTCCGAGCCCGTCGCACTCGGGACAGGCGCCGTACGGCGAGTTGAAGGAAAATAGACGGGGTTCCAGCTCCGGCAGGCTGACGCCGCAGTCGGGACAGGCATGGTGTTCGGAATACAGCCGCTCGTCGCCGCGGCTCTGGCCGTTGCGGATCAGGACCAGCCCCTTGGATTCCTTGAGAGCTATCTCGATCGAATCCGCCAAACGCTCACGATCATCGGCGGAGACCTTCAGCTTGTCGACTACCAACTCGATCGAGTGCTTTTGCTGGCGGCTGAGCGCGGGAACAGCGTCCAGCTCGCTGAGGTCGCCGTTCACGCGGACGGAAATGTATCCTGCCCGCTTGAGCCGGGCAAACAGCTCCTCGTATGTGCCCTTGCGTCCGCGCACCAAAGGCGCTAGTACGGTAACTGGGCGGTTCGCGAATTCACGCAGGACCTCCTTGATAATGGCGGAGGGGGACTGCGCGTGGATGGCCTTTCCGCACTGTGTGCAGTGCGGCTGACCGATGCGTGCAAACAGCAGCCGCAGGTAGTCGTATATCTCGGTGACCGTGGCGACCGTTGAACGGGGGTTGCGCGAAGGGCTGCGCTGCTCGATGGATATCGCGGGCGACAGGCCCTCGATTAGATCGACATCCGGCTTATCCATCATCTCGAGAAATTGCCGGGCATATGCCGACAGGCTTTCCACGTAGCGCCGCTGGCCTTCCGCGTACAGGGTGTCGAAGGCGAGGCTGGATTTCCCGGAGCCGGACAGCCCGGTAACTACGGTGATTTTGCCGCGCGGGATATTGAGGCGGATATTCTTAAGATTGTGCTGTCGGGCGCCGATGATACGGATGTGGTCCATTATCTGCGCGCGGCTTCCTGCTTGCCGAGGCTCTTTTGTCCGCTCAGATACCGCGAGACGATGGAGTCCTTCGCGACGGCGCCCGCTTGCGGGTAATCCTTGTTGAAATGCAGCCCCCGGCTCTCTTTGCGCGACAGCGCGCAGGTTATAATCATCTCCGCCAGGAGCGCGATGTTGCGCAATTCGATCAGGTCGCGGGTCAGCAGAAATTTCCAATAGTAATCAGATACGTCGCGGCTGATCACTTGGATGCGCGACAGGGCGCTGTTGAGCCGCCGGTCGCTGCGCACGATCCCGACATAGTTCCACATCAAGCGCCGCAGCTCATCCCAGTTCTGCCGTACGACGACGCCCTCGTCCGATAATACGGCTTTGCCGGGGTCCCAGGGGTCGACGGCGGGGGCTGCGCGCAGGCGCAGGTTTTTCCACCGGGCCTTGATGCAGGCGCAGGCGCGGTGCGCGAGGACCGAGCCTTCCAAAAGGGAGTTCGATGCCAACCGGTTCGCACCGTGCAGCCCGGTATGAGCGACCTCGCCGATTGCGAACAGCCCGGGAATATCCGTGGAGCCGTCGGCGCCGGTCTGCACCCCGCCGCAGAAGAAGTGGGCCGCCGGCACGGCGGGAATCGGCTCCTTGGCCATGTCGAGGCCGATGTCTTTGCAATGGGCGTAGATGTTGGGAAAGCGCCGGCGCAGGAACTGCCGGCTGCGGGACGTCATATCGAGATATACGCATTCCTCGCCCCGCTGCTTCATCTCGGTATCGATCGCGCGTGCGACGATGTCCCGCGGCGCCAGCTCGCCGCGCTTGTCGTACTTGCCCATGAAACGCGTGCCGTCGGCAAGCAGCAGCACCCCGCCCTCTCCGCGCAGCGCCTCCGAGAGGAGAAAGCGCCGCCCCTGCTCGTGGGATTCGCCGGGGTTGTACAGGCAGGTCGGATGAAACTGTACGAATTCCAGGTTGCGAAGCTCCGCCCCCGCGCGGTACGCCATGGCCATACCGTCGCCGCTCGCGATGTCGGGATTGGAGGTGTACAGGTAGACCTTCCCCGCACCGCCCGTCGACAGAATCGTTACGGAGGCCGAGAATGCGATGACTTCTCCCGACGGTCCATTGAGCACATAGGCGCCCCGGCAGCGGTTGGCGGCCGCCCCGGTTTCGGCGGGGTCTTCGGCCAAGAGAAGGTCGACGGCCGTGTGGTCCTCAAAAATGTGGATATTCGGGGACTTGCGGCAGGCGGCGCTGAGGGCGCGTTGTATCTCCCGTCCGGTGATATCCTCGGAGTGCAGAATGCGGCGGTGCGAGTGTCCGCCTTCCAGGCCGAGGTCGAGCTTGCGGCCCGTCCCGGTGAAGCGGACGCCGATGCGCATGAGCTCGCGGATGCGGCTTGGGCCGTCGGCGACGACCGTGCGAACGACCTTCTCGTTGCAGAGCCCGCCGCCGGCATCCAGCGTGTCCCGCACATGGTCCGCGAAACTGTCGGTCTTATCCATGACGGCGGCGATGCCGCCCTGCGCCTGGCTGCTGCTGGAAGCGGCCGGCTCCCCCTTGGTGACGATATGCACCGTCCCGAGCCGCGCCAGCTCAAGCGCCGCGGAAAAGCCCGCGATACCGCTTCCAATAACCAGGAAATCAGAATGCTGCGTCATTGTTCATTGTGTCAGTCTGACGCCGTTGCCGATTGACGCGTCCGACGGGGAATGGTATAAAAATCCCTAGATCAGCATAATACAAGATTTCACGATCATCGAGCCATACACGTGATAAGAACAATCGACAGCGACGAGCCGAGAATCCACCCGGACGCCTTTGTGCATGACTCGGCGGAAGTGATCGGCCGGGTAGACATAAAGGCGCAGGCTTCAGTATGGCCGATGTGCGTACTGCGCGGAGATCTGGAACGGATCGTTGTCGGCGAGCGCTCGAATATCCAGGATTTGACCGCGATCCATACCAGCCGCGGTTTCCCGACGATTATCGGCCGGCGGGTGACCGTCGGTCATCGCGCGGTATTGCACGGAGCCCGTATCGGCGACGGCGCTCTGATCGGGATGGGGGCGGTGGTTATGGAGGCGCGAATCGGGGCGGGGGCTATCGTCGCGGCGGGGGCCTTGGTGCCGGCGGGCAGCCAGGTGCCGGCGGGCAGCCTCGCTATCGGCGTCCCCGCGCGCATCGTTCGCAAGGTCTCGGCGAAGGAGAAGCTTCGGCTTAGGGAGATCGAGGCGACTTACAGCCGCCATATTCGGCAGCACCGCAGGACCTCCCGGGTGGTGTTCCCATGAGCTGCTGGACCTGCGGAGCGGCGGTATTCGCCGCGGGGGCTTTTGTCGGCTGGATCGCATGCGCCTGGTCCCGGCGGCGCCGGGAACGGCTGCGCGCACGGTTTCTCTCATTCGTGGCGCACGAGATCAATACCCCGATCACCGCGTTGAATATGACGGTGTTGAATTTCGTCCAAGGCACTTTCGGCCCGATCACGAAGGAGCATCAGCCGTGGATGAGGATGATCCACTGGGAGGTCATGCGCCTTACCTCGCTGGTCGGCGATCTGCGCGACCTCGTGCATCTCGATTTTCATCGCGATCTGACCCTGCACCTGGAGCCCCTATCGCTGAGCGAACTGGTGGACGAACGGTGCGCAAGCATGCGCTCCGCCATGGAGCACAGCGGCATCGAGCTTCAGGTGGATCTCGAAAAAGGCTTGCCGGAAGTGTCGGGCGATCCGGACCGCTTGAAGCGGATCATGACGGGGCTGCTCGAACATGCGCGCAAGTTCCGCACCAAAGGAGCGGTGAAGGTCCGCTGTGGGTGCGACCAGGAGCGGAATGTGCGCACGACGATTGAGTTCGGTGGTGAGCCGATGCCCGCGCAGGAGGCCGCGCAGGCGCTGGATCTCTACTATCCCGTGCATAATCCCACGGCGCAGGTCCTTTCCGGTGTCGGGATCGGCTTGGGGCTACCGAACGCGCTGATCGGGCTGCATGGCGGCAAAATGAGCTTCACCGTCGATGAAGAGGGACTGACGCGCGTGGAATTCCGGATTCCCATAAGCGAGGGCGGCACATGACGAAGATACTCATCGTTGAGGACGATTTTACCCTGGCGGAGAATCTGAAAGTACTGCTGAAATCAAAGGGCTTTGAAGTCGAGTTGGCCCCCGACGGCGACAGCGGCATCAAAAAGGCGCAGTCGTTCAAGCCGGATTTGGTGCTGCTGGATATCATGATCCCCAAGGTCAGCGGCTTCGAGGTCTGTCGTCAGCTCAGGAGCGACGAAAAGACGAGCCATATCAAAATTCTGATGACAACCGGGCTGGATCGAATGGCGGATGTCGAGAAAGCTTTCAGCTCCGGCGCCACCGACTATCTTGTAAAGCCGTTCGACGGCGATCGCCTGATGAAGAAGATCGCCAAGGTGCTCAGGAAAGCTTGATCGCGCCCCGGACCGTCTATAGAAAACTGCTGGCCGCGTACGGCCCCCGCGGCTGGTGGCCGGTAACCTCTCCACGGCATCGCCGTCCCAAATATCATCCCGGACGCTATGACCTCCCCGGCCCGCGCGCGGCATTCGAGATTTGCGCCGGCGCCATTATGACGCAGAACACCGCTTGGAGCAACGTCGTCACCGCGCTGGAGCTCCTGCGGACCGAGAAGGTGCTCGAGCCGCGGCGGATTCTGCGGCTGCGCGATGCCCGGCTGCGCCGCCTGATCCGTTCGACCGGCTATTTTGTGCAGAAGGCGAAAAAGCTGAAATATTTTTCCCGCTACGCGCTCGCAAGGAGGGCGTCCCTGTCGCGCCGGCTGCGCGAAACGCCTTTGCCCGCACTGCGCGAAGAGCTGCTCGGAATTTACGGCGTCGGCCCGGAGACGGCGGATTCAATGCTATTATACGCCGGCGGTCGCCGCAGCTTCGTCGTGGACGCGTATACGAAACGCATCGGTATGCGTCTGGGCTGGTTCACCTCCGGGGCGGGCTACCATGATATCCAGGACTTTCTGACCGCGCGCATGCCGCGTTCCGTCAAGGTGTATCAGGAGCTTCATGCCTTGTTCGTGGAATTGGGCAAGCGTGCTTGCCGTACACGCCCGTGCTGCGGCAGTTGTCCGGTCCGCAGCGGCTGTCCGGAGAGACGCAGGAGGATGAGATGAGCATCGACAAGCTTGAGCAGGCGAGAGATCTTCTCGAAGAGAGCCCGGCCAAAGCGCTGAAAGAGCTGCCGTCCGCCGCCAGTCTTCCCGCGGCGCTGCGAGCGGAGCGCCATTATCTCGCCGCCGAAGCGTGGCGGGCGATGGGCTACTTCGAGCGCGCCGAGACGTTCTACGGCAAGGTTCTGACCAAATCGACGGCGCGGGAGGATGCGCCGCTATGGATCGAAGCCGCCTTGGGCTCGGCGGCGGGGCTGCGCAGTATCGGCGTCGTGGCGGCCGCATATCGCCGCGTGCGCGGCGCGGAGAAGCTGGCCCGTCTGGAGAATCTGCCGAATAATAAAAAGCAGTTCGCGTTGGAAAGGGCCCTTATCGAGCGCGCCGCGGGGCGCTACCTTCCCAGCCTAAAGATGCTGCGGCCCATGTTGGCGAGCGCGCTGCGGGATAAATCATTTGCCGAGGCCGCCTTTTTGCTGTGGGCCATCGGCGGCGCCGAGCGGTTCAGCGGAGACCTCGCGGCGTCGGAAGCGTCTTTTCTGCGCTCCAAGAAGCTCGCCGCGCAGGCACGCGATCGGGTCGGCGAGGGGTACGCGCTCTTCGGCCTGGGCGGCGTGACGCGGATTCGCGGGCGTCTGGAGGACTCGGCGCGCTGCTATGCGGCGGCGGCGCGGCTGTTTCACGCGTCCGACGACCATTTCGCGCGCGCCTATGCCTACTGCGGCTACGGCAACGCCCTGCGCCAGCTGGGACGCCTGCGTCAGGCCGAGATCCATTACCGCAAGTCCCACCGGCTCTATTCCCAGCTGGGAGATGCCGTCGATCTGGCCTATGTCGACTGGGGTCTCGGCGAGGTTAATCTGCGGCGCGGCAAGCTCCGCGAGGCCGCCGGCTTTTATCGCAAGTCCCTCGCCGCTTTCCGCAAGCATGCGGAGACGCGCGGCGAAGTGCTGGCCGGCACGGCGCTGGCTCGCTGCCTGCATGCGCAGGGCTCGACCGCCGAAGCCGAGCGCTTGTTCGCCCAGTCCTACCGGCTGTCCCGCCGCGCGGGCATCCACGCGCATATTGAGTCTTTTACCTAGGGCCGGGGATTACGGCTGGGGCTTTTCGGCGTCGTTGAGGCGGTAAGCGGCGAAGAAGAGGACAACGGCCGCCACGGCGAGAGCAATATCCACGCCGTAGAACACCGTGAGCTGCGGTACGATATCCATCAGGAAGCCCACTCCCATCGATGTCGCCAGGATCAGCGCGAACGCCACCGCGCTGATGAAGGCGAAAGCGCGGCCGCGCAGATGCTTGGGCAGGCTGTTCTGCAGCTTGGAGCGCAGGCTGAGTTCGCTCGTCGCCCAGGTCATGCTGCGGAAGGCGATCATTCCGAGGATGATCCATAGGTTGAGGCTGGACGCGAAGGTCAGGGAGACGATGCCGAGCGAGCCGATCGTCATCAAGCGCACCCAGAATGAGGAGCGGAACCGCTTTTTCTCGGCGCCGGGATCGCTCGACATGAGCGCCCGAATCAGCAGCAGCGCGCCCAGCAGCTCACCGAGATTGGATGCTCCGATGATCCACGCGGCTACCGCGGCGTTGCCCAGAATGGTCTTGGCAGTTACCGGGATAAGCAGACCCTCCAACAGCCGGTGCGTGACCAACGGCAGGACCAGGGCGAACGTCGACCAGCGGAAAATCGGTTTGGAGAGGACGGTCTTCGCCCCTTCTTTAATGTCGCTTATCGCCCGGGTGAGCGGATTGCCGCGCTGGCCGGCGAGGCTGGCATTGCGGGCGGTGTCCACGACATCCCCATTCATTTTCGCGGCAGTCAGCCGCTGCGGGCGGAGCTTCATGCGCCAGAAGATGAAAGCGGCAAGCAGGTATGCCGGCGGATGCAGCAGCAGCGCGGGAATGACGCCGAACTGCGATATGATCACGCCCGTCAGCAGGGCGCCGGTCACGCCGGCGAGCTCATAGGCGATATGGGTTTTGGCGTTGAAGATTTTCAGCCGCCGCTCTTGGGGACCAATGATGTCGGGGGGGATGACTTGGCGCGCCGTATCGGCGATGCCCATAAATCCCCCGGCCAGGCTGTAAAGCGCCAGCAGTGAGATCGGGCTGACCAGCTTGAAGGCCAGCATCCCCGGCAGAAACTGGTCCACGGCGAAGAGCCCGATGATCGCCGCGACTGAAAGCGCCTGCAGCCCCATGGTGACAGCGAGGACCTTGCTGGGCGAGCGGCGGTCAAGAATCCCGCCGGAGAGCGAGCTGAAGATGATCTGGGACAGCCACCAGCCCACCACCAGGATGGCGGCGAATTTTACCTGCCCGAATATGGTCAGCGCGATGAGCGGCGCGGACAGGCTGAGCGCCTCCATTCCGATCTTGAAGACGCCGGTACCCAGCAGGTAGGTTCTGACCGTCTTCGGATTTTCCTGGAACGGCTCGGGCGGAGCGAAATCCTGTTTTTCGCCGGCTTCGTAAGTATGCTGCAGGCCGTTGGCGCGGAAGCGTCCCAGGGGCTTGCCCTTCGGCACCGCGACGTCGGAGGCCCCGGCGGTGCGGATAAGGCCGCGGTTCAGCAGGCGGGCGAAGCCGAAGCGCGCCGTTTGGTAGAGGCCGCCGCCGGAAGACTTCGCGATATTTTCGCCGTCGCTTCTGGCGGCCGTCAGCAGCCCGCCAAGACGTTGGTTAAGCGTCTGTCGCGTCTTCGCCGCCTCTATCGTCCCGCGGCCGGCGAGGGCCGTCGCTCTCACCGATATGCCGGCCGTGGTCTTGACGGCCGCCGCGCCGATGGTCGGATAAACCCGCAGGTTTTCGACTTGGGCCAGCGATGATCCGAGGCCCAGCGGCCGGGAGCCCAACGGATTGAGCAGGGACGGCGATATGGATATTCCGCGATATGGCTGGACGCCGACGGATGGAGCGGTAGCGGCCGGTTTGACGGAGACGCTGATGCGGGCGACTCCGGCCCAGACCGGGCCGGCGGCGTCCGCCGCCAGGCAGACAGCCAGGCTTGCGGCCAGCATTGACTTGAGTCTCCTCGAAGTCATCGACTGTCATTGTACCCAAGTCCCCATTTTCGACATAGAGCATATGGTCCCGAAAGAGCCGAACAATGGACCCAAGGATAAAATGGGCTTTGGACCTAAATTCGTTTCATGGCGGGGGTTATTTCGCTATCCTTTGGGTGTTATGATGCCGGACCTGGATAAGATCTACGACCGTTCCTTCTTCGCTGAGTGGGGCCGCCATCACGCGCTCTACGTCGCAACAGCGGAGAAGATCGCCGCCCACATCAACGATGTTTTCAAGCCGCGCCGTATTATCGATTTGGGCTGCGGCTGCGGCGTCTACAGCCATTTCTTTCGGAGTTTCGGCGTCGAAGCGCTGGCGGTCGACGGCGTGCGGCCTCCGGCGGCGGAGGCATTCCCGGGCGAAATTTTACTCCGCGACCTGACGGAGCCGGTCACGGACGATTGGGGCGAATTCGACTTCACGCTGTGTTTCGATGTCGCGGAGCATATTCCCGCGGATCTCGTTGCGCCTTTCACCGGGAATCTCGCGCGCTTCAGCCGCACTCTGGTATTCGCCGCGGCCCCGCCCAACCAGGGAGGGAAACACCATGTCAATGAGCAGCCCAAGCGGTATTGGATCGAACGGCTGCGTCGTGCGGGCATGATCTATGACCGCGCGAAAACCGGCGCGATCGTTGAATACTTCAAGCAGAGCAAACCGGGCTATATGTGGATGTGCCAGCATATCAGCGTTTATGAACGAGCCGACATTTAAGAAAGAAGTTCGCCGTGCATGGAAGATCCTGCGCCGGCTCGCGGCGTATCACCAAAATGTCCTGTTCTTTATGGGGGGCTTTTTCTTTGATGCGTTCACGCTGGACCGGATAGACGCCTGGCTTGATCTTGCCCTCCAGGGAGGATATATCGCGGTCTTGACCGTGATGATTCTCCTGCAGCAGCGTGCGGCGCTGGGCCGGTGGCGGCCGCAAGGTTATGTCGCGCGAGCCTGGGTCTATAATGTCGAAGCGCTGCACTTCCTCTTCGGCGGCCTATTGAGCGCTTATGTCATCTTTTACACGCGCAGCGGGGTAAACGTGCGGACATTCCTTTTCTTCGCCGCGGCCGGCGCGCTCCTCGTTTACAACGAGCTCCCCGAATCCCGTCGCTGGGGACTTTCGCTGCGTCTCGCTTTATATACGTTCTGTGTGGCTTCCTTTCAAATCTACTTCGTGCCGGTCATCGTCGGACGAATGGGCGACGCGATTTTCTGTCTGTCTATTCTTTTGACCGCCGTTCTGGTAGGACTGCTGCTTGGTCTGCTCGCCTGCTGGGAAGATGAAATGCGGGCGACTTTTCAGCGTCTAGCCGTCCCTGCGGCGCTCACCTTAGTCGCGATCACCGTCTTCTATTTTATGCGCTGGATCCCCCCAGTGCCGCTGGAGATGAAATTCGCCGGGATATATCACAAGGTTGAGCATGCGGGGAAGGATTATGTTCTGACCTATGAGCGCGGGCCCTGGTACGCTTTTTTGCGGCGCCAGGACCGCCCCTTCTACGCCCGTAAGGGCGATCGCATATATTGCTTCGTGCGTGTTTTCGCGCCGACGCGCTTTACCCACAAAATATCCCTGCATTGGCTGAGCTACGATTCAGCGCAGGGATGGATCAGCCGCGACCGCATCCCGCTCCCCATCCGGGGGGGGCGCGCCGAAGGCTACCGCGGCTACGCGTATAAAGAGAAGTTCCAGCCGGGACGGTGGCGGGTCCAGGTGGAAACCGAGGACGGGCGGGTGCTGGGCGAACTGCCGTTTGCCGTTGCGGCCGCTCGCGGGGCCGGGCGCCGCCGCTGGAAAACCGTCAAATCTTGAAGTCTTTGCCGAGGTATATCTCGCGCGCCTTGGGGTCATTGAGCAGCTCGTCGGACGTCCCGTCCAGGATAATCTGCCCGTCGTAGATTAGGTAGGCGCGGTCGATGATCGGCAGCGTTTCGCGGACGTTGTGATCGGTGATCAGAAAGCCGATGCCGCGTGCTCTGAGTTCCTCGATCGTCCCCTTGAGTTCACTGACCGTGATCGGGTCGATGCCGACGAACGGTTCGTCGAGAAGGATGATCTTTGGGTTTTGGATCATCGCCCGGGCGACTTCGAGCCGCCGTTTTTCTCCACCCGACAGCGTCCATGCTTTTTGCCGGCGCAGCTTTGCAAGGCGGAACTCCGCCAGCAGGTCGGAGACCTTCTTTTCGCGCTCGTTCTTGTCCTCGATGGTCCGCTCGAGGACCGCCAGAAGGTTCTCCTCGACGGTCAGCCCCCGGAACACCGTGGGCTCTTGGGCGAGGTAGCCCAGCCCCTGATGCGAACGCAGATACATCGGCTCCTGCGTGACGTCCTTGTCGTCGATAAGGATGCGGCCGCCGTCGGGGCGGATGAAGCCGACCATGCTGTAGAACGTCGTCGTCTTGCCGGCCCCGTTGGGGCCCAGCAGCCCGACGATTTCGCCGGAGTTGACGTTAAGGGATATCCCCTTGACGACCTGGCGCTGGCCGTAGTTTTTCAGAATCTTCTCGGCGCTCAGTTTCATGGCTGCGGCGCCGCCTTGACGGCGCGGTCGGTATCGTGCGGGAAATACAGCCAGCCGCTCGTCCGCCCTTCGGCGACGATGCGCCGGCCGGTGTCGGTTCCGCGGTGGGCCGTAATGCGGTCGGCCTGGACGGCTCCGGACCAGCCCGGTTCGTCCGCGCGCAGGTAGGGGCGGCGCCCCTCGAGCGAAACGGCCTCCTGGGCCGCGTCCCAGTGGACGGTGCGGCATTGCGCGCCGCCGATATCCTGACCCGCGGCGTCGACGCGCTTGAAGCGGACCGGATCGGCGTCTGTTTGCCCGCTTAGCACACCTTGACGGGAATTGTCGTCGTAGCTGCCCCGCTCGCCGGTTAAATGTATCTTGCGCCCCTTGGTCGTCTCTTGCGTGATGCGGATGCCGCCGCGCCCCTGCAGGACCTTGGTTTTATGGTCGTACAGGGCCCAGTCGGCACGCAGGTGGCGGTTGTCCTTGTCGTAGGTGACGTTGCCGCTGAGCTCTTCGACCTTGTGCGGCTTGCGCCTTACATTCCACCGTTCGCTGCGGACCACGCTGCCCACCGCTTCCGGGGAAAGCCCGCCGTCGGCCGCCGCGGACAGCGGGAAGACCGTGATTATGACGGCCAGCGCCGCGCCTCTCATTGCAGGATCGTCTCCTGGTGGAATATTGTGATGTCGTTGAGCGCGGAATCCGCTTCCATCCCCTTGCCGCGCAGCTTCGCTCCCGGGCGAGTGATAATGACCTCGTCCTCTGTGCGCATGCGGTCCTGCTTGGCGAGATAATCGATCGTTTGCGTGCGCAGCGTCACCTTCTCCTCGTGGGCGATGATGATGACATCGCCTTTAAGCTTGACGTCGTTTGAGCCCGCGCGGATTCTGGCTTCGTTCGCATGCGCCGTGCTGGCGTGGCTGCCCGCGCGGTAGAAGCGGATTACCGGCTTCTTGAGGCTGGCCGAGCCGTCGAGCGAGATAAGCGCCGTCGGCGCGCTGAGCTGCCATAGATTTTTTAGCTCGGCGGTCTGGGTCATGGAAAAGTTTTCCAAAATCTGAAAAGAGCTCTCCTTGGCGCTATCCGTTTTCTCAACGCAGGCAGAAAGGGATAGGCCCAGTACGGCGGCCGTCAGCAGGGTTATTTGTTTAGCCAGGGGGTGAGCTCCACGGGAATTTTTCGAATGTGGTACGGTTTCGGCAGCTGTCGGAGGGCGAAGGAGGTGACGAAGTAGAAGACGACAACGCAGGCATAAATGATGCCGAGGGTCCTCGCGTGCCACTTCCAGTCCGGGAACCATGCCGGCGGCATGGCGAGGTCCCGGTCGCATTTTCTGCATGTTTTCGCCGCGTCCTTGTTTTCTTGGGAACAGTTCGGACACTTCATGCTCCTTTCCTCCCGGCCCTTGCGGCTTGGCGTTCCTTCTTCACTAAGCGGTCAATCGCGGCGACGCTGCGGATGATCCCGGCGACGTCGCGCAGGTAGACGGAGTTGGGGCCGTCGGAGAGCGCGCGCTCGGGATTCGGATGCGTCTCCATGGAAATTCCCGCCACGCCGGCAGCGGCGGCGCTGCGTGCCAGCAGCGAAGCGAATTCGCGCTGCCCGCCGGTAGCGTCGCCCAGCGCGCCCGGCAGCTGGCAGGAATGGGTCGCGTCGAATACGACGGGGTAGCCGGTGCGCGACATGATCTCCAGCGAGCGCATGTCCACGACGAGGTTGCCGTAGCCGAAGGATGCTCCCCGCTCCGTCAGGAGAATTTTCCGGCAGCCCGTTGACTCCACTTTGCGGACGGCGTTGGTTATATCCCAGGGGGCCATGAATTGCCCCTTCTTTATGTTGATGGTCCGGCCGGTCTTCCCGGCGGCTACCAGCAGGTCCGTTTGGCGGCAGAGAAAGGCCGGAATCTGCAGCACGTCGACGACTTTCGCCGCGAGCTCCGCCTGCCGCGGCTCATGGACGTCCGTGATCATCGGTACTCCGAGGTCCTTTTTGACCTGGGCGAATACCTCGAGGGTTTGGCTCATGCTTCGCCCGCGGTATGAGCGCAGGGAGGAGCGGTTGGCCTTATCGAAGCTGCACTTCAGAATCCAGCGTACTTTGGCGCGCGCGAACACCCGCTTGAGCTCGCGGCCGACCTGTTCGAGCAGGCGCGGCGATTCCAGGATGCACATGCCGGTGATGAAAAAGACCGGCAGTTCGTTGGACACGGTAAACGGTCCCACCGGAACCCGCCGCGCTTTCGCCGCTGCGGTTTTCTTTCTAGCTGTCGGCATGCGAGACCTCCTTGCCCGGGGACCGCTGACGCGCCCGCTTGAGCGCCGCTTTGATGTAGTCGGCGAACAGCGGATGGGGGGATTCCGGCCGCGATTTGAATTCAGGATGGAACTGCGTCGCCAGGAACCATGGATGGCCCTGCAGCTCCACGATCTCGGCGAGGTTTTTTGCCGTGAAGTTGCCGCTGATGAGCATGCCGGCGTCTTCGATCAGCTTGCGGAACTTGTTATTAAACTCGTAGCGGTGCCGGTGGCGCTCGTTGATCACGGCGGCACCGTAGATTTTTTGCGCACGGCTCCCTTTTTTCAGCGCGCACGGATAGGCGCCCAAGCGCATGGTCGCGCCTTTATCCTCGACATCCTTCTGCTCCGGCAGCAGGTCGATGACCGGGTAGCGCGTCTTGGGGTCGAACTCGGAGGAGTTCGCGTTATTGAGCTTGAGGACATTGCGCGCGAACTCAATGACCGCCATCTGCATGCCGAGGCACAGGCCGAAGAAGGGGATGTCGTTCTCGCGGGCGATCTCAATGGCGCGAATCTTTCCTTCGCTGCCGCGGTCGCCGAAGCCGCCCGGGACGAGAACTCCGTCCGTCTCCAGCAGCAGCGCTTCGATGTCGGGGGAATCAGCGTCGATGTATTCGACCCGGACCCGCGTATTATTGGCGATGCCGCCATGGACGAGCGCCTCGTGAACGGATTTATACGCGTCCTTAAGCGCCGTGTATTTTCCGGCGACGGCGATGCGCACTTCGTCGTCGGGGCTCTTGATCCGGCGCACCACTTTCTGCCACTTGTCAAAATCCTTCGCATAGGCGCGCAGCCGCATGAGCATCAGCAGCTGTTCGTCGAGGCCCTGCTTGTGAAAGACCAAGGGGATTTCATAGATGGAGCTCACGTCGGGCGCTTCGATTACGGCTTCCTTGTGCACGCTGCAGAACAGCGAGAGCTTGTTTTTGATCTCGGCGGAAATCGGCTTTTCGGTCCGGCAGATCAGGATGTCCGGATTGATCCCGATCTCCCGGAGCTTGCCGACCGAGTGCTGGGTCGGCTTCGTTTTTACTTCCTCGGATGCGCGGATGTACGGCAATAGGGTGACGTGGACATAGAGGACGTTGTTTTGACCGGCGTCCAGGCCGAGCTGGCGCGCCGCCTCCAGGAACGGCAGGCTCTCGATGTCGCCGACGGTCCCGCCTATTTCGATGATGACGAGATCGTTGCCCTTCGATACGCGGCGGTAGCGCTGCTTGATCTCATCGGTGATGTGCGGGATGATCTGTACCGTGTTGCCGAGAAAATCGCCGTGGCGCTCTTTGCAGATGACCGTCTCGTACACTTGTCCCGCGGTGAAATTATTGGACTGGTGCATGTCGTTGTTGAGAAAGCGTTCGTAGTGGCCGAGGTCCAGGTCCGTCTCCGCGCCGTCCTCGGTAACGAACACCTCTCCGTGCTGAAAGGGGTTCATCGTTCCCGGATCGACGTTGATGTAGGGGTCGCATTTGATGCAGGTGACTTTCATGCCGCGGCTTTGCATCAGTTTCGCGATCGACGCGGCGCTGATGCCTTTGCCGAGTGAGCTTACCACGCCGCCGGTTACGAAGATGTATTTGGCCATGCCGGGAACCCCTTTACGTCCGTTTTCCTTTAATTCTTCTGAGGTATTGCTTTGCCCGCGCGAGATCCGCCGGCGTGTCGATCGCGAGGATCTCATCGCGTACGCGCGCGCCGCGGATCGTCATCCCGGCTTCCAGCGCCCGCAGCTGCTCGAGCATCTCGACGTTCTCCAGGGGCGACGGCCGCAGCCGCACGAACTTCTTGAGCGCCGCACGCGTAAAGCCGTAAATGCCGATATGGATGAGCGGCGCCGGCGCTTTGCGCGACCGGGCATGCGGTATCGGAGCGCGTGAAAAGTACAGGCATCGTCCGTCGGCGCTAAGGACCGCTTTGACGCGGTTCGGGTCCGCCGCCATTCGGGGGTCCGGCGCGGGAACGACGGCGGTCGACATGTCGTCGGGGCCGCCTCGTTCGACCAGCCGCGCGACCTGGCGGATGGTGGCGGGCCGGATAAAGGGTTCGTCGCCCTGCAGGTTGATGATCGAGCGGAACTTGCGGCCGAGAATCTTCTCCGCGGCGCGCAGCGCCGCGAACACCCGGTCCGTGCCCGAGCGGCAGCCGGCAGGCGTCATGACCGCGGTTCCGCCATAGCTTTCCACCGCGGCGCGTACGTCGGCATGATCGGCCGCGACGATGACCGGGCCGCAGCGGGAGCGGACCGCCGCGCGGCGGCACCATTCCACGATAGGACGGCCGTCGAGCAGCTGCAGCACCTTGCGCGGGAAGCGCGTGGAGCGCAGCCGGGCGGGAATAACGATCAGGGTCCGGGCGTCGGCGGAAAGCTTCATCGCCGCATGCGCCGAGCCAGTTCCGTCAGGCCTCTGCGGATTTCCGCGATGCTTACGGTTGCGGTCCCCAGCTTGCCGACGACGATGCCCGCGCCCACGTTCGCCAGGAGCGCGGCTTCATGCATTGAGGACCCCGACGCCAGCGCCAGCGCCATCAGGCTGATAACAGTGTCGCCCGCGCCCGTAACGTCGAAAACTTCCTTGGCCACGGTGGGGATGTGCGTGATCCGGCGCTTGGTTCTGGCGCGGAAAAGGGTCATGCCCTTTTCACCGCGCGTGATCAGCACCGATCGCAGCCGCAGGCTGCGGAGAATTCTTTTGCCCAGGCGCGCGATATCCTCTTCATTCTCCACGGGCTGCAGCCGCATGCCCGCCCAGGCTTCGTGGATATTGGGCGTCATGCAGTCGACACCGCGGTAGCGTTTGAAGTGCTCCACTTTAGGGTCGACGAGCACCGGCCGTCGGGTACGGTGCGCCGCGCTCAGAGCTCGCCGGACGACGTGTTCGGTTACGATGCCCTTTCCATAGTCCGAGATGATGAGGGCATGGGCGGTCGCCAGCGCCGAGCGCAGGCGCTTGAGCATCTCGTCCTGCGCGCTGCGGGGCAGGCTGCTGAGCGTCTCGCGGTCAAAGCGTACGATTTGCTGGTGCTCGGCGACGACCCGGCATTTCTGGGTCGTAACGCGTGAATCGAGCTGCAGAACGCCGTCGGTATTCGCTCCGCGTTCGCGCAGGTCGTCCAAGAGCCGGGCGCCCGCCAGGTCGCTGCCGACCACGCTGAACAGCGAGACCTGTGCGCCCAGCGCGGTGAGGTTGCTGCTGACATTGCCGGCGCCCCCCGGAGCGTGGGTCTCCTGACGGACGGCGACGACAGGGACGGGCGCCTCCGGCGATATCCGAGCGACGCTGCCGCGGATAAACTGGTCCAGCATCAGATCACCGAGGACCAGGATGCGTTTGCCGGGAAATCTATCCAATAGGGTGCGCAGGCGGAGGGTTTTGGAGGCGCTTTTAGGCATCGGACCTGGACCGGATTATATCATTTGCCGCGGATTCTCTAGGCCGTAGGTTCACCATCTTCTTTTATTTTTCCTCTGCTTCTGCTGTTCGCCGTTGATCTCCAGGAGATACGCCGATATCTTGCCGAGAATAATGTCGACCTTCATCAGGACGGGGATGTGCCGCTCGTCGTCAGTGACCCATATCTGCAGTTTCCGTCCCTTCTGGACAAACAGCCCCTCGTCGCGCAGGAACGGTTCGAGGACTACGCAGCGGAAACGCCCGGCCGGCACGCTCACCGTCTGCCGGCGCAGGACCTTTACCTTCAGCGGCCAGGTCTTTTTGGTGTTGACGTCGAAGCTGATCTCATCACCGACCTTCAGCGGCTCCGGCCGGAGGAGGAAGATGCTCGAAAGCAGGTCCTGCACCTCGCCGGGAATGGCGCCGGAGCTGTAGTGGAAGGTGGCGTCCCGATTGACCTGCTTGGATAGCCAGAACTTGTTGTGGTAGTCGTAGAGGACCCACTCGTCGCGGAAGAAATTGCCTTCCCGCAGCTTCTTGGAGTAGCCCAGGGAGCGCAGGTCGCCCACATGGATCCAGGATTCATTGAGATCGCGGACCTCGTAGAATTTGTCGGCGAAGGGGATCGTCTTCGCTGTGTTGACGACGTGGTACGCCGGCTGTCCAGCAAAATCGACGACTTCCGGCACTCCCAGCGTGGCATGGCCCAGCATGACGACGCCCCATTTTACCTCGTATTTCAGCTGCTCACCGAACCACGGGACCCGGGTATAGTCTTGCGACCGGGGCATGGTTCCGCGGATGAGGTCGTAGGGGGAATTGATCGTCGCGCTCGAATAGACGCTGCGTGTCCCCTCCGCGGCGGCTTCGCCGGCCGCGGACGCCAGCAGCAATAAGGCCAAAAGCCCGTGCTTTATCATGTTTCGTTCCTCTTAACATTCTTCACGACCCAGCGCGCCGCGTCAAGGATGTTCTTGGCGCTGTGCGACGGACGGATCGACCGGCCGAAGAGCTGCCGCTGGCTGCGCCCATGCCCGGTTTTCAACAGCACGGTGCTCGCGCCGATGGCGCGGCCCAGATCGACATCGGCTTTTTTGTCGCCGATGACAACGGCACCGTTGAAGGAAAGTCCCAGCTCCCGCTGCGCGCGGCGCGCCATGAGCGGCGACGGCTTGCGGCAGCGGCAGCGTTCCCGCGGGTGATGCGGGCAGTAATAGATGGCGTCCAGATCGGCGTTGTGCCGGCGCAGCTCCCGGCGCATATGCGCATTGATGCGCCGCACCATCGCCTCGCTGAGGTAGCCGCGGCCGATGCCGCTTTGGTTGGTGATTACGACCAGGCGGTAGCCCGCTTTCTTCAGCAGGCGCATCGCTGCGAACGTCACCCGGTAGAAACGGAGCTTTTCTGGGCGGCGCAGATAGTGGCCGGGCCGGTCGTGAATCAGGGTTCCGTCACGGTCGAGAAAAACTACGGAGTGCTTACGGGGCTGGCGCGGCATGCGGCCTCCTGCGGTGCAGAACTTCGGCCCAGATCCATACGAAAAAGACCAGCATCCATAGAATCTCGACCTGCAGCGCGACTTCGGTCATATTCATGAAAAGGAAGGCTGTCGCTGTTCCAAAAGCCCAAAGATTCCAGGGCTCCGCGGCCTGGCGCACCCGGCGCAGCGCCCGCAGCCAGAATGCGCCAAGGAATACGAGCAGCGCCGTCAGCCCAAGGAGCCCGCGTTCGGCGAAATGATGCAGATAGAGGTTGTGGGCGGTACCCCAGTTCTTGGCATAGCCTTCAAGCAGCCCGTTGTGGTAGTTTTCGAAGACGGTTCTGAAATTATTGTGGCCGACACCCGTGAGCGGATGGTCGATGCCGATGCGCAGCGCGACGTCCCACAGCAGCAGCCGCATCTTTTGCGTGCCGTGAATCAGCAGCGGCGTTTTCCAGCCGGCGAACTCCGCGATAAGCGACCGGTCGGGCCGGGCGAGCTCGCCGGCGAAAAATAGCGCGAGGCCAACGGCGAGCGCCAGCATGAGCATCTTGCGCGGCCGGGGCAGCAGCAGCGCCGTCGCGGCGAGGGCGAGAAAACAGGCGAACAGCGCGCCGCGCGTATTGCTGAAAAACAGCGCGGTTCCGCAAACGGCCAGGAGACCCATAGCGGCGGCGCGGCCGCGTGGGCCGCGCCATATGCGCGGCGGCCTTACGAGAAAACAGCTCGCGCCGATCACCGCGATCGTCATTTGGCAGCCGAAAGTAACCGGGTGGACGAAGGCGTGCGCGCGCGGGCGGTCCCAGACGGGGAGCTGCGGATCGACCTGGCAGGACTGGTAGATGCCGACCGCCGCGGCGATGGCGAAGCCC
>JBDRPD010000001.1:0-78650 GCA_043827405.1 Elusimicrobiota bacterium | reverse complement strand
CGCCCTCGCCCTCGCCGGCGGGAGCATCCGCCGCCGCGCCGTCCTGACCCGCGCCGCCGGCGCCGGCCCAATTGATCTCGCCCTGTCCGGCCTGCTCCATCAGCGCCAAGGAATTACTGCCCTGCGCGTCGCGCTTGGACTCCCTTACATCGAAGCCGGGACGCGCGACCTGCGCCGCCGCGAGGACCTGCTTCGCCGCGGGCGTTTTTTTCTGCGTGACCGCCTGATATCCCGCCATTCCCACCATGCCGACACCCAGCGCCGCCGCCGCGATGCCGATCTTTCCCAGCAGAAACGCCTTGAAGCCCCCGCCCGCCATGCCGAACAGGCCGCTGCCGGTGGATACGGACTTCATCAGGACCGGCGCCGCGCCCGGCAGCACCGCCCCGGCGCCTTGCTTTTCCTTTTTCTCGTCTTCGTTTGCTGGGCTCATCGTTGCGCTCTATCAACCGTAGGTATTGTCGTTGGGATTGGTAGGCTGCTGCGGCTGCGTATACGGGTTCGACTGCGAAGTGGACGCCGTCGAACTCGACGAACTGCTCGAACTGGAACTCGAGCTGCTGCTTGATTGAGAGGAGGTATTGTTGGTCTTGACCGAACCGTCGCGGTTGAGGCCCTGGTCCTCGTTGTAGTCGCCCTCCCAGCCTTCCTGACCCGACATCATGCCGCCGCCGGCGGCGGCGCCGCCGGCACCCGAAATGGCCCCCGTCCCCGCCAGAGACGCATTGCTCGCCGTCGTTCCCAATGCCGTCCCGGCCTTAGTCGCTGCGACATTAGCCGCTGCGGTAGCCTTAGCACCGCCAGTCGCGGCTTCGCCATAGCTTTCCGCCGCATAATACGAGATACCGGTCAGCAGCGCACCGATCCCCGTAAACAGGCCGCCTTGCAAACTCTGCCCCTGCATCATGATGCCGAGACCGCACAAAGTCGCGATCGCCGCACAGGCGCAAGCCGCATAGGCGATAAATTTCGCCATCTTATACATCAGTACGCCCCAGGCCACCGTCGCCGGATAGATCGATTTCATCAGCGACCGGCCGAGCAGACCGAGCAGTCCCGCTATAAGCAGCAGCGCCGACGCCAGCATGATCATCGCCTGCGCCATATCCACCATCTGCTGATACGGCGTAACATTGCCGCCGGGAGGCGCCTGGGTGCCGGTCCCGTCGCCGTAGCCGTCGTCATAGCCGTCGTTGTAGTTGCCGCCTCCGCCGCCGCTGCCGCTGCCCGCGGGACCGCCGCCGCCGGTGCCTTCATTGTCGTCGAAACCGGGAGAGCTCGCGCCCGCGCCCGAGAGCGCCTGGCCGCCGCCGTCGGCGCCGGACCATTGCGCGGTATGGGTCGCCGCCTCGGAGGCCCCTCCCATCCCTTTCGCTCCCTTCATCGACTTATTCATCTTGTCGAGCTTGGCGGAGTTGGCGCCGCCGCTGAACTTGCCATGCTTAACCGCATTGCCCTTTACGTTGGCCGACTGCATGGCCCGGCTCGTGGACGCCTTTTGGTCCCTGGCCATGGCCTGCAGCCGCTTATTGCTCAGCGCGCTGCGCTTAAAGTCCTTGCCGATGCCGCCCGACATGCCGCCGCCGCCGGAGAGCTGCGCCTTGGTGCCGCCGCCGCCGATATTCGAACTGAGGTTCCCGAACTTCTTGCCCAGGGCCTGCTTGGCTTTGGAATCCTCCTCCCCGCCGAGCGCCCCCTCCAGCATGCCGTTGGCCATGGCATTGGGATCCATGCCGGCCGCCGCGCCGCTGGCCTCGGGAGCTTCCGCGTCATCTTCCTCAGCCCCCTCCGTCGCTTTGGGAGCGTCCGCCGTCGCCGCCGGCGTCTGACCATAAGCGCCCTCATTGGCCTCCCGGGCCAGTTCCAGCGCGCTCTTGCCGTAGGGCTCGGCCCCGGGGACATTCGCCGCTGACGATGAACCGGAGCTCGATCGGCCGCTGAAGGCGCGGACCTCCTGCTGGACCGGCTCCACGCCGAAGCCGCGCTGATTCATATCCATCAGGCCGCTGCCGCCCAGAAGCATGCCGCCGGTGGCGGTGGTAAACATCAAAGCCTTGGACAATAGAACGGACTTCATCTTAAGAAGGAAGCCACCCTTGCCGGCCGCACTGCGCAGCAAACCGCCCGGAGAGCCGCCGCCGACTTTCGCCGCTCCCGACATCCAGGAAGGGGCCGCTCCGCCGCTGCCGCCGCCCGTGCCGATGCCGGCGCCGACGCCTTTGCGTTCTTTATCGTCCTTGTTTTGCTCGCTCATGACGGTTCTCCTTGCGTCAACGATACGGCATGAATAGAAAACGTATATTTACGGCATCACGGATTAGTCGGATTATTAATCACCTTCGCCGGCGTCACTTCTGGCGTCACTGTCGTTGACGCACCCTTTAAGCTCTGTTCAGTCGCTGTTTTGGCCGCCGCCGATTTAGCGTCCACGCCCGCTTGCGCCGCCTCGGCGGACTCGGGCTTCATAAGGATCATCGCCGCCTGGATCATGATGATGCCGCCCATGCCCATAAACATCATGCCCTGCATGTTCTGGCCCCAGGCATTCATCAGCTCCATGCCCTTCATGACCGCCAAGCCCGCCGCCGCTATCGCCAGCCCCGCGAACAGCTGGACCAGAGGCGTCAGCTTCGGATCGTTCTGCTTGCGGATCATGCCGGCGATCATGAGCAGCGCCCCGGCCGCCATCACCGCCAGCATCGCATGCTGCATGGTCTCCTGGTACGGCGTCGAGTTCTTGGTCTTCTCGACTTTCTTGGGCTCGGGCAGCTCGCGCGTATCGAGCGAGCGATTGGGCTTGAAGCGCGCGTCGCCCACGCCGGCCCCGCCGGTGCCCACGCCGGCATTGCTGACCCCCGCCGGTCCGCCGATGCTGCCGCTGGGGGCGCCGGCGCTGTCATAAGGCAGTCCGGCGCTGGCGCTCGATAAATTTTTACCCAGCAGCGCATTGCGGTTGCTCTTGCGCACGGCTTTGGCTTGGTTGATCGCCGAGGTGCCGCGGCCGCGGCTGATCGACTGCGCCTGCCGGGCGCCGCGCGCGCTGCGGTTTCCGGTCGACATCGCGGCCGTCTTCTTGTAGGTCTTGTCGAAGCCGCCGCCGATTCCCCCCGCGGCTCCGGCCTGCGCCAGGAGCGTAACATTGGTCGACTTCTCGGACTTGCCCTTGAAGGACTTGGTGGCCTTGATCATCTGCGGCCGCGTCGCACCGGCGGCGCCGCCCTTGCTGTTGCTGTTATCCGGAGCTTCGACGCCGGAGGAAACCTCCTCGGCATCCTCCGCCGGCGCATCGGCTACGGCGACGCCTTCTTCTCCCAATTTGGTCGGGTCCTGCACCGCCCCCTGGTTCGCCTTATTGAAATAGTCGAGCGAATTGGACACCCCGCCCGCCGCCGCGTCGCCCTCCTCGCCGGCCGCGCCGGCTGCGCCCGTGCTCGCCATGGAGTCGCCGGCGGATGCCGCGTCCTGGGTGCGAAACACGCTGCCGCCGGCTTTCGGCATGCTCACAGAAGGCGAGCGCAGAGCGTTGATGCCCACCGCCGCCGCGGTCCCCATAGTGAGAAGCGCCACTATCCCGGTCTTGGACAAGAGCAGGCCGATGCCGGTCGCGGCCGCACCGGAGGAAGATATCCCGGCCCCGACGCCCGCGCCGCCGATGGCCGCCCCGCCGGCGGCGGTGCCGCCAAGGCCGAGCTTGGCCATAAGAGAAGCGATGAAGCCGCCTCCCTTTTTCTCCTCATCGCGCATCAACTGGGGCTTGTGTGAAATTTTATTATCCATAGTCTCCCCCGGCACATCCCTACAGCTTGTTCATATTTCCGTCAGACGGACCGTCCATCTGCATCGCCATGCTCATCATGCCGCCGACCGCGCCGCCCATCGGTCCCATAATTCCGGTCAGCACGGCTTGGAGCATCATCTGCATCATCTGCTGCTCCATGTAGCGCTGATTGTCGCTGTTCTTCACCTCGCCGGCATTGACCTCCGGCGGCTTAAATTCCTTTTTGTTCAGCTGCTTGGGATCATTGGCTTTAAGGTTCTGCGGCACCCCGGCGTCGTTGCCTATGCCGGCGGAACCTCCCGCCGAGGCCAAAGCGTCCATCGCCGATTTGCCGCCGCGGCTGCCGCTGGCATCAAAAGTCCGGCGGCCGCCGCCGGCCGCCGTCTCGTCTTTCCCCTTGAGCGCGGCCAGGCTGACCTCGTTCATCTTCTTGAGTTCGTTGAGCCCCCGGCTCACCCCGCCGCCCGCCGACTGCATCCCGCGGCGCGCGCCTTGCGCGAAGCCGCCGGACGGGGCGATATCGAGGCCCGGATCGCCGCCGGTCCCGAACGCCTTCTTGACCACGGCGAACTGCGCGCTCGTCGACCCGCTGCCGCCTTCGCGCGTCGCGCCGACCTTGCCGAACTGCGCCCGGGGACCGGACATGCCGGAGCGCGCGGCTTTACCGCCCCAGGAATTGTCGGGCGCCTTGCCGGCGTCGGCGACCCGCGCCATGGCCTCCGCCAGGGCGCCGCCTTCCTCTTTGATTTCTTCGGCGCGCTCTTTGGTAATGGGCTCTCCCGCGGCGGCGCCGGGAGCCTGATAGAGCGATGACGTCAGGAGGCTTCCTTCGGTACCGGAATGCGCGCTGTCCGCCGCTTGCGCGCCGACCAAGGCGCCGGGCGCGCCCTGGGGATTGTCAACGGGATCGAGCGCGCGCAGGCTCTGCTCGTTGACCTCGGCGGTCAACGGAATATCAACGGAATCAGAACCCATTCCGCCCATCATGGGCGCCGTCAGCCACCACCCCACAAGGAGCGCGGCGACCAACAGCATCCACCCGTATCCTTTATATGCTCCGCTTGAGCGGCCGACAATCGCAGGCATTTGCTTCCCCTGTATGTTAAACAAAGTGTAAAGACCACCCCATGGTTTGTCAAGGGACTGAGCGCCCCCAAGGGCCTATATGAAAATGATTATTTTATAAGGACTTTATGAATATGCGGCATTTCGCTTGGGACCAAAAGGCCCAGGCTCAGCGGGAAGGTGTGGGCGGCTCCGGGATGTCTGGAGACGCGAAGGGCGGCTTTAGATGCGACTGCGTCTGGCCGGCGACAGGCGGCACGGCTACGGGATTGGAATAGCCGAACAGCCGCTTGGGCGGCTCCTTGCCGAACTCCTTGAATATCGCGGCGATCTCGTCGTAGTCGAGCTCGTCCCTGCGCAGGAGCTCTTGGACAAAACGTTCGACGATGCGCCATTCGGCCTTAAGGGTTTTCTCCACGTCCGCCATCGCATCTTTGAGCACCCGGTGGGTGCCGGCATTGAGCTGGGCCTTGATCCCATCGGAGAGCTGTTCACTGGGCACCACGGTGTAGTCGCCGACATAGCCATTGGGCCCCATGCCCAAACGCCAGACCATGGTATGAGCATGCTGCATCGCGCTGGCGAAATCGGAGCCTACGCCGTCGGAAGTAACCCCGTACTTAAACTTTTCCGCGACGTACCCGGCGAGCGCGACGCGGACATTGGCGAGCAGCGTATTAGAGTCATGACAATAAATCTCTTCCGCGGGGTTATGGTGGACGACCCCGAGGGCGCCGCCGCGCGAAATGATCGAGGCCTTAAACACGTCGTCGGTCGGATGGGTCAAAAAGAGCATGACCAGATGACCCGCCTCATGATAGGCGGTCATCTCCCGTTCACGGTCGGTCATATTGAGCTTGTGGGCTATCCCGAGCGCGATGCGCTCGATCGCCTCGGAGATGTCCTTATAGCCGACGAGATCATGCTTGTTGCGGGTGGCGATGAGCGCCGCTTCCTTAAGAAGGTTCTCGATGTCGGCCGGCGTCTTGTGCACCGACTTGCGCGCCAAGCGCGCGAAATCCATCTGCGGCTCCATTTTAATCTTGCGCGCGTAGTACTCGAAGAGCTCCTGGCGCTCCTCGAGGTTCGGCCGCGTTATCTGCAGCTTGCGATCGAAGCGTCCGGGACGCAGAAGAGCGGCATCGAGGACGTCTTCGGCCGCATTCATCGCCCCCATAACCACGACATGGGCGTCCGAATCGGTCAGGCCGTCCATCTCCACCAGCAGTTGGTTGAGCGTCGAATTGCCCTCCGAGGAGCCGCCGAAGGCGTCGTAGAATACCCGTTTACGGCCCAAGACCTCGATTTCGTCGATGAATATGATGCAGCCGCCATAGGCCTCGGCGTACTGCCGCGCCTGCTTAAAAAGCTTGCGCACGCGGGACGCCCCGACGCCGACGAAGATCTCGACGAACTCGGAGCCCGCCACCGAGAGGAAAGGGATCTTCGCCTCGGTTGCGATCGCCTTGGCCAGCAGCGTCTTGCCGCAGCCCGGCGGTCCCAGCAGCAGCAGGCCCCGCATGATGCTGCCCCCGACCTGGCGCAGCTTGGAGCGGTCGTTAATGAGCTGCACGACCTCAATCGCTTCCCGCTTGGCCTCGCTCAGGCCGATGACGTCGGAAAACCCGACTTTGACCGCGCCGGCCTTTACGGCCGACTTCTTGAAACGGGCGAAGCCGCCGCCGAACTGCAGCAGGTACAGGAAACCGACGAAGATCATGGTCTGCAGGACGCCGAAAGGCAGCGACGCGATGTTGATGCCGACGATGTAGCGCCGGATGCTCTCCTCCATGCGGGAGAGGTACCACAGAGGCATCAGCAGCGCGAACGCGCCGCCGATGACGATGACGATCCAGAGCCAGTAGCGCTGCCAGAAAAGTTTGAATTTAGCTCGTAGCATTTGTCGGCCCCAGCATTAGGACACCATAGCTTAACAGAAGTTCCATCAGGGTGACAAACCCGGGAGCACGAAGGCGATCGGCCGGTCCCGGTTCGGCACATACTTCACCACCTCGAACTCGAAACCGTCGTTCTGGAACAGCGGGATATTGACCGGCTTGGTATTGACGGTCAGCGTGACGACGTTCCACACCTGGGTGCGCTGCACCGGGCAGACGGAGACCGACTGCAGACCCAGGAACTGCTGGGCGGCGGTGCCGAAGCCGAGGTACTCCTTCACTTTGTCCTCGATGTCGAAGCATAGATCGTTGTTGTCCCAGGGCTCGTACTGGACGTTGCGGTGCGACTCGAGCTGCCAGCGTCGCGCCGCGTAATAGGACGCCACTTCCATCTTCTGCACCAGAACCAGAAGCGCGAAAGTCTTGGAGAAAGCGAAGAGGAAAAACATAAACAGCGGCAGCAGCAGCACGACCTCGGTCGTGGCCTGACCGCCGCGCGCGTTGCGCAATTTGAGCAGCGTGTTTCTTGATCTCATGGATATAGCCTCGTCTGGAACTTGGGCGTCGGATTGGGCCACAGCCCCTTGCCGGGCCCGGAGGGGTTGGACAAGCCCACCGTCGCGTGCACGCAGGGACCGCCGCCGTCCTGACAGCGTATCATGTTGTGGAAATTAACGTTGAAATAGTTGCTGCCCAGCACCGACTGCTCCACGTCCCAATGCTGGACCACCGGGTAACCGGGCCATGGCGAATCCTCATGCGGCTCCGCCATAGCGCGCAGATGTCCCGGGTCAATTGATTCCATCTGGAACAGGCCGTCGCCCTCCACGCAGTTCTCAATGGTCTTGGGCATCTGCACCGGATCGCTGGGCGCCCAGATCTGATAGGGCTGGAAGGCGTTGTTGGTCGGCTTATTGCCGTGAATCATGATCTCCTGGATGCAGTGCGGACGCGGGTTGAACGGATATTTATTGAAGGCCTGCGCCCCGTCAAAAGCGTCGTCGATCGGATCATTGGTATTAAGCCAGTAGGACTTGCGGAAAAAGTTATGCTTGCCGTCGGAGTTCGGACAGCCGCTCGCCCCGGTCAGGCGGCAGAAGACCGAGTACTGCGCGTCTTCGACCGAGCCCAGCAGCTGATATATCTGCACGTAGAGCTTGTAGATGTCCTGCGCGTCGTCCCAGCTGATCCAGTAATCGAGCGCGTCGTCCATAGTCAGCAGATTGAGCCGCGGGTCAAGCGTCGGGCTGGAGTCGTTCTTGCCGCCGGCCCCCGGCCCCTTGAACTTGAGAAACCAGCTCGGGCGTCCGTCGAGCGAGGCCTTCGCCGGCTCATCCGGATCCGCGGGAAACGCTCCGTTCTTGTACAAAATCTCGTAAAGCCGGTCACCTGCCATCCCCATATTATTGGGCAGCGTGCCGGAAGTATTCTTCTTGGTCTCGATCGGGGTCCCGTAGAAGCCCTCTTCGAAGATGCGCTGGGGAAAAGCCCCGTTGACGTAGGCCGAACGGTTGAGGAAGTCCGAATAGTTGGTCATCTCAATAAAGGCCGCCGCGTCGATCGCGAACTGGTGGCGGATCTTCTCGCGGGAAACCTTCGCCGTCTCGAAGATCAAGTAGACAAACAAAAACAGCGACGGGAGCACAAACAGAGACGGGATGGCCAGCTGCCCTCGCCTATTGCGAAGCAGCCTCAATAAAGCATCAACGCACCGACGCATAAATACCATAACAGCGTCCGCCTACCCTAAATATAGAACGGAGATGTTACGAATTCAAGGGCCCTGTCCGCCCCCCGGGAACTCATATATTTATTAATAAATTCGATCGAGACGGCGGGCTATTACTGACCGTAGTCGAGGCGGGCGGCCAGGAATTCCGGAATCCCTGCCTTGATGATCTTTTGCTGCGTCGAGGCTATATCGTAGGGCACACGATACAGCGTGAAGGTGCGGCGCTGGTCGTCGTAGACGCCGCAGGCGGAGCGGTTGTCCTGGTCCCGCGGCTGGCCGACGGAGCCCGGGTTGATCACGCTGCGCGTTCCCTCCGGGGTGCGCAGTTCCTGGTTCTCGCCGAGCGTTCCCGCCTCGACATAGGACACCGGTTCTCTCATGAGGAAACAGACGGGCAGATGACTGTGCCCGACGAAGCAGGGCGAGGTTTTGAAGTACGCGCAGTTATCGTGAAACTGCTGCACGGTCACCAGATACTCCTCGGCGGTGTTGCGCGGCGAGCCGTGCACCACCGTAAAGTTCTCATCTTCCACCACCGGCGGCAGCTCCTTGAGCCAGGCCAGGTTCTCTTTCTTGAGCACTTCACGGGCGTACATCACGGCCGCTTTCGCCGGCGCGTTGAACCAGGAAATATCCATCCGCCCTAAAACCGCCAAATCGTGGTTGCCCCGAACGCAGCGCAGAGACGGCAGCTCCGCCATGCGCTCGACGACCTCATTAGGCTCCGGGCCGTAGCCGACCACG
Organism: Elusimicrobiota bacterium; assembly: GCA_043827405.1. Taxonomy (GTDB): domain Bacteria; phylum Elusimicrobiota; class Elusimicrobia; order UBA1565; family UBA1565; genus JBDRPD01. Next base: position 69,433 of record JBDRPD010000001.1, on the reverse strand, counting down.
TCGCCGCAGCAGATGAAGCTCCGCGCTCCGCGCTGCTCCAGAGCTTTAAGAACGGCGTCAAGCGCCGCGTAGTTTGAGTGGATGTCGGAAAGAACCCCCCAGAGCATGCGTCTCTCTAGGCGGAGGAGAGGGCGGATTCGTCAGGCTCGGCGAAGCGGGCGTCCTCGACGCCGGTGCCCCGCTTTTTGAAGTCGATTGAGATCAGCTGGCTGACCCCGGACTCCTCCATCGTGACGCCGTAAATGGCGTCGCAGGCCTCCATCGTCAGCTTGTTGTGGCTCACGATCAGGAACTGCGTCTTGGCGCCGAACTCGCGAATCAGCGAGACGAAACGTTCGACGTTCGCGTCGTCGAGCGCGGCGTCCGCCTCATCGAGCATGCACATCGGCGAGGGCTTCACCATGAAGAACGCGAACAGCAGCGCGATCGCCGTCAGCGTCTTCTCGCCGCCCGACAGCTGCGAGATGCTCTGCAGCTTCTTGCCCGGCGGCTGGGCGACGATGTCGATACCGGACTCGAGCATATTATCCTTGTCGGTCAGGAGCAGGTCGGCCTCGCCGCCCTCGAACAAGGTGCCGTAGAGCTTGCGGAAGTGCTCGCGCACCTCGGCGAAGGTCTGCCGGAAGTTCTCGCGCGTCGTCGCGTTGATCTTGGCGATCGCGGAATGCAGGTCCTTCTTGGCGCTGAGCAGATCGTCGATCTGGCTCTGCAGGCCGTCGTGCTTCCGGCTCAGCTCCTCGTACTCCTCCGGCGCCGCCTTATTGATGTTGCCGAGGTTCGCCATCCGCCGGCGGAGAAATTCCATACGCTCCTTGTCGACCGGCTGATCCTTGTACTGCGCCAGGGCGTCCTCGTAGGTCAGCTTCCACTTTTCGGCCAGCTGCTCGAGGAGCATCTGCCGGCGGGTCCGCATCTGGTTAATCTCCATCTCGACGGTATGGATCTCCGCCTGCAGGCTTTCCGCCTCACCCTGCCGCTCATGCACGCTCCGGCTGAGGTCGGTAAACTCGAGCTGCATCTTCTGCAGGGTCGCGAACAGCGCCGCGTTCTCCTTCTCGAAGCCCGCCAGGCTGGTGCGAACTTCGTCGATGCGCCGGACCGAAGTTGCGCTGGCGTCGGACAGCTCACGGATGCGGCGCTCCCAATCGAACTGCTGCTCGCTGCGCCGCTCGATAGAGCGCAGCAAAGTCTCGCGATCGGTTTCGACGCGATTCTTCTGCGACTGATACAAATTCTTTTCCTTCTCCGCGGACTCGAGGTTCTTCTCCAAATGACTCTTCTCGACGCGCTTGCCGGCGACATCCAGCCGCAGACCGTCGAGGCGCTGCGCACATGCGCTGTCATGGGAGCGCAGCTCATTCTCATCCAGCCGCCCCTGCTCCAACGTCCGCCCGCGCTCGTCCATCTCCGCCCGCGTCTTGGCCGCGTCCTCCCGTATACGGGCGACCTCTTCTTCAAGTACGCCGACTTCTTCCTGATCGTTGCGCAAGCTGGCCTGGCGCTGATGCTGCTCGGCCTCAAGACGCTGCAGCGTGCCCATGCAATCCTGGTGCTCGCTCTGCGCGGCCGAGATCGCCTGCGCCAGCCCGGGGAGCCCCTCCTCATGCGCTTTCTTCTCGGCGGCCAGAGCGTCCCGCTCCTGTTCCATCCGCGCGAGCTCCTCGCGCAGCGTCCCGATGTCGGAAAGCTTGAGCCGCGGTGTCTCGCTCTCGGTTGCGCCGCCGCAAATCCAGTGCCGGCCGAATACGCTGCCTTCCGCGGCGTACGCTTCCCCGAGCAAATAGCGGATAGTCTTGTCGTGATCGGGCTGATACCGCACGCGGTCGGCGACCGGCTGCGCCCCCGGCGGCAGGCTCGCCGCCGGCAGCGGCTCGGGCAGAGTACTCGCGACGAGAAAGCGCGCACGCCCCTTGCCGCTCTCGCGCAGAAACGCGACGCCCGCCTTGGCCGCCGCCGAGTCGCTGCAGACCACGGCATAGAGCCGCTCGCCCAGCAGGTCTTCAACCTGCGCCCGGTACGCCTCATCGACCTCGATAAGAGAGCGCACCGTTCCGAGCACCCCCGGCAAATCCGCGTTGACCACGGCATGCGCGCCGACCCAGTACGGATCGCGCTGGCCCTGGATCTCGAGCGCTTCAACCTTGGCTTGCTGGCTGGCCACGGCGGCGCGGCGGTCCAATAGACGCTCGCCGAGATCTTCCAGCTTCGTGCGGGCGTTCCCCAGCGCCTGCTCCCGCGCGACCGCGGCCCGCGCAGCCTCCGCGACGGCCCGCCGCTGAGCCTCCAGCGTCTCGTTCGCCTGGCCGCAGACGGCGTTCATCGCCGCGACGCGCCCGAGCTTCTTTTCCAATTCCTTGCCGCTGCGCGCCGCTTCAAACTCGAGCTGATTGACGCGCGTCTCGCATTCGGACAGCCGGCGCGTCGTCGACTGGCAGGTCTCGGTGACCCGCAGCAGCTTCTCGCTGAGCTCCCGGCGGCTCGCTTCCGTCGTCTTGAGGTCGCTCTCGACCCGATCGAAGTCCGCGCTGAAAGCGTCGCACGCGCGGCGCGCCTTCTCCCATTCGGTCTCGGCGGCCGCCAGCGCCGCGGCGGCCTTCTCCAGCTCAGGCGACAAATCCTTCTCGCGCTGCGCCTCCTGCTCGGATTCCTGCTTCGACGCCGCGATCTGCTCTTCCAGGTTCTGCGCCAGCGCCTGATCGCCTTTGCGCCGCTCTTCGAGCTGGGCGATCTCGGACTTGCAGTCGGATACCTTCTGACTGGCCGCGAGGACGTTTTTCTCCTGCTGCGTCCTTTCGAGATCGAGAGCGGCCAGCCGCGCCTCGTCCGCCTCGACCGCCGTATGCAGCTCGGTTAAACTTTGCTTCTTGGGAGCGACGAGCTTCTCCTGCTCCCCGGAGCGGCCTTCCAGCTCGCCGACATCCTTGATAACCTGCCCGGCCTCCATCGCGGCCAGCTCGACCTCGTACTTCTCGTAGAGCCGGGCCTTGCGCGCGTCCGCATCGAGCTTCTTGATCTGTTCCTTGATGAGCGCTACCGAGTCCTGCAGGCGGCCCAGATCGATCTCCACGCGATCGAGCTTGCGCAGCGCTTCCTGGCGCTTGGCCTTGTACTTGGAAACGCCGGCGGCCTCCTCGAACAGGGTGCGGCGGTCTTCCGGTTTGGAGTTGAGGATGAAATCAACGCCGCCCTGGTCGATAATCGCGTAGCCGGTATTGCCGATACCCGTATCCAGGAAGAGCTCCCGGATGTCGCGCAGGCGGCATTGCGTCTTGTTGATGTAGTACTCGGAATCGCCGGACCGGTAGATGCGGCGCGAAACCTGAACCTCGGAATACTGCACCGGCAGCTGGCTCTGGGCATTGTCGAATGTGAGGGTGACCTCGGAAAGGTTCATCGCATTGCGGCGCGCCGTGCCCGCAAAAATGATGCTGATCATGGAGTCCGAGCGCAGGGACTTCCAGGACATCTCGCCGATGCTCCAACGCACGGATTCCATAATGTTGGATTTGCCGCAGCCGTTGGGACCGATGATTCCCGTAATGCCGGGCTGCAGATCGATCCGGGTCTTGTCGGCGAATGATTTGAAACCAACTATTTCGATGGTTTTGAGGTACATTAATAAATCCCCCATGGGCGCAAAAGCGTCCATGTTTTATCATCTAGTGTCCAATAAATGCCGGACAGGCTTGCTATTTTAACAAGTCTCGTCGAGAAAGTCAATATTTTCTATGCTTTTATCGCCGGGGGCGGCGATCGTCAAAGGTGACAGGAACATGCCCTCGAAAGGGGCTCTCGCCGAACAGCAAGCTGACCGCCGCCCGCAGGGAGGCGGGCGCCGTGCCGTAAGTCAGCAGTACCGTACGGGCGGCGGGATAATCACGCATCTCGTAGGGGTTAAGAAGGCTTAGCTGTATGACGCTCTTGCCCAGCGGCCGCAGCCGCGCCAGCAGCTCTTTCTGCCGCGCCTGAACGCCGCCTCCCCACTGATAGGTGCCGACGATTATAACATCGGCTCCGCCGGCGCGCGTTAACGCCGCACCGACATCCTCCCGCAGCAGCAGCGAGTCCGTGTCCGCATGCCGCTCGCGCAGCTCCTTAACCAGCAGGTCAAAGGCCGGCCCGAACATCGGGTGCTCGAAGGAGAGCGCCAGCAGCCGCTGGCCTTTTTGCAGCCGCAGCGGCACCAGACCGTCCTCGTTGCGCAGCAGCGTGATCGAGGCTTCGGCGATGCGCCGGTCCGGCATCACGACGGGATCCCCGCTCTGGTCCGCGCGCGCCGGCAGCGCGAGGATGCGTCGCACCGAAGCGTTAAGCCGCTTCTCGGAAATGCGGCCCTCCCGCACCGCGCGCATAAGCGCGGCATGAATATGTTTATGCCCCCCTTTGCCCAGCAGCAGGACATCGCAGCCCGCGAGGATCGCCGAAATCGCGGCTTCCTCGGCGCCATAGGCTTTAGTGATCGCGCCCATATCGAGGCTGTCGGACACGATGACGCCTTCGTATCCCAGCTCTTCGCGCAGCACGCCCTGCAGCGCCGCCGATGACAAGGTGGCCGGCAGATCGCCGGTGCCGAGAGCCGGCATGGCGACATGAGCGGTCATAATCATGGGAACACCCGCGGCGATCGCCGCCCGGAACGGCGGTAAATCGATTTGCTCCCAGCGCGTCCGCTTATAGGCCACGGTCGGCAAAGCCGCGTGCGAGTCCGTCGAGGTATCGCCATGTCCCGGGAAGTGCTTGGCGGCGGGAAGGATGCCGCCCCGCAGATAGCCGCGGACGGCGGCCGCGCCCAGCGCGGCAACGGCCGCGGGGTCCTCGCCGAACGAACGGACGCCGATAATGGGATTATCCGGATTGCTGTTGACGTCGACGACCGGCGCGAAGTTGATGTCAACGTCCAGCGCGCGCAGCTCGCCCGCGCTGGCGCGCGCCGCCAACTCCGCCAGCTCCGCGGAACCCGCGGCGCCCAGCGCCATATTTCCGGGCAGCATGGTCCCGAGCTCCGGCTGCGTGAACAGCGGTCCGCCTTCGTGATCGACGGAGATGAAGAACGGAGGGCGCCCCGGAGCCTGCCGCGCCCAGGCGCGCAGCTGCTTGATGAAGCCGGCGGCGGAGCCGCGCGGCATATGCCAGCGCAGGATGCCGCCGCCGAGCCGCCCCGCCCGCACCGCCGGAGCGTAGCGCTCGGCCGCGCGTTCGTCGAGAACAGGCCACAGCAGGCGGCCGACGCGCACCTCCAACGGCATATCCTGTACGCCGTCGGCGGAATCCGGCATCGAGGAAGCTCCCGTTGTCATCGCCGTTAACAGAGTCAGCAGCAGCAAGCACCGCACCCGGGCATCATACCATTCCGGCGTTCTTTAGGAGGAGAATTGCTATACTCCGGCCATGCGAAAAACCGCCCTTTTGCTGCTCGCGGCGGCGCTGCCCGCTGCATGCCGAACGCCGGCCGTACGCAGAACTCCGCCCCGGCTAAATGCCGTCGAGCGTCTCGCCCCGGAGAGCTGGCCGCAGCTCGCCGATGACCTTGAGCCCGCCACTTTTGCGCAGGCCGGCGAGCGCAGCATCGCCTACCTGCGCGGCAAGGGAGACGCGCTCTACCGGTTGGGCGATATCCGCGTCGGCACCCAGCGGCTCATCGACACCATCGAGGAGCTTGGCCGGCTACTCGACCGGCGCCTGCCGCAGGACGAATTTGACCGCCGCCTTAAGGAAGATTTTGAGCTTTTCCGCCTCAACCGCTCGACGACACCGCACTCCGCGCACTATTCGTCCTATTACCAGCCCGTCCTGGAAGCGAGCCGCGTACGCACCGAGGAGTATCCCTATCCGCTCTACCGCAAGCCGCCCGACATGATCGAGGCGCGGCTCGAGGATTTCAGCGACCAGTATAAGGGAAGCACCCTAATCGGCCGCGTGGACGAGACCGGCCGCTTCGTCCCCTACTTCGACCGGCGCGACATCGATATCCGCAAGCAGCTCGCCGGCAAGAATCTGGAGGTTGCCTGGCTCAAAAACGAGTTCGACCGGCTGGACCTCCACATCCAGGGCTCCGGCATCCTGCGCTATCCCGACGGCGGCGAAGCGCTCGCCCTGTTCGCCGCGACCAACGCCCGGCCCTATAAAAGCGTGGGCCTGACCGTCGTCGGCGCCGGCGCAATGACCCGGGAGGAGATCAAGGCCGAGACGCTCCGCCGCTACCTGGCGCAGCACCCGGAAGGCGAGGCCTGGCTCATCAGCCAGAATCCGCGCTACACGTTTTTTTCGGTCCAGCCCATGACCAAAGACGGAGAGCCCTCCGGCTCCATCGGGCAGCCGCTGACGCCCGGCCGCTCGATCGCGGTCGACCCGGAGTTCGTCCCACTCGGAGCGGTAGCCTACGTCTCCCTGACCATGATCCAAGCCGACGGCAAGGGCGGCTGGCTCGGCAAGAATCCCGCGCGCCGCTTCGTCCACTGCCAGGATACGGGGGGCGCGATCAAGGGCCCGGGCCGCGTCGACCTTTACATGGGGCATGGGCCGCAGGCAAAGGCCACGGCGCACAGCGTCTGGGACCAGGGGGACATGTACGTTCTGCTTAAGAAGCTGCCGGGAAGACAGCGATGAGAGGCGCGTGCTTTTTACTCCTATTCGCGTTATGGGCTCCTCCGGCGCATTCGGCGGCCGCGCCGGCGGAAGTTCTCGCGGGCATCGACGTCCTCGAAGACAACGGTTTCCGTGAACTCAAAGACAAGCGCATCGGCCTGATCACAAATCAGACGGGCATCGATCGCAAGGGCCGCACCACCGTCTCAATCCTCGCCAATGCCCCCGGGCTGGAGCTTAAGGCGCTGTTTTCTCCGGAGCACGGCTTCGCCGGCACGATGGAACAGGAATCCGTCGAATCCGGCCAATACATCCTCCCGGACGGCCGGAAGATTCCCCTGCACAGCCTCTACGGCTCGACGCGGGCCCCGACAGCCGATATGCTCAAGGGACTCGACGCGCTGGTCTTCGACATTCAGGGGATCGGCGCGCGCTTCTACACCTATTCCACGACCATGGCCATGGCTCTCGAAGCCGCGAAGCGGCAGAATATCGAGTTCTTCGTCCTCGACCGGCCCAACCCCATCGGCGGCACGGCCGTCGAAGGGCCCGTGCTCGAGCCCGGCATCCGGCACTTCATCGCCTACATGCCCGTCCCGGTCCGTCACGGCATGACCATGGGCGAGCTCGCACGCATCTTCAACTTCCACGCCCGCCTGGGCGCCAAGCTACAGGTCATCGCGCTCAAGGGCTGGCGCCGGGAGATGTGGCATGACCAGACGGACCTGCTCTGGGTGCGGCCGTCGCCCAATATGCCGGACCTTGACTCGGCGGCGCTGTATCCGGGGACGGGCTGCTTCGAGGCCAGCAACCTGTCGGTCGGCCGGGGGACGCCGGTGCCGTTCCGCTGGCTCGGCGCGCCATGGCTCAAGCCCAAACGCGTAATCAAGCGGCTGAAAAAGGCCGGCCTCAAGGGCGTCGAGTTCAAGCCGCAGACGCTCACTCCGGAGAAGAGCGTCTACGCCGGCGAGAAAACGCACGGGATACGCATCATCGTCACCGACCGCGGCGCCGTAGAGCCGCTCGCCGTCTTCGCCCATCTCGTCACGGCGCTGCGCGACGCCCACCCCGAGCAGTTTACGCTCCAGCCGGAGCGCATGACGCTGATGACGGGGAGCCCCGTGTTCAACAAGCTCTACGACAGCGGGGCCAGCGCCGCCGATATCAATAAGTTCTTCACCACCGAAGCCCGGCGCTTCGTCAACGAGCGCGCCGCCTTCCTCCTCTACTGATCCGTGCGCGCCGACGGCCGGACCTGGCTGCTCCCGGCCAAGCCGATTCCGTCGACTGTCTTGACGAAGCGTAGACCTTGCCCAGCGCGGAGGAAAGACAGTCGACGGAAGCGGCGAGCTCAGAGAGCAGCGCTCAGGAGGAGGCGTAGCACTTGGCGGCGAGACCGTCGAGCTTGGCCATCAGCTCCCGGTCGGTGACGCCGGAAAACTCCGGGTCCTTGAAGAAGGTCGAGAAGATCACGTAGCTCGACCAAGAGAAGACCAGCACGGCGCCGGTTAGTATCGCGTAGAAGGTCTGGTAGCCGAAGCTCGCCAACAGGCCGAACTGCATGGTCAAGCTCGAGGCCTGATAGAGATGCATCATCACCGGGTGGCTGATGACTCCGGCCCGCCGCATCTTATTGATCGCGGGAATAAGCGGACCGCCGGAGAGCATGCCCTGCAGGATATTGACGAAGATGAGCCCGATGCCGAACCCGGTATAGACGAGCGGGTTCTCTCCAAGAGGGCCCAGCAGCAGACGGTTGAGGAACTCGAAGCCGCAGAGCTGGAAGTAGACGAAGACGAAGTCCCCGACCTGCGCGTTGCGAATGCGGATAAGCCCGGTCATCTTGCCAAGGAACTTCATATAGGTCTGGCCGAAGACCGTGAAGACGGCGTCCTGGATCTGGTACCAGGTCGTGGAAAGAACGGCGCGGACCATCGACAGGTCTCCGCTCATCACCCCCTTGCAGACAAAGAAGAGCCGGACCACCAGGTTCAGCCCAAAGGTCTTGGTCGCCAGCCACATATAGTCCTGGCGGTTGGGGCGGGTCATGCAGCTGACAAATATTTCTTTGATGTTGATGAGATACTTCGGATCGACCGTAAAAAAGCCGCGCTTCCCCTCCCTCTTGATCCGCTCCTGCTTCTTCTCGACCGGCGCGCTTTTCTCACTGCGGTACCGCGCCCGCTCCTCGTCGCCGGCGAAATACTTCTCCAGCCCCTCGAACAGCAGCGTATCGCTGAGCGGAACCTTGCAGCAGTCCGTTCTATCCTCGTAGCGCGCCCTTATCTTGCGAATCATCCGGCGATCCTCGGGGGCGATGTCCGAGAACATGCTGCCGCCGAAACCTTCGGAGTAGGTACGCGTCGGATAGACGATAATGTGAACCCTGCCGCCGTCCGCCAACGACGCGAAAAAGGCGTCGTTCTCCGGCGCGAAGAGGGTGCCGGGCCGCACCTTCTTAAAGCCGTCTCCGCCGCCGAGATCCGAGCCGGAGCACAGAAAGTACTCACGCTTATCCGCCGCGGTGTCGAGGGCGATGACGACCACATCCTTGTTCGCAGGTAAAGGCATGGGGGACTCTAGATACGGATTATCGCATAATCGAAGATGCGGGGAACATCCTCGATGCGCCCGCTTTTGAGGGTATAGAATTCCCAGTCCGATTTCCGGTTCGCGATCTTGCGGAAATCCGCGAGATAGCCGTCCCAGGTGGAGAGGAAGATCTTTACCCCGTCGAGCGTCTTCAGGGAATCGAAGAACTTGCTGGAAAACGTAAAAGTGATCGTTTGCGTCTTTAAATCAGCGGCCTGCACGATCTCCCCGAACAGCGGCTCGCCGTAGGCGTCCTCCGACGCACCTTTCGTCCCGTAGGACTGGGCGCCCCAGCCGTAAAGCAGAAAGCCGGCATTGAACGCGAAATCCCGGCACCGGTAGTTCATCTTCGGGAAAAAGCACCGGCCCTTTTCCCCGGGGAAGTCGAAGAGCACATTAAAGTAGACGTGATCGTAGCCGTGCGGCGGGTTCCAATCATCGGTGACATTGGCCATCTTCAGCTGCAGCCGCAAATCCCTGCCGCTCGAATAGACGCTGACGCGTTCGATTGAGCACTGCCGGTCATAGCTCGGGTCCGCGGGAATATGAAGCTCGCAGTCCAGGCCGCCCTTATTTCCCGCCGGCAGCGTAAAATCCGTCAGCCGCCGGTAAGCGTTGCGCACCGTGATCTCCGAGCTGGCGGACGCACTGAAGCTTTGGGTCCCGGTCTTCGCCAGCAGGCGCAGACGATGCTTGCCGTTATCAAGCTCGGCGGCGCGTAGACTAAGCTTGCCGTCCCGGGGCTGTGCGATCTTGACCCTCTTATCGAAGTTGTCGTTAGAGAGCAGATACAGGCCGCTGATCTTCCCGGGCTTGTCGAGCCGGAAGCGGATGCCGATGTCGTCGGAGTATGTTCCCGGACGCAGCGGACGCATGCGGATATTCGGCCGGCCCTTCCCGGCTTTCTCCTTGCGTCCCCCGGCCTTGAGCACGTAGTACGACTCCGGCGCTAATATCATTGCACCGCCGGCCGCTCGATCCTTCTCGGATGACAGCAGCACCTGATAAGACCGCCCCTCCTCCAGCTCATAGAACATGCGGTCCGGCGCCGTATTAAAGACCATCAGGTAGCGCTCTCCGGCATGCTCGACCGCATAGGACAGCACCCCGCAGGAGAACGAGGCCCGCTCGACCGAGCAGGCGCCGCGGCTCAGGGCCGGATGCTGTTTGCGCAAGCGAAGCAGTTGGCGCAGAAACCGGCAATACTTCGATTTCTCATCGTAGCAGCTGTCCTTGAACATATTCTGCCGCGCCGCCTTGAAGCCGGCTTCGGTGCCGTAGTAAACGCAGGGGATGCCGGGCAGCGTAAACAGCGCGACCAAGGACTGCCGGACGCTGCGCCAGTTGGCGCGGCTGTTCATCCGTTCGACGTCGTGGTTGTCGAGGAAATTGACCCACAGGTTCCGGTTGTGCCGCCGGGCGGACAGCGCTTTGCGCAGGTCCTCGGTCGGGGTCTTGCGATAGAATACCTGGGTCAGGGCCTCGTTGAGCGGCAGGTCGATCGCGGAGTCCAGCCGCTTTGTCCGTCCGTCTTTGAGATATTTATTTATCGCCTTATAGTCGTAGGACCACACCTCGCCGAAGACGAAGAAGTCCTTGTTCCCCCGCTTGATGCCGGGGTGCTGCGGCGAATCATCGTAGAGAAAGCCCTCGTAGAAATCCTCCGGCGTGTAGTAGACGGTATCGACCCGGTAGCCGTCGATCCCCACTTCCTCGATCCAGTAGCGGTAGATCTCCTTCATCCGGTTGGCGGCCAGCGGGCTGCGCAGGTTGATGTCGTCGAGGTCGCCCATGGAGTAGGTCAAGGTCTGCTCACGGCTCTTGAAATCGGAGATATTGGGCGTGAAGTTGTAGACGCCCGCCTTCTTGTGCGCGGGATTGTTCGGGTTGTTCAGCTTGAAGACCGGATCACGCGGCGCCTTGGCGCCCTTCTTGATCACGCCGCGCCAGTTCTTTTCCGGCTTCCGGGGATCGTAGCCTTTGTCGTCGACCGTAAAGAAGTTGCCCGTGTGGTTAACGACGATATCCTGGATCACCTTGAGGCCGAGCTTATGCGCCTCGCGCACCAGCCTCTTGTAATCCTCCAAGGTGCCGAAATGGGGATCGACCCGGGTAAAATCGTAGGCCCAGTAGCCGTGGAAGCCCCGGGTCGCGATATAGGGGTTGATCCACTGGTTATGCACCGGCGGAGTGAGCCAGATCGCGTCGAAGCCCAGCTTCCTGATATGCGGGAGCTTGCGCGTTATGCCATTAAGATCGCCGCCCTGGAAGCAATCGTCGCTCTGGGGATCGTACTCACCTTGGCCGAAGTCGTCATTGGACTTGTCGCCGTTGTAGAAGCGGTCGGTCAGAATGAAGTAAATGGATTTTCCGAGCCAGGACTGCGGGCTCATTTAGCGGCGGCGGACGAGGACGCGCACGCCGTTGGCGGGGACGGTGACGTCGAGCATGGAGCCGCCTTCGGGGTGGGTCTTGGCGACGCCCGTGTAGGCGCGGTCGAGCTCGTCGGCGAACCGGGTGCCGCCCGGGCTGCGCTCGGCGTCAACGTACATGGAGGCCGAGCGCTCGACGCCGGAGGTGTTCATAACCACCAGGACCTCCTCGTCACCGTAGATGCGGCTGAATGCATAGATGCCGGGGCCGTAAGGATCGACCCAGCGCGGTTGGTGTTCGCCGCGGCGCAGGGCCGGATGCTTTTGCCGCAGGTCCGCGAGCCGGCGCAGGAACTTAAAAGTGTCCGATTCCGCATTAAACATATCGCCCTTGGAGCTCTCGGACTTAAACTGCCCCTCGGGGAACATGTCCTCACGGTTCTGCGGGTCGGCCGGCTGGTGCGGCCCCTCCGGGTCCAGGCTGTCGACGTACTGCCGCATGGCCTGCTCCGTGCCGGCGTAGACGATCGGGATGCCGAGCGAGAACATCAGGTAGGTCATCCCCAGCTTGAGGATGTTGATGGGCTCGCGCGAGCGCAGGAAGCGGTAGGTGTCGTGCAGATCGATGAAGCGTAATAAGTACCCGGCAAAGCCGCCGAGAACCGAGAGGTTGGCCTTAATGCTGTCTTCGAGCGCTTTCGTCGGCGCGGCGCCGTGCAGCGCCTTATTGTCTCGGCGGTAAGACGGATAGTTGTAGGTGCTGTCAAACTGGTCCTTCCCCATATACTGCAGCAGCTCCCAGTCCACCCCGGTCGAGTTCTCGCCCAGCAGGAAGAAGTTCTTCTTGCCGAGCTTGGCGGCGTATTGCCGCACCGCGCGGTTGAACTCCGGCCAGAAAGAGGGATCGACATGGCGAATGGCATCGAGGCGGAAACCGTCGACATCGGTTTCTTTGAGCCACCACAGCGCCACCTGGGTCAGCATCTTGCGCGTCTTGGGATCGTCGGTCCGGAAGTGCCGGTAGTTGGGCGGGAAGTCGCCCTTGGTCACCTGGTCCGGATGCTGCCAGTCGTCGATGACGCCCCGCCGCGAGAAGCGTCCCGCGTCCTTAAGCTCAACGGGCTTCAGGTCAAAGGTCCAATCGTCGATCTCTTTGCGCGGCTTATCGACACCCGACCAGCGGCTGCCGTCTTTGTACTCGAAAACCGGCCCGGTATGGTTGAGGACCAGGTCCATAATAACCCGGATGCCGCGCTTATGCGCCTCGCGGACCATCTCCTTGTAATCCTCCATGGTGCCCAGATGGGGATCGACTTCGAGGAGATGCAGGGGAGCGTAGCCATGATAGGCCTTGGGCAATCCCATGGTAACCGGGGTGAAAAGGATTGAAGTAACGCCGGACTCCTTGATGTAGTCCAGGCGGTCGATGATGCCCCGGATGTCGCCGCCATGACGGGAGCCGCCGTCTTTAGGGTCGCCGCGCGGCATCCCCTTCTTGCTCCGTGAAAAGCGGTCGATCATGGAGAAGTAGATGACCTCGTCGCGCCAATCTTCCGGCGAGGGGTAGTACTCCCGGTTCGGATCGATATCCAGCGTCGCCTCTTCCAAAGAGTTCGGCGCCTTGGAGCCGGCCAGAATTTCCTTGACCTCCATGCTCTGAATCCGGCCGACGGTCTTTATAAGAAGCTCGTTAAGCGCGCGGTTTTTCGCCAGGTCATCCATCGCCAAAAGCTTGAGGGTCCTCAGATCGCGTCGAATCTCTACCGTCCAGGCCAGCGGCGCGAGAAGCGCGTCGAGATAGTTGAAGTAATCGTTGACCTGTCCGGACGAGTTCGCCTCACCATGGCGCCATTCATGGGTCTGCTTGGCTTCAAAGAAGGATTCCAGACCCGCCGTCGGCGCCGCGACATAAGTCCCATCCGGCGTCCGGAAGCCGAAAGGCTGGAGCGGACCGTCCTCGGCGACCGTACCGTCAACGAGCAGCGTGCGCAGCTCTTTGAGGCCGGGCTTCTTATTGAGCCCGCTGCGGCCGCCGCCGAAATCGCCCTCGCCCGGCTCGACCGCCGCATCCTTATGCGACAGGCCGTGCTTGGAGCTGTCGAAAAACTTGCTGAGCAGGCCGCCGCGCTCCTTCTTAGAGCTCTTTGCGAGCTCGCGCGACAGCGTCCGGGCCTGCGCGGAGGGAGAAACCTTCGCTTCCTTGGTCTCCGCTCCCGGCTGCGCAATCGATTCAGCGGCTTTGACTTTGCCGGCGATCCCCTGCGCGGCGACCGCCTTGGGAAGGGCGACCGACTTTATTAACGACTGCGGATTTATCTCCGCCTGAATGTTGCCGACCGAAGGCAGGACGCCGGTCTTGAGGTTCAGGCCCTGATTGGAAAGCTGGAGGCTGTTAAGCGATGCATTGTTGACGCCGAGAGAGCCCCCGGCCGCCGCGGCCGCGCCGCCGCCGCTCGCGGTTCCCGCGACATTGACCTTGACCGCCGCGTCCGCCCGGAATAAAAAGCCCTGCTGGGCGATCAGCAGGGAGGCTGAGAGAAGCGAGGCGAGAATCTTCTTAAAGCGTATCATCACTATTAATATTAACCGCGAAGCGCCGGGCCCGCATGGGTCAACAAGGTCTGATTCGGATGAAATAGGACCCAAAAAATAATAGGCCCAACGGACGGGAGGTCAGAGGCCGTTGGACTCGTCGGGCAATACGGCGCCGGGAGGCGGCTTGTAGAAGGCCGTAAAGTAGAGGTAAAGCCCCCACGATATGAACATGAGGATGGTGCTGAGCAAGGTAAAGATCGACTGAAAGCCGAAGGTCGCGAACAGCCCCAGATGCATGGTCAGGCTGGATATCTGGTAGAGATGCATCATGGTGGAGTGCTTGATCACGCCCGCCTTGTGCATCTTGTTGATGGCCGGGATGAGCGGACCGCCGGCGATCATGCCCTGTATGATATTGAGGAAAATCAGCCCTATGCCGGCCCAGCTATAGACCAGCGGATTGGCGCCCAAGGGACCGAGCACGAGCCGGTTAAGGAATTCGAAGAAGACGAGCTGGGTATAGATGAAGAGGAAGTCGCCGACCTCGGCGTTATGGATGCGCAGCAGACCCGTCATCTTGTTGAGGAACTTCATATAGGTCTGCCCGAAAACGGTGAAGACCGCGTCCTGCGCCTGATACCAGGTGGTCGACAGAATGGCCCGCAGCAGCGGCAAAGTGCCGCCCATGACGCCCTGGATGACAAAGCCGAGCCGCACCGCCAGGTTGACGCCGAAAGTCTTGGTGACCAGGTAGGTATAGTCCTGCTTGTTGGGCCGGGTCCACGAACTGCGGAAAGCTTCCTTGATGCCCTTGATGACCTCGGGACGGAACTCGATGAGCCGGCGTTTCTTGACCGGGGCTTCCGCGGCCGGCTTAAGCTTCACCGCCGGCTTTTTCGCGCCGCTTTCTTCCGCCCCGACGAAGTTTTCCGCGCCGGCCTGGCGCGCATTATCGAAAAGCTGATGCAGTTCGGTGGCAGTCTTTTTGCCCAGCGCCTGCTGGATGCGAGCGGCCCGGCGCATCACCGTTTTCTGGTGCCCGTTCCTTGCCAGCGCCGGCGCGGCGGCCGGAACCTCAGCGGCGGAGACGGTCCCGACTCCCTGGGCTTTCTTGGCTTCCATAGTCGGCGCCGCCACCGACAGCGGCAGCACGGTTTCGACATTACCGACGGCGCCGTTCACCGAGACATTCGGCATATTCACCGACGGCAGGACGCCGGTCTTAAGGTTCAAGCCCTGGGCGGAAAGTTTAAGATTGTTGAGCGCGCTATTGGCGCCGATAACGCCGCCCGCCGCCGCCGCCGCGCTGGAGCCGCCGCTCGTCGCCGCGAGGTTCACCTTGATCGCCGCCTGAGCGCTAAAAGAAAAACCCTGCTGGGCCACCAGCAGGGAAGCGGTGATGACGGACGCCAGAAGCTTTCTAAGGAAAACGCTCATCTCTATGATCTTATTGGGAAAACAGCGAATACGCATGGGTCAACCAGACCGCATTTCACAGGAATTGGACCCAAATTTTATTAGGACCAAGGACAGGGCGCTCAGCCGCCGACGCGGCCGAGCAGGGTGTACTGCAGAATCAGATACACGGCATAGGAGGCGAGCAGCAGAAAGCCGAAAGGCCGCTTGAGCTGCTTGCCGGAGAAGAATATTCCCAGACGGAAGATAACCAGGATGGCGATCATCGCGGGGAAGTGCAGCTTGAAGAAAGTGTCCGGCACCGCCAGGCCGCCCGCCGTCACCGCGCAGGCCGCACCCGAGACGAACAGGATGTTCAGGATATCGGCGCCGATGATATTGCCGACCGCCAGCCCCCCCTCGCCCTTGCGCACGGCGGTCACCGCCGTAATCAGCTCGGGGAGCGAAGTGCCGAAGGCGACCAAGGTCGCGGCGATGATATCCTCGGGCACGCCGAAGAGCAGCGCCACATGCATGACCGCGGGGATCAGGATCCGTGAGCCGATAATAAGGAGAGTGATCGCACCCGCGAGTTTGAGCAGGATATATCCCGCCGACTCCTGCGGCACCTCTCCCCCCTCTTCGCAGCCGGCCGACTTGCCCCAGCGGACCGACAGCCAGATATAGACGGCAAGAAGACCGAGAAATACGAAGCCGGCGCCCCGCGGCAAGCGGCGGCCGAAGGCCAGGGTCACGGCCACCAGGAGAATCCCCGCTCCCAGCTGGATCCAGCCCTGGCGGTTCACCGTTCTGCGGTCCAGCGGCAGCTCGCCCAGCATGCAGGCCAAACCCAGGATCAGGCCGGTATCGCAGATCACCGAGCCGACGGCGTTGCCCAGCGCCAGACCCGGCTTGCCCTGGATGGCGGCGAATACCGAGATCGCGGCTTCCGGCATGGTGGTGCCGAGGCTGACCACGGTCGCGCCGATGATAACGGTGGACACCCCGGAGCGCCGCGCCAGCAGCACCGCCTCATCGACCAGGATGTCGGCGCTCTTGCCGACGAGGCCCAAGCAGACCGCGATCAGACCGAATACAAGAATCGGGTGGATCAGGGAAATGCTTTCAATAAAGCGGGTGAGTGCGTGTTCCATGGTTGCGCTCAGTGATTATATACAAAGGACGACGCCGGCCGGACGGTGTTCGCTTTAGGCGCCGCCTTTAACCAGCGAGCGCAGGAGCTCGCGGAAAGTCGCCCCGTGATGCTTCATGGCTTGGCGGATAATGAAGGCCAGGTAGACCGGCAGAATGACGGAAAAACCCGCGAAGAACAGCGGCGAGACGGCGCCGTAAAGCAGCATGCTGAGCATCACCGCCCAGCCGCCCATCGCCACCGCCCACAAGCTCCCGGTGAGCCAGATGCGGTCCTTGGTCAGGATCGCGCGGGGCAGCATCAAGGCATTGCCCGCGGTCGCCAGCATGAGGGTGAGCAGCGAGAGCCCCGCGATATTGGCGGGATTGGCGAAGTTGCTGACCAGCTGGGCGATGGGGCCGAACATAAAGAGCATGGTCGCCGTCCAGGCCGAGAGCTTGGACCAGGTGTTCTCCAGTCCCTTGGGAAGCTTGCCGAGCCGCTGCAGCAGGAGGAAGATGAGTCCTCCCGCCAGGGTCACCACCGCCGGCCAAACCGACATCTGCGGCATGAAGGTCGACCATAACACGGTGGGCAGCACTCCCAGCCCGGTCAGTCCGCTGATCATGGTCCACGCCTTCCAGATATTGCCGTTGAAGACGCCCAGGTACTTCAGCAGGTTCAGCGTCAGCCCGCCCGCCATCATCGCCGCGATGCCCCAAAAAGCGAATGCCGGCATGAAGCCGGCGTAGAATATCTGCGCCAGCACGATGCCGCTGGTGATTACGCCGACCGCCTGCACCCGGGCGGCCCCCGCCTCTTTCTTGGAGACGAAATAGGAGAGCAGCAGCATATTGCCGAGAATTCCCGTCGTATAGCCCATCCACGGAAGAATCGAGATCGGCGCCAGCGTTCCGGCGGAGATCAGCAGGAAGTTCTTGATGATCTGCGGCACCTGCAGCGGCAGGAAGGCGAGGATGGCCGAGTCGGTGAGCCATTTGGTCAGGGCATCCCAGGTCTGCGGCTTCCTCGCTTCATGGTGCGGTCCCCAGAGCTCCTCGCGGATGCCGGTAAACTTGAAGGCCAGCGGCTCTTCGATGCCGCTGACGGCGGCGTCGCGCAGGCGGCTGATGACCGAGCGGGCAGGCGGCCCGGTCGCCGGAGCGCTCGGATCGAGCTCTTCGACCTCGAAGATATGCGCGTCGCCGGGAGCCAGGTGCACGAAGAGCCCCTGTTCCTGCAGCTCTTTGCCGGTGCGTTCGAAGGTCAGCGGCCGGCCGTCTTCGCCCCGGTGCACGGCGTCGCGCAGGATGTAGTTCCGGTCGGCGCGCGGCCGGAAGGCGCCGAACTCGCCGAGGATCGGCGCGCTGAACTTGAAGTGCCCCCAGGCCCAATCATGATTAAAGTTCCCGGCGACGAGCAGGGTCTCCTGCCGGCCGGCCTCGCGGCGGCTCGCCGACCAGGCCACGATCGGGGTGTCTTGATAGGGCTCGAGCACGGACGCCGCGCCGTTCTCAAACAAGCCGATATTGCGCCGGCGCGCCCGCAGCAGATCCCGGATAAAGAGCCGGTTCTCCCGGTTGACGGTCTCCCAGCGAATCATCACCGGCACATCGAACGGGATGGCCTTGTTGCGGTCGACCGAGTTCGGCAGGTCGCCCACCATCTCGCGCTGGCCGGTGCCGAGCTCGAAGCCGTTATAGGTCAAAATCGGCCCGCCCAAGAGCGCCATGGCGGCCGCCGCCCGCAAGCGCACCCCGAAAACATCAACGGGATTCGCCTCGTCGTGGTTGCCGACAAAGTTCACCGTGCTGGCGCCGCCTTTCTGCCAGAAGCGGAAGAAGTTGTTGCGCAGGGCCCGGCGGATGGCGCCCGCGTTGAAGCTCTTCAGGGCGTCGAAGAGGCCGAACTGCCCCATCTCCGCGTCCTGCGTGTTCTTGCCGTAGATGCCGTCGGCCCCCAGGCGGCTCATGCCGGTGAAGAAGGCATAGACCTCATCGTCCATGACCGCCGACGGGTAGCGGCGCTTCACCGTATCGGTCAATTCCTCGAGCACCTCGGCGCCGTTGAGCGCCGCGCGGCGCTCGCGGAACTCGCGGATCGTGCGCTCCAGCGCTTCGCGCACCCAGCCCCCGGCGCCGTTCTTTTCTCCCTCCAGGATATTCAGCCAGCGGTCGTAGTAGTTCTCGTTAATGACGTAGTAGGCCATGTCGCGCCGGATGGAGTCGACCCCCTTGTCGCCGAAAAGGTGCATGGCCTGCTCGATGAACCAGGCGCGCGCGGTCTTCTGGCTGTAGTCGATCTGTCCCATGTCGATCCACAGCCCGAAGTCGGACACCGGATGGTGGATCAGAACCTTGGTCTCGATTCCCTCCCGTCCCGGGTAGCTTCGCGTCTTGATCAGGTAAAAGTTGGGATGACGGTTCCCCTGCGCCTCGCGCGGCGTCTGCGCCCAGATCTCGTCATCGGACAGATGCTGGGGCGGCAGGAGATGAATAAAGGCCTCGGGGTGCCGCTGCGCCAGCTCGCTGTCAAGCGAGGTATGGTTCGGGATAAAGTCGGTGCGGACCTTGAAGCCCAGCGCATGCGCGCGCTGCACGAAGCGGCCGAAAGCCTCCGCGCCGCCCAGCTCTTCCTTTATCTTCCGGTACCCCTTGATGGCGTAGGGCGAGCCGCCGCCGGTGCCCCAGCGCTTGACGTCGCCGATCTCGAAGATGTCGAGCAGCCACAGCTGGTCGACCTGGACCTCCTCGCGGATGCGCGCCAGTTCCTCATCGTCGAGGGAATCGAAGAAATTCTTCCCGGGCCGCAAACGGTTGTAGGCGCGCGAGAAAATGGCGTAGGTATGAGCGCTGCGCCCCCACTGCGCCTTATCGAGCTCCTTGAGCTCCGCCCGCAGCCTATCTAAGGTACGGATAAGGAGCTTGTTGAGGCGATCGTTCTTCTCCACCAGCGGCACGGACGCGTCGTCGCGCAGCGCCGCCAGCTCGCGGCGAATGTCCGCCGTCCAGGCGACCGGCGTCAGCAAAGCGTCGAGATAGTTGAAGTAGTCTCCGAGCTGCCCGGACGAGATCAGCCCGCCCCAGGTCTGCTCATGCTCGATCTTGGTGAAGAAAAAGCCCTCCAGCCCGGCGGAGCGCGCGGTGCGCCAGCCGTTTTGCGGGTCGCGGAAGCGGAAGGCGCGGATCCAGCCCGCACCCTCGGGCGTTCCTTCGCCCAGGACCTGCTTGAGTTCTTTTAGCCGCTGGTAATGATCGACGCTAAAGTCCGCGCCGGGCCTGAGGCCCGTCATCCGGCGCGCGGCACCGCCGACCCCGAGCGGAGCGGGGGAGCCGTCATGCTTTTTCCCCTGGTCGAAGAATCGTCCAAGAATCCCGGAGCGCTTGCCGCGCGCCGGCTTGACCAGGGCGCTTCCGAGCTGGGAGAGTCCCGCGCGCAGCGAGACCGCGGTTTTCGCCGGTTCAATATCCTTGCTCGGCGTGACCGCGACCTGCTTCACGCCGGCCGGCAAACCGGGCGCTTCCGCGGTGACGGTTTGAGCATGCGGGCTCGACAAGACGGATGAGAGCTGGGGCGCGACAGAGTTGATCGCGGTATTCGCCGGCAGCACCGAGGCGGCATTGACTCCCGAGAGATTCAGGCCGAAATTATCAAGCCGGATGCCGGGCACCTTGGCGGCGGCGCCGGCGCCGGCCGCGGCATTGCCGGTTCCCATGCCGGCCGCGCCGACCTTCGGCGCGACGAACTGCGCGGCCATCGCCTCATAAAAGAAAAATCCCTGCTGGGTTACCAGCAGGGAGGCGGCGACGGCGGAAGCGAGGCACTTCCGAAGCAGTCCGGGCGGAGCTGGCGGCCAGCGCAAGTTCATGTACCTTGATTCTAGCCGCCCTGCCGCTTTTCTGCATGGGTCAAAAAGCCTTAATAACCTGGTTAATCGGCCTAAAAAATATTAGGCCTTTGAGGAAGGCCCTTGACGGGTCCAGGGGCCGGGTCTATACTGAAAAAGGAGTATTAGACGGCCATGAGCAAATTCCTGGAAAAAAATAGGAAAAAGGGATTTCTGGCCGCGGTGCTTTTCACTTTCCGCCAAGGACGAAGCTCCGGTCCCGTCGTCGTGGTCGCCTCCCTCGCGCTCATTCTGTTCGCCATGAAGCCTTCCGTCGTCCTCAAGATTCCCGGCGTCTCCTATGTCGCCGAGAAGCTGGGCGTCACGGCGCTTCTCAATAGGAACAAGCAGGAAGGCGTGGAGCTCAAGGCGTATCAGGAAGCGCTCAACCAGATGTACCAGGGCGTCCCCGGCTATATCCGCCGCCGCCTGGCCGCGATGAACAACTATAAGCCGAACCCCAAGCATTCGCGCGTCAAGATGGTATCGGGCGCCTACCTGATGGAGGATGAGCGCCAGTATACCTACGACGGCGTCGGCAAGGAACGCGGCAAGTCGATCAAGGGCGTCATGACGCCGGAAGACGCGAAGAAGGCCGGCGACGCGATGCCGGTCGATGAAGGCTCGCTGGTCGAAGGGCTGGTCAATACGGCCTTCGCCGAGTCCATCCGCCATTCAGGCGGCGGCGCCGGCGACCACTCCGGCGCGGGCGGCGGCTCGGGAGCCGGCGAGCACTCAAATATCATGATGGACCCCGGCCTGCTGGTGAAACGGGACGGAGTAAAGGCCAAGCCCGTTAATCTGGGCGACGGCATGGTCGACAAAACTTTGCGCAATATGCAGGCGCCGGGAGCGGGCAAGGGGCAAAAGACCGGCGGCAGGCACGGCAGCTCCAACGAGATGCGCAATTCGCGCAAGTTCCTCGGCGACCAGAAAGCGCTCGCCCAACCGCCGAGCGCCGAGTCCACGGTGATGTACCAGCTTACCGTGGCCCAGGCCTTCAGCCATGCCGCACAAGGCTCCAGCGAAACCGAAGAGGCGGGCGGCACGCTGATGAAGGACACGGCCGGCCTGGTATTTGACGGCGGCCGCGAACCCGGCAGCAAAGACTCCCTGCAGGGCATGGGCGGCGGCGGCACCCTGCCGGGCACCGGCGACGTCGAGGCGCTCAAAGAGCAGGCTGAAGAGCAGGAGCGCAAGATCAAGAAATGCACCGATGCCACGGAAGCGCACAAGACGCCGCAGCAGGAAGCCCTCGACAGCATGGGCGAGGCGATCAAGGTCGCGCAGGCGCAGATCCGCGACTGCGTCGACAAGAAGCATGATTTCTGGAACGCCTTGATGGACTGCCTGGCCTTCAACTGCGGCGCTTCGAGACGCCGTTGGCAAAGAAGCAAAAGTACGCTGGCGCAGAAAGTCGCCGTAGTGACTTCTTACTGCGACAAAGCCAACACGCACGGCGCGGCCATCGGCGCCGCCTGCGCGGATCTGCGCGGCGGCGACAGCTCAGTGCCCATCGACTGCGCGGGTCAAGGCCGCCAGATGAACGACGCCTGTAAAAACTAAGCCAGCCGCTCCAGCATCGCCCGAAACTCCCCGGCTGAGTGTATTCTGGACCGGTAGTCCGGATGCACGCAGCGCGCCATGAGCGCGTCCACCCCGGGAGACACCCCGCCCGGAAACGGCGAGGGCGGGATATTCCCGGTCAGCATTTCGTAGAAGCAGACGCCGAGCGCGTAGACATCGGCGGCGGGGCTGATGATTCCCGCAGCGGCCTCCGGCGGCATATAGCCCGGCGTGCCGACGACGGTCCGCGTATGCGCCAGACGCAGCGGCGACGCGCCGGGAACCGCGGCTCCGGCGCTCTCCTGCTCGACGGCCGCTCCCAGGTGCCGGGCGATGCCGAAATCCAGCAGCTTGATAAAGCCCTGTTCGTCCACCATTATATTGGACGGCTTGAGATCGCGGTGCACGACGCCGTGCTGATGCGCGTATTCCAGCGCCTCGCATACCGGCCGCAGCACCGTAAGGATCTCGGGAACCGGGAGCGTCTTTCTCTCCGCCAGGATATGCTGCACGGTCCGGCCGCGCACGAACTCGAAGATCATATACAGCCCTTCCGGGCTGTCCAGAATCTCGTAGATGTCGGCGATATGCCGGTGCTTCAAGGCCGCCACCGTCTTCGCTTCCTGGACGAACAGCCCGCGCAGCTGCGAGCCGCGCTCACCCAGCTCGCGCGAGAACTCCTTGACCGCCACGGGACGGTCAAGCGACGTATCGCGCGCTTCCCATACCTGCCCCATGCCGCCGCGGCCGATGATATGGACGAGCTGGTACCGGCCGGCGATCAGGCCGCCGGCCTCGAGGCCCGGCGGCGGCGGCGCGCGCACCTCCACCGCGGCCTCTTCTTTCTGCCGCGCGGCGGAAGCGGATTTGCGAAAAAGCGCCCATAAGACAAACGCGACCAGCACCAGCGCCGCCGCCCCGACGGCATAAGCCGCTTCCGAGACCTGCCGCTTGCCGGCGCCGAGCAGCGAGCCGCCCTCGCGCACGATTTGCAGGCTTTGCCCATGCCGGAGCGGATCCAGATCCGCGGCCTTCTGCAGATCGGCGAGCGACTCCTTCCCGAGGCCGAGCCCTTCATGCGCCATGGCGCGCAGCGCATAAGCCTGCGCGCCGTCGGGCCGGCCGCTGATCGACCGCGACGCGCTTTCCGCCGCCTCCGCGTAGCGCCGCAGATGGAGCAGCGCCCAGGCCAGCTCATTATTGGCGTAGGAGCTGCGCGGCTCCAGGCGCAGGGACGCATGGGCGGCGATCTCCGCCTCGCTGTAGCGCTCCTGCGCATTGAAGGCCGAAGCCCTAACGCGGTAGGCCTCGGCGTTCCGGGGATAAAGCTCCAGCGCTTGTCCCGTGCGGTCGACCGCGGACTGGAGGTCTCCCGCCCGCAGCGCGGCACGCGCCTGCTCGGTATAGGTGTTGGAGTCGTCGAACGCGCCGCCGGAAACGCCGGCTGCGGCCGCCGTCAGCAGGGCCGTCAGCAGCGCGGCGATAGGCATCTCAGGCGGCCGGCGTAACGGCTCCCGGTACCGCCGCCAGCAGGGCGTAGAATTCCTGGACGCTTTGCAGCCGCTCTTCCTTTCGCGGCTTGAGCGCGCGATCGATGAGAACGTCGAGCTGCGGCGGCAGACCGGCGACCCGCTGGCTGGCCGGCACATAGCCCAAATGGGTGCTGGCATGAGCGGGAGCATCGCCATAAGGCCGCTCGCCGGTGAGCATCTCATAGCAGCACAACCCCAGGGCATACACGTCCGCCAGCGGCGTCACCAAGCCCTGAGCGGCCTCCGGCGCCGTATAGAGCGACGGGCTCTGCGCCGGATGCGCGATGCCGCAATCCGTAACCTTGGCCTGTCCCTGCGCGTTGAGCATTATATTCGAGGGCTTGAGGGCCCGGTGGGAAAGGCCCTTCCCATGGACGAAGCTCAGCGCCCGGCAGACGGGGAGCAGGATCATGGTCGCGGCCGGCAGCGGCATGGTCTTGTGCTCGTCGATAATCCGGCGCAGCGTCCGCCCCTGCACCAGCTCAAAGACGACATAGAGCCCGGTCTTGTCGTCGATGATCTCGTAGATCTCCACGATATCGGGATGCTGCAGCGCGGCCGCGGCCTTAAACGACTGCACCAGCTGCGCCCGCGCCTGCGAGCCATTTTCCCCCAGCTCGGCCGCCATTTTCTTGACCGCCACGGCCCGGTCAAGCGCCGGGTCCTTGCCTTCCCATACCACGCCCATCGAGCCTTTCCCAATAATGCGCGTCAGCTCGAACTTGCCGACTTTGAGCCCGCCCTCCGCCATAAATTCTTCCTGCTTTGTTACCGCCGGCGAGGCTTTCCCCGTCAGCTTACG
This sequence comes from Elusimicrobiota bacterium, assembly GCA_043827405.1. Classification (GTDB taxonomy): domain Bacteria; phylum Elusimicrobiota; class Elusimicrobia; order UBA1565; family UBA1565; genus JBDRPD01. The sequence goes on along the minus strand of JBDRPD010000001.1, from coordinate 45,036 downwards.
CGCCAATGCGTCGTTAAAAGGCTTGAGCATATGCGAGAACTTCCACCAGACCAAAGCCAGCATACCGGTCAGCAGGGCTACAAGTGCCAGGAATTTCCACAGGCTGCCCTTCCTCTGCGCCATCGGGATCGCCCCGCGGAGAAATTCATTGTCGCGGTTCGGATTGAAAATCCGCATCTGCGCCCGCGCGAGCTGCAAATGGCCGAGGAAGACGGTGTCGAGCGCCGCGGCTCTCTCCAGCGCCGCGATCATCCGGCTGTGATCGCCCATACCCTCATACGCCATCGCCGCGAGCGCATGCGCCCAAGCGCTGTTGGGAGCAAGCTCGGCCGCCCGCTTGGCGGCGCTCAAGGCATCTTTGAATTTACCTTGATGCAGCTGCGCCCAGGCCAGCTCCTCATAGGCCTTGGCGTTGTTCGGATCGAGGCGCACCGCCTCCTGGGCGGCCCGCTCGGCGCCGGCATAATTCTTCGTCATGTTATACGCCTGGGCCAGCTTGTAATGCGCTTCGGCATTGAAGGGATTGGACTGAATGGCCTGCAGCAGATACTTTATCGCCTGCTTCGGGTCGCCGCCCATAATCAGCTGCCGGGCATAGCCGACGAACTTATCCGAGCGCTCGCGGTCCGCCGCGCTCGGGCCGAGCATCTTGCCGCCTTCTCCCTGCTCGAAGGTGCCGAAGTCCGGCCGCATTTTATTGATATAGTCGTCGGCGGCGAACTCCTTCAGCCGGCCCCGGCCGACGCCGCTGCTGCCGCCGCCGGCATTGCTGGCGCTGCGGCCGCCCCGGAACTTCCCCCGGTCCTCGTTGAGCCGCTCCCAGCCCTTCTCCTCGTTCTTGATCGCCGCGTAGTCGCCGCCCCCCCCGCTGCCGGGGTCCTCGTCCGGCGGCCGCTCCCAAGCCTCCTCCGCCTGCCCGGGGGGGCGCTCGCACTTATTGCTGCTGCGCAGCTTGCGGCCGTCGTGACACAGCGTTCCGTCGCCGGAGGAGAAAGTGGGAATCGCCTGCAGGCCGGGCGCCACCTGTTCCTCGACTGTACGATCCCTGGTGCTGTGCCCCGTCTTGAACTGACACAGGCGGCGCATCTCGCTGGTCGACGGGTTGCAGCACTCGCCCGAACAGCCTTCTTTGCTCTCGCAGCCGTTCTGGGCATGGGTGTTTTTGTAGCCGTTGAGGACCTTAATGCACTTCTCATAAAGAGCGTTGGCCTGCAGGTAGGCGGCTTTGTTGCGGCTGGCGATCGCGCAGTAGTTGCTGTCGCTATCTTGCTGCGAGTTGCGCTCGCACAGCCGCTGATATTTCTGCCATTCCGTCTGGGCCTGGTTTTTGGCCTTTTCCTTCCGCGCGCAGTCCGGAGCGGTCCGCCCGATATCATATTCAAGCTGATCGCACTGGACCCAGCTCCGGGCGGGAAACGGCAGCGCGGCGCTCAGCAAAAAGGCCGCAACGGATAGTAATACCAGGCGGCGGGTCATGGCCCTATAATTATTAGGCTCCGGCCGTGATTTGTCAATGCGCCCCCCATCCGGTACCACCCTCCATCCGGTACCGGTTTTTAACATTATTTCGGTACCGGTTATTAACATTAACTTTTGCTGACGTTTTCCCATTCTTAAATCAAAAGTTAAAGTTAATAACCGGTACCTTTACTGGTGCCTTTGTTGGCGAACTTGCGGCCGTCGAGGAGGGGCCCCAGAAGCCGGACAAGAATCACCGTACCGAACACGCCGAATACCATAAGACCCCGCCAGCCCAGGGGAAGCGCCCCGTACTCCGAGCCGGCGAGCAGCAGTAAATTAGCGCCGGCCACCGACGGAACGACCCAGGCGCAGGCGCGCGGCACCCGCCAGCGCGTGCAGATGCCGATGACAAAAGCGCCGAGCACGGGACTCATCAGCAGCCCGGAAGCACGGATCGCCCGCCAAATCCACTCGGTATGCGAGAGCAGCAGAAAGGCGAGCCCGGCGGACAGCGCGCCGGCCGCGAGCACGGCCGAAAATACGTTGAGCAGCTGGGACTGTCCCCTCTTGCGCGCCTGGCGGAAAAACGGGAAATCCCTGACCGCCACCGTCGCCAGCCCCACCAGCGGCAGGTCGACCGCCGCCATCAGGATCGCGGCGGCCAGCAGCCCGAGCAGAGGCTCCGGCAGCACCTGCACCGAAAAGTGCGAGAAGATATAGCTCGCATGCGGGGGCAGCGCCAGCTCCGGATGCTGCTCATAATAGAGGAAGATTCCCGTTCCGGCCGCGAGAAAGACCGCCATCGCCGCGCCGGCCAAAGGGATGCTCGCCAGCAGGGCGCGCCGTCCCGCCCGCATATCGCGCACGCACAGCACCCGCTGCATCATCTCCTGGTCGGCGCCGAAGGACCACAGTGCGCCGACAAAAGCCCCGAGCATGGCCGCCGCCATACTGTCTCCCGCGCCGCGCCCCCACAGGTCCAGCCGTCCGGCCTCCCGCGCGACATGCATCAGCTCGCCGACGCCCCCCTGCAGGCGCCCCTGAAGAAATACCAGCAGCGCGAGCCCCGCGCCCGTGATAACGGCCGCCTGCAGAACGCCGCCCCATACGGCCGCCGCCGCGCCGCCGAAGCCGAGATAGCATACGCTCACCAGGCAGACCGGGACAAGGATGAAGTGGGGCGGCACGCCGGTCAGAATAGAAACCGTGATCGCCGCCAGCAGCAGCCGCACCGCGCCGCCGGTCAGCCGCGTAGCGCAGAACAGGCCGGAGGCGGCATACTGCACGGGCGGTCCGAAACGGCCGCGCAGGTACTGGTAGATCGACGGATCCCCCGCCGCATAGAACGCCGGCACGAACAGCGCCGCGACGACGACGCGTCCGGCCGCCGCGCCGAGGAAGAAATGCACATAGCGCCAGTCCTTGGCATAGGCCTCAGCGGAGAGGCCGAGCACGGTGATGACCGACATCTCGGCGGCGACCAGCGATATCGCGACCGCCCACGCCGGCACCTTTTTGCCGGCGCGGTAGAAATCGGACGCGCTCTTCACGCGCAGCGAAGTCACAAAGCCGATCACGACCAAAGCCGCGAGCGTCCCGATGGTCCACAGCAGGAAAGGATTATTACCTAATTCCGCCACCGCCCTATTATGCGTGATACCCGGCGAACGCGCAATATTTACGCAAGAGCAAGAATGTACAATAGGACCGCATGACCGCCGCTTCGCTCGCTCTCGCCGGACTGCTGCTCGCCTCGGCCCAGGCCGAACCCGGCCGCCTGTTCAGCCTCAACGAGACGCCGGTACGCGACCTGGATCTCACCCTCCTTACGGAAAAGGGCTACCAGTTCGACAGTGAAGGCCGGCTGCTGCGGCCGCAGACCTCCAGCCCGGTTCTCGCCGACGACTACTTCTATCTCATCGAAGAGCTGCGCAGCGGGGCGCGGCTGACCGCGCTGATGAGAATCAACCTCATCTTCAACCGCAGCAACTTCACGCCAGACCTGCCTGAAGAGGACAAGAACGAATTGCGGGAGATCGGCCGCAAAAAATGGAAGCTGCTGTCGAAGAGCATGCGCGACCAGCTCACTCCCTTCTTCTCCGACAAAGAAGCCTTCGAGCTTAACGCCGGCCTGGCGGAGACGGCGGGCCCGGCGCCGCCCAATGACAGCCGCATCCTCGCCCCCAGCGCGGTACCCCGGGGCGTCGCGTTCCCGCGGGATCGGCCGCTCGACACTCTAGCCGGACCGCTTATGCCGCTGTCGAGCAGGATCAGCCCAACCGTCGTTAAAGTAGCGACGGCAGAGCCCGCGGCTGCCCGCGCGGCCGCGGCGAGCCGACCCGCGCCGGCGAGCGGAACGGAGAGTCCGCCGCCGCTGCCGACGGAAGAAGAATTGGATCAGGCGGATTCCGCCCCCGCCGAAGCCCCGCCGCCCGCGCCTCCGGCGCCGCCGCCCGCATCTCCGGCGCCGCCGCCAGCAGCCGCCCCTTCGGCGCCGGCCGTCGCCCCCCCCAGCGCGGCGGACGCTCCGCAGCATTCGATGACCGAGACGTTTAAAACCGAATCCGCCGTTCCGCCGCCGGTCACCACGACCACGGCATACTCTGATCTGGCGCAGGAAGTTCTCAAGCCGACGGTCTCGGCGGAGCTGCCGCCGCCCGCAGCCGCGAGCCCGGCGCCGCCGTTGCCGCTGCCGTTCTCTCCGCCGGACGGGACGGCCCCGGCGACCGGCCCGGCCGATGACCTGGAGCCGGAAGACGAACCGCCGGCAGCGACTTCTCAGGCAGAACCCGCGCCCGCGCCGGCTTTTGACGCCGAAAAATTCACCGCCTTTCTGCAGACCGCGCAGTATGCGCCGCGTGTAAAGCAGCTGCTTGAGCTGATCGCCCGTCATGCGGCGGCGGAAGACCGGGCGGCCGCCCTCGGCGAGCTCATGCGCAGCTCCCCCGGGATCATTATCGATGAAAACCTCTCCGGCGCCGGGGACTGGTATCAAAAAACCGCACCGGACAGCGGCGGCGCCTGGCAGATCGCCTTAAACGACGGAGTGCGCGAGCTCACCCGGCGGCGGCTGATGCGGGGGCGCGAGACCTACCGGCTTCCCGCCGCGGCCGGCGTTTACGAGCGGCTCGGCGTTCCGCCGCCGGACCTCAACAGCTGGCCCAAAAAGGCCCGCTCCGACGAGCAGCTCGCCGGAGCGCTGCTGCATGCGCTGATTTCAGCGGCGGGGGCGGCGAACCGGGCGACCCTCGCGGAGTTCCAATTCTACAGCCTCCTGCGTATAAATACCGGCAAGGACCCGGCGCTCGAGACGGCACGGGCGGCGCAGTTTTACGAGTGGAAGAGCCGGAGCGAGGACTTCCGCGATTTTCTCACCCAGGCGGCGGCGGGAACCCCGGACGGCGCGCGCACGATCCTGCACCAAGCGGGCATCCTCGCAGCCGCGCCGGCCCGCCGCGACGGCGGCGCCGCTCCCGCCAAGCATGTCTATTTTCAGCCGCCCGGCCGCAGCTTTTCCGCCGACATCCCCGCGGGCTGGGACACGGTCGAGGAGAAGACGCCGCGCAGCATCTCCGTCCATATTCTTGGACCCGATGAAGCGGCGGGCGCCTGGCGCGCCGCCTATCATGTCCATTTCTATGAAAAGGACTTCCAGGACTATCTGCCCGCACGGGATTTTCTCAAGCGGCTGCATGACCGGGAAGGACCGGCTAAACAGGAGGCCACGCCGCTGCGCTCTTTGCGCGTCTCCGGGCGGGCGGCGCGCATCTTCGAGGTACGGGAATCGCGCCTGCTTCCGCATGGTCGCCTGCCCGCCGCCACCGTAACGCTGCACCACTACTACGCCTTCATCCCCGCCAGCAGCGACGCCTACGCCGTCGTCAAGCTGTCCACGACCGAAGAGACCTTCCTCGAATACCGCAAAGAGTACATGCGCTTCCTCAAGTCCTTCCGCTTCGGGTACTAGCCGCCTATCGGGAATCCGTAATTCCTATGCTCGGTTCATCGAGGCGGCTGGTCCCGCCGTAAGGCGGGGCTGGCAACCTATCGGGAATCCGCAGTTCCTATGCTTGGCCCATCAAGGCGGCTGGTCCCGCCGTAAGGCGGGGCTAGAACGTAATCTTGCCCAGGATTCGAGGCCGCGCCGCCCCGGTCGCCTCCGGGCAGTGGTTGGTCTTCCCCCGCACGGCGTAGAGCGCCATCAGCGCTATCGCCGCGGGCTCCTTGGCGAGCACGGGAACGCCGAAGTCGGCGCTGGTTTGCACGGGAAGCGGCGCCAGCAAGCGGCGGAGCTGGCCGACGAGCGCGGCGTTGAGCGCGCCGCCGCCGCTGAGCACGAGACGGCGGGCACGGCGAAAGGGCAGATGCCGCCGGCAGGCATCGGCGATCGACAGCGCGGTGAAGTAGGTCAAGGTCGCAACGGTATCCGCGCCGCGTCCCCAGCCCGGCGGGAAATGCCGCCGCAGGTAGTCCTCGGCGAACGCCGAACGGTCCAGGCTTTTCGGCGGCCGCCGGCGGAAAAACGGAGCGCGCAGCAGCCGGGCGGCCCGCGCTTCATCGGCGCGCCCTCCGGCCGCGATCCGGCCGCCGCGGTCATACGGAAGCGCTCCTTTCGTCAGGCGCCGCACCGCGAGATCCATCAGGACATTTCCCGGCCCGGTATCGAACGCGATCGTACGCACCCCGCGGCCGACAAACGACGCGTTGCCGATCCCGCCGATATTCTGCAGGATGACCGGCGGCCCGCCGCCGAACAGCACCTCGTCGAAAAACGCCACCAGCGGCGCGCCCTCGCCGCCGGCCGCGATGTCGCGCGGCCGAAAATCCGCCACCACCGGCGCGCCGAGGGCCTCGGCCAAAAACGACGGCTCGCCGATCTGCAGCGTCGACGGCCGGGGCCTCGCAGGCCGGTGCACGACCGTCTGCCCGTGCGAGCCGACCGCCGCCAGCCGGCGCGGAGATACGCGGCGGCGGCGCAGGAACCGCACCGCCGCCCGGGCGAAGAGGCGGCCGAGATCGAAATCCAGCGCCGACAGCTCGGCGGCCGCAAGCGCGGCCGCCCCGAGGACGCGCCGGCGCAGCGCCGGCGAGTAGGCGTAGGTCGCATGCTCGAGGACGCGCGGCCGCGCGTCGACAAGCGCCAGGCTAACGCCGTCGGCCGAGGTCCCCGACATCAGGCCGAGAGCGAACGGCTGGCCCGTCATCCGGTTTTCCGCAGTTCGCGCCCGAGCCGCACCAGCGACCGGTCGTAGCGTTCGTTCATGTCGAAGTGCCCGCGCGCATGCTCCTCGTAGACATGGCGCACCCCGAGCTTCTTGAGCACCTGGGAGAACTTGCGCGCCCCCAGGTGCAGGAAAAACTCGTCTTTGACGCCGCAGTCGAAGTACAGGGTCGTAAGCTTGTTCAGGGCGCGGACGCAGCGCGCGGCGAGACGGACGGGATCGCAGGCCTGCCAGCGCTTCCATACGGCGGGGATCAGCTCGCCGGTACGCTCGTCGAACGGGATATCAAAACCGATCGGGCTGCGGCGGTTGGGCGAATAGCAGGAGCCCATCCCGGCGAGATTGACCAGCTCTTGCGGGAAGCCGCTCTTCTCCCGGGCCAGCGAGAATTCCTTGACGAAGCGCTGGAAGCCGCCGTTGTAGGCGGCGAGCGCGTTAACGCACTTGGGGAAGTCGCGTCCGTAGCAGATTTCGAAGAACAGGTCGCCGCTGTGGCTGACGGCATGCCGGAACACTTCCGGATACCGCAGGCCGAACATCAGCGCTCCGTAGCCGCCGCTGGATTTCCCCATAACCGCGCGCGCCTCCGCGTCCGCTTTGGTGCGGTAGCGCGCGTCCATATAAGGCACCAGCTCGGAAACGATGTGATCCGCGTACGCGCCGGTCCCCGCCGAGTTCAGGTACTGAGAGCCGCCGTAGCGGGTGAAGCAGTCGGGCGCGACGAGGAGGCACTCCGGCATTTTGCGGGCGGCGATAAGCCGGTCGAGGCGCTCCGCCACGCTCTCCTTCCACGGATGCGTCTCGATCAGCCCGCGCGCCGTGCCGGTGAAGCCGGTAAGGAAATAGATGACCGGATAGCGCCGCTCCGGCTCGTTCTTATACGACGGCGGCAGGTAGACCGGCAGCTCGCGCAGCCGCGGATCACCCAGCGGATTGCCCTTGAGCACGACGCTGCCGACCGTCTCCCATACAATTCTGCCGTTCATCGCCGCACCTTCCGTTTTTTATTCTCCAAGGCCGCGCGCAGCGAGCCCGCGCAGCCGCGCAGCCGCCGGTTCGCCGCGGCCGCGCTCAGCCCGCGGCGGGACATCAGCACCGCGGTTTTCACGCTGCCGCCGGCGTCGCGCAGCAGCCGCCTCGCCCGCGCCGCATCGACGCGCCCCAAATCGCAGAGGATGCGCAGCGCCCGCTGCCGCAGCTTGCGCGACGACGGCTTCAGGTCCACCATCCAGTGGTCGTAGACCTTGCCGAGCCGGATCATCGCCGCGGTGGTGAGCGTATTGAGCACCAGCTTGGCGGCCGTGGCCGCTTTCAGCCGCGTCGAACCCGTCAGCACCTCCGGCCCGACCCCGACGGCGATGCGCACATCCGCCGGCTGCGCCTGACGGCGCGTATTCGAAGTCACGAGGACGGTTCGGCAGCCCGCGCGCCGCGCCGCGGCCAGCGCGCCGCGCACGAACGGCGTGATCCCGCTGGCGGCGATGCCGACGACGACGTCGCCGCGCCGGATGACGGCGCGCGCCCGCCGCCCGCCGTCCTGAGCATCATCCTCCGCCCCTTCCTTGGAGCGAAAAACGGCTCCGCGTCCGCCGGCCATGATCGCGCGGACCAGCCCCGGGGGGGTGCCGAACGTCGGGGGACACTCGGCCGCCTCGATCACGCCGAGCCGGCCGCTCGTTCCCGCGCCGACGAATATCAGCCGCCCGCCGTCCCGCAGCGACCGCGCGATGAGCTCGACGGCGCGGGCGATGTTCGCCGCCGCGCGCGCCGTCGCGCGCGGCACGCGCGCATCTTCCCGCTGCATAATGCGCACGATATCCAGCGTCCGGCGCGCGTCGATATTCCGGGAAGCGGGGTTCGGCTGCTCGGTGGGAAGCCGGCGGTAGCGCCCCTCGATCATCAATCGTCCGCTGGCGGGACCTGCTCGTCGAGGCGCTCGAGCTCTCCGTCGGTCGGCAGCGAACCGTCGTCCGCGCCGCTCTCGCCGTACGGGCTCATCGTCGTCCCGGAAGAGATGTCGATCTCCGGCGGCACCACCGGGTCCTCGATCCAGCCGACGATTTTATCGGTAACGCCCTTATTGTAGTAGAGCATGCGCGTGCCGTGCCCCTTCTCGGTCCGCAGCAAAGTGGCGTTTTCCGGACCCGCCGCATTCCTGGCGAACTGAAACAGAATCGGCGTTTCGGTGGAGGACCGGCGGTCGTCGTCGGCGACCACCAGCAGGATCGGACGGCGGCGGTAGGCGCGCATCGCGTTGACCGTCAGCACCTCTTGATAGCTGAAGCCGGGCGACAGGAGAAACACCATCTCAATCTCCTCATGCAGCGCCGCGTACTTGAGCGCGATGCTGCCGCCGACATCGGCGCCGCCCAGCGCGATCGTCTCCGAAGGCACGCCATGCTCCTCGAGAAAAGCGACCGCCGCCTCCACGTCCTCGCGGATATTCTCCCAGTCGTTGTCCCGCTTGGCCCGCTTGAACTTGCGCCAGCTGGCCTCCTTGCCCTCGGGCGGGTTCTGGCTCTGCCCATGGCCGCGCATATCGATGGCGAGAAAGCCGAGGCCCTTGCGCTCCATCCTGCGCGTGAGCCAATACCAGTTCTGCCGGCGGCCGTGCGCGTCATGCAGCAGGATGAAGGTCAGCTGATCCTCGCGCGCCGGCTGGTAGCTCCCGGCGAGCGTCCACCCGTCCTTGGTCTTAATCTCGACCACATCGCCGGGAAGCTCCCGCTGCTTGCGCACCGGCTTCTTCTTCACCGCCGGCGCCAACGGCTTTTCGCCGGCTCCGGCCGGCGCCTGAGCGGCGGCGACGGACGGGATCAGGAGCGCGCAGGCCAGCAGCAGAAGCCGCATCAGGCCGCCGGCACCTCTTCCTTGGCGAACCACAGGTCGATCTCGCGCTGCGCTTCGGGCAGGGTCCCCGAGGCGTGCAGCACGTTCTCGATCTGGTCGGCGCGCGAGACGCGGCCGAACGAGCCGCGGAGGGTATGCGGCTCGGCGTCCTCAGGATGCGTCGCCCCCGCCACCTTGCGGGTGAGCTTGACGGCGTCCTCGCCCTCGTAGACCAAGGCCAGGATGCGGCTGTTGGGGATATCGTGATACTTGCCGCGAATATACTTGATGAGGTCCTCGAAAAAGGGCTTATCCTTCAGCTCTTTGTAGTGCTCGCGCGCGAGCTCCTCGGTGACGGTCGTCACCTTCGCGCCGACCATGGTCAGCCCGGCCGCGTCCAGGCGGTCGATCACCAGGCCCGTCAGCTTCCGCTTCGCTCCATCCGGCTTGATGAGGACTAAAGTGCGTTCTATCGCCATAACAATGCTGCTCCGTTGAGTTGAATGATGCGCCAGGCAGGCGTCCTGTTCATTCTACATTACGCTGAAAGGCGCGACAAGTTTTCGCCGGCCGGAGATGGAGTTATGTAACAAAAATGATCTTGATTTACAACTTGGGCGGGGCTATATGCTTTTTAGGCAGTAGTTAACGTATATATACACATAGACACGCCCGCGGGACCTAACGCCGCTCCGCAGGCGAGGGGACAACTGCGTGCAATTTGTTCGTGCGCTCTGCATCGTGCTGACGGCCGGCCTGGTCGGCGCGCCCCTTGTTTCCGCCCAGGCGCCCGATAAAGCCGACTTCCACCTGCGCCAAATGCGCGACGCGTCCCGCGAGGAACTGCAGCGGCTCAAGAGCCGCTTCGCCCTTCATCCCGAACAGCCCACGCCCATGGCGGACGTTTTCATCCGGCTGGAGCAGGATGCGGATATGGGAGCGCTGCGCGCACGGTTCCCGCAGGCCCGCATCGGCAGCCTGACCGGCCGCGTGGTGACGGCGCGCATCCCGCTGGCGCTGCTCGACGAGCTCGCGCAGAGCCCGCTGATCCGGTCGATCGAAATTTCCCACCGGGTGCGACCGGCGCTCGACGTCGTGGCCTCGGCGAACATGTACGCCGGCGGCTACCTCGGCGTCCTCGCCGCCAACTCCGACCTCAACGGCATCGACGGCGCGGGGGTGATCGTCGGCATCATCGACACGGGAATCGACTGGCGCCACAGCGACTTCACCTTCGTCGACGTCACGACCTACACCCGCATCCGCAATATCTGGGACCAGAGCGATGCCGGCGGCCCGAACCCCAGCGGCTTCGCTTACGGCTCGGAGTGGACCGAAGCGAACATCAACGACGAGCTCGACGGCATCCCGGCGGGGGTCGTGCGCTCCTCCGACACCGACGGGCACGGCACCCATATCGCCGGCATCGCCGCCGGCAACGGCAACGCGGGCAACGATCTGCAGCCCCCCGGCACCTTCACCAGCCTCGCCTCGAGCGCCGCCATCATGGTGGTCAAGCATGACGGCACCGAGACCGGCCTCCTCGACGCGGCCAACTATCTCATCGCCAAAGCCGGCGCCCTCGGCATGCCGCTGGTGATCAATATCAGCTGGACGACCGACTATGGCCCGCATGACGGCACGACGGCGCTGGAGCAGTCCTTCTCAGCTCTGGGCATCAGCACCCCCATCGTCTTCGCCGCCGGCAACTCCGCCGAAAACGACATGCACGCCGAGCTCGACATGACCGACAGCTCGTCGGAGACGGTGCAGATCGACCTCATCAGCGAAGCGACGGCCGCATGGTCTGAGTTCTGGTTCGACAGCAGCCAGGCCTATACCGTCGAGGTCATCCTCGACGGCGTCGCCGGCAGCGTCAGCGCGACCGACGGCAGCAACAACTCCGACACCCTCGACGGCCATCTCATCCAAATCACCAACGGCGCCTATCCGGGCCATCCGGCGGGCGACAAACGCATCAGCGTCCTGATCACCGCCGACCCCATCACCGCCGCCTTCTACGAGGTCGTGCTGACCACCACCGCGCCGGGCGGCACGGTCAACGGCTACACCACCGGCGAGACCGGCTTCGCCACCTTCTCGGCGGGCACCCTCGGCACCGTCGCCAGCCCGGGCCTGGCGGCCAACGTCATCCAGGCGGGCTCCTACTGCTCCAAGTTCTCCTGGTTCGACCTCAACGACAACCCGGCGACCGACATCAACTGCAACTTCGGCGACTTCTCCGGCTTCAGCGGCCAAGGGCCGACCCGCGACGGCCGCTACAAGCCCGACATCATGGCGCCGGGCGAGCGCGTCGGGTCGGCAATGTCGGCCGACATGGACGAGCCGCCCGACGACACGTACATCGCCCAGGACAACCTCCACCGCTACGCCGAGGGCACGAGCATGGCGGCGGCGGTGGTCACCAGCGTCATCGCGCTCAAGCTGGCCGCCAATCCGAACTTGACCCCGGCGCAGATCATGAGCGAGCTGCAGGCCGGCCGCGAGGACGGCTTCACGCAGGGCACCCCGAACGACGAATGGGGCTACGGCAAGATCCTCGGCACCCCGCCGCTCAACGGCGTCCCGGCGATGGACGCCGGCCTGACAACGGCCACGGCCCGGGAAGTTGTCTGGGCCTGGTCGCCCGGCGCGACTAACAATTCGGGGGTGCTGGTGCTGCGCGCCGGCGACGAGGAGATGCTCTCCGGCGACTTGGCCGGCGACACCATGGACTGGGGCGAGATCGACCTCCTGCCCAATACCTCCTACTCCGCTTTCATCGTCGTCAGCAACGCCGTCGACTCGGCGACCTCCACCGCCATCTCGATACGCACCCTCGCCGACTATCCCGCCCCGGCGGCGTCCACCGGGGTGACCACCTCCAGCATGACGGCCAACTGGGGAGAGAACGACAACCCCGGCGGCACCGAGTTTTTCGTCGAGAAAGCGAACGACGTCGACTTCACCGCCGGGCTGGCCGACAGCGGCTGGACCACCGCGCTCAGCATGGGAGTGACCGGCCTGGCGGTCAACACCACCTACTACTTCCGCGGCCGTGCGCGCCGCACCGACCTCGTCCAGTCCTCCACCTTCGTCTGGTCCTCGATGAGCGGCGCCGAGGTACCCGCATCGGCCGCCGCCCTGGACCTCGGCATCTCCAGCGTCACCGCCGCCTGGACCGCCAACGGCAACCCCGCCGGGACGCAGTACCGCGCCGAGCGCGCGCTCAACAACCTGTTCAACAGCGGCCTGGCCAACTCCGGGTGGACCACGGCGGAAAGCTACGCCTTCACCGGCCTCGCGCCCAACACCACCTACTACCTCCGCGCCGGGGCCAAAAACGGCGTCGGCGTGCTGACCTCCACGGTCAGCCTGCCCGCCGTTCTAACCTACCCCCGCCCCCCCGCCGCCGCCGCGCCCACCAATGTATTCATCGGCTCGGTGACCGCCAACTGGGACGCCGTCGACAACCCCGGCGGGACGCAGTACTACGCCGAAAAAGCCAACGCCCCCGACTTCATCGCGGGGCTAGAGAACTCGGGCTGGACGACGTCGACCAGCCACGTATTCAGCGGTCTCTCGTCGGGAACGACCTACTACTTCCGGGTCAAGGCGCGCGGCTTCACCGGCATCGAGACCTCGACGACCTCCCTACCCAACGCCGTCACCGTCCCCGCGGCGCCGGCCTCGGCCGCCGCTTCCGACATCAGCCTGTCGTCGATCACCTTGAACTGGACGGCCAACGGCAACGCTGCGGGCACGGAGTATTACTGCGAACGCGCGGCGAACCCCGGCTTTTCCGGCCCCACCGGCGGCGAATGGACCACCGCCCTGAACTTCAACTTCGACACCCTGTTTCGCAACACGACCTACTACTTCCGCGTCAAAGCCCGCAACGGAGCGGGGGTGGAGAGCGGGTTCACCACCCTGCCCGAAACGGCGACGCTGGCGGCGGCGCCGGGAGCGGCGGCCTTCAGCGGCACCGCCGACAACGCGGTGACCGCGAACTGGTCGACCAGCAGCAATCCCGCGGGCACCCGCTACGCGGTCGAGAGCTCCACCGACGCCTTCTCCACCACCAACGTCAGCACCCTCACCCAGCAGACGGCCATGACGTTCGGCCGCGGGGGCGAGGGCGAAGACCTCGAGCCCAACACGACCCAGTACTTCCGCGCCCGCGCGCTCAACTGGGGAGGGCTGCCGACCGCCGACGCCTCGCTCGGCTCCGTGGTCACCCTGGCCACCACCCCCATCGCGCAGCTGCCGTCGGCGGTGGAGTTCTCCTCCATCACCGCCAGCTGGCTCGACAACAGCAACCCCGGCGGCACCGAGTACCGCGCCGAGTACGCGCGGAACTCCGGCTACACCGTCGGCTACGGCAGCTCGAACTGGATCACCGCCACCGGCCATACCTTCAACGGCCTGGCCCCGGGAACGACGTATTACTTCCGCGCCCGCGCGCGCAACAGCTACGGCACCGAAACGGCTCCCGTGGATCTGCCCGTAACGCAGTCTCTTGCCGCCCCGCCCGGCGCGGCGGCGCCGCTGTACGTCGCCTCGCATTCCGTCACCGCTTTGTGGACGGCGAACAACAATCCCGGCGGCACCCAGTACTATGCCGAAAAGGCGGACGACGCGGGCCATACGTCCGGACAAGCGAACTCGGGCTGGATCTCGGCGCTCAGTCATACCTTCTCCGGCCTGACGCTGAACACTACCTACTACTTCCGCGTCAAAGCGCGCAATTCGAGCCAGCTGGTATCGCTGACCACGATCCTGCCGGAAACCATGACCTTGCCGGCGCCGCCGCTTTCCGCCAGTCCCAGCGGAGTGACCGATGTCGCCATCACCGCCAACTGGCAGGCCAACGGCAACCCGGGGACCATTGAATACCTCGCGGAAAAGGCCGACGACGCGGCTTTCACCGTCGATTTGGTCTCTTCCCCATGGACGACCGCGGTCAGCTATGAGTTCACGGGCTTGAGCCCCAATACGAGCTACTCCTTCCGCGTGCGCGCGCGCAATGCCGCCGGCGCCGAGACCGCCGTCACCGCCCTGCCCGCGCAGGCGACGACCATCGCGCAACCGGGATCGGCCGAACCGACCGGCGTTTCTTCGGTTGCCGTGACCGCCAACTGGACCGCCAACAGCAACCCCGCCGGCATCGAATACTACGCCGAGCGCGCCGCCGACAGCGGCTACGGCGACGCCGTCGGCAGCGGCTGGACAACGGCCCTGAGCTACGAGTTCGCGGGGCTGGCGGTCAATACCACCTACTACCTCCGCGTCAAGGCCCGGAGCGCGGCGCAGGTCGAGACCTCGGCGCTCGATCTGCCGACGACGGCGACCCTCGCCCTGGCGCCGCAGGCGGCGGCGTTCTCGGGTCATACCGACAGCGCGCTGACGGCCAACTGGAGCGCCGCGGGCAATCCGGCGGGCACGCAATATCTCGCCGAAATCGCCGAGGACGCGGACTTTACCTCCAACCTGAACGCGGGAGCCTGGACGACGGATACCAGCGAAGCGTTCACCGACCTCACGGTCAACACCCCGTATTATTTCCGGGTACGCGCGCGCAGCCACCAGGGCGTCGAAACCTCCAGCGTCCCGCTGAACGCGGACTACACTTTGGCCGCCAGCCCCGAGGCCGCCGCCTTATCCGGCGTCGGCGAAAGCTCGGTTACCGCCAACTGGCTGATGAACGGCAACCCGGACATGACCGAGTTCCTCGCCGAGCGCGCCAACGACGCGGCCTTCACGCTCGGCCGCACCTCCAGCGGCTGGATCTACACCACCAGCCATGCCTTCACCGGCCTGGTAAGCAACGCCACCTACTACTTCCGCGTCGCCGCGCGCAACGGCGCCGCGACCGAGTCCGCGGCGACCGTTCTCTCGTCGACACTTACCCACGCCGCCCGGCCCGTGAGCGCCCCGCCGCTGAGCATCACGGAGAACAACGTCACCGCCGCCTGGTCGGCCAACGGCAACGCGGCCAATACGGAGTACTACGCCGAGCGGGACACGGATCCGGGCTTCTCCTCGCCCGCGAACTCCGGCTGGATCACGGCGACCAGCCACGCCTTCGGCGGGCTGGCGGTCAACACGACCTACTATTTCCGCGTCAAGGCGCGCAGCGCCAAGCTCGAGGAAACTACGCTCGCGTCGCTGCCGGACGCGGTCACGCTGACCAAAGCGCCGGCCGCCGCGCCCCCCGCGGCCGCCGCGGACGCCCTGACCGTCAACTGGACCGCCAACGGCAACCCGGCCGGCACCCGCTACGCGGCCGAGATATCCAGCGACGGCTTCGCCGGCGTCTTCGCCAGCTCGGCCACCTCCGGCTCCACCGCCCTCTTCGGCGCCGGCGGCGAGGGCTCGGCGCTCACCCCCGGCACTTCCTACCAGTACCGCATCCAAGCCGTCAATCACGGCGGCATCGCGAGCGCCTACACCGCCGCCGTCACCACCTATACCCTGGCCAATACGCCCGGCGCCGCCGCCGCCAGCGACGTCCAGGCGGCATCGGTTACCGTCCAGTGGACGGCGAACGGCAACCCGTCGGCGGTGGAGTACCAGGCGCAAAGAGCGGACGACCAAGGCTTCGCACAGGTACAGGCGGACTCCGGCTGGGCCGCCGCGCTGGCCCATGCGTTCACCGGCCTGGCGCCCAACGCCACGCACTATTTCCGGGTCCGCGCCCGCAACGGCGCCGGACGAACCACCGCGGCCGCGGCCCTCCCGTCCGAGATCACGCTGGCGGCGCTGCCGGAGCCGCAGCCGCACAGCGGCTTTTCCCCGACCGCGCTGCGCGCCCACTGGGGCGCGAACGGCAACCCCGCCGGCACCGAATACAGCGCCGAGATCGCCGCCGACGCAGGGTTCACCTCCGGCGTCGCCGCCAGCGGCTGGCTCACGGGTTTCGACTTCCGCTTCACCGGCCTGACAAACAGCACGACCTACTACTTCCGCGTTAAGGCGCGCAACCGCGAGAACGCCGAAACCGGCTACGCCGCTCTCCCGAACGCCGCGACCCTGTCGACCGACCCGCCGCCGGACTCGCCGGCCGTCGGCGCCGTCTACCCCTCGAGCATTACCATCACCTGGCTCTCCGTCTTTGCCAACAACGGCTACCTGCTGGAGTCGTCGTCGGCCGCCGATTTCGGCGGCACGGTGGAATCATCGTCGACCGCCAACGACCTGGTCGAATCTCTCACCGTGTTCAACCTGCAGACCAATACGACCCATTACCTGCGCGTCGCCGCCGGCCACTCCTCGCTGCTGGTCTACGCCGCTACCATTACCGTCGCGACTCTCCCGAACCCCGTCGGCGGCGGCCAGTTCGCCGGGCTCCATATCACCAGCGTCACCCTGAACTGGGTCCCGCTGCCGACCGCCCCCCCTACCGATACCTGCGAAGGCTATGTGCTGGAAGCGGGAACGGACACGGCCTTCGGCGGCATCCTGATTTCCTCAATTACCGCCAACGTCGAGCTGAGCACGCTGACGGCGGCGGGGCTGTCGCCCGACACGTCGTACTACTTCCGCGTCGGCGCGCTCAGCCACGGCGGCCGCGCCCACTACATCGTCGTCGGCGCGACCGACGCGACCTTCGCCGCCGCTCCCGGCGCCGGCTATTTCAGCGATATCGCCGCCGACGCCGTCCGCGCCCACTGGGACGCCGGCGGCAATCCCGCCGGCACATCCTATCAGGTACAGCTCTCGACCGACGGCTTCGCGACCGTCAACCTCACCTCCGCGACGCGCGAAACATCGGTGCTCTTCGGCGCGGGCGGCGCCGGTGAAGATTTGCAGACCAACGCCACGCACTACGTCCGCGCCCGCGCCGTCAACCGCAACGGCGCCGCGACGCCCTACACCGACCTCGGCCGCTCGTTTACGCTGGCCCGTCCGCCCGACAATGGAACGCTGGCGGCCGTGGACGTAACCTCGATCAGCGTGACCTGGACGGCGAACGGCAATCCGGACGGCACGCTCTACGACGCCGCGCTCTCCACCGACGACTTCACGACCGCCAACGTCAGTTCGATGACGCGCAACCTCTCGGTGCTGTTCGGCTCCGGCGGCTCGGGCGGCGATCTCATCCCCAACACCACTTATTTTGTCCGCATCCGCGCCGTCGATCACGGCGGAACGTACAGCGCGCCGGCGAGCCCGCCCGGCACGCCGACCAAGGCCGCGCGGCCGCTGCCGCTCGATCCCACCGGCATCACCTTCAGCACGATCACGGCGCGTTGGGACGCCGACGGCAGCCCGGCCGGCACGCTCTACAATATCGAGCTTTCCACCGACGAATTCACCACGCTCCACACTTCCAGCCGCACGCCCTACACCTCCGTCGAGTTCGGCGGACTGACGGCCAACACCACCTATTCCTTCCGCGTCCAGGCGCTCGGCCATAACGGCTCCGGCTCGCTCTACACCGTACTGCCGACGACGGCGACCTTGCTGCTGCCGCCGGGCGTCGACACGACGATATTCTCCGGCGTCGTAACCAACGCGCTGTCCGGGCGCTGGACCTCCGGCGGCAACGGCCCGAGCACTTCCTATGAAGCCCAGCTGTCCACCGACGGCTTCACCTCCATCAACGCCAGCTCCATGACCCGCAATACCAGCGCCGCCTTCGGCGCCGGCGGCGAAGGCCCGGCCCTGCAGGCCAACACCACCCACTATCTGCGCGTCCGCGCGGTCGGCCTCAACAGCATCAGCGTCTATGTCGATTTCGGTTCGACCTCCACCGCGGCCAACGCCCCGACGGCCACGGCGGCGCAGTACGTAACGGGCGTCTCGGCCTACATCGACTGGTCGCCCAACGGCAACGCCGAACCGGGCACCTCCTACGAGGTCTGGCGCGACGAAAACATCACCTTCCCAGCGCCGGTCAAGACCGTCGTAACCACCAGCGCGCACCTCGCGGAAGGCCTGGCCTCCACGACCTCCTATTTCTTCAAGGTACGAACGCTCGGCAACGGCGGCGTCGTCACGGCGTTCGATACCGCGGTGACGACCACCACCCTGCCGCCGCCCCCCGCCGCCCCCGGACAGCCCGCGGGCAGCGTGCTCGGCATCTCCTCGATCAGCTGGACCTGGTCGGCCGCCGCCCGCGCCGACGGCTACCGCCTGCGCCTCTCCACCGATCATGCGACCGTGATCGGAACGACGGCGGCGGCCGCGCTCACGCAGGCGTACCTCGTCCCCAACACCCGGTATCAGGTCTACGCCGAAGGCTGGGGCGCGGGCGGCACAGGTTCCGCCTCGGCGAGCGGCTCGGCAACGACCTTGGCCGCCCCGCCGACGGGAACCGCGGCCGATACGGTGGAAGGCTCGAGCGCCGTGCTCAGCTGGGGGCTCAACGGCAATCCGGCGGGGACGCAGGCGCAGCTGTACCGGTCGACCGACAACGCGGCGTTCGGCCTGCTGGCCTCCGTGGCGGCGGCGGGCTACACCGACTACGGGCTGCTCGGGTGCACCACCTATTACTTCCGTGTGCGCAACATCAACGGCGACGGCATCACGACGGCGTACGACACGACGCTGCAATTCATGACCGCGAACTCCACCCCGGCGGCGCCGGGGGCGCTTACGGCCGAGAGCCTGACGGGGCGGCGCATCGCGCTCGGCTGGACGCCCTCGCCGAGTTCGCAGATCGCGGCCTACCGCCTCTACTACGACGCGGGAGACGGCAGCGTCGACTACGGCGCGCCGCTGGCGGTGCTGGCCTCGACGGCGACGAGCTTTACGACCAACGTCCTGGCATCCAGCGCCGCCTACGTCTTCGGCCTGCGCGCCCTCAACGTCTGCGGGATGGAGGAGACCAACACCCATGTCACCGCGGCGGCGGGGGCCGCTGACACTTTACCCGCCGTGCGCGCCGCCGTCAGCTCGCCGTTAAGCGGACAGCGGGTAAAGGGCAACCGCCTGACGGTCGCCGCCGAGCTCCGCCTCGGCGTTCCGCTGCAGACGCGGGAGGTTCTGTTCCAGTATAAGGTCTCCACGGAGAGCGTATGGCGGAATATCCCGGCGGCCGATGCCGAGCATCCCAACCCGGACCGCATATTCCCTTACTTCGTTCAGTGGAACATCGACGCCATGTCCGCCACCGCGTACGATCTGCGCGCCGTCGCGACCGATATCGCGCTGACCGCCGACCCGACGCCTCCCAGCATAACGATCAGCAAAACCGCGAGCGCGGAGTTCGACGTCAGCGAGAGCTTCAACGGCAGCGATACCGTCGTCGAGCAGGTCATCAACAACGGGACGCAGAACACCATCCAGGCGGCGGACAAGTCGTCCGAGAAGCTGGTCAGAATCGTCATTCCCGCCGGAGCGCTCAGCGCCTCCACGGTAACGGCGAGCGTCACCAATAACCCGACGAGCCTGCCGGCGACGGGAACGGACCTGGTGTCGGCCGGGGTCAGCGTCGAGATCACGCTCTCGAACCAGCAGACCGACCTCGCCGGCGGCCAAATGGCCGCGATCACGCTGACCTACCCGGACGACAACGACGACGGGAGAGTCGACGTGCTGAACATCAGCGCCAGCAGCCTGCGCATGTACTCCTATGACGTCGTGACCGGGAAATGGACGGATGACATCGTTTCGACGGTCGATCTGGCCAGCCATACCGTCACCGGCCTCACGCCGCACTTCAGCTTCTTCGCGCTGTTCGCCGCGCCGGCGCATGCGCGCGCCGACGAGGTCAACGTATTCCCGGTGCCGTTCGTCCCCGGCAACGACGACCCCAACGACGGAGTCGCCTTCAGTGCCGGCAATGCGAACTCCGGAATCATCTTCTCCGAGCTGCCGGAAAGCACGGAGATAACGATCTATACGCTCTCGGGGCGGCGCGTGGCCGCCTTCAACTCGGGGAACTCGGGCCGGGCACAGTGGGACGTCCGCGGCGATTCGGGACGCGACGCGGCCTCCGGCGGCTACTTTGCCGTAATCAAAAGCCCCGGACAGGAACGGGTCGTGAGGAAGCTGCTGATCATACGATGAAGAGGATACTGCTCAGCATGGCGCTGCTGTTCTGCGGGGCCCGCCTTTCGCCGGCGGGCGCCGCCGGCGGCGAGGTCTTCGATTTCCTTTTCCTGGACGCCAATGCCCGCGCCTCGGCGCTGGGCGGCGCCTACACGGCGCAGGCCGTCGACGCCAACGCACTGCAGTACAACCCCGCGGGCCTGAGCAAGGCCGACGGCCATGAGCTGACCTTCATGCATAACAGCCATGCGCAGGGCGTCTTCCAGGACTACATCGGCTATGCCGCGCCGCGCGGCTGGGGGCTGCACCTCAACTACCTCTCTTTCGGCGACGTGCAGCGCACCACGCTCGACAACCCCACCGGCACCGGGCTGGGGCGCACCGGCATGTCGGACATTATGGCGGGAGCGGGCTACGGCTGGGCCTACAGCGACGATTTCAATTTCGGAGCCGGCGTGAAGTTCGTGCGCGAAAGCATCGACCGCATCTCGGCCGAAGGCTACGCGCTGGACCTGGGCGTCCTCTACAACAGCCAGTCCTACCCCGATTTCCGGCTGGGAACGGCGGTCCAGAACATCGGACCCACCGTCCAATTCCTCGATAAGCGCGAAAGCCTGCCGCTCAATGTCCGGCTCGGCGCCGCCTACGACATCTTGTACCGCGACAAAGAGCATACGGTATCTCTCGACCTGTCGAAGGAGCGCTCCGACGCCCTGCTTGTCGCCTTCGGCGTCGAGACCCGCCTGGCGCCGGCCATGCCGCTGCGCCTCGGCTTCACCACGCGCAGCGATACCGGACCGCGGGTCACGGCGGGCATCGGCTGGATTCACAAGAACTTCGCTTTCGACTACGCCTTCGCTCCCTACGGCGACCTGGGACTCACCCACCGCTTCAGCGTAACGGCCCGCTGGGAAGGCGGCATCCCCCTGCGGCGCCTCCCCAAGCGCGGCTCCCAGCGCCTGGAGCGTCCGGCCAAGCTCGCCGCGTCCGACGACTTCGATGTCGTCGACGAGTTTATGGAGATGGGCATGCTGGAGGCGGCCCAAGAGGAGCTGGAGGCGCTCGAACCGCATATTCGATCCGACGATATCAAACGCGTGCGCTACCGCGAGCGGCTGGGCACGATCGCTTTGCGCCGCAACCGCCTCTACCAAGCGAAGACGTACTATCAGGAAGGCATCAAGATCGCGATCCAGCTCAGTCTCGGCGGCGCCGCGGTCGCGGACGCCTACGCCGGCATCGGCCGGTGCCTGGTCAAAGAGGGCGAGTTCGACCGCGCCCTGCAGTTCTTCCTCAAAGCCCTCCAGGCCGGACCGTCGGCCGCCTCCCGCGCCGACATCAACCGCAGCGTCCGCCAGCTTAAACGCCGGCGCACCCACCAGAAAGACTGAAATTTATAGCGCAAAATCGCAACACGGCTGTAACGGGCCTGTAACGATGATATCCCAGAATATTGACGCGCTTCCTCTTTAGTAAGGGGAATTCGCGGGCAGCGCCGCATCTTGATTATTATTCTTTCCGGGCTTAAATATATTTAGCCCGATGCCGTTATATATGGCTTGTCGAGGAGCACTACGATGAAAAAGAACAGCACTCTATTTCTCATCCTGGCCGCGTCGCTGCTGTGGACCGGCACCGCACGCGCCGGCATCACGCCGACCATCAACTACCAGGGATTTCTCCTGGACAAGTCCACGCTGCAGCCCCTGGACACGCCCACGGACATGAAGTTCCTGCTCTGCGCCACGGAAAGCGGCGACTGCTCCGCGCCGCTGTTTACGGAAACGCGCTGCAACTTGAGCGTGACCAAAGGACGCTTCGACGTGGAGATCGGCTCGACATCGGGCGGCATCACCGCCGCGATCTTTCAGAACAATGACGCCGTCTGGCTCGAGCGGCAGGTGGACGCCGACGGCGACTGCGTCGGCACTTTCGAGGCGCTCGCCCCCCGCATGCGCGTGCAGGCGGCCGGCTACGCGTTCCAAGCCCTTAGGGCCGACACCGCGACGATCACCAACGATATCGCGACCGGAACCCTCGCCGGCACCTACGACTTTACCAATACCAACTCCAGCTTCACCGCGGCGCGGTTCAAAACGGGGATCTACCATCTCACCGAGAGCGGCATCTCGCGCGTCCAGGACCTGACGCAGTCGACGGCCAAGCCGCTCGAGATCATCCTGCCGCGCAGCGGCTCGGCGGTCGACGGCAGCTCCTTCACCATCATCGGCGGCAAAGGCAACGACGGCGGCATCTCCAACGGCACGCGCGGCGGCGACATCCGCCTGCTGGCCGGCGACGGCAACAACGCGGCCGGCGGCAACGTCCTGATCCAGAGCGGCAACGTCGACGTCGACTCCCCGGCGGCCAGCACTTCGACGGTCATTATCCGCGGCGCCTCCACCGGCATCAATGCCTCCGGCGCCGAGATCCAGGTACGCAGCGGCGCCTCCCAGGGCGCGGGCAACAATATCCCCGGCGGCCACGTCGTCATCACCGGCGGCGGCGGCTCCGGCACCGCGCCCGGCGGCAGCGTGGTCCTGATTCCGGGCTTCGGCGCCGCCACCGGCGTCGTCAACGTAAGCTCCGGCACCCTGTTCATCAACGGCAACGCGCCGGTCGCCTTCCAGGTCGGCGCCTCATCGATGATCCTGACCAGCGCCGGGCGGCTCGGTCTGGGCACGGCGATTCCCGCGTCCTTGCTGCACATGAGCTCGGGAACTCTCATCGTGGACGGCGATCCGGCGGCTTTTTCCGTCGGCATATCGACCTTGGTCGTGACCGGCGGACGCGTCGGCGTCGGCACAGCGACTCCCGCCGCGGCGCTGGATGTGGCCGGCGGTATCGGCATCTATTCACGCACCCAGGCGCAGCTGGAAGCGATGATCCCGGGACGTGCGGGCATCCTGTATTTCTGCTCGAACTGCAGCAACAGCGTCAATATGGTCGTCTCGACAAATACCGTCCTCTCCGCTTTCGATAGCGCAGGCGTCGGCGGGACGGTCTGGCATTAACGGAACCGGAATTTGAACAGCAAAGAGAAAGGTAGTCCAATGCGCCCCGCGCGGCTGACCGCGCCGGCGGCGCTCGCCCTTTCCCTGCTGCTCCCCGCGCCCATGCGCGCCACCGTCAGCCAGAGCGCCGGCTATATCGACCGCGTCAACAACCTCGGCCAAGCCGGCCGCGCCATGACCTCGGCGAGCTACCTCGAGACCGGCGAGGCGCCGGCCGTCGGCATCTCCTCCGAGACCTCGACCGGCTATTCCGGCGGCGGCGGCCATACCGCCCAGCGTCCTCTCCCCGCGACCATCAGCGACCTAAGCGTCACCGCCGTTTCTTCAAGCACCCTCTCCATCCAATGGACGGCGCCCTACGCCGACGTCGAGAACTCGACCGGAACGGCCGCGCAGTATCTCATCCGCTACGCGCAAGCCAACGCCATCGACACCGATATAAAGTTTGCCGACGCGGTAAACGTCAGCCACGGCTTGACGCCGCAAAAGCCGACGCTGACGGAGACCTACCAGATCGGCGGCCTCGCGCCCAACGTCGCTTACTCGATCGTCGTGGAAGCCGTCAACGACGCCGGGGTGCAGGGCGAGCGCTGCGCCGCCTCTTCCGCGACCACGACCTCCCCGCCGGCGCCGGCCGACCCGGAGGACCGTATCCACGATCTCGCACTGGCCCCCAACGGCTCGCTCTACGCGGTCGGGCAGTCCAGCCGCGGCCCGCCGGGACTCGATTTCCTGATCGCCCGCTATGATGCGGCTATGGCTTTGGTCTCCAGCACAACCTTCAACGGCGACGCCGGCAGCGGCCACGACGTCGCCTACTCGGTGGTCGTGGACAGCAAGAATATCGTATTCGCGGCGGGCTACACGACGCTGGGCAACGGCACGCTGCAGACCTGGCTCGCCTCCTTTGACGCCAATCTCAACCTGATCAGCAGCACGACGGTCGGAGAAACCGCCGCGCAGGCCTCGGAGCTCCTGCATACCGACGCCGGCAAACTGCTGCTGGCCGGCACCGCCGTCAACGGCGCCAACACCGACATCTGGCTGGCGCAGTTCGATAAGGCGCTGGTCTTCCAGGCCAGCGCCGCCTTCAATACGGGCCTGAGCCCATCGCTCGCCAGCGGGCACGGGCTGGCGCTCGACCTGAGCGGCAATATTTACCTTGCCGGCGACCTGCCCCCGTCGGCCGGTGCGCCCACCGACATCTGGATCGGCAAGTACGACAGCAGTCTGGTCTTCATCACCAGCGCCACCCAGGCCGGCGGCGGCGGCACCGCGGACGGCGGCGCCTCGGTCGCCGTCGGTCCCAACGGCGATGTCTTCGCCGCCGGAGAGATCGACAACGGCGGGCCGAACCTCGACGCCTGGCTGGGACGCTTCAACGCGAGCCTCGCTCTGCAGCAAAGCATTACGGTAGACGGCTCGGCCGCCCTCGGTTCGGATGCCGCCTACGAACTCGAGATCGGCAACGCCGGCAACGTCGTGCTGGCCGGCCAGGCGACCGAATCGGCCGGCGCGGCCAATGCCTGGTACGCGGAGTACAGCCGCGTCCTGGTCCTGCAGTCGAGCGCCACTTTTGACGGCGCCGGTGGGACCGACGCGGCCTATACCGTCGCGCTCGACACGACCGCCAATACCGCCTATGTCGCCGGCCAGCGGGGCGCCGCCAATCCCGATATCTGGATATCCTCCTTCACCATCGCGCCGCCGCCCTCGGCCTGCAGCGATCTCTCCAGCATCCAGTCGGGACCCTGGTCGGCGCTCTCGACCTGGTATCCGCCGTTTATCCCCACCGCCTGCAACGCCGTCACCGTCTCGCCCGGCGACATCGTATCGTTGGACGTCTCGACGGGCACCGCCTCCACGACCACCATTCTCGGCACCCTCTATTTCGACCGCGTAGAGAACAGCAGCCTGACCATAGTCGCCGGCGACCTGACGGTCGGCTCCGGCGGACATCTCGACATGGGGACCTCCGGCGACGCCATCCCTTCCGGCATTAAAGCGGAGCTCGTCCTGGCGCTCGGCTCCACCGCCGGCGAGTTCGGCCTCATCGTCAGTCCCGGCGGCGACTTCACGGCGCGAGGCGCCGCCAAGTATCCTTATGGTTTCGCCGTGAACCCGCTGCCGGCGGGAGAGGTGGGGCTGCTGATCGCGGCCTCGAGCGCCACCGGCTGGGCCGTCGGCGACGACATCCTAATCGGACCGACCGCGGGCAACGGCACGGCGACGGCGGAGACGCGGACGATCACGTCGATAACGGGAACGAATCCGCTGACCATCTCCTGGAGCGGCGGCCTTGCCGCCGCCAGAACGCAAAGCAGCACTACGCCGATCGTGGCGGCGAATCTTTCGCGCAACGTCAGCGTGCGCTCGGCGGGCACCGACAGCGCCGCGAACGCCGCCTATGTCCGCAACCTGGCGACCAACGCCACCAGCTTCGCGGTTGTCGACGCCCTCTTCAGCGAGCTCGGCGCCAACGCTTCCGGCAAATACGGCGTGACGTTCGACGGCGGCGGCGTCGCCGGCTCGATCTCCAGCGCGGTGTTTCGCGGCGGCTTCAACGGCCTGCGCTTCAGCGGCAGCTCATCGCATACCTTGGTCGGCTTGGTGTTCCATGCCGGCGCCGATGCGGGGCTGGTCTTCGACAACGCCTCCGTCGGCAGCGACGTCTACGGCAGCGTCGCCGGCGGCAACGGAGCCTACGGCATTCTCCTGACCAACGGCGCCGACCACAACCGTCTGGCGAACAACCATGCCTTCTCGAATACCAGCGCGGGCATTCTCGTCAGCAACAGCCGCTTCAACCACCTGCGCGGCAACCGCTCATATGCCAACGGGGTCCAGGGAATCTGGCTGCAGAGCGCCGACAGCAACACGCTGCTCGACAACAACGTCTACACCAATGCCAGCACCGGGCTGCTTACCGACAGCGGCTCCGACAACAATATGCTTATCGGCAACCCGACCTTCGCCAATGCGAGCCACGGTCTGCGCATATCCGGCGGCGCGAACCTGCTGGCGCGCGGCAATACCTTCGCCAACAGCGGCGCCGGGCTGTTCATCGACGGGGCGGCAAACGCGGTATTTGCGAACGGCGGTATCGGCTACAACGCGCAGGGCGCGGCCTTTCCCAACACCGCCGGCGAAGTGATGTTTAATGCCGGCGGCGTCGAGAACTTGACGCTCAAGGCCGCACGGGTTCACCCCGCCGGCGGCATCGCTACGACGGGCTTCGACACTCAGGGGACCTACCTGCTGTCCTACCACCAGGATTACGCCACCGGCACGGCGCGCTTCTACGGCAGCCATGAGATATCCGGCTCGACCTGGACGTTCGACTACACCGCCCCGCTCTACGCCTCAACCGCGACCGTCCCCCGGGCGATGCGCGGACCGAACCACAGCCTCGCCGTCACCCAGACCTATGACGCGACGGTCGTCAGCCAGCTCATCACCTTCGAGTACCGCGACAACCAGTGGCATGTCGACGGCTCATCTTCAGGCGTCGACATGCATATCTTCGCCGGCAACCTTTCGGGCATCGATATCCCGGCCGCCAGCCCGCTGTTCAGGGTCAATTTTACCGGCGCCGCCACGCCGCTCGAAGGCGACCGGCTGGAGTTCGCCCTGGTCTCGACACCGCAGGATTCCAATAAGCAGAAGCGGTTCCTCTTCGGGCCCGCGGCCTCTTCCTTAAATGCCGGCCGTTCGAAGCTGACGGTAGCGCCGAGCGGCGGCCTGCAGCTCCTCGGCGCCAACGCCGCCTATACGGTCATGGACCGCCTCAACTCCGCGGCGACCTATTATTCCTTCGTTTCCTCGGGAGCATTCAGCGCCCGCCTGTCATCCATGACGAATATGGACGGCAACGGCATCCAGCTTTCCGGAAGCGCCGGGGTCCTGATATCCACCGCCGCCTTCGACTATCTGGGCATCACCGGCGCGACCAATAGCTACCTCACCGTCCGCAACCTGACCTCGAACGCGACCTTCTACAGCATCGCTTTCGGAATGTCGCGCGACTTTACGGCTGCTCCCTTCCCTTACAACGTCCGGGTGGAAGGCGCCAACCCCGCGCTGGCCTGGCTGTTCTTCCAGTCCACCGGCGCCTATAAGGGCGAGAGCTTCGACGGCGACCCGGGAGGGCTGATCAACTGGGCCGACGGCGCCACCCGTCCGGGCACCCCGGTCGGCACCACTTTGGGCATCTCGTCGGTTACCTGGTCATGGACCGCATCCGCCGACGCCGCCAGCTACAACGTCTACCGCGCGTCCGAGCCGGCCACTTTACTCGCCAACCCGTCGGTGACGACGCTCGACGAGGTGGCGCTCGAAACAAATACCGCCTACGGGATATTCATCGAGCCGCTGCACGTTCTGGGCGGGGGACCGCTGACGCCCACCGCCACGATTTATACCCTGGCGATGCCGCCGACCGGCGCGGTGACGACCCAGATCGAAGGCTCCAGCGCGGCGTTCTCCTGGAACAGCAACACCAACCCCGCGCATACGCTCGCCGATATCCAGCGCTCGACCGACAACGCGACGTTTACGACGATCGCCACCGGCGCCGTCACCAGCTATACCGACTTCGGCCTGCTCGGCTGCACGACCTATTACTTCCGCATCCGCAACCTCAACGGCGACGGCGTACCCACGGATTTCGCCGCCATCGCCGAATTCCAGACCTTGGGCTCGACCCCGCTGGCGCCGAGCGGGCTGACCGCCGAGAGCCTGTCCGGACGCCGGGTAGCGCTCAACTGGACGCCCTCGCCGGACGCGCTGGCCTCCCAGTACCGCTTGTACTTCGACGGCGGAACCGAAGTCGTCAACTACTCCGCGCCGCTCGCCGTATTCACCTCAACGGTCACCACGTTCACCACGAATGTGCTGACGTCGAGCGCCGCCTACACCTTCGGCCTGCGCGCGAAAAACTCCTGCGGCACGGAGGAGACGAATTTCACCGTCACGGCCACGGCCGGGGCGGCCGACGCCCTGCCCGACGTGCGCGCCTCCATCCGCTCCCCCCGCAGCGGACAGAAGATCGCGGGGGACCGGGTGACGATAGCCGCCGACATCACGCAGGGCGCGGCCGAAAGCGTAAGCAAAGTGCTGTTCCAGTACAAGCACTCGACCGATACGGTGTGGATCGACATCCCTCCCGCGAGCGACAGCAATCCCAATCCGGACACCACCTACCCGTACCTTGTGCACTGGGACGTAAAGACCCTGCCTTTGCCCGCTACCGGCTACAACCTGCGCGCGGTCGCCACCGACCGGAGCGCCGCGGCCGATCCCGCCCCGCCCTCGGTCCTGATCGAGGTGGATCCGGCGAACTGGGACATCAACGAGAACAGCCAGGCGGGGGGCGCCCGCGTCAAGCTGCAGCAGGTGATCAACAACGGCGCGCTCAGCAGCGTTCGGGCGGCCGACCCGTCCAAGGCCCAAGTAACCCGGCTGAGCATCCCGGCGGGCGCCCTCAACGAGTCCACCAAAACCGTAACCATAACCAACAACCCGACCACCACGCCGGCGGCGCGAAGCGATGTTACCCCGATCGGGACCAGCGTGGAGATCACGCTGACGCCCAGCCAGACCGACCTCAGCGGCGGGCAGACGGCGACTTTGAGCATCGGCTACCCCGACGAGGACGGCGACGGCTTCGTCGACGGCACGTCGGTACGGGCGAGCGAACTGAAAATCTACTACTACGACGCGGCGGCGGGCTCCTGGACGCGTGATTTCGCATCGACGGCGGACACCCGCAACCGCACCGTCACGGGCGAAACGCCGCATTTCAGCATCTTCGCGCTTTTCGCGCCCAAGCATTCGGACCTGGGCTCTATCCTGGTCTACCCCGTCCCGTACCGGCCGAACAACACGCTCACCGATGACGGCGTACCGTACGCTTCCGGCAACCCGAACTCGGGCATCATCTTCGATCTGCTGCCGGAAGGGACCAGCATAAAGATTTACACCCTAGCGGGCCAGCTGGTAACCGACCTCAATTCGGTGGCTTCCGGCCGGATTCAGTGGGACGCCCGCAACCGCGACGGCCGCGACGTGGCGACCGGCGGGTACGTCGCCGTCATCAAGAGCGGCGGCCAGGAAGCGATCATACGGAAGCTGCTGATCATACGATGAACGGACTGCGACTGCTCATATTGGCGCTGACGCTCCTGGGCGGGAGCCGCGAAGCCGCGGCCGCCGCCGCGGGCGGGGAGCCTTTCTCCTTCCTGTTCCTCGACGCCAACGCCCGCGCCGCCGCCTTGGGCGGCGCCTACACGTCGCTGGCCACCGACTCGAACGCCCTGCTGTACAACCCCGCCGGTCTCGGCCGGATTACCGACCATGAGCTGACCTTCATGCACAACAGCCACATCCTCGGCATCACGCGCGAGTACTTCGGTTTCGCGGCGCGCCGGGGCTGGGGGCTGAACCTCAACTATCTAAGCATGCGCGACATCCCCCGCACCACGGTATCCAACCCCAGCGGCGCGGGGCTCGGCGGCGCGGCGCTGACCGATTTCGCTTTCACCGTCGGCTACGGCCGGGTCGTGCACGAGCTGCTGAGCCTGGGCGTGGGCGTCAAGTACATCCGCGAAAGCGTCGACAATACCGTCGGCACCGCCCGGGCGATCGACCTGGGCGCCCTGTACGAGATTTCCAACGTGCCCGATCTGCGCCTGGGCATCGCGCTCCAGAACATCGGCTCGACCACGCAATTCGAACGAGCCAAGGAGAACCTGCCGCTCAATATCCGGATGGGCGCCTCCTTCGATTTCGACCTCATGCAGCGCACGCATACCGCCGCCTTCGACGTCACCAAAGAGCGCAGCGACAGCGTCCGCATCGCCTGCGGAGCCGAGTTCCACCCGGTGCCGACGGTACCGGTTCGCATCGGCTTCAATACGCGCAATGACGCCGGGCCCGGCGTCACGGCGGGCGTCGGCTGGAGCGCGAACTATTTTATCTTCGACTATGCCTTTGCGCCGTTCGGCGACCTCGGCTCCTCCCACCTGTTTAGCGTCACCGCCCGCTGGGGCGGCCACGACCGCCCGCTCTTCTCGGGACGGCGAACGCGGCCGGTCAAGAATATGCCGCAGCGCATCACGGCCGACAGCTACCTCCGGCGCGCCGGCGAGTACATCGACCTGGACCTGCTGGAAGAGGCCAAAAAGGAGCTGGAGACGGTCGACACCCTTATCCACGCCAACGACGCCCGCCGGGTGCGCTACCTGGAACGCCTCGGCATGATCGAGTACAAGGAAAACCGTATCGCAGGCGCCCAGCAGTACTTCACCCGCAGCCTGCGCCTCGCCATCCAGCTGTCGCTCCGGGGCCCCGCGGTGGCCGACGCCTATTACGGCATGGGTCTATGCCTGGTCAAGGAAGACAAATTCGACTACTCCGAAAAATTCTTCCGCAAGGCGCTGCGGGCCGGCCCCGTCGCGAACACCCGCAGCGCGATCAAGCAGGAACTGCGCCGGCTCCACGACCGCAAGCGGCCGCTCTAAGCCCCCGCTCCCAACGCCTAGTCCATTGACGCCCCGTGGGGAAACCGGTAGAATGCGGTTTATGGCGCATATTCTGGCTATCGACGATGAGCAGGACGTCATCACTCTAATGACGTTCCTGCTGCAGAAGGACGGCCATAGGATATCCAGCGCGCATAACGGCGCGAAGGCCCTGGAGGTGCTGGGCGTGGAACCGGCGGCTCCCCGCCGGCCGGAGGACCTGCCGGACCTCATCATCCTCGACCTGATGATGCCGGTCATGGACGGCCCCGGTTTCGCCCGGCGGCTCAACCGCGTGGAGTCGCTCAGCTCCATCCCGATGATCATCCTGTCGGCGAAAGGCAAAGTCCAGGAATTTTTCGAGCTGCCCAACCGGAAAACGCTGTATTTGGAAAAGCCGTTTGATCCCAAGGAATTGCGTCGGCTGATCGCCGAAATCCTCGGCGAAGGAGCACCTGAATAAGGCCATGTCCACTTTACTAATCGTAGACGACGAACCCGAGATCGTCACCTTGCTCACATTTGTTCTCAAGCAGGACGGCTATCAAATCCTGGAGGCGAACAACGGCCAGGTAGCGCTCGAACGCCTGGGCGTCGAGCCGTCCGATGACAACCTGCCGATCCCGGACCTCATCATCCTCGACATCATGATGCCCGTCATGGACGGCTACGCGCTCAACCAGCGCCTGCAAAAAGAGGATAAGACCAAGAAGATTCCGATCCTGGTCCTGACCGCCAAGGGCCAGAAGATGCGCGAGCTCTTTGAGATGGCGCCTAATGTCGCCGCCTATGTCCAGAAGCCGTTCGACCCGAAGATGCTGCGCGAGCTGATATCCAGCATCCTCTCGGGGAAGAACGAAGTGGCGAGCTAGATGGCCGAAGACGCATACGCGCATCGCCGGGATGTCGCCGGGCAGCTCCGGGAAGCCGGGCATCCCCCCTACCCTCACCGCTGGCACAACTGGGAGGGACGGGTCTCCGCGCGCGAGGCGGCGGCGCACGGCGAGGGGCTCGCGGCGGAGCAGCGGACGGAGACGCGGGTCCGGGTAGCGGGCCGCGTGGTGCAGACCCGCATCATGGGCAAGGCCTCATTCGCCCACATCGTGGATGACGGCTGCAAGCTCCAGCTTTACCTCAAGCGCGACATCCTGGGCGAAGACCCCTACCAGCTGTTTAAGAAAAAAATTCACGTCGGCGACTTCATCGGCATCGAAGGGACCATTTTCAAAACCAGGACCGGCGAGACGTCGGTGGAGGTCGCATCCATCACCGTACTGGCCAAGGCGCTGCGCGGTCTGCCCGAAAAATGGCACGGCCTGCAGGACACCGACACGCGCTACCGCAAGCGCCACCTGGACCTGATCGCCAATCCGGAGGTGCGCCGGGGCTTTGAGATCCGCTCCCGGCTCATCGGGTCGATCCGCCGCACCTTCTCGAATCTGGGCTTTCTCGAGGTCGAGACTCCGATCCTCATCCACCAGGCGGGCGGCGCCACCGCGCGCCCCTTCGTCACGCACCATAACGTGCTCGACGCCGACCTGTTTTTACGCATCGCCACCGAGCTGCCCCTCAAAAAGCTGCTGGTCGGAGGCTTCCCCGCGGTCTACGAGATCGGCCGCATCTTCCGCAACGAGGGAATCGACACCAGCCACAACCCGGAATTCACGACCCTGGAGGCCTACCAGGCCTACACCGACTACCACGGCATGGCCGCGCTCTTCGAGCGCATGATGGACGACGCCTGCGCCGCGCTCGGCATCGAAACCGTCGACTACAAGGGACGCAAGATCAACCTCAAGCCGCCGTACCGCCGGCTCTACCTGCCGGAAATTTGGCGGGAGAAGGTCGGCGCCGACATCCACGAAATTCTCGAAGGCAAGGGTTTCCACAGCGGCAGGCTCCGCGAGCTCGCCGCCGCCAAGGCGATCGAAGCGAAAGCGGACACCCCGGACGCCAAAATATTCGACCGGCTGCTTGAGAAGTTCATCGAACCCGAGCTCCAGGAGCCGACGTTCTTGTTCGACCATCCCACCGCGATCACCCCGCTGGCCAAGTGCAAGGAGCGCACGGGCGGCGGCGTCGATGAATCGCTCGTGGAGCGCTTCGAGCTCTTTATCTCGGGGATGGAAGTCGCCAACGCCTATACCGAGCTCAACGATCCCGAGGACCAGCGCGCCCGCTTCGCCGAGCAGGCCAAACAAAAGGCCGGCGGCCACGACGAGGCGGAACTTTTGGACGAAGATTTCGTCGAGGCGATGGAACACGGCATGCCGCCCATGGGCGGCATCGGCTTCGGCATCGATCGGCTGACCATGCTGCTCGCGGGCACGCCCTCGATCCGCGAAGTCATCCTGTTCCCGACCCTGAAGAAAGAATAGTGCCTTTCGAGCTCTTTGTCGCCCTCCGCTACCTGCGCTCCAAGCGTAAGGGACTCTTCACCACGGTCACGACCTATATCGGCATCGCCGGCGTCACCATCGGAGTCGCCGCCCTGATCGTCATCCTCTCGGTCATGAACGGTTTTCAGGCCGACATCCGCAAGAAGATCGTCGGCGCCCAGTCGCATCTCACGGTTTACAGCCATATGAGCGCAGCCCGCGCCGCGCAGCTGCGCGACGAGCTCGGCCGCCAGCCCGAAATCGCGGCGATCTCGCCGTTCGTGCTCGGCCAGGCCATCATCACCTACGAGGACCGCTCGACGGGCATCGTGCTCAAGGGCCTCGACCCCCAGCAGGAGTTCCAAGTCAACGATCTGGCCAAGAACCTCACCGAGGGCGAATGGTCCGACATCGACTCCGGCAAAATGCCCGGCATCGTCCTCGGCGAGGAGCTCGCCCGCTCTCTCGGCGTATGGCTCGGCGAGGAGATCATCCTGATTTCCCCCCAGGGGCTGTCGACGCCGATGGGGATCGTCCCGGCGCTGAAAAAATTCAAAGTCGTAGGCAAGCTGAAGACCGGCTATTACGAGTACGACAGCGGCGCGGCCTACACCTCGCTGGCGGCCGCCGCGAAGTTCCTCAAGACCCCCGGCGGCCTCTCCGGCATGCAGGCGCGTCTGACCGACATCCACCGCACCGAAGCGGTGACCGCGCGGCTGCAGCGCACTCTGGGCTTCGACTTCACGGTGCGCTCGTTCATGCAGATGAACCAGACCCTGTTCGCGGCGCTGAAGCTGGAGAAGTACGTCATGTTCATCATCGTCACCCTGATCGTTCTGGTGGCGTCCTTCAACATCGCCTCCAACCTGATTCTGATGAGCACCGAGAAGCTGCGCGACATCGGCCTGCTCAAAGCCATGGGCGCGGGGCGGCGCCAGATTCTGCGCATCTTCCTATGGGTCGGCTCGATCATCGGCGCCTCCGGCGTCATATTCGGCGTCATCCTCGGCCTCGCCATCTGCCTGTTCCTGCACCACTACCCGCTGATCGAGCTCCCGGCCGACATCTACTATCTCTCGCGGCTGCCGGTCGCCGTGTACCCGCGCGACATCCTGAGCATCGTCGCCTGCGGGCTGCTGCTGTCGATCATGGCGACGCTCTATCCGGCATACCGGGCCAGCCGGGTCGACCCCATCGAGGCCATCCACTATGGCTGACACGGTGCTGGAAACCACAGGCTTGAGCCGCGTCTTTCGCCAAGGCGAGCGGCCGGTACAAGCCCTGCATGACTTCGACCTGCGCGTGCAGGCCGGCGAGTTCATCGTCGTTCTCGGCCCCAGCGGCTCCGGCAAGTCGACCTTGCTCAACCTCCTCGGCCTCATGGACCGGCCCACTTCCGGCGAGATTCGGCTTTTCGACCGCCGGACCACCGAGCTCTCCGAGGATGACCGCGCCGCCATGCGCTGCCGCCGAATCGGCTTCGTCTTCCAGTTCGACTCATTGCTCTCCGAGTTCACGGTGCTCGAAAACGTGACGCTTCCCAGCCGCATCGCGCAACAGCCGCGGCAGGAAGAGAAGGCACGCGCGCTGCTGGGACAGCTCGGCATCGGCGGACTCCACGACCGCTTCCCCCATCAGCTCTCCGGCGGGGAGCGCCAGCGCGCCGCCATCGCGCGGGCGCTCATCAACAGCCCCGCGGTACTGCTCGCCGACGAACCGACGGGCAACCTGGACAAGCAGAACGGCGAAACCGTCTGCGCCAAGCTCAAGGAGCTGGCGGAAAGCACCGGGGTGGCCGTGATCATGGTCACCCATAACGAACATGCGGCGGCGGCCGCCACCCGCATCATCCGCCTGGCCGACGGACGCCTTGAATAATCCATGCTCTGCTCCCGCTGCGGCAAAAAGGAAGCCAGCATAGTCTTCACCCAGCTGGCGGACAATACGGTCCGCGAGCTGCGCGTTTGCGGCGACTGCGCCCGCGAGATCGAGACCGGGCCATCCAGTCCAAGCGGCGCCCCGCTCGCCGCGCTCCTCTCGTCTTTCGGTCCACTGCGCAGCCCCGGCGAACGGCGCCGGCTCAAGTGCGAGAGCTGCGGCCTGAGCTACGCCGAGCTGAAGAAGAGCGGCTTTCTGGGCTGCGCCGCCTGCTACCGCAGCTTCGCCGGACCGCTTGAGGAAATTCTGCAGGAGATTCATGGCTGCACGAGCCATGGCGGCAAGTCGCCGCCGCTCGCCCCCGAGGAAGCCCTTGCCCGGCTGAAGACGGCGCTGGGCCAGGCGATCAAGAGCGAAGACTTTGAAAAAGCCGCGCAGCTGCGCGACCGCCTCAAGGCGCTGGAGAAGGAATGCAGCTGAAAAACATGCTCCAGTTCAAAATGAGCTGGGCGCGGCCCACCGGCCCGCACAACGACGTGGTGCTCTCTTCGCGCATCCGGCTGGCCCGCAACCTTGAGGGCCGGCGCTTTCCGCCGACGGCGGATGCGGACTCGGCCCGCGCCGTGCTCGACTCCGTCTTCGCGGCCGCGGCCGCGCACCCGCCGCTGGCCAAGGCGGCGCGCATCGAGCTCGACACCGTGGAGCCGATCGACCGCTTCTTTCTCGTCGAGCGGCACCTGATCAGCAACCGGCTGGCCTCCTCGCCCCAGCGGCGCGGCGTGGTGGTCGGCGACCAGGAAATTCTGAGCATCATGGTCAACGAAGAAGACCATATGCGGCTGCAGGGGATCGACTCCGGCCTCTGCCTGCCGGAACTGCACCAGACCGTTGACGCCCTGGATGACGACCTAAGCGCCCGGCTCAAGATCGCTTACGACAAGAAGTGGGGCTATCTGACCTCCTGCCCGACCAATGCCGGCACCGGCCTGCGCGCGTCCTGCCTGGTCCACCTGCCGGGGCTGGGGATGACCGGGCAAATCAACCCCCTCCTGGCCTCGCTTAAGAAGATCGGGATCACCGCCCGCGGCCTCTACGGCGAAGGCACCCAGGTCATGGGCGACTTCTACCAGCTCTCCAACAACGTCACTTTGGGACCGAGCGAAAAGGGAATCATCGGCGGCATCACCAAGATGGTCAAGAGCCTGATCCGCAAGGAAACCGAAGCGCGCGCTTCGCTCTCTTCCGGCGGGCGCAAGCTGCGCCTCGAGGACCTGGTCTACCGTTCGCTCGGCATCCTCACCCAGGCGCGCTCGATCAGCTTCGAGGAAACTCTGCGCCACCTCTCTTTCCTGCGCATGGGCCTATCCTTGGGCTGGAAGATGCCGGCCGACATGCGGGTGGTTAATGAGCTTTTTGTTCTGGTCCAGCCGATCCATATCCAGGTGCTGGCCGGCAAAGCCCTCGACCCGACGGATCAGGACTTCCTGCGCGCGACCTTGCTGCGCCGCCGCATCAAGTAGCGGCGTCGCGGTGCCGCGGCAGCGCGATCGTAAAGCGCGCGCCTTGGCCCGAGGGGTTGTCGCCGCACAGCAGCAGCCCGCCATGCTGCTCCACGATCTCCCGGCTGACCGAGAGCCCCAAGCCCGTTCCCGCTCCGGGCTCCTTGGTGGTGAAGAAGGGGTCAAACAGCTTGTCGCGCGCCTCCGGGAGAATCCCGGCCCCGCTGTCGTCTATATCCAGCACGACGAAGGAGGGTGTGTCGGGAGCGGCCGCGCCGCCGGCGGTCAGCACGCTTTTCAGGCTGCCCGGAGGATGTGAATCGGTCGCGGAATCCCGGCGCCCGGCGGCCCGGGCCCGGCCGGCGCGAAAGTCGCGCTGCGCGGCGACGCTCGTCGTCAGCGTCACGACGCCCCCCTCGGCCATCGCCTGCTGGGCGTTGCCCAGGATATTGACGATGACCTGCTGCAGCTGGACGGCGTCGCACATAACGGCGGGCTCCCCCGGAGCGGACGTCCGCTTTACTTCGATGCCGGAGACTGCGAAGCGTTTGCCGAACAGCTTTAGCGAATGCTCGATGATGCCGTCGATCCCATGCGGGCTCTTTTCCTTCGGCGACTTGCGGGCGAAAACGAGGAGGCTGGTCAGCAGCTCTTCGCAGTGCCTGGTGCAGTGCTCGATATCCTCGAGCATCTCGCGCGACTCGCCCTCGACGCCGGAACGCCGCAGCAGCAGCTGGGCGTTGGCGAGTATGGCGGTGAGCGGATTGCGGATCTCGTGGGACATCCCCGCCATAAGCCGGCCGAGCGCCGCGAACTTCTCGGACTGCGTCAGCGAAGCCTGCATAATACCGCGATCGGTATCGCCCTTCAGCTTGTCGTATAGGATCTGAATTCCCGGAGCGACGTAGAGCAGGGTCTCCGCATCCTCCTCGGTGAAGCCGCCTTCCTTATTGATGAATTCGGCGACTCCGGTCACCTCCTCATCCCGCACCAGAGGACAGGCCAGCACGTTCTGGGTACGAAAACCGCTCTGCACGTCCACCTTGACCACAAAGTCCGGGTGGTTGTAGGGGTCGTTGATGATAAGCGGTTTTTTCAGCTTCGCTCCGGCCCCCGCGAGCCCCTTGCCCCGGGGCAGGTGAATCGGCTCGTTCATATTGTCGGCGTAGATCGAATCGAGATCGCCCTGCGCGTTCTGCACGAAGAAGGTCGCCCGCTCGCACGCCAGGGCCAGCTTCAGATGCGCCGACAGCAGGGGCCATAACTGCTCGAGGCTCTCAAGGCGCATCGCGTCCTGCATAAGGTCGTTCATGAGCTGCAGCCGGACGACCGCCTTTCTCAGATCCCGGGTGCCGCTGCGAACCCTCTCCTCAAGAGTTTCGTTGACCTCCCGCAGTCGGGTATTGGCATCCCGCTGCGCGTCCCGCGCCTTCTTAAGCTTCTGCGACAGCAGCATGGTGAAGGCCGAGACAACGACGAGAAACGGAAAGCGCATAAGAAAGCCGGAGGTAAGGACCTCGCTGCGATGCGTGTACTGAAACAGCGACAGCCCGTACCCCGCGCAGGCGGCGATGCCGACGGAAAGGTTGTGCCGGAAATCCATCCGCTTTACCGAGATGAGAATCGCGATTACGTAGGCCAGGCAGAGGTCGCTGCCTCCCGCATGCAGCCCAAGCTGCACCCCGGTAATGGCGACGATATCGATGAGGCTGCCCGTCAGCGGTGACCATTCCCGCAGCCCGCGCTGCCTGCGCTCGCGCCGGAATAAGTACAGCAGCGTCAGGACATAGAGGGCGATCACCGCATAGACCGGCCAGGATGCCGAGCGGGCGCCGGCGGGCGGAAAAACCGCGAAGACCAGGAGAAGGAAAGCGATCAGCAGCCGGAATACGAGCGTATCGTCGCCGAACGATCTATGAACGGACCATGGGCTCTTGCCGGCGCTCATGACGTCGTGCGCGTCCTAACCGCCCTGCAGCGCCAGCTTGGCCTGTACGCTCGAAAGAAGGTAATCGACGTCGACCGGTTTGGTGATATAGTCCGAAGCGCCCAGTTCCATGGTCTTGGCGGCTTCCTGCTCATCGACCGAAGCGGTCAGCATGATGACGGCGAGGTTGGCGTTGATCTTGCGGGCCGCCTGCAGGAACTCCAGCCCGCCCATCTTGGGCATATTGAGATCGAGCAGGATCAGGTCGGGCAGGCTCCGCCGCACCCATTCCAGCGCCTCTAAACCGTTTCCCGCCTCGGCGACCTCATAGTTGTCGCTCTCCAGGATGCGGCGGATGGCGCGGCGAACACTGTCTTCATCATCGACGACCAGAATCTTGTATGCCATAGGCCCTCTTCTCTCCCTGCGACGACGCCTATAGTTAATAATAATGCGCCAGGCATTACAATTTTCCCGACCGGAGGCCTGGGCCCCAAGGGCAACAATATAGGACCCTGGGCCTAGAAATTCCCTAGTCCTTATGCACAGGTCTTCGGACCTATTTCCGATTAGCCTATTAGCAGCCATGGGCAGGACCGGGAGGTGGGGCATGGGACGGAACGCGATGCGTTGGGCGGCGGCGGCGCTGGCAATGGCGGCCGCCGCTCTTATTCCGGGCGCGGCGCGGGCCGAGGGCGTCCCGGCCATCGGCGCCGGGCGGCCCATCATGACGCCGCAGGCCGTACGCTCGACCTATCAGTTCAAGGCTCTCTCCGCGCACATCGAGCGCAGCTTTCCCGGCATCCCGCAGGCGGCGGTGGACAAGGCCATCCGCTACCTGAAGGCCCGCCGGGTCGACAACCTGCGCTACGTGACGGTCATCGATTTCAACAAGCCCTCCGACCAGGAGCGCATGCACGTTATCCGCATGCAGGACGGCCAGGTCGAGCGCTACCTGGTGGCGCATGGCTCGGGCTCGGGCATGCGCTACGCCGAGAAGTTCTCCAACCGCAACCAGACGCATCAGAGCTCGCTCGGCCTCTACGTCACCGGCGGCGAGTACCGCGGCAAGCATGGCCGCTCCATGAAGCTCCACGGCAAGGAAGCGAGCAACAGCAACGCGCTCGCCCGCGCCATCGTCATGCACGGAGCCAAGTACGTCTCAAAAGCCTACGCCCGCCGGCAGGGCCGCATCGGCCGCTCCTGGGGCTGCCCCGCGGTCGACATGAAGCATATCGACAAGCTGGTAACGCAGCTTAAAGGCGGCAGCGTCTTCCTGATTCACAAGTAGCCGCGGCTATTCTTGCCCGTCGAGGACGCGCCGAGCCCTCACTTCGCCGAGATGCCGTCGCGGCTTCGGCAGCAGCAGCAGATCGCAGTGCATCGCATTAAACACGCGCCGCCACGTACCGAGTTTCGCGTTCGCTTTGCCGGACTCCAAACGCTGTACCTGCTGCTGCGCCATATCCAGTCGTTCGGCCAGTTCGACCTGCGACAGGCCGAGTCGCGCCCGAACGGCGAACATAAACTCCGCTGGCGACGTATGGGCCGCTCTTTTGGGAACACTCTTAACAAAAACAACCGCTTCATTCAGCGCTTGCTCGGTGCGGACAGGCCGCCGGTACAGGTTTCCCATGGCCTGTAAAATATACAACTTTTACGTTGTGTTTTACCCAGGGCGGCGCGACGACGACCGGCGCCTGATTTGCCGGGCGCATCCATCCGCCCGGGCCGCGCCCGCCGGGGCCCAAAGCGGCAAATGTTAGAATCCGGCATGCGCGTTTTTGTTTTGCTGGCGCTATTGCTGAATGCTCCCGCTCACGCCGATCCTGCCTGCGAGACAGCGGCCGTGCGCGCCTACCGCGACAAGTTTCTGCGCCCTCTCGCCGCCGACAACTACGCCTACATGGGGCTCGATTCCGGATGCCGGCTGGTCCCGGCCTTCTCCGAGCCGAGCCTGAGCAGCATTCCAGCGCTCCATGGCTACGGCGAGGCACGCTTCTATGACGTATCGTCCAAGAGCGGCATCGACGCCGCCTTCAACCCCCACGGCGTCCTGCTGCTGGCGCAGGACGGCTTCCTCATCCCCGCCTTGAACTATAGCGACACCCGGCTGCAAGGGAAATTTGAGCCCTATCCCGCCGGCCGCATCACCAAGGATTGCGGCGTTGAGCTTGCCGACGCCAATCATGCGCGCTTTCTCGCCGAGCGTTATCTGGGAGAAACGACCGCCCTGGCGCGCAGCACTTCCGAACAGGAGCTCTACAAGTGGATTCTCGCCCAGGAGGGACGCTTTAAGGCCGAGCTCGAAGGCAGCGCGAATCCCGCCTATCCCGGCGCGACCTTCTTCTACTACGCCGGAGCGGACGGCTCGCTGATAGACGCCATGGGCGGCACGGCGTGGATTCGCCTGCAGGGGATCCCCAAGAAGCTGATCCTCGGCATGATTGAGGCCGGCGAACTCTCCATCAATATCTACAGCATCGAGAACGATAAGGGCCAAGCGCCGTTCATCCGCCATTTCAGGAAGACCGGGACTCCAAAGATGGAGGTCGTTGTCCGCAGCGAAGCCGGACGCCGGCGGCTGGTGCCGTATTTAACAACGCGAGAGAAAGTCCCGGAAGATTTTCGCAGCAAGCCGTACCAGGAGCCTTTTGACTTCAGACGCTGGAACAAGAAATCTCTCTACCAGCTTTCGGTCGATGTCCGCACCGCCTGCGAGAAGCGCGGCGTCGAAATGAAACGCTTCCCGCGCTTCAACCTACCATTGGGAGAGGTCTGCACCTCATTTGACGGCGACCTCGATGTCATTCTTAATGCATTGCACCAGCGCTGTGTCAACGATCCGGATGCCTTTAAGGATCCGGATCGCTACGGCCGCCGCGGCGCCTTGTTTTTCGGCAGCTTAATCCAGCGTTATCCGGATTCCCGCCCTGCTTTGTGCAACAAGATAGCGCACTCTATTTTCGCCTGGTCGCATCACCGCTGTCTCCGGCAATCCCCTGCAATCCCCTGCAATCCCCTTGACAGTTTTGCCAATCGGGCCTACGCTTAATCTTGGAGAACACTCTGCATATGCGCGCTAAGCCCGGCCACGCGGAAGCGGAAGAAAAGAAGAAAAAAGAAAGAAAAGTCCCGCCAATTATCCCTTGGTTAACCGGCGGCGGAAAAGCCGGTTTTTGGGGACAGGTTTCAACCGTTTTGGATAGCCCCGCCGGGATGGGCCTACTGTCGGTCGGCATGCTCGCTGCCGTCGCGACCATAGTACTCTTCGGCCCGGCGATTAAATCCGCGTTCTTCGGCCAGCCGGGCCGCTCCGGATCGGTTTTCACCGGCAAAGCGCGCGCCAATGCGAACTCCGCCGAAGGCGACCATGCACTGGGCGGCGGTTCCCTCGACTATTTCAACGACGCCAATAAGGGGGCTTTGGCAACGCCCGGTGCGGAAGGGACCGAGCAGGATACCGAAGATTCCGCGGAAAGTCTTGACGCCGAAAAACTCGCCGACGAATTAGCGGCCAGCGCC
Source organism: Elusimicrobiota bacterium (assembly GCA_043827405.1). GTDB lineage: Bacteria > Elusimicrobiota > Elusimicrobia > UBA1565 > UBA1565 > JBDRPD01. The sequence continues at coordinate 2,785 of JBDRPD010000001.1, read as the reverse complement.
GCCGCTGAGGGAGCTGACGGCGAAGGGGCGGCGGATACCCAGCGGGACGGCGCCGGCGGCGGAGCGCTCCTCGCCAAGGCGAACCTGCGGAAGATCAACAGCGGCATCACTCGGGGAGGCGCCGCGACCTCGGCCCAGCTCAAAGGGACCCAGCTCGGCGACCGCCGGCGCAAGCAGCGGGTCAGCGCCCGCGGCCGCATCACCCAGAGCGGCGGCGGACGCCGCGGCATGACCGCAGTCAGCGCCTTCGACCAGCTCCAGCATGCCAACAAGCTCTCGGTCGGCGGCAAGAAGCTGCAGCCCGAAATGGCCCATGCCAGCGAGTCCGCGGCTTTTGGTGCGGCCGCGGACGGTCCGAGCACGCTGGGCGAGGGAACCAGCCAGGGCTCCGTCGGCAAGGGCTCATCTATCACCCCTCCTACGAACAAGCGCTTCGTCGACGTCAACGAACGCCGCCCTCCGGCGGTAAAAAAGAAGGTCGACGTAACGCCCTGGCAGCGCTTCATCGACATGGCCAGAATGCTGCTGCTCTTCGCCGACGCATTGCTCATGGGAGCGGCCATGCTGTCGATGGCGGGGATGAAGAAGCCGGCGGCGCTGCTCGCCAAGGGGGGCATGGTGGTCGCCATGCTGGTCGTCGGCATCGGTTTTAACATCGCGATGTCTTACGGACAGACGGCCCAGGGCGGCATTCTGATGCTGGCGGGCGGCACCGCGGCCGGTCTGGCGGCGATCGCGCTGACCATCGGCAAGCACCAGCCGCTGCTTCTCGCTTTAGCCTCGGTCTCATCCGGACTGCTGGCCTTAATCGATTTCTCCATGCGCAACCGGGTCATGTAAGGGAGCGAAGCCATGGCTGACGACAAAGAAAAGGAAGAAAAGAAAAAGGGCGCCGCGCCGATCTCCGGATATTCCACCACCGCCAAATCGGCGCTGGAATCCGCGCTCGGCCAGGGTCCGGCCGTGGTCGGAGGCGGCGGGGGCTCAGCCGCCGCCGGCAAGGGACTCGCCGGTTTGATTGTTTCAATCACAAAGTCACCGATCGCGCTCGGCCTGCTGATCGGCGCGGCGGCCGTCGGCGCCGGCTACGGCATCGTCGAGGTCATGAAGCCCGCAGCCTCCGGCCGCGAAAGTGCGGTCAATATGAATTTGCCGACGCATGGCGACGGCGGCGAGATGCGCTCCGATCTGCCTTCGGGGGTGGACTCGGTGGAGCAGTTCGCCGGCGCCAATAAAGGCGCCATGGGCTCGGCCGAGCAGGCTCACGAGATGGCGGAGGCCGACGACGCCCCGGCCGACGCCCCGGATTCCGGTCTCGAGATTGATGATCCTTCCAAGGCGCCATTGGGCGCCGACGCGGCGAAGCTGTCGATGGAAAACCTGATGAAGGGGGCTGGCGAGGACGGCAAGAAGAAGGACGGCGACGAAGGCAAGGGCGGCATTGGGACATTTGGCTCCGGCGGCGCGACTTCCGGTGCTTCACTGTCGGTCGGCGGATTGGCGGGCATGGCCGGCAAAGCGGGCAAGGCCGGCGCGCTCCCGGACGGCGATGCGGACAAGGGCAAGCTTTCTCAAGGGAAGCGCTCTTCGCGTGCGGTGCTGGCGAGCGGCAATACCGGGCGGGGAGGCAGCGGCGGGGCGAGCGCTCTGCGTCAGGTCGAGAAGTCGGCGGCGCTGTCGAAGTTCGCGGCCGCGACGGACGGCGAGCAGGCGCACTATACCGCCGACGGTGCATTCACCGGGGCGGAGGATCCCATCGGCGGCAATGCGACGCCGATCGACGGCTCGGGGCTGACTTCCAGCGGCGGGCAGGGGCTCTCGGAAGGCATGGACAGCTTTAAAGCCTCCGACAGCGGCAAGGCTTTTGGCAACCGACAAGGGAAAACGGGCAGCGACGAAGTAGACTGCGACGCGTCGCCCAATCACAAAGACTGTATTAAGGGAAACAATGTCACCCCGTGGCAGGATATGTCCGATATGGCGGCCCAACTGCTCAAGCTTGCGGGCATTATGCTGTTGATCGCCACGATCTGCGCTTTGCTCGGAAAGTTCCCATTATTCTCCTGGCTCCTTCCCGTAGCGGTGGGCTTCGGCTACGCCGCCGCGGCGCTGGGAGCTATAGTTGGCTTGATGGGAGTCGCCATGATCGCCATGGGCCAGAAAGGCCAGGGCACGATCTACACCATGCTGGGGACCTTGACCGCGATCTTCGGCGTTATGGCGGCCAAGTCTGCACGTGCGGAGATAACAGCCAACGCCGAGGCGGCGATGAAAAAGGCCGCGGAAGAGAAGGCGAAGGAGGAATTACTGAAGAAAACAGCAAGCGATGCCGCCAAGAAAGCTTCAGAGGAGGCAGCGACGGAAGCGGGAAAGACCGTCGCGAAAGATGCGGGGCAAAACGCTGCCACAGACGTCGGGAAGAATGTGGTAGAGGACGCAGGCAAAGAGAGCATGCAGTGGACAGACGGTCCGGGCCGGAAACTTTTCCCAGATAATAAGCCTCTGGATATCCCCGATCAGCCCGCGAAACCGAACTGGAATGACATCAGTCGTCCCAATTCCTCTTAGGCGGGACCGACGTGGCAAGCGATCAAAACATACCCGATTTATCCAAGCGCCGCAATCAGAAAAAGGAAAATGAACAGCGCGGCGGCGGCGCCACTCTTTCCGGCAGCTTCCAGCAGCTAGGCACCGCTTTCGACGCGTCCGTCAGAGCGGCCGGGAATGCCGCCGCCCGTCTCATCCCCGCCGCCCATCGGGCCAAGGCCCTAAAAGTCGGGACCAT